>CALZUA010000052.1 GCA_945829235.1 uncultured Clostridia bacterium | reverse complement strand
CTAACGGTACATACTCCGCTCATCACGCAGACAAACTTTATAAGAAACGGCGAAAAAACTGCGGCAGAAAACCAAAGCTCAAAAGCGGACCTGCTCGTAAATATGTGCTTGAAAAAATGGCTTTAAGGTGGTCGCCTGAACAAATCGCAGGTCGAGCGAAACGCGACAAAGAGCCGTTCAGCATATCTTTCACAACGATTTACCGCGCAATTGACACTGGCGTTTTGCCGCCACAGCTAAAGAAAATCATGCGTTTCAAATGGAAACACAAGAAGTGCAAAACCGAGGACAAACGCGGCAGAATTCCCAACACTACGCCGATAAGTGAGCGCCCTGCCGGCGCGGAAAACCGTACTCGCTTCGGTCACTGGGAGAGCGATACCGTTCTCGGAATGAGAAAGACCGGTTGCTTTGGCACTCATGTTGAACGGAAATCGGGCTTCCTTGTAGCTTTCAGAATTGACGACAGACAGGATAATGCGTTCAATAAAGCTACTATTCAAGCCTTTTCGGCTATTCCCGATAAGCTGAAGAAAAGCTTTACCGTAGACAATGGCAAGGAGTTTGCTGCTCATCAGGAACTTGCCGAAGCAACGGGAATGAAAGTGTTTTTTTGTGAGCCTTATTCCCCGTGGCAGCGTGGTACGAATGAAAACACCAACGGTCTGCTGCGTCAGTTTTTCCCGAAAGGCACTTCCTTTGCCGATATTTCCGATGATGATTTGCAGCTCATTGTCGATATGATTAACAATCGTCCGAGGAAACGCTTGAATTACCTTACTCCCTTCGAGGCGCTCAAAAAATTTTTCTCGTAACTGTGTTGCACTTGTATTGACAATCTATCCTTGAATAGCCCGTATCAACGATTTCAAGGACAGCAAAGAGCCTTAACATACACACAACTATAGAATGTATCTTTTCTTCCGTGATTTCATCGGGATTGAAACGCAGAAAATAGCTTGCCAAAAACAGCTTGAAGTTTTCATTGAATTTGGATAGCACCTGCATTATGGGGTAATCAAAAACTTTCTTCCATATCTTTGCAAGATTTATCATACTGCTACATAACTCTAACGGCTTTTCAAGCAGCTCTTTGTTAATCTCTGTATAATAACGTCTAACACCCGGAGTGGTTACAATAATAGCTCCTGTATCCGATAGTATTTCCTTGTTCTTTGCTCGCTGATAATACATCTGCTGATTGAGTATCGAGTCAAAAGACGATATACCGTTCTGATTTAACTCGTCGATAAGTTCAGTCAATTCTTTCCAACGTTTATTAAACTCATCTCTCTGATTGTTTATTTCAGCTTTGGCATAGAGTTTGGCAGAGATAATATCAGCATCGCAAAGCGGCAATCCATCGGAGTTCAACGAATTAAACATTGTAATAGCTTGTCCAACCTGCCAGCTTTTTATTTCAATGACCTCACACTTTTCGGTAATGGTTTTGGCAATGCTAATTTAAGCAGAATTTCAACATAAAAAATAAAGTGCCCCAAACAGTCAGGGTTTAATACGGTCAAAAGAGATATTATAGAAAAGAGGTGCAAAACCGCTATTAAGGAGTTGAGCGACTTTGCAGCCTATGTTATAAGATAAACATCACCGTTTGGTCTTGGGAACAGATGATTTGCTGTACCCCTTGGTTTTCACAAGAGCATTCTGTCCGTGAGAGATGTGACTTTCGGTGTTTTGTACATCGTTCTCGCTCTCGTTTTTAATCACCTCGTCAGCCTGCCTGACCTCAATTTTACGATTAAGCTATTCAAGCCTTGCTTTGAGATGCCCTATTTCGACTTTGGGAACATTCTCGCTGTTCGCAAGTCTTTTCAGAACGCTCACATACAAAGCACAAAAGCGGAGAACTTTTACATTCTCCGCTTTGTTATCGGTTTATTAGTTTAAAGATAAGATTGCGTTAATCTGTTCCTCGGTCATACCGCTGGCTTTCATCTTCTCGATTATTTCAGTTCGACCTGCTTCCTTCGCCTGCCTTAATGCAGAGGCTTCATCGTGGAGAGCCTTTTCACGCAGGCGGGCAAGCTCACGGATTTTGGTATCTTCGCTCATATCATAGATAACCTTTACGGCTTTCTGAATAATCGGCATACTTGTTGCTTCAACCATTTCAAAATCCTCCTCACTATCAGCGTTAATGAATTGCAGCCATTGCTCACGGCTTGTTTTCGGATTTTTGCTTATCTTCTTCAGTTCAAAGAAGTGCATACTGAACTTATCCGAGAACACCTCGTTCTTACCCTTTATCATTGCCGCAACCTCGGTATGATAATCATTCCCCTCAAACATATTAAAATTGATAATGTTTATCGTTATCGTCTGCTTGAGCGCAGCGTAATCCTCACCGCTTTTAAGCTCGGAAGTGTACAGCTTTGCCCAATAAAACAGCGTCCTATCACGATAATCGGTATCGGTTTTCACCTGTATTTCGACATTGACAAGCTTGTCATCAACATTAAGGCTCAAATCAGCCTGCTGAACTTGCTTGCAACCGTTTCGGGCGGCAGCTCGGGGTTGGAAATTGTTATCTCCTTAATGCTCTCGGGCGGAATATCCAGCATACTTGCCACAAACGAATGAAGCAAATCGCTATTTTCGGTGAACAGCTTCTTGAATATTACATCAAGTTTAGCGGATACAACATCTCGTCCCATAAGACCGCTCCTTTCAGGCATTATCATTTTATGTTTATTAGATGATATTATAGCAATGATGAATGCTTCCTAGAATATAATCAAAAGGCATAGAACTGTAATCC
>CALZUA010000051.1 GCA_945829235.1 uncultured Clostridia bacterium | reverse complement strand
TTTTGTCAGACGTTTGAGCCGGTTTTACAGGCATCGCGGCTCATTTCTCTTGTATCAAACCCTGAAAGATGGCGTCTCTGTCAAATGTTCCCTCCGTAAAGCCCGGAATCTCTTTGATAGCCTTGCAGATACTAACGCTGAACCCGGTGAGGATTTGCCCGATCTCCCTGTCGGAATAGGGACAGTCGCCTGTCACAATAAGCGTTGCAAGGCTGTGAACCACCAGCCAGAGATCACGAAAATAGCGGTCTGCTTCCTGTGCTCTGATATGGTATGTTTCCGTAAGCGAAGGACGGACGAGATCCTGCATATGCCGTATGGCGGCAAAGACGCCGCCCCCCATATCGTCCGGACGCATCAAAAACAGCAGGCGGTACAGTTCCGGCTCTTTTCTGGCAAAGCGGATATACTGCGTCCCAAAGCCGAAGAACGGGATTCTTTCCTTCAAACCCGCCGTCAGATATTCGTCAAACATTCGCTCCGCCGCGGCGTAGACTTCCGCTTTTGCCGTGTCCATCGTACCAAAGCAGGTAAAAACCGGCTGTGTGGAAGTTCCGAGTTCTTCCGCCAGAGATTTCGCCGTCAGCGCAGCCGCCCCCAATTTTTGAACCACCCGAACCGCAGCAGCTACCATTTCTTCCCTTGTAAATTTGTTCTTCGGAGCCATATCTGTTTTCCTTTCCGCTAAAATATTGCTTGATATATATTGATGAATATATATCTATTGCTATTATACAGCATTTTTTCCGGCTTGTCAATAGAAAAATGAAAAAATTCGTAACTATTCAGCTGACCGAACAAAAAATGTACAAAGGATTTCCTAAAACAGTTAATCGGATAGCTTCAAAACGGTAAGACCGTGCTTGATTAAGGAAATTGACAGCGCACTGCCGTTTATCTCACTCATAGTCAGATACCTCTTTCTTTCGTTGCCGCCATTTACCTCTACAGTACGGCTATTTTTTGGCGTTTGATTTTGGGGCTATTTTTCGGCTTCAATCAATAAGGCTATACTCAATAACCATATTGTTACGCCCAGCTTCACAATAAGGAATTGAGTCAGGGGTTAAACCCCTGAACCCTTTTTCGCTTGACATCACGGTCAGCGACTTAAACCCCGAAACTCCAAAATGGATTTGCACAGCGTCGGGAAGATAAAATCTTCCGCACCTCTTTTTTTAGTGGCAACACAGGCGATGATTTGTCAAGGAGATTACAAAAGAATTATAACAGGAGGATAGTTTTATGATTGAGCGCAACAACTTTTTAGGCGAGGGGGCTGATTTCAGAATATACTGCGATGACGGAAAATCGGGCAAGGACATAGAACATCGCACTGCTTTTCAAGAGATGATGACGGACGCACGAAACGGCGAAATTTCACGAATTATCGTGAAGACATACGACAGATTTCCCCGTAATATGCGTGAATATCTCAACATCACAGACACGCTCGACAAGCTGGGAGTGAGCGTTATTTCCCTTTCAGAGCCGTTCAACACCGAAACAAAAGAGGGACGAATGATGAGGAATAACCTACTCAATTTTGCGGAGTTTGAGCGTGATACAATAGCGACGACAGTTACGGACGCATATAACACAAAGGCTCGTCAAACAGACTTTTATCAAGGGGAAGGGCAAGGTTTATGGCTATGTTCCCGAACGGCGAACCGTAAACGGCAAAACAGGCTTGGAGAGTGTTTTTTCGTTAATGTGGAGAAATCGCGAAAAATCTATTTTATCTCAAAATAGTCAAGCATTTCCCTGAACGCATCTTGAGCCAATTCGCAGGTATTGATAAGGTAACCGTGCTGTTCATCCCAGCGTTTCAGACCGTTATAATACAGAAGTTTGATACTTTCGTCAATAATAAAAGGTACAATTCCGAACCGAAGACACTCCTTGAACATAATCAGACGACCGACACGCCCATTTCCGTCCTGGAACGGGTGTATTTTTTCAAATCTCGCGTGAAATTCAACGATATCTTCAAGCGTTTTTGCTTCTCCATTCTCGTACTCCGAAATCAGCTTGCTCATTTCCGAATGAACGTTTTTAGGCAAGACCGTATCTTCGCCGCCGACCTCGTTTGGCTGTTTTTTGTAATCGCCGACGGAAAACCAGCTCTTTCTGCTGTCGGAAGTGTTGCTTTTCAAAATACCGTGAAGCTGCTTTATAAAAGCCTCCGAGAGCTTTTTGTTATAGCACGAAATAACCGTGTCAATACAGCGAAAATGGTTTGTGGTTTCAATAATATCGTCCACATTTACGGTTTCATCTTTCAGCACACCAATCGTGTTTGTTTCATAAATATATCGTGTCTGGTCTTCGGTAAGTCGGCTGCCTTCCATGTGATTAGAATTATAGGTCAGCTCGACCTGTATCTTGTGATAAATTCCGCCTTTTCTGCCGCTTTTCATCTCATCTTCAAGAATTTCTGCAAGAGTAGTCGGTACGGTTTCAACAGAATTTGCCCGAGCGGGTTTTCCCGCATTTTCGGGAATATTCCACGTCTTTCCCGTGATAAAAGCGCCTTGAACGCGACCTTGCGCGCAGTAATTGCGAACACTTCTCTCGGACAAACCCCACAATTTTGCTGCTTCTTTTACCGAAATATATCTCATTTTCTTTCACCTCAAATATATTATATACCGTTATCGGCAAAAATGCAAGAGGGAAAACAAAGATTTCGATGTAATTTTGCCGATAATATAAAACAAATCAGTTTTGAATAATTAAGCAACGCTTTGTTGGTGTGAATTATGCTGCATAAAGCAAAGCCGCCTTTATATCTCAAAAGGCGGTATATTTGCCCGACAGCTTATGCGCAGAATTCAACCGATTAACGACGATTATGACGGAAAACATACCGCCTGCAACTTCTTCCGGTTCATCTTACATTTTTCAAACCGATTTTCAAATTAGATTTATCTGCCCGACTTATGGGAATACGTCTTTCTGCGGTTACTTATGTTTTCTCTGATATTTTGCTAACAACGCGCCCTCTGCCAATA
>CALZUA010000050.1 GCA_945829235.1 uncultured Clostridia bacterium | reverse complement strand
AGTTTCAGATACCTACTTTTAACCACCTCGTGCGGCAAGTCCTCGCCGTGAACCCGAACCGTGCTTTGGTTCGAACACACAACATCAACCATTATCTCAACAAGCTCGTCAACCTTTTCCTGTTCCATTTCTTCAAAGCAGTCGTACTCGATATTCTCACGGATAAGATCAAGGTAGTTTTCTCGCTCCTCAACGGAAACAATCTCGGCTGAATTATCCATCATATCAATCACATCAGCGCTGCCGTGGATTGATAGATTAGGATTATTCTCTTTAGATTTATTTATATTATGATTTATAGTATAAGGCACGTTTTGTGCCAACTTGATGTCAGGAAAACCGCCGACTTGTTGTTCGGTTTCCGTACAACAAGTTTGGCGGTTATCGTCCAACTGCGCAATAGGGTTGAGCTCGGCAATTATTTCTTTACCCTGTTTGAGAAACTTGTCGAGCAGCTCCACTTCATCACGCACCCGAAAGTATCTCTTTGCGGGCATACCGCGCCTGCAAACTTCCACCAATCCTGCATCGGTCAGCACCTTGATAGCGTTGCTCTGTTGACATTTGCCCATAGAGGTGCTTTCCTGCAAATCCGCAATCGTTGAGTAGAAGAAGCCTTCCTCATCAAGCTTATTGTGCTGTTCATAATAGACCTGCTTGCTAATCAGCGCAGCGTAAACCACCGCCGCACTCAGCCCCAAAGCGTGAGCAATGGGGCGATTGTACGAGCCGGTGTTCGTTGGGTTAATCCGTTCAAGTATTTTCATTATGCACCAACAAAATAGCGGAGCAGAGCCGCTTTCGGAACGAGTATCTTCCCGCGCTTACCCTGTCCCGTTCTGATTGAGGGGATTTCCTTGCGGGCGATAAGCTGTCGCACCGTGTACTCGTTCAACCCCTTGACCGCCTCGGTACACTCCTTTATCGTCAGCATTTCAACCTTTTCGGGTGTGGCGGTTGTTTCGGCTTTCGGCGGCTCGTTCTCTACGAGCTGTTCGAGCAGGCTGCTCATCGCCGCTATAATTTCTTCTCTCTTTGCGTTTGTCATAAAAGTTACCTCCTTGAATGGTGTTGTTCGGAATGTCGGGTGAAGCTTCGTCCCTTGACAATATCATACCATACGGGATTGACAAATGCAATAGACTGTGATATACTGTACAAGGATAGTATTTCGGTACAACCAAGTTTTACAATCAAGAAAACGCTTTTATAATGCGGTATATTGCACCTTTATGTTTTATCCTTGTAAAACCTTTTTCAACGTCGTATTCTGCCTAAAACGGCTGTATTATGCTATACTTATAAGTGAAATATCGGCTCATCCTGCAACATTTGCTAATATCCCAATTACATTATCCTTGTAACGGAGGTAGTTTCTATGGATTTTGAGAAGAAATTTGATGTGAATTACGACTACGAGGCAGTCCTTTTGCTCACGGACAGCACCGAAATGCTAATCGGCGGCTCGACGAAAATCATCAAAAAGGTGCTGAAAAACAGCGACACCCCAAACCTCGCCGTCAAGGATTTGGACATATATCTTCGTGAACAGCCGCTCGGAACTTTTGCAGCTGATGTGTTCAAGTCGTTGTCGGACGTGGAGAAGCTTCAGGAACTTTCGTACAGGCTCTACGCTAACCTTTGCGACAAGAACTCCAACAGCCACAGAGTTGCCGAAACAAAAAACGAGCTTGATTGCATCTTCAAGGTTGATAAGAGCATTACCCTGCGCCTGCTTGCACGGACTATCTCAAAATGGTACAAGACCGTCACTTTATTCTATATGAACGCGCGGCATGGATTACCTCTGAAACAGACCGATAGAGCGTTGTTGGGCGAGCAGTTCCGTGATGATGTGGAAACGCTGATTACTGACACATTCACCACGCTGAAAAAGAAAAAATCTCCGCAAGACACGGAGATTTGTAGTGTTATTCGGGTTAATTGCAGCGAGATGTCGGCGCTGTTGACGGAATATTCCCGCTATATGACGAGCAGAAAGGTGTTCTGCGTTCAGTGCAAGCTGTGCGGCATCTTCTTCATCGCAAAGTCCAAGAATACGCAGTACTGCGAGGAGTGCAAGGTGCTTCGCAAGAAGAACAGCAAGGCGGTTTATCGAGAAAAGTGCGAGGAAACAGTACATTCAGAGCGGCAGAAATTGAAATACTCATTTGAGAATTTCATTCACAAAAACAAGGCTTGGCACAGCTACTCTGATGTATTTAAAGCTGAATATCAAGCCCTTCGTAGGGAGTTCGTAAAACAGTCTGCCGATATGCTCCGTAAATTTGAAAAAGAGGGCGGTTCAGAGATGAAAAGTATGATTATGGGGTATCTTTACGATATTGATAGCAAGAGAGAGGAGCTTGAAGGAAAACCGATAAAATAAAGAATCATAAAAAAAGAGAGCCGGACGCATCCGACCCCCTTAGGCTTAGTCCGCAGACGTCCGCCGCTATTCTGTATTATATTATATCACATACTGCAAAAAAATGCAATACTTTTTTAAAAATTATAAAAAAATTTTTAAGGAGTTCAGTTTGTTCTTTGTATCTGTATAAATAATTTTAGCATATATTGTGGTTGGAACAGCTTTTCTGAGGGCCTCACAAGCTTCATCAAACTGTTTAATGAAATTGGTAATATCTGTTTTTGTGCATTGCAAAAGCTTCATCACAAACGAAATCAGCACGACATAGTCAACGATTGAATTGAAAGTAATATTGCTTATACCTATTTCTGAGGCTATGTACTTTGATATTCGATAACTTACCTTGCCTGTTTTGAACCTTGTATCAAAAACCGTATTATTATGTGCCACCGCATTTCTTAAATCTTTAAGCGTGAACACAATTTTCTCCACCAATCTTGAATCCATATCAAAGCTGGACTTTACTCCTATTGATGAGGATATTCTTGCTCTGGTATTGGCGTTCAAACTAGAAATGAAATAGCCAAATTCGCCAAGACTGATTATTTCAAAAATTGCCCAAATCGGTACGGGACAGTCTTTATCGTAATAATGCGTTACAATGTTGCTGTTTCCATAGTCGCGTGAAATATCATCATATATCTTTTTTCTGACATTCATTCGTTTTGAGATTGCGTTCTTGTATTTTTCACTCCCAACAGGATATGACTTATAGTCATTCAATAAGGTGGAGTAAATATCTGCAAATCTGTCGCTGTTTGCTTCATCAACAATAATTTCAAGAGCGTAGTTCTTCAGCGCTGTTTCCAGAAACATTATCTGCGGATATAGTACTGCCTTGATTTTCATGTCAAAATCATATACAGCTTGTAATTCATTAAAATCAGTGTACGGAAACAACGAGGAAGGGGAATTGCAATAGCGGTATCCTTTGTATCCGTGATAGTATCCCATATATCTTAACTTTTTCTTTTGCAGACTTCCCTTTATCTGAATGCCCTTTCTGTCGCGCATATTTTTCATCAAAGAATCAATGCTTTTAGGTTTCATGGAAACACCTCCCTTATTTTGATATTATTATACCACACCAACAACAAAATTTCAACTTATTTTGTCCACAATAAATGTAGTTTGATATGATAAATTCAAGCGTCCCCATTATACAGCGATAACAACAACTGATTTAAGCAAAGGATAGGCGGTGATATATGTAGCACCGCCTTTGTCTATCTCACTTTGCAAATATTACCTCATTATCCAAAATGTGCAACGCTTCTTGCTCAAGCTTATAAGCTTCATATCGTTTTGCATTGGCTTCAAGAGCAAGGTC
>CALZUA010000049.1 GCA_945829235.1 uncultured Clostridia bacterium | reverse complement strand
TTATCGACGACGAAACGCACTCGACAATGCTGCTTGCCGAGGAATATTGAGGAGGAAAACCATGGAAAAAGAAATCAACGAATTGCCGTGCTGCGAACTGTGCGGCTGCGAAATCGACGGCGATGTTTTTACGTTTGACGAGCAAATTTTGTGCGAGGACTGCTTGCACGAGCACACCACAATCTGCTCACACTGCGACACGCGGATTTGGCTTGACGACAACAACGGCACGTCAGATTTTCCGCTTTGCGAGCGGTGCTACGACCGCTATTACACGACCTGCGAGGACTGCGGACGTATAATTCACCTCGACGATGCCTATTATGCGGACGGCGACGACTACGCGTATTGCCGCGACTGCTATCAACAACACAACCGCGGCGCGATTCACGACTACGGTTATAAACCGGACCCGCTGTTTTACGGTGACAGCAAGCGGTTTTTCGGCGTTGAACTTGAAATTGACGAGGGCGGAAAAGACGGCGAAAACGCCGAGCTGATTCTCGATGAGGCGAATTGGAACGGGCTTGAGCACATCTACATCAAGTCGGACGGCTCGCTGAATGACGGCATGGAAATCGTCACGCACCCGATGTCGCTGGAGTACCACAAGGACCAAATGCCATGGCACGATGTCTGCCACAAGGCGATTCAACTCGGCTACAAATCGCATAAAACAAGCACTTGCGGGCTTCACGTCCACGTCAATCGGACAACTTTTGGCGACACGCGCGAGGAGCAAGACGAGTGTATTTCAAGGGTGCTGTATTTTGTTGAACACCATTGGAATGAGTTGCTGAAATTCTCGCGCAGAACCGAATATCAGATGAGCAGATGGGCGGCGCGGTACGGCTACAAGAACAACCCGAAGGAGATTATGGAGGACGCGAAAAAGGGCGCGAACGGGCGCTACGCCTGCGTTAACATCACGAACTGGTCAACGATTGAGTTCAGAATGTTTCGCGGAACGTTGAAAGTGAATACGATTTTCGCGACACTTGAGCTCGTCAACCTAATTTGCGAATACGCGTTAACGCTTTCTGACAGCGAAATCGCGAACGTGAGTTGGAGCGATTTTGTCACGAGCATTCCGAGCGAAAACAGGGAACTTATTACCTATTTGAAGGAGCGCCAACTTTATGTGAACGCGCCTGTAGAAACGGAGGAGGATGATTGAGATGTGTGCAATTTTTGGACTTATCGATTACAAAAACCACTTTTCCACGCGGCAGCGCGAGAAAATTTTGAAGGTGCTCTCACGCGAGTGCGAGGTGCGCGGAAAAGACGCGACCGGGTTCGCGTATGTTTACCGCGGCGAGATATCAATCTACAAGCGCCCCGAGCCCGCAAGCCGCTTGCACTTGCGTTTGCCGCTCGGCACAACCACTATTCTCGGGCACACGCGAATGGCTACGCAAGGCGACAAATCGCAGAATTTCAACAATCACCCGTTCTTTGGAAAGTGCGGTGAAACTGCTTTTGCGCTTGCTCACAACGGAGTTTTGTACAACGACAAACGGCTTCGCAGTGAGCTGAATTTGCCGAAAACGAACATCGAAACGGACAGTTATATTGCCGTTCAACTCCTCGAGCAACACGAAACCCTCGACCTGAATTCCGTCGCGAAAATGGCGGAGCAAGTTGAGGGTTCGTTCGTTTTCACGATACTTGACGCGGCGCGAAATCTGTATTTCGTGAAGGGCGACAATCCGCTCGCGCTGTATCATTTTCGCCAGCAGGGGTTCTACATTTACGCAAGCACAGACGCGATTTTGTGCACTGCGCTTGGAAAGCTCGGGCTGCTCTGCGCGCCGTTTGAGGAGGTTTTGGTTGACCTCGGGGATATCGTGAAAGTCGATGAATTCGGGCAGATTGAACGCGGCGAGTTTGATATCAGCCATTACACCGATTGGGACTATCGTTATCTTTTCAACTATCACCCGCGCTGGTGGAATGAGCCGAGTGATGAAAAATCTGTTGACGATTCCGCGGAAATTCGGCAGCTGAAACTGTTTGCGTCGCAGATTGGAGTTGCCGCGGAGCACATTGATTTGCTGCTCGAATATGGCTACTCCGAGGACGAAATCGAGGAGATGATTTATGTTCCGAACGCGTTGCAATGCGCGATTGACGAGATTTTGTGCGAGTATGCGTACTGCGGAGATTGGTGAAATGAGGAATTTTGTGTTTGGGTACGCGCGGGTTTCGACCGAGCAGCAAAATCTTGACCGGCAGATTGATATGCTCGAAGAGTACGGCGTTGACCGCATTTACAATGAAAAAATGACTGGTACAAAGCGTAATCGCCCCGAGCTTGAAATGCTGTTGGAGCGGCTTACCGAGGGCGATACCGTGGTTGTGGAATCGCTGTCGAGGTTGGGAAGAAGCACGAAAGACTTGATTTGGCTGATGGAAACATTCAACGAAAAGGGCGTGAACCTTGTGTCGCTGAAGGAGTCGATTGATACGACGAGTAGCACTGGAAAGCTGCTTTTTACGCTGATGTCTGCGCTGGCGCAGTTTGAGCGAGATGTTCTCGCTGACCGCACGAAAGAGGGACTTGCCGCCGCTCGTGCAAGAGGACGAAAAGGAGGCAGACCTCCCGCGGATAAGGAGGCTGTTAGAAAGGCAGTTAAGCTGTATAACACCAAGCAATATTCGGTCAAAGAGATAACAGAACTGACCGGAGTGAAACCTTCTACGCTTTACAAGAATCTGCGTTCTTCATAAAACGGAGGTTTTTCGCACATAGATTTACGCAAGAGTTTTCTCACAATCTCAGCCCCGAATGGACTACCCCAGTAAAAACAGACATAGACAAAAAGACCCTCCTATGGTATAATAGAAACCATAGGAGGGATTTATTATGCCAAGGAAGTACACAAAGATAAAGGAATTGGAGCCTGAAGTGTTCCGGATGAAATCGGAGGGCAAAACGAACCGCGAAATAGCAGAGCATTTCGGAGTGACACGGGAGCAGATAAGGGAGCTAGTAAAGCGGCACAATCGAAATGAACGAAATATCAAGCAAGGAAATCCGCCAAAGACGAAGGGACGCCCACGCAAGCGACCAATGACAGCTGAGGAAGAAAAGGACAGACGGATAGCACAGCTTGAAATGGAAGTGGAGCTGCTGCGGGATTTTATTCACCTTACTGGAAGGAAGTGAGGCCACAACTCAAATACGAGGCAATATACAGCCACAAACACAAGTATTCCATCAGCGTGATGTGCGAGTTTTTTGGCGTATCGCGCAGCGGATATTACTGCTTTGTCAAGAGAATGGATAAGCCGGAAAAACATCAACAAGCAGTCGAAAAAAATATCAGAATGTCAAAAGAAAACAAACAAAACCTACGGCTATCGCAGAGTACATGAATATCTGTTGACCAAGGGCATAAAACTAAACAGCAAGACCGTTCTGCGCCTTATGAACAAATACAATCTTCTTTCGGAGATACGCCGCAGGCGCAAGTACCGCGTGATGAGTCAGCAACTACACAGGTATCCTAATCTTCTGAACAGAGATTTCAGCACCACGCGTCCGAACGAAAAATGGGTGACGGATATATCCTACATATTCACAAAGCAGGGTGTACTGTATCTTTCGATTATTCGTGACCTTTATGACAACAGCATTGTTGCGTACAAAACAGGGACGGAGCAAACGGTCAACCTCGTCCTTAATACCATCAAAGCTGCGATGAAAAAGGAAAAGTTCACCGGGCAGTTGCAGCCGCACAGTGACCAAGGGGGTCTGAAAAAAGAAACTGTGTAAACACGAATAATCCCGAAAAACGTACCAATACTAAAAATGCAGCCAAACAGGGCAACGCTAGGGAGCGACCCGACGCAGCTGCAAGATATACGGTGAAGAGCAGCGGAGATAATTCGCTGCTTTTCATACTTCACCGGTATCTTCCGGCGGATAAACCCCGGGGTTCGGGGCAGAGCCCCGAATAGCCCCTATGCTGCGAATCTGTCCTCAAAATAAATCATGAATTGAGCGTAAGCCAGCCCCCAATCACGCACCGGCATAGTCCATTTCTTGGAGATTTCGGCAACGCTCATATAAACGACCTTGCGAATAGCGTCATCGGTCGGAAAAATCGACTTGGATTTGGTGAATTTCCGCACCATTCTGTGGTAACCTTCGACGGCATTCGTTGTATATATTATCTTCCGAATCTCCTGCGGATATTCGAAGAATACGGTCAATTCAGCCCAGTTTTTATCCCAGG
>CALZUA010000048.1 GCA_945829235.1 uncultured Clostridia bacterium | reverse complement strand
AATGAGCGTTGACGCAATGATTCAGACCTATCTTATGGATAAGAGTAATAACTCGCGGAGGCTATGCTCTCGGCAGAAATATGGGCCGCAAAAAGAAATTCAAGATGATATATTTCTACATTGTAAGTGGTATGTTCGTGCCGTTTGCGATACTTATGATGCCTCTTGTCAAGCAGACTTCAATTCTCGGTCTGGACAATATGTTCAGAGCTATCCTTCTTTACACCGTGTTCTGTATGCCGATGATCGTTATGCTGTACAGTGGATATATGAAGAATGTTCCTCTGGCAATGGAGGAAGCGGCAGATATTGACGGGGCTTCTGCGTGGCGAACCTACTGGACGATAATTTTCCCGATGATGAAGCCAATGCACGCAACGGTTGCCATTCTTACCGCTCGGCAATCTCGGAGTATTTCAAGGATTTCCTTGAGAAAAAGGACGAGTCTGAGTACAAGGATATGTTTATCCGCTACAAGGATTTCTGGGAGAACGGCGAGCCTACCCCTGAACAGACCGACATTATCTATAAGCGCAAGCCCCGTGCGCCGTATATTGAAGCAAAGTTTGCTGACGGAACAACAGAGAAGGTGTGATGCACATTCTGCGAGGAACAGATAGACCTTGATATAACAAAGGACACAACCAAGAAATCCATAGCAGACATTCTTCCCTAAATCCACGAGCATTACACTATCCCGATGAAGATAGCGGACAAGGGCTTCTGGGTATACGATTTTGCTCTGCCTGTCCTTACACTTCACGCGCTGTATAATCACACGGGAGAATATCTGAAAAACTGGTTGCTGAAATGTCCTATGAAGCAGTTTACAACGCTTGATACCAACGACGGAATCGGTATTGTTGACGTGAAAGACCTGCTTCCCGACGAGGAGATAGAAAAGGTCAAAAATCAGATGTAATCAAAGCGCGCAAACGTAAAGATGATATACAGCTCTGAGGCGTACAACAATCTTGACATTTATCAGGCGAACACGACCTATTATTCGGCACTCGGCGACAACGACAGCGCGTGTCTTCTCGCAAGGGCGATACAGTTTTTTTGCGCCGGGAATACCGCAGGTTTATTATGTGGGAATGTTTGCAGGCTCAAACGATATTGAGCTTATGGAGCGCACCAAAAACGGACGTGACATAAACCGTCATTACTACACCGCAGAAGATGTGGAAAGAGAACAGGAAAGACCTGTTGTTCAAAAGCTGAAGGAGCTTATGGAAATCAGGAATACTCACCCCGCATTCGGACTTGAGGGCAGTATTTCGGTCAAAACGTACGGCGACAGGCTTGTTATAATAAGAAGCGCAGTTATTGAAAACGAGGGTGAAAACAGCGTTTTTCTCACAAATGCCGCAAGCCTCTGTCTTGACCTGCCGAGAGAATATATCGATGGGAAGCAACCTATTTCGATTTTAACTAGCAGAAGATACTGAAAATCGTAGCGCAGGCGGCGTAGCTTGGTGTGGATTTGCTGGTGTTGGACGACGGCTGGTTCGGAAAGAGAAACGATGACTGCTCGGGGCTTGGGGACTGGTTTGTCAATACGGATAAGCTCCACGGAGGACTGGGAGCGCTTGCGGAGAAAATCAATGCTCTCGGGATGAAATTCGGCTTATGGTTTGAGCCGGAAATGGTTTCCGAGGACAGCGAGCATTACCGCGCTCACCCCGACTGGGCAATACAAATCCCTGGAAGAAAGCCTAACCGAAGCCGTTATCAGCTACTTCTCGATATGACAAGAGCTGATGTAAGAGAATATCTTTACAATTCGATATCGAAAATTCTGAAAAGCGCCGACATCTCTTATATCAAGTGGGATATGAACAGAAGTATATGCGATTGGTATTCCGCCTGCCTTGAAATCGGAAATATTGGCGAAATTCCGCACAGATATGTTCTTGGGCTGTATGAGTTGCTTGAACGTCTAACCCACGATTTCCCCGATGTGCTTTTTGAGGGGTGTAGCGGCGGTGGCGGTCGTTTTGACGCAGGAATGCTTTACTATTGCCCGCTGATGTTGAACACACCAAAAGGAACAAGGGGCAACCGATAATTCGACAAATGGCTTCAAAGCCGAAAAAACCTCTCGTATCTTATGAGAGGTTTTTCTTTTGTTACGACAATCACCTTTCCGAATGCGTGAAAGTATGATTTTAGGCAGATTGCATATATTGTAATTATAACTAAATCTATTGGCTATAATTTGTCCATTTTGTAGTATTGACAAATAATCAAAAGATAAAGTATAATATTATTACAGTAACCGTAATAGTGGAGGAAATGCTTTGAGGGATAATGTTAATGGAGGCGCACTTACCGAGGTGACCTTTTACATATTGATTTCCCTGTATCAACCCAGACACGGGTATTCAATTATGCAATATATAGAAGAAAAAACACAAGGGCGGCTTGCTCTTGGAGCAGGGACGCTATATGGAGCATTAAATGCCCTTTGTGAAAAGGGGTGGATTTCTGTATATGGACAATCTGATGGCAGGAAGAAAGAATTCTTAATAACCCCGCTTGGAAAGGAAATAGCACAGAAAGAGCTTTGTAGGTTGAAAGAACTTACACGCTTTGCATCTGAAATTATAGGAGGAGAGTAATGAAAAAATATCGTTTCTTTGGAAGTCTTTTGGATACGCAAGAAAAGTGGTTGAATAAAATGGCATCTCAAGGATTTAGACTTGTTCGTGTCAATAAACTGCTTTATGAATTTGAAGCCTGCTCCCCGAACGAGGTACAGTATTGCGTAGAATTCATTGGCGAAAAATCACACAAAAATGCCGAGGACTACCGTTGTTTTCTTGAAGAACTTGGATATAAGGTCTTTTATAAAAATATAAATCTCAACTACTCAATAGGCAAAGTGAGGGTTCGTCCCTGGGCTGAAAAAGGTGGACGAATTGCAACCAACGGAACGACATATAATCGTGAGTTACTTATTGTTGAAAAGATGAATGACGGTAAGCCGTTTGAAATTCACACCTCAAAGGAAGATTTAATTCGGTACTATGGAACGCTGCGAAATCCTTGGCTTTGCTTTCTTGCTATTTTTGGAGCGTTCGGATTTGTATTCAAATCGCTAACTTTTGGTGCTTTTGCAGTTGCGGCACTCTTTCCTGTGATTTTGTATCAGTCGAAGATTGCAAAAGTTAAAAAGTCTTTACGGTATGAGGAGTGATTGATATGCGTATGTCAGTGAAGCCTAAAGGCGTAAGTGGAGTTATTTTCTTGGTATTAGCTATTGTAGTAGGAGTTGTTGTTGCTTATTCATCGGGAGTATCACACAGCCGCAGTGCGACTAGAGTTGGATATATTGGAAACAACGGTTGGGACAGTTGGTCCGGAACTTATGAGCTTTTAGATGGAAAAATGAGTAGGACGCTTCACATTAACGGCAACAAATACATAAAAATAGACGCCAAAACAGAAAGCGGCGTATTATCTGTGGAGATAAAGGATACAGCAGGAAATGTCATATTTTCAAAAAGCGATATTGGTACTGCTTCGCAAAGTATATCCGTTGACGGAAATATTGTTGTTACAATTTCCGCCGATAAGCACAGTGGGAGTTTTGCGATAGGTTAAACCTTGATATTAGCCTAAACCATTTTAGTCTGCTTTTCCATAATAGTATTTATAAAATAAGACGGTGATAATGAATATTTTGGTATTGGGTGTTGTGGACTATATCGGCTCTCATACCGCATTGGAGCTTGTAAAAGCAGGACATGATGTAATCGTTGCGGATAACCTTGTAACAGGCTTCCGCAACGCAGTTCCTAAAGCAGCAAAATTTTATCATGGCGATATCCGTAACGCTGAATTTCTGGATAAACTGTTCAGCTCGGAGCAAATTGACGCTGTTATTCATTTTGCGGCTTTTTCTCTGGTTGGCGAAAGCGTTACTAATCCGCTGAAATATTACGACAACAATCTCTGCGGAACAAAGGTTTTGCTGGAGTCGATGGTGAAGAACAACGTCAAAAAAATCGTGTTCTCATCGACTGCCGCGACCTATGGTGAACCCGAAAATATCCCGATTTTAGAGAGCGACCGCACCTGCCCGACCAACCCTTACGGCGAAACCAAGCTGGCAATGGAGAAGATGTTCAAGTGGACGGCTGAGGCGCACGGTCTGCGCTATGTTTCCCTGCGGTATTTCAACGCGTGCGGCGCGGACGAAAGTGGTACAATCGGAGAAGCGCATAATCCCGAGAGTCACCTGATTCCGCTTATTCTGCAAGTTCCTAACGGCAAGCGAGAGGCAATTTCTATTTACGGCACGGATTACGACACCCCCGACGGAACATGTATCCGCGACTATATCCACGTTACCGACCTTGCGCAGGCGCATATACTTGCGGTTCAATATCTGTTGACCTGCTCCAACGGAACATTCCATTAAATCATCACAATCATATCAATCAAGCCTGCCGACAAACTTGTAGTAAACATCGAGCTTCTGAATAAACTCTCCGTCCACATCTTCAGGCTCGTGAACCTCAATTCTGTCAATCAGGGTATTGAGGAGAGCCTGCGTAAGCTCGTCAATGTCCGCATACTGCTTGATTAAATCAACGAAGTTCTCGGCGTTCTCGCCGTTCTCACGGTTTGCCTTAATCTCCTTGTTTAACTCGGCGATTTTGCTCTCTAATTCCGTCTGTTCCGCTTCGTAGGTAGCGGATAAGCTGTTGTAATTGCGTTCGTTTACCTTGCCGTTGATATGTTCCTCGTACAGCTTTGCGAACAGCCTGTCAAGCTCGGAGAGCCGTTTGTTTGCCTTTTTCAGCTCACGCTCGGCTCGTCTTACACTTTCGGTTTCGTCCTTGCCGAGCTTTGCGGCGATTGATGAAATCATCTGTTTATCATCATCAAGAGCCTCATTCGCAAATCGCCTGATGTCCGCTAAAACCGCATTGTAAAGGTTCAGAGCAGTTATTCTGTGCTGTGTGCAAA
>CALZUA010000047.1 GCA_945829235.1 uncultured Clostridia bacterium | reverse complement strand
CGGCAACGGCGCAGGTATCGGCGGCGGCGGCAACCGCGGCAACGGTTCATACATAACCATAAGCGGCGGCTCTGTTGAGGCGCTGTCCAACGGCAACGGCGCAGGTATCGGCGGCGGCGGCAACCGCGGCAACGGTTCATACATAACCATAAGCGGCGGCTCTGTTGAGGCGCTGTCCAACGGCAACGGCGCAGGTATCGGCGGCGGCGGCAACCGCGGCAACGGTTCATACATAACCATAAGCGGCGGCTCTGTCACGACGATGTCCAACGGCAGCGGCGATGGTATCGGCGGCGGTGAAGGAGGAAGCGCTTACAATATAATCATAAGCGGCGGCTATGTTGATGCAAACAGCAATGAGGGAAGAAGATTTACTGAAACCCCCACCAACGGCAA
Source organism: uncultured Clostridia bacterium (assembly GCA_945829235.1). Classification (GTDB taxonomy): domain Bacteria; phylum Bacillota; class Clostridia; order Oscillospirales; family Ruminococcaceae; genus CAG-115. The sequence goes on along the minus strand of CALZUA010000047.1, from coordinate 4,945 downwards.
CGGCAAAAGTGTATACCTCCTCACAATAGACGGCACAAACGTGACGGTTGACGGTGTAGAGTACCCCCCCAATGGCGGCAGAGTTTTCGCTTATCTCACCGAGGGCGAACATACCATAACCGTGGACGGCGTTACTACAACAAAACGTTATGTAATTTATCAAAGCGAGTTAACGGCTGTCGGCACAGACCTGACGATCACTGCGGACAGCGGCGAGCTTGTTTACGGCGAGGACTACACCTACCCCGCTGAAACGGGCGTGCTTACTATCCTCTCGGATAAGGCGGTTACGATTTCGGGCACGACAGAAACCGATACTATCTATGTTGCAAGCGACGTTTCCGCAAATATCACCCTTAACGGCGTGAATATTGACGTTTCGGGAACAGGTGACGAAGGTAATCTCGGCAGTGCCGCATTTGGAATTGCGGACGACAGCACAGGAAATGTTACGATAACCCTTGCAGACGGCTCTGAAAACACGCTGAAAGGCGGCGCTTATTGCGCAGGCTTGCAGAAGAATGTCAGCGGAGAGGGTATTGGCAATCTGACCATTCAGGGCGGTGAAAACGGCACAGGCAAGCTTACCGCAACCGGCGGCGCTAGGGGCGCAGGCATAGGCGGCGGTCAGAGCGGCTACGGTTCAAACATCTCCATAAACGGCGGCACTGTTACCGCAACCGGCGGCTCTGAAGGCGCAGGCATAGGCGGCGGCTCTAACGGCTACGGTTCATACATTAAAATAACCGGCGGCACTGTTACCGCAACCGGCGGCTATAATGGCGCAGGCATAGGCGGCGGCTATTACGGCTACGGTTCATACATTGAAATAACCGACGGCACAGTTACCGCAAACGGCGGCGGTTTTGGCGCAGGCATAGGCGGCAGCTATAACGGCTACGGTTCAGACATCACCATACGCGGCGGCACTGTTACCGCAAACGGCGGCGCTGGTGGCGCAGGCATAGGCGGCGGTCAGAGCGGCTACGGTTCAAACATTAAAATAACCGGCGGCACTGTTACCGCAACCGGCGGCGATTGTGGCGCAGGCATAGGCGGCGGCAATGGCGCATACGGTTCAGACATCACCATAAGCGACGGCACAGTTACCGCAATCGGCGGCGCTCAGGGCGCAGGAATAGGCGGCGGCAGATGCGGCAAAGGTTCAAACATCACCATAAACGGCGGCACAGTTACCGCAACCGGCGGCAATTTGGGCGCAGGCATAGGCGGCGGCGACGGCGGCGAAGGCGGCGAACCCGGCTCTGACGGCTCCGGTTCAGATATCACCATAAGCGGCGGCGTTGTTACCGCAACCGGCGGCAATTTGGGCGCAGGCATAGGCGGCGGCAACGGCGGCTCCGGTTCAAACATTAAAATAACCGGCGGCAATGTTACCGCAACCGGCGGCAATAATGGCGCAGGCATAGGCGGCGGCAACGGCGGCTCCGGTTCAGACATCACCATAAGCGGCGGCATTGTTACCGCAACCGGCGGCAATAATGGCGCAGGCATAGGCGGCAGCATGGGCGGCTCCGGTTCAGGCATTAAAATAACCGGCGGTTCTGTAAAGGCGGTTGCAGGAACAGACGCAAACGCTATCGGCGGCTATGGCGAAGCAGCAGTTACCCCCACAAACGGCACAAAAGAGGTATATCTCCTCACCATAGCAAATCCCACAGGCGCGGCTGTTTTAGTTGACGGCAAGACTTATCTCCCCTCAATGCACAGCGACAAGGATAAGAACATCTACGCATACCTCACAGGCACAGACCACACCGTAAAAGTCGGCGAGGTCACGACCGAATACAAGTTCTATGACGGCATATTCCTGCCTGTTCCCACGGTGAGCGACTTTACCTTTACCTTTACCGCTCCCGAAAACCTGAAATACACGGGCACGGCAAAGACAGCGACCGTCACTTCCGATAAAACGGGTATGGGCGCAATCACCGTGAAATACTTTAACGCAAGCGGTGTTGAGGTAACGCAGGGCGCAGACTTTATTCCCGGCGATTACACTGTGAAAATCGACGTTGCAAAGGGCGAAAAATACGCCGAAGCAACGTTCTCGAAAGATGACTGGAAATTCACCATAACCAAAGGCGACCTCACCGCAAGCGGCACGAAAACTGCAAGCGGTACTTTCGGCAAAAAGCTGAGCGAGCTTTCCCTGAGCGGACTTAAGGCAATGCTCGGCGAAACCGAAATCGCGGGAACTTGGGCGCTTTCGGGCAGCGATGTCCCGAACGTCGGCGATACCGCAAAGTACACCGCGACCTTTACTCCGAGCGAAAACGAGGCTTGGTACAACGACCTGACCGCAGAGGTTTCGCTTGATATAGCGAAGGCAGACGCTCCTACGATTGAGGATATCCCGCTGTCGTACAACTGGGCGATAACCGGCGAAAAAACCGCGACTGTTTCGGGACTTCCCGACAATATGGGAACAATCGGCACGGCGGGAATTGTAATTAACGACACAAACGGCATTATCAAGGAAAATTCCGCGGTTTACGGTCAAAGCAAGCTTCGCTTCACGCTGAATGGCTTTGACAGCGAGAAGAAGGACATTTCGGCAACAATCAAGGTTACTCTCCCCTCGCAGAATTACAAGGACATCACATTCAACGTTGTCGTTAATATTACCGAAAAGCTGAATAAAGATGCTCCCGTTGAAAGCGAATTTGAGCTTTCGGTTGACTTGCAGAGCGACAATACCTACAAGGCGACAATCACAAGCGCGCTCACGGGCGTTGAATACAGCTTTGACGGCACAAATTGGAGCAGCACAAACACCGCAGCGGTAGCTCACGAAACAACCGTGACGGGCTATATCCGCTATGCGGAAACCCTCGATTATAAAGCAAGCGCAGCTGTTTCAAAGTCCGCAAAAACCGCTCACGGCACTCTCACACATCACGACGCAAAGGCGGCAACCTGCACCGAGGACGGCAATATCGAATATTGGACTTGCGACATCTGCACCAAATATTTCAGCGACGAGAATGGCACAACAGAAATCACACAGGCACAGACCGTAATCGAAAAACTTGGTCACAAGTGGGCTGAAAAGTACAATTTTGACAAGGACGGACATTGGCAGACCTGCGAGCGCTGCGGCGATACCACCGAAAAGGAAACGCACGTTTCCGGCGGTGAAGCAACCGCCGAAAATGCAGAAATCTGCAAAGTCTGCGGCTATGAAATAGCGCCGAAAATCGGTCAGACAGCAGCTCCCTTGTTCTCACCGAACGGCGGTACATTCGGCAGTATTCAGACGGTTTCTATCACCTCTGCAACCGAGGGCGCGACAATCTACTACACCACGGACGGTTCCGAACCGACAATCGAGAGCAACAAGTACACGGCAGCCTTAACAATCGACAAAACAACCACGATTAAGGCAATTGCGGTCAAGGACGAACTGACGAACAGCGAGGTTAAAACCGCAGAATTTACAATTATTCTGCCCGTGGCTGCTCCCGTGATAACTCCGAACGGCGGTACATTCGGCAGCATTCAGACGGTTTCTATCACCTCTGCAACCGAGGGCGCGACAATCTACTACACCACGGACGGTTCCGAACCGACAATCGAGAGCAACAAGTACACGGCAGCCTTAACAATCGACAAAACAACCACGATTAAGGCAATTGCGGTCAAGGACGGAATGACGGACAGCGAGGTTAAAACCGCAGAATTTACAATAAATCTGCCTGTGGCTGCTCCCGTGATTTCTCCGAACGGCGGCTCGTTCACCGGCTCGCAGACGGTTACAATCACCTGTGCAACTGAGGACGCAAAGATTTACTACACCACAGACGGCTCTGCTCCTACAACAAGCAGTAAGCTCTATGAGGGTGCATTTACGATTACAGCAACCACTACCGTCAAGGCTATTGCGGTTAAGGACGGAATGACGGACAGCGAGGCTGCAACCGCTACATTCACGAAGAAATCCAGCGGTGGTTCTTCGGGCGGTTCTTCCGGCGGCGGAAGCTCAAGACCTTCCACTCCGACAACAACCAACCCTTCAATCGGCGGCTCCTCCAAGAGCTGGAGCGATGTTGCGGCTGACCTCGGGAAGCTCACAAGCGACTCTGAGGCAACGATTGAACTGAACGGCAGCACCACGGTTCCCGTTGATGTCATCAAGTCCATTGCAGATACCGGCAGCAATGTCAAGCTCGTTATCAACAGCTCATACTCTTGGATAGTTGACGGTGCGGATATAACAGCTCCTGAGGCGGCTGACCTCACATTCGTAAAGACAACAAGCACAAAATCCAACACCCTGCGCGGTACCGAGGGAACGCAGTTCAGGATTAACAATACGGGCATTCCCGCAAGACTTGAAATCGCGTTCAAGTCAAGTCACGCAGGAAAATTCGCGAATCTATACAAGAACGTTGACGGCAAGCTGACGTTTGTCACCTGTGCAAAGCTTGGCGCGGACGGCAAGGTTATCCTGCCTGATGTCACCGAAAAGGGCAATTATGTCGCAATGCTCTGCGAATTCAGCGACCGCCCCGGCGATATGGACAACGATGGAATTCTGAACGCAAAGGATTCTCTTGCAGTCATCAAAAATTTCCTCGAAATTGAAAAGGGCGCGAACCCGCTTGTTGCCGATATGAACGGCGATGGATTCATCAATCCCAAAGACTCGCTGATTATCCTCGAAAAATTCCTCGAAAATGAATAAAAATAACGGGTGTGCAGAAATGTACACCCGTTTTTCAACGTGGCTGGAGGTACAACTCGAATAGCAGGGTGGAGGCATAAATGTAAGTGCTTCAACTAATGGATTAGCGTTATTAGTGTAAAAAACATTGTCATACGGAATTGTTGCCGTGATTTGCATAGATAGAATTGTTTCCATAGGTGTGTTATTGCTAATCCCATACAAATTGTCGAAATATACAAAAATATGAACAATAAG
>CALZUA010000046.1 GCA_945829235.1 uncultured Clostridia bacterium | reverse complement strand
TCTCCGCCGAGAACAGCAAAATCACGGTGAGAAAAACGCAGAGATAAAAGCCGCGGGAAGTTAAGATTTTTCTGAATGAAACAAATATAGTTCTCATTTTTTCACCTGAAATTAACCGGATTAATTATTTTTATATCGCACATATCCTCCGAGCGCTCCGCTCCCCGCGTCAATATAGAAATCATACAAAAACCCGTCATTGTCGTTTTGCAGAGTAATTTTCCATGTAGGCATAAGAAGCGGATTAGGATTATCCTTTGTGCGGTTTCCTGTCATAACAAGCTCCACGGTTTTCGCCTTATACAAAACGCTTCCCGAAACGCTTTTGCCGAGAATATCGGCAGCCTCGCGAAGACGAATTATTTCCGTTATCGGCTCTCCTTCCGTTACATACATGCTTGGGGCAATGTCATAAGCAATGTCAACTTCGTTTTTATTTATCATCAGCTCCTGACCACCGCTGCTAACAGAATAATAATTCTCATTACTCCCGACTAAGAATCTTTCGCCGTTGTAGTCACAAGGAATCCCGCCTCATAAATCATTTCTCCATTTACTCATGATAATAAGTTATTCCCGGAACCGAATAGTATCTGAAATTCTTGCCGTCCTTTGCGTCAACATAGCCCATATATGTCCTGTTATCATTAGAATTTCCTAATGTAAGCTTCCAGGCGGGAGTTGTTAATGCTTCGTAAGTATCTATGTTAATATGTCCAAGCTCGTTTTTGACAAATTGGCGTACATACACAAGCTCAACGGCAATTACATCGAATGTTATTCCTTTTGTAAGGTTGCTGCTTATTTCTTTTATTGCTGTTTCCAGAGGTACGATTTTATCACAGATGTTTACATCAAATGTCCAGCTGTTCGAGGAAATCTTATTGATATAATCAACGTCATTGCCTCTAATCATAAATGCTTCTCCGCTTGCAGGTGAATCATAATTGTACGGCGAATGCGTGCCATAATCAAAAAATTCATAATTTACATTTTGAAATTGAGGTATGGTTCTGTAAAAATAACCGTATGTGTCATCTGTTAATTTCAATACCTCTACGCTATAAACGATTGTGCGTATATTTCTTTCCAGCCCTGTCGAGATAGGTGCATTGTTGATAAAAATCTCAAAATACTCAACCGCATCACATATTCTTGTTTCGCCGTCAAGGAGCTTGAAGCTCTTTTCGCTCTTTGGAGAATATTTTCCGACACTTTTAAATAAAGCGCGCGGCTCAAAATCGCTCAATGTGTTATATGTATCCGATGGAATCACTTCGTCTTTTTGAGCGTCATATTCTGTTTTCCCCGCAAGATAAGCCGATTCACCCTTGTTTATTATGCCCGAGTCGGTGCCTATCAGCTTATTAAGCTCAAGATAAATGGGATTGTTCCAGTTTTCGCTTCTTTCGGGCATTTCATTGTAGGTAAACTCAACGCCGTCGGGAAGTGCGGATTTATCCTTAACATATCCTTCATCGCTTTCGTACATTCCCTTTTCTTCATCAAAGCCAAGATATTTGTAATAGCGCAGAAAATCCATATTAATTTCTCTGTCCGGGAAGAAATACTTGAAAAATGAATCAAAATCTTTGCGGTATTGTTCTGCGGTATAATTTAATTGAGGTACAAGAACACTGTATGTTTTGAACTCATACACGGAAGCTTTATCGGGAATATTGACATAAAGATAATCCGCACAGGTGAGGTTATCCTGAGCGTTTATTGCCTTACGGATTTCCTCCTTGTTCTCGCTCAGAATTGACAGCTCGTTTCGAGGATACTCACCGACAAAATCAGAAAACACCTGCTCGTTCGTCATGTCAGAGTTTACTTGCGAGGATTGCATCCTCTCGCACCCGCAGAAAAGGCTTACGCAAGATATTGCTGTTAAAAGTAATAGAATATTGCGTTTCATATTTCCTCCATTATATAAGCTGAACGTCTAAGCACAGCGGAATTGGCAAAGAGTATATTTCGCTGTGCTTAGTTTATGTATCATGCTTTTTTACTGATGCGTCCTGTCGATGTAGCTGTGTCTCCTGTTATATTCGTTGTGACATATATGGAATAACCAACTGAAATATCTTCAATTGGACTTCCAACATCAGGAGCAACTGTGTAATAATCTTCTTCAAGTTGTGTTAATTCTATTGGATCCATTTCGAAATTTGTACAATTGATATAAGTATACGCTATTGCCTCAGGATATAAAGGGTCGTGAACAAGACCACTCATTTTTGCAGTAGCACCCTCTTTTCCGTGCGAAATAGAAAACACATCAGGCTCAGAAATTACACTTGTCGGTGCACCGGGTATATTTCGTCCTACAGCGCGCCAGTTGTGATATGTAGCTGCGGAAGCGCCAACGCACAATGCTCCTAAAGTCATCATCGCTGCTGCCGTTGCCGTAATCTTCTTGAATAATTTTGTCATAATAGACCTCCTTGTTGTTTTGATACCCTAAAGTATCTTTTCAAAATGTGTTTTGTTTGTTTTCGGATACTTTATCCGACCGTTTTTTCACTGCTGTAAATCGTGATAGTTTCGGTCTTGCCGCTTGAGCTTGTCAGCGTGAAAACTGATTTCAACCGGTATTTGCCGCTTGGCAGACCGGATTTCGTGTTAGACAAACGAATAGTATTTTCGTTCACCGTTTTTGTCCAGCTTGCGCCGTCAACACTGTTCCATATCCAGAACCAGCCGCTGTACTTTTCAAGAGTCTGCTCAACGGTTATCTTGACAACATCAACTCCTCCTGATGAACTTGTACAAGAAGCAGTCGTGCCACTTATATCCAAATCACTGACAGGATTATACGCACTCTGATAGTATGGCGCAATATCACTATCCGATAGATAATATGCGCTTTCTGCTGATGTCCGAACATTTAAACACGCACATAGACCAACTAACAAGCATGCAATAGCCGAAATTTTCTTAAGCCACATCGGAAACACCTCCTTCCGGATTTTATTCGAGGATTTTTTCACCCTCTATATAATAAATCTTTTTTGGAGGGTAATTTACTATGCCTGATTTTCAATTCTCACAAACTTTGGCAGTTTTGGCTAAATCTATTATTTCGTTTTTAGGCAAGTTGCCAAATAATTCTATAGCGTAATCCCCATTATCCCATATAACACCTGAAAATTTTTCACCAATACTGCTATAATCTAACAACAAAGCACAATGACCATTTATATCAACTTCTTGGAAATCACACTTCTCGGTATTGTAATAAATAGGAGAAAAATCTGTTTTAACAAATTGTCGAAGCGTTATAGTTTCACCTGTTGAAAAATTTTTATAACTTGTATAAACATCATGCGAAGTTGAATCCGTTTCCAAAACCTCAAATCCTTCGGGTACTTCGGGCAAATAGTATTTTTCTTCAATTGTATTTGGACAATTTTCCGTATTTATCGGAAAAATTCTTGTAAACTCCTTGTGAACATCACCCCGAAAACTCTGCGAGATGAAATATGCCGCTGTGCAGCCGGCAAGCGCTGCCAAAAATATGAGCACCACCAACACCACAGCGTGTTTCAAGGTTAATCTCTTGGGGCGTTGTATTTTGGGGCGATTATCCGCACACGATTTTCTCGTGTTTTTATCGTACAATTTGAAAATACGCTTCATTTCACGATTATGCTTTTTTGAAAAAATATGTGAGGGTGCATTATCATACTTATCCCATTCGAGTCCGGCGGATTCTTCAAGCAGAGATTTTAAAATACTTTCACTCATTGTTTCTCTCCTCTATAAAAGCTCTGATGGATTTTCTGGCTAAATAAAGCCGCTGGTTTACTGCGCTTTTGGATATTTTAAGTATCTCGGCAGTTTCCGATATGGAAAGCTCCGACAAGCAGGTCAGTATTAACACATTACGCTGAAGTGCGGGCAAATTATTGATAAAATCAAGAATTTCATCGTGCGAAATCTTTTCAAGAAGAGAGTTTTCAAGCAAATCTGTCTCTGAGTTGTAAACAATGTCCTCCGAGATGTCGTTTGGTTGGTGTTTATTTTTCTTATTAAACATATCAACCGACACATTTCTTACAATGGCAGATACATAAAAACTTTGCTCGGTTCTTGAAAGCGAAAAGAATTTATCTGGTTTATCTGCAATTCTAAGAAAGGCTTCTTGAATAGCGTCCTCTGAATCTTGTTGATTATGTAAGTGCTCAGACGCAATTGCGAAAAGACGATTTTGGTTTCTCTCGTAAAACTCGGATAATTCATTCCGCTGTTCGTTCGTTTCCAAAACCGCCAATGCTGCTGATATCATAAGTATGCCACCACCTATTCTTTCAATTTATGATAGTATATCACTAAAATGAAAAAATTGCAAGAGCATACTTGAACGGCTTTTTTATTTTTTGAGAATTCTCTGCTTATTTTGCGCTCTGATGAGATTGTCGATATAGTTGCCCTCAACGATTTTCTCGTAAGCGGATATGAGGTCGGACACACGCTTCAGCTTTAGCTGTTCCTCGGAGATTTCGTCCTTGATTGAGGAGATATAGTTGGGTAAGAGCTTCAGCCGCTTCTCCAAACTTGAAATATCTCCCTCGGTGCGTATTCCGTACTTGTCGGCGATTTCCTGCGCCGCCGCAAGTTTAATCTGCGTCATAGCGTCAGGCTTTGAGGTGCTTGACATAGTTGAGAACAGATAATGTAACTGCGAGATTTCAGATTTAAGGGTTGGGATTTCAGCGGTAAGGCTCTTGACCTTTTCGTTCTTCTCGTCTATGCTCCGCTTCAGCTCGTCTGCCTTCCCATAGATTTGCTCCCGTGAGCTGAAACCAAACTCCCCGATAGTGGCAAGCTGTTCGGAGAGGTAGTTAATGTTAGCGTCGTTCTGATAAGCATAGATGAGCCTGCTGTTGTCCTTGCGTGGCATAAGTCTGAACTGTTTTATCTCGATAGTCATATCCATAATGGTGACGTGGAATTTCTTCTCAACCGTGTTGGCGGTCTTAAACTTTGCACGGACTGCGTTCGTGAACATCTCTCTGTCACCGATACGCTGTTCAAGATTTTTCGGCAAGTATGCTTCACCGAGAGTTTTCAGCCGGACGAAACGCTCCGCATAAGTTGGCTTGACCGCTATGTGCTTTCCACGCTTGATTTCATAACCACGCTCCGGCAACTTGGCAAGTAAATCCTCAAAGCTGTCACACGAGTACACAAGTCTGTCTATATCCAACTTGATTTTCTCACGGACACCCTCGGACTTAATCGGGTGGTAAGAAGCCGCAATCGCTGTTGCGGTTTTCTGTGCATAGTCGGGAATGTGGAGCGTTGTTCCTTCCTCGACAAACGGAACGCCTGCCTTTGAGAGTTCGGTTGCCACAAACTGCAGCTTGTCCTCGGAGTAGATTTCAAAGGGGATAAATTCTGCGCCGAGCTTTCGGGAGAGCGTGAAAATCTCCTTGTCACGCTTCTGTATCTCGGAACGCATAACATCGTTCTGATTTCGGATAAGCTCGATTTCACTCTCCGTCAGGTCGGTGGGATTTTTCTTTTTCAGCTCGTTAATGTGAGCGTTGACCTTTTTAATCTCGGCTACCTGTGCGGCGTGGTGCTTGTACTCATCAACGGTTAAGTGTTCACGGCGAACGTTCTTAACATCACGGCTCAATTCGTGAGCGTG
>CALZUA010000045.1 GCA_945829235.1 uncultured Clostridia bacterium | reverse complement strand
CTTGCTTTTGCCACCTTAATTACCGCCGTTGCCAAGCTGATAATTCAGCTTATCGGGCAAATGCCCTGTTGGATTTTCAAAGAAAATCTGCGTTATTATCCGCTTATCGACTATGCCTGTTTTTAGCCCAAAGTTCGTTGTAGCCGATAAGTCGAGCATACCCATATTTTAGCCAAGTTTGCGGAATAGTCAAAAAGCAGAGCATACGTTCAATCAAGCCAAGTATTCGATATAGTCAAGTAGTTGAGCAGACCGCCGCTATGCCTCTTGCTCGTTTTTGGTGTACTCAATAATATCATAAATATCACAGTCCAAAGCTTTGCAGAGCTTGTCAATAGTTTCCGTGCTGATAGGTTTATTATGCCGCAGACGGTTAATTGTGCTGCTGCTTATGTGATGTTTGTGAGTTAGCGTGTAGGTCGATACATTGTCGCAACTCAAGGTTAACCAAAAGGGTTTGTAGGTTATCACAGGTAAGTCCTCCTTTCGAAAAGAATATGATGTTTGCAAAACTGAAAAGAAAATTTTTTCTTTCAGATATGAAATACCGCTTGACATATACCGATGATTGTGGTAGTATAGTGTAAAGGGCGACTATCGTGGGCGGTAATGTGATTATACCATTTCACGATTAACCTGTCAAGTTGTTTGTGGTAAAATGTTTGCTTTTCCACAAATATAGTCTTTTTAACAATGTTATGAGGAGGATTTCTATGGTTGAACAAACAAAAAACACCTGCGAACAGGTGTTTGGAAAAAGATTGAGGGAGCTTCGCAAGGAGAACGGCTACACGATTGAGCAGTTCGCAGATATGGTTGGTATATCCAAAAGCACCCTCGGTTACTACGAGAACGATAAGCGTATGCCCGACATCGAAATCCTTGCGAGAATTGCCAATGTGCTGAATGTGAACGCAGACTACCTTATCGGCAGAACGAACACAACAGCGCAGAAAGGAAAGATGAAAACCGTGTGCGAGTTTACGGGGTTGTCTGACAGTGCCGCAGAGTTTTTGGCGCAGCTTGTCAAGGATAAAGACTACGAAAAGCTGTCTGTCATCAACCACTTGTTCCAAGAGCTTTGCGAGGACTATGATTTTTACAACGGCGAAGATGAGGTTTCAAGCGTTCTCGGCTCGCTGTTCCGCTACTTTGAAAAGTTCTCAAAATGGGAGAATGCGTGGGAGGATTATGTTGACCTCTGCGATGAAGAACGCAATCAGGTTTTAGCGGCAGCTTACAAGCAGTATATGCTCAATCGGGTGACGGAAGCGGTGAAAGGCAGCTTGGAGGCTTTTAGGGAATATACTAAGCCTTGGGAGTGATTAACCTTTTCGCCATTTATATGCAGTCTGAAATTCCGCTTGTGGTATTTTACTTTCGGTATCTGCGAAAAAATCAATCGAGAAATTAGAAGAAGGTTGACATTAACCTGCAAAAAATGTATAATAAAGACAGGAAGTCAGAGTTTCAAGGGGTCGGTGGTTTATGCTGAATATTGCTGTTTGCGATGATGATAAAATTATGCTGGATTACATTTGTGAACGCGTTTCAGAAGAGTGTAGACGGCAGGGCGCGGAAATCTATGTCGAAAAGTTTTTGTCGGGCGAAGTCTTTTTGAACGCGCACAATGCTGAACCATTTGACGTGGTTTTTCTCGATATAGATATGCCTGAAATCAGCGGCTTTGAGGTTGCGGAAAAGATTAGCGAAAAGGCTCTAATCATTTTTGTGACAACACACGACGAGCTTGTTTATTCATCGCTTAAATTTCAGCCGTTCAGATTTATAAGAAAAACACATCTCAATAATGAACTTTCGGAAACCTTGACGGCAGTAATCGAGCGCATTTCAAAACGCAACGCCGAAAGAAAAATCGAGTTTCAGACAAAAGACGGCAAGATTTATCTCCTTGCGGACGAGATAGAATATATTGAGGTTTATGGGCATTGGCTGCGTGTTGTCGTAACCAACGGTGAACCTATTGAATGCTACGGAAGTCTTTCGGATATGGAAAAACGACTCCGGTCTGCCGGATTTGTGCGTACATACAAAAGCTATCTCGTCAATTTTAAGTACGTCTATTCGTTGGAGAAAACAAAGGTCATTATGGACAATAAAAACGAAATTCCCCTCAGCCGATATAAAGCTGACGAGGTTAAAGAGAAATTTAAAGAATACCTACGGAGCGCGTTATGAATAATTTAATTGAAATCTTCGCGTCGCTTGCGGAGTGCAGCATTATCGTTAGATTATGCAATGGATTTCTCGGTTTTAAGAATGAAAAACTGAAATGGCTGAAGACAATTGTATTATATATTGTATTGGCATTGGTTGACATTTTTTTATGTTCACTTGAGGGCTTTGAGAATATTTCTATTTTTATTGTTCTACTCATTGTGTTTGTATACTCATATATTTTTTTGAACGGTAAATTGCTTGAAAAAGCTTTTGTAGCCATAATTCCTACGGTAACCGAACTGCCGATAAACCTGGCTGTGATGGGAATTTTCAGTGCTGTCGCGGATAATGACAGAACTGCGGTTTTGCCGTGCGGCACTTTGAGAATTCCCGTTTTGTTTTTTTCAAAGGCTCTTTTCTTTTTTGCCTGCGAGATATTGATAAGAATTAGAAAAAAGCAATCGTCATCGTTGACGGGTTTTCAATGGATTATTCAGCTTTCATGCTTTTTGATTTCTTTCTTAATATCAACTCTGCTTTGGAATTTATCGAGGGGTCAAGTCGAATCATCACCGTATTTTCTAATAATTTTTCTGCTGATTGCCGTTTTAAATGTTTTGCTGTACATTTTGATGAACAAAATGCAGCGCGACAATGTTACAAAAGAGGAATACGCACTTTTAAGAGCAAATCTCAAAGCTCAGGAGAAATTCGCTGTTGAGGCGAGAGAACGCTATACCGAAATGAAAATGCTTCGCCACGATGTAAAACATTATCTCTCCGCGACCGCCGAACTTATTTCTGACGGAAATCCCGAAAAGGCGAAATCGTATATTGAAAGCGTTATAAATGAAAAAATCAATCCCACCGTTGTTGGAGTGAACACGGGAAGCACGGTCATTGACGCAGTTATCAATCGGCGTCTGGAAGTGTGCGCTGAAAAAGACATTGAAATGAAGTGCCTTATAGATACGCAATTTGTTTCCGAGAATGACGTTGACGTGAGTATTCTGCTTTCAAATCTTCTTGACAATGCCATTGAGGGGTGCTCGAATACCGAACTTCCGCAAATAGAACTTATTGTTAAGAAGAAAAAATCCCTGACATATATTACAGTAAAAAACAGTATCGCGAGTTCGGTTCTTGATGAAAATCCTAGCTTGAAAACAAGCAAAAATGACAAGTCTGCGCACGGATACGGTATTCGGTCTATAAAAAATATCGTCGAAAAGTACAACGGCAGCGTTGATTTTTTGGAGGACAACGGCTTTTTTATAACCGAAATTTGGTTGGAATTGGAAAAATAATGCTATTCGTGATGTGAAAGTTACCACTTGCGCGAAAGGTATTGCAACTTAAAATTCAATCAGCTATAATGATGACAGAAAGAGGTGATCGGATGATCGCTAAACTCAGTCGCATTATAGCTGATTTTTTTATTCGCCAAAAGGTCGTTCCCGAAGAACAGCGCGAGGTTTATGAATATGGATTTGAGTAATGTATTTAACTATATACAAGACGCAATAAAATATGTTTACCAACAAACACAGTTTGCGGCAATTGGAAGTTATAGCATCGTTGTGCAGTCGTTTCCCTTTGTTGTACTTGCAACGACGGCTTACTGGTTTCTTCGATGTGCTTGGCATAAGCATAAATTCGGTCGCTATTTTAAAGAGATTCGAAAAAAATCTCGATTGAATGAAGCACTTCGGCTTTTATTGGTGTTTTGGCTGATGCAACTGGCTGCGGTGACTATAACCCCATTCGATTTTTGGGAAAATATCTGGATAGCAATGGCCGGTATCGAAGATATTCCTATTATAGGAGAAATGCCACCGACTTTTACTTACGATTTTTCTTTTATCCCATCGGCATATTATTATATATCCGGGGAGCAAGGCATAAATTTCCGTATTGTATTTATGTTGATCGGAAATATTGCCGCTTTTATTCCACTTGGATTTGCGCTTCCAATTATCGGACGACATATGCAGTTCCCATTGACCCTACTTACGGGTGCGAGTCTTTCCCTGATCATAGAGCTTATTCAGCCTTTTCTTTATGGACGCTCGGGGGATATTGATGACTTGCTTTGCAATACACTTGGAGTAGTTATGGGATACTTGCTTTATTTGATGATTAAGAAGCTGTTCCCCAAGTTCGTGGAAAACGGGAAAAGAACCGCGAAAGACGTATGGCTTGAATCGCTCAATGCCGAACAAGAGACAACCGGAGAAACTTCCGTTTGACACTTGCCCGCTCTAAAGCACAAAGCTTTGGAGCGGGTTTTCAATTTTTTATTACCTCGCAAGAGCAGGCGCGACAGATATTCTACCTTAATCCCGTTCCTTTTGCTCACTAATAAGGTTATAAAATTAATTCCCCTCATCGATATTCTCATAAGCTGTTATCAAATCAGAAACGCGTGTTAGCTGCTCATCGGACAAATCAGTCTTCACCGTCCTCACATCACTTTGCAGCAACTTTAAGCTCATCTCCCAATCGGCTATATTTTCCACGGTCTTCAAGTTGTGTATATCTGCAATCACACGCGCAGCCGCCTGTTTGATTTGTTAAATTGTGTAAAGCATTTATGAATTACCACAAGCGAAAAAAGCTTTTTCGTAAAACAGAATAAAAGAAAACCTCTCGGAAGCTACTCGCTAATAAGCGTTTCCGAGAAGTTTTTGCTCTTGTCGAATTAACGGTTGCACCTTGTTCCGTTTGGTGTGTTCAACATCATAAAAAACCGCCCCTATGAAGGGCGGCTCGGTTGCAGAAATATCCAATGGAATATCAAATCTATGGGTCTTATTTGGGTCTTATTGTTACAAAAAGATACAGTAATTTATGAAATTTGTGTTTTGCGTTAGTTGCCGTAAATAGCATTGTAAAGCCGATTTTCGCAAGTAACAATAAACTGCAAAATGCGAGGAACTTGTTTCAATTCCCGTACGGGTCACCAGCTTCTAATCTCGTAAACGGCTTTATAAAGCCGTTTACGAGGTTTTTGTTTTTCGGAAAAATGCCCGTTGTTCTTTATTTGTTCTTTATTTTCAGAAAACCACGTTTCCGAGCCGAAGTCACGATGCTTTCGGCTCTTTTTTGCTACCGAAGTTGAGTGCGCTTGAAACTGCGTCGGAGACCTTCGCCTGCGCTTCTTGAAGCATATGACAGTAGATGTTGCTCGTTGTGCTTACTGTCGAATGTCCTAACGCCCCCGAAACTGTCACAATGTCCACTCCCTGATTTACAAGTAGCGAAGCGAAAAGATGACGAAAACTGTGGATACCATAAAATGGCAGTCCGTGCTTATCGCAGAACTCGTTCAGCCAAAAATACGGCGTTCCGTTTTGCATAGGCTCGCCGTTCCATTTGGTGTAGAGCCTGTCGGTTTCAACCCACTTATCGCCGTATTTCAGCGCCTGCTCGTCCTGTTCCGCCTTGTACTCCTTCAGCATATCCATAATCTCCTGCGGAAATTTCAAGGTGCGCTGAGAGTGTTTTGTTTTGGTCGTGTCGGTGTAAATGCCACACTGTCCCGTGTAATTCGAGGTGCGCCTAACGCTGATTATATTGTTCTCAAAGTCAACGTCCTTCCACTCAAGTCCCAGCATTTCACCGCGCCGAAAGCCGCTGTAAATCACCAAATTGAAAAACACGCGATACTTCAGCGGCTCACTCTCGAGCAATTCAAGAAAACGCTTGACCTCGGCTGGCGTATAAATCTGCTTCTCCTTCTGCTCACCTTTCGGAATTGTCACCTTCGAGCACGGATTGTCCGAAACCACGCCCATTTTAACTGCATAAGAAAACACATCAGAGATAAGACTCAAATTATGCCGAATCGTCTTCGGAGCAAGTGGTTTACCGGTCTTTTCGTTTGCTCCGTCTTTCGCCAAACCGTTGATGAAACTCTGGATTTGACGCGGTGTGATTTTGTCCATTCGCAGATGACCGATTGCCGCGTAAATCCGCTTGCGGAGTTGCAAAAGCCGTTCGTATGTAGTGTTGCGAAGATTGGGTTTTGCGTACTCCTCGAACCATTCCTCTGCAAACTCCTCAAACTTTATTGCTTTGGACTGAAAACCGTGCATACAGGCTTCCTCGAATATCACAGCCTGTCGGTTAAGCTCTTTTTCAATCTGCCTTGGTGTCATATTGGCGTCGGGTTTCCACGTCATTGATTGAATAATTTGCTTACCCTTTGAATCATATCCACAGCTCACTCTTATCAAGTAACTGTTTCCTCTTTGTTGAATTGTTGCCATAGTAAACCTCCCACTTTACATATGGCATACCTCTACTGAACTGGCGCCAAAAGCCTATGCGTAGAAAATATGACTAACTTGTTGATGTAAATTCTGTCAAATTCATTGTCTTTTGAAAAGTCTGTTAAGTGTTCGCAGACACAATATATCTATCATACGCGTCCAGTATTTCAGCCTCAATTTTGTCACGAACTTCCATATTTATCGGATGAACGATATCTCTGAAAATTCCGGTTTCATCCTTGCGGCTGGGCATCGCCACAAACATTCTAGCACTGCCTTGAACCACCTTTATGTCGTGGACAACCAGACAGTCGTCAAATGTAACGGACACAATTGCTTTGAGGTTTCCCTCTTCAAAAAACTTTCTGAATTTGATATCTGTGATTGCCATTTTTAATCTCTCCTAATTAAATAATAATTCATTAATCTAGATTGCCGGAAAAGATGCAAATAGTGTTTTGCACCTTTTCCCGGCAATGTTTGTTAATTCAGATAGCCCGGCTCGCTCCTCCCTGACAAATACGAATACAACGATTCACTATTTACAAGGTATTTGCCGTTTACCCCTGCTCCTGCTCGAACAGCTTTAACCTTACCCTGCCGAATAAGATTGCGAACCGTGTACGCCGACAATCCGGAATAACGCTCAACGCACTCCTTGATTGTGAGCATCTCTATGGGCTTGCTTTCGCGCTCGTCTGACGAATTTTTGCTTTCGCCACACTCGAAAATCCGACCAAGGATTTCCTTAAAAAATTCCTCTGCTTGATTGTATAACATACAATCACCTTCCTTTCTTGATGTCTGAATTTTGTCATAACAAAAACGCCGTCCACCGAAAATTACGAATAATTTCAGCAGACAGCGAATACCTCATATTTAAATACAATTATGTCATGTCACTTACAAGGTGTGCTCAAACGCCAGGCGTTTGTTCTGAAAAAATTATGTCATAAAATTTCGATAAGATTTGTTTTTGTCACTTTTTATTATATCACAAAGATTACTAAAATGCAATACCATGAACACATTTTTTTAAGATCAGCAGATCGCACCAATCCATATCGATAATCAAGCACCTATTTGTTGAAATTGCACAAATTGTTCACAAAATGTCAATCTCCATTTAATATTTTTTGACAATTTGTCAATTGTATTAGTCTTGTCGCTACCCGAGCTGACCCAAAATCTCAATTTTAACGGCTTACCATTTATGTAACTTTTCATAAACACCCCGGCAATGCGCAAGCGTTGCACACTTTGTTAATGAGAACTTACTGGAATGGTAAAAAGCCAATTAAAATACACATATCATAATCTGCCAACTTTGCCTCGTTTATCGCTATCATTGTTTCGTTTAGTCGTCAACAAATCGCATTACAGAGCCATTCGCGTTAATGGATTTTTTTCGTTTAAAGAGCTCGTATCCACCAACTTCGCCTTGTTTAATCGCTATCATTGTTTGGTTTTGTCATCATAAAATTGCATTACAAAGCCA
>CALZUA010000044.1 GCA_945829235.1 uncultured Clostridia bacterium | reverse complement strand
GTTGTTGAAAACACGGGTTTGGTTAGCGTGGCTTCGCCCGCTCCGGAGCCGAGTTTTACCGTGGGGCTTGGTTTGCGAAAAAAATCCCCTGCATTTTTCGGTGTCGAACCGAAAAATGCAGGGGAGGTTGTTTGTGTTGAATTTTATTTGCGCTTCGCGCCTAGTGACGCTTCGCTCGGAGTGGCGCGGCTTCGCCGCAAGTCGTGGGGATTTGCCCCACACCACACAAGCCTTTTGAAAAAGGCTTGACCGAAAACTTTTGTTCGCTTCGCGGTGCTTGAGTGCGAGTTACTTATGAGCCGGCATTATACCGTCTGCTCGGGTTTATCCTCAATCGTTGGCTTCTCCGAGTTTAACCCGCTTGCAATCGCTTTCCCCTGCACAAACGAATTCACCATCTGCTTCAGGTCAATCCCCAAGCCGTCAAGCAAACCCGCCGACGCTTGCGTGGTTGCTTCGGTGATGTCCTTGACGAGCTTCGCGGTGTTTCCGTCGCCGTACATCGTGATTTTATCGATATTCTCAAGCGGCTTCGCAATTGCCGCGGCAATCTCGGGCATCTTCTCAAAATACATCTGCAAAACAGCGGCTTCTTCCATCTTCTTCATCGCTTCAGCCTTCTTGTCAAGACCTTCAGCCTCGGCAAGCGCCTTTGCACGAACCGCGTCCGCTTCCGCAACACCCTTCGCTCTGATACCCTCAGCCTCTTGTTCGGCGGCAAATCTCGCCGCTTCCGCTTTTGCCTTGGCCGCGGCGGCTTCGTTCTCCGCAGTTACGAGAATAGCGGCGGCTTCGTTCTTCTTGATTTGCAGTTCAGCCTCGGAGCGGCGGATTTCCTCGTACTTTTGCGCTTCGGCATTTTGCTGAGTTGCGTAAAGCTTAGCGTCAGCGTTCTGCTGAGCGGCGTATTTCTGAGCTTCGGCAGTCTTTTTAACCTCAGCTTCGAGCGCGCGCTCCTTAATCTCGGCTTCCTTCGCCTTGATTTCAACCTCTTTTTCCTGCTTAGCGAGGTTTGCGTTTGCCGTGGTAATTTCGATAGTCTTACGCTGTTCTTCCTGTTGAATTGTGTACGCCGCATCCGCTTCCGCCTGTTTGATATCGGCAACTCGCTTCAGCTCAGCCTGCTTGATAGCAAGCTCATTCTGACGCTCGGCGATAGCGGTTTCCGAGTCAACTCTCGCGTCGTTTGCCTTGCGGTTTGCTTCAGCCTGGGCAATCTTGATATCGCGCTCCGCTTCGGCTTTGGAAATCGCGGCTTTCTTGCGGATTTGCATTGTGTTGTCGATACCCATATCGTTTATCACGCCGTTTTCATCAACGAAATTCTGTACGTTGAACGAAACGATTTCAAGTCCCATAGCCTTGAGGTCGGGGTCAGCGTTCTGGCGAACCTTTTCCGCGAACACCTGACGGTTGGAAATCATCTCCTCAAGCCGCATTTGTCCGACAATTTCACGGATATTACCCTCGAGAACCTCTCTGGCAACCGCAGTCACATAGTTTTTGTCCTTGTTGAGGAAGTTTTGCTGCGCTTTTTCGATAATTTCCTTCTCGGGTGAAATTTTGACGTTGACAACCGAGTCAACCTTTACGTTAATGTAGTCGCCCGAGGGAATTGAGGTCTGAGTTCTAACGTCAACGCTCATCAGTGCGAGGTCAAGCACATCGCAACGCTCCAAAAACGGCAACTTCACCGCCGCTTTACCGATGACAACCTTAGCTTTCCTGCGCAGACCGCTTATGATAAGCGCTTGGTCGGGGCGCGCCTTGCGGTAGCCGGTGAGGAACACCAAAATCAGCACCACTGCCACGATAGCTACGGGAATAACCCAACTCGGAATATCCATAATAATTCTCCTCCCAAAAACAATTGTGCATTTTACTGCATTCTGTTATTATTATACACCTTATAACATATCGCTGTCAAGGGCTTCGCTTTTTTGAATATGTTAAAGTTGCACAAATTGTACAACATCGCAGAAATTCTCGTTCAACAAATAAAATTACCGAGGAATTATTTGGTTTGTGTGGAATTTTTTGTGCAAATTATCTATTGTTTTTTTAGACGAAAAGAGTTAAAATAAGTAGGAATTGGGCTTGTTGAAAAAATGCGCAGAAACAGTCCATATAAAATAGGTAAAATGGTGATTGAAATGGATTTTTTACGCGAGATAATCACAATGGATAAAGCGGCGGGAGCGCGTGTTGAAAAGGCGGTTGCCAAGCAAAAACAGCGCACCGATGAGTTCGGCGAGAGCAGTGCCCGCGAGCGTGAAGAAAAGCTCGCTTCTGAACGCGACCAAAACGCCGCCTTTAAAGACGAGCAGGAAAAGTTGCTCGCCGAAAAGCAAAAAAACGCCGAGCAGGCTCTGAAAACACGCGTGGCGGCGCTTGACAAGCGGTTCGCGGAGAATGGCGAGCGTTGGCGTGCGGAGATTTTAAAGCGGATTACGGAGGAATAATATGTACGCGTCAAACGGCGTTACGGCAAAGTGCCGCGCGGTTTTCGGGCAACGGCTCACGGCACTCGATTACGCTCAGCTTGCCGCAAAGGAAAACGTTCCGCAGATTTGCGACTACCTGAAAACCGTGCCGAGATACGAAAAGGCGCTCTCCTCGGTCAACTCGGGCGCAATTCACCGCGGTCAGCTCGAGGCACTCCTCGCGAAAGCCGCGTTCGATATTTACGAGAATTTCCGCAAATTCGACTACACAAAAAGCCGCGGCTATTTCTCGTTCATCGTGGAGCGGCTGGAAATCGGGCAGATTGTGTCGGCAATTGCGGCGGTTTACGCAGGCGGTGCGGACGCTTATATCGCGGCTGTTCCGATGTACCTCAACCGTTACACGAAAACAAATCTCCCCGAGCTTGGCGGGGCGAAAAACTTGTCCGAGGTTATCGAGCAACTCGAGGGAACGCCTTACATCAAGGTTTTGCGCGAGCCGCTGATAAACGCCGCGCAGAGCGGAAAACTCGATATCGGCGAGGTTGAGCGGCGGCTTGTGAACGACTACTATTTCCGCTTGCTGAAACACGCGGAGGAGAACTTTCACGGCTCCGAGAAAAAGGAGTTCAAGCGCGCAATTCTGCGGTCGATTGATATGGAGAATGTGGTCACGCTGTACCGCAGAGCGCGGTTTTCGGGCGCAAATCCCGAGGACCTCAAAAAGACGCTGATACCGTTTAAATACAAGCTTCGCGATGATGTTATCGAGGAGCTTGTCGCGGAGAAGGATATTGACGCGCTTGCCAAACGGTTAGAGAAAATCGGCTATCACAGCGATATCGAAAGCGCAACCGTTGAACAGCTCACAGAGCGTATCAGCCAAAAGTTCTACGAGAAAACGCTTCACCTCTCGTCCCACGCTTCGGTGACTTATTTTGCGTTAACCGAGAGCATCTGCACCGAGCTTCGCAATATCCGAACGGTTGTCGAGGGAGTGCGATACGAGCTGGACGGAACGGATATTATGAAAATGCTGGTATTGTAAAGCGGTGCGGTGAAATTTGTTCAACGAGCGAGCTTTGCAATTGTTATAAAAAGTTGGTAGATTAAGGAAAAAACCTTTTAAGGCGGTGATATATTTGGGAATAGAAAAAATGTCGCTGATTGCGGTTGACGGACCGTCAAAGTCGCTGGACTCGGCACTTATGTCGTGCTGTGAGAGCGGGGTGTTCCACATCGCGTCAAACGGCGCGGTTCTGCGAAATCTCGGTGAACAGAACCCTTACAAGGGTATTCTTGCAAGGGTGCGCGATATGGCGATAAATCTGAAAATTCCCGTTAAGGACGCGGATTTTTCGCACGTTGACTGCGAAACGGCGGAGGATTTCGAGAACTATCTCGGCGATATCAGCAAGCGTTATGACGAGCTGAACGAGCAGTATGCGGAGGTTGAGCAAACGCTTCGCGAGCACCTCGAAACAGACGCTTATGTTCGGCATTTGCACGGGCTTGACGTGCCGTTCTCGGAGCTGTTTTCGATGAAGTACGTCAAAATGCGTATCGGCAGAATGCCTCTCGATAACGAGGAAAAGTTGCAGTACTACGCGACAAAATGCTTTGTTTTTCAGGAATTTGAGAAAACCGAGGATTATGTTTACGGAATTTATCTTGTTCCCGTGCAGTACGTTGAGTTCGCGGACGAGCTGATGACGTCGCTCGGATTTGAGCGGACGCGGCTTCCCGATTATCTTGAGGGTGACGCGGATATCGCCGACAAGAAGCTCCACGCGCTGATTGAAGCCGAGGAAAAGAAAAAGGAAGACCTCGAAAAGGAGCTTGCTTATTTCGCGGACAGCCTGACGGACGATTTTTCGGCGGTTTTGTGCAAACTGCGCTACAAGAGCGAGGTCAACGAGCTGAGGAAAAAGGTTGTTATATCGAACGGGCGGTTCTCGTTCTCGGGGTATTGTCCCGCGAGAAATTCCAAGGAATTGCGCACGGCGATTGTCAAGAACGCGAAAAATGTTCAATGCACCGAAATTCCCGTTGACAAGAAACACGCTTCTCCGGAGGTGCCGGTTAAGCTGAAGAACAACGTGTTTACGCGCCCGTTCGAGATGTTCACGAGAATGTACGGGCTCCCTGTTTACGGCGGCTTTGACCCCACGCCTTACGTTGCGGTGACGTATATGCTGATGTTCGGGATAATGTTCGGCGATGTCGGGCAGGGCTTGGTGATATCGCTTCTCGGGCTTATCCTCACGAAAACAACCAAGAACGGACTTGCTCCCGTGATGACGCGCTTGGGAATTTTCTCGGCGCTGTTCGGGTGCGTTTACGGCTCGGTTTTCGGCATCGAAACGATAATCACGCCGATTTTCCACCGCGCGGATATCTGGTACGGCGTGTGCGATATGATGGGAAATCTCGGTATCCCGCACCACCCCGAAAGCATTTTCCAAGCGGCAACCGCAGTGCTGATTTTCGCGCTGTTTGTGGGAGTTGTGCTGATACTGATTTCGATGATATTTAACACGGTGAAGAATTTCAAGGCGAAAAAGCTCGGCGAGGCGCTGTTTGACGTAAACGGCGTTGCGGGAATTGTGCTTTACGCGTCGCTGATAATCGGGCTTGCGGGCACGCTGATGTACGGGCTTGAGATAATGACAGCGCCGTATGTGATTTGCCTGATAATACTGCCGGTTGCGCTGATTTTCTTCAAGACTCCGCTCACTGCTCTGGTAACGGGCAAGAAAGCGGAAAAATTCAGCATCGCAGAGAGCTTTATCGGCATTTTCGAGGGCGCGCTGAGCTTCCTGTCGAACACGATGAGCTTTTTGAGAATAGGCGGCTTTGTGCTGTCGCACGCGGGCTTTATGCTGGTTGTATCGCAACTCGCGGGCGCTTCTCAGCCGAACGCGCCGATAACCGTGGGAATGGTTGTCGCGTACATCATCGGCAACATTCTGGTTATGGGCATCGAGGGCTTGCTCTCGGGAATTCAGGTGCTCAGACTTGAGTTTTACGAGGTATTTTCGCGGTTCTACGATGGCGGCGGAAGCGAGTTTACTCCGCTGAAAATCAAGTCGCATTTTTGATAAAAAATAATTTTGGAGGAAAAGAAAATGAATATTGCACTTATCATTATTTTGCCGCTGGTTGCGGTTGCGCTCATTATGTTGCCGATTATTACGGCAATTCTTCGCAAGCGTTCGGGCAAGACGGTTCACCCGAAGCGCGCCGTTGTAACGAACATCGCTTCGTTTTTCGGAGTAATGCTCACGATGACGATACTCCCGCTCACGGGCGCGTTTGCGGCTTCTCCGGAAACCACCGCGGCGGCTGTACAGACAGGCGCGGACGGTATGAAATACCTTGCGGCGGCGCTTTCAACGGGACTTGGTTCAATTGCGGCGGGAATTGCCGTTGGAGCGGGCGCGCCTGCGGCTATCGGCGCGATTTCGGAGAACGAAAAGTCGTTCTCGAAGGCACTGATTTTCGTGGCACTGGGCGAGGGCGTTGCGATTTACGGTCTGCTTATTTCAATTCTGATACTCTTTGGTTAATTTTTGGTGAACTATGAAATTTTTCCTGATAAGCGACAACACGGACACGCAACTCGGAATGAGAATTGCGGGAGTTGAGGGAATTGTCGCGCACACTGCCGCCGAGGTTAACGAAGCGCTTAACGGAGCGGTTTCCGATGAAAACATCGCGGTTGTGTTGATGACGCAGAAAACCGCCGCGCTTTGTCCGGAGCGGGTTTACGACATCAAGCTGAACTACCGCAGACCGCTTGTTATCGAGATACCCGACCGTCACGGCTCGGGCGGCGTTACCGAGGCAATCGGCAGGTACGTTGAGGAAGCAATCGGCGTGAAGCTGTGAGCGCAGTTTGGCGCGGGACAAAGTTTGCCGAGCGGCGAATGTTGCAAGCAATCGCGCCAAGCCGTGAGCGCGCGTTTTTGGCAACGTTGAACAAAGTTTGCCGAGCGGAGATCGTTGCAAGCAATTGCGCGAATTTTTGAGAACAGCCGCCGAGGTGAACGCGCTTAACAAAGCGGTTTAAAAGCAGTGAGAAGAGCCGCGGCAGCGGTTTCCGAAAGGATTTTTTATGGATTTGAATGCACTTAACGCGTCCAAAATGACGATGTTCAGAAACGCGGTCAACCACCAAGCTGACCGTGAAATCGAGGAGCTTACCGCGAAAATCCGCGAACAGCGCTCCGCGGCAGAGCGTATCCGCGAGGAGCACGAGTCGCGCGAGGCGATGGCGGCGCTCAAAACCGAGCGTAACGCGCTGGAGGCGAAGTACCGCAAGGAGCTGTCGCGGTGCGATTACGAGGTGAACAAAAAGGTTCTCGCTCACCGCAAGGAGCTTGTCGGCGAGTTTTTCGGTAAAATCGAAGGGGATTTGCGGGAATTTTCCGAGAGCGAAAAGTACACGGATTTTCTCAAAAAACGCCTCGAAAAAGCCGAAAAAGCGCTCGGCAAGGACGTGGTTATTCTCGCGGCGAAAAAGGACGTCGAGCGGCTTTCTGCGCTCACCGAGCACGAGGTTCGCGCGGATAACACGATTGTTCTCGGGGGAATTTGCGCGCTTGACGAAAAACGCGGGCTTTTCTGCGATTTTTCGCTTGACAGAGCGCTTGAGGACGAGCGCGCCGCGTTTGCCGAGAAGCGCGAGCTGATGACGGCGGAAATCTGAAGCTGGGGGAAATTGATTTGGAAAACACGATTTATTCGATAAACGGGCCTGTTGTTAAGGCGGCGAACACAAAGGATTTCTCGATGCTGGAGATGGTGTACGTCGGGGAACGTCGGCTTATCGGCGAGGTTATCGGAGTAGCCGATGATTTTACGACAATTCAGGTTTACGAGAACACCGCGGGACTGAAAATCGGCGAACCGATTTACGGCACCGGCGCACCTGTTTGTGCAACTTTAGGTCCCGGTATAATCTCGAACATTTTCGACGGAATTGAGCGTCCGCTCCGCGATATGGTGAAGGACAACGGCGCTTTTGTTGCCGAGGGAAGCCACCTTTTTTCGCTCGATGAAGAGCGCGAGTTTGACGTGACCGTGACGGTGAAAAAGGGCGACAAGCTCTGTGGCGGCGATGTTTATTGCACAACGCCCGAAACCCCGCTTATCACGCACAAATGTATGCTCCCGCCCGATATGAGCGGCGAGGTTACGTTTGCGGCGGAAAACGGGAAATACCGCGTGAACGATGTGATTATTCGCGTGAAAACGGCTGACGGCGAGGAAAAAGAGCTGACGATGGTTCAGCGCTGGGCGATAAAAAAGGCGCGTCCGTGCGCGTCAAGACTGCCTTCAACCAAGCCGCTGGTTACGGGACAGCGCATTATCGACACGATTTTGCCCGTGGCAAAGGGCGGCGCGGCGGCAATCCCCGGCGGTTTCGGCACGGGAAAAACCGTTACGCAGCACCAAATCGCGAAGTGGTGCGATGCGGATATTATCGTGTACATCGGTTGCGGCGAGCG
>CALZUA010000043.1 GCA_945829235.1 uncultured Clostridia bacterium | reverse complement strand
AAGATGTCGTCACATACTCGGCTTTGATGTCAAGCTTGTCGCAAATGAGGTTGCATACAGCAATGTCATAGCCCAGCATCTCGCCTTCGCCGTTCATATAAGTCATAGGCTCGTTATCAACGAGCGCGGCAACCTTCACCGTGCCGTTTTTGCCCGTTGACTTCTGCGGCTCAACCACGGGTTTTGCCACGGGATTGTTTATCCAATAATCCTCGGTGATGTACATCGCGGCAGGTCCTTGAACCGTGCCGATTTTGAAGCCTGAGCTGTTCAGCTCCTCCGCCGAGGATATCTTTTGCTTTCCCGCCGAGCAACCCGTGAACATCACCACAAGCATCGCCAGCGCAGAAAGAACAGCGACTATTCTTCTGTTCATAAAATCCTCCGTTCCGAGAGAATTTCTCTCTTGTTCTACTTTATAAAAATATCTTTTTGCAGGTAATTGTCATTAACAATTATAGAAAAAGCCGCATTTTTCCTTATCAATCGGAAATTTTTGCACTCTTTACCTATTATATCACAATTTGCTTAAAAAGTTAAGAGCGTTTTTATTTCGACAACATTTTTCTTATCAAAAACGTGGCATATATCCACTTTTAAAAAATAATTTTCAATAATAATATTTTTTGTGTCTGCTTTTATTGACAAATACATTGACTTTTTTGAAACAATATTGTATAATAATTACATAACCCGCGCATAATTAAGTTATACCTCAAAACGAAACCTGCGCATAATCAGATTATCGCGCGTGTGTAAACCTGCGTATTATTGAATGGAGTGGTTTTATGATACTAAAACGAAAAATATATGATAAGATGCTTGAGCTTAAAAACACTTTGAATGGGCAGAAAGCGCTGCTCATCGAAGGAGCAAGGCGTATCGGCAAATCCACTATTTGTGAGGAGTTCGGGAAGAATGAATACAAAAGCTATATTCTGATTGACTTCGCAAGGTGTTCCGATGAAGTTAAAGAGTATTTTTCAAAATATATGAACGAACTTGACACATTCTTTATGCTGCTTTCCATTTATTATGGGAAAAAGCTGTATGATAGGGAGTCGCTTATTATTTTTGATGAGGTGCAGATATATCCGAAGGCAAGAGAATGTATCAAATACCTTGTTGCCGACGGAAGATACGACTACGTTGAAACAGGCTCGCTTATTTCTATCAAAGAAAATGTCAAGGACATAGTTATCCCCTCGGAAGAGCGGCATCTGAAAATGTATCCGCTTGATTTCGAGGAATTTTGCGAGGCTCTGGGCGATGAGCAGATTATCGGCTATATCCGAAAATGTTTTGCGGATAGAGTTCCGCTTGAAACCGCGCTGCATCAGAAGGCAATGCTTCTTTTCAAGCAGTATATGCTTGTAGGCGGAATGCCGCAGAGCGTTATTGCATTTATAAAAAGTCGGAAGGATTTTGACAAATCGGACAGTGAGAAGCGTGATATTCTATCCTTGTATCGAAGCGATATAATGAAGATTGACGCCAAATACAGAAGCAAAGTTCTGAAAATTTTTGACCAAATTCCCGGACTTCTTTCACAGCACGAAAAGCGCGTTGTTTTCAAGAATATTTCGGCGGGCAGCACTTCCGAACAATATGAAGATACTTTTTTCTGGCTGTCGGATTCTATGATTTCCAATGAATGTTTTCTTTGCAACGACCCTAACGTTGGGCTTTCCCTCAACGAGAACAGAGCGTATGTGAAATGTTACCTCGGTGATACGGGTCTGCTTGTCAGTCATGCCTTTGATGAAAACGAACTGCTTGATGATGAAGTCTATAAGCAGATTATCGGTGATAAGCTTGATATAAACGAGGGAATGCTTTATGAAAATGTCATAGCACAGATGCTTACCGCAAACGGTCATAAACTTTATTTTTACACGCACTATGATGCAGACAAGCACCGCAATGATATTGAAATAGATTTTCTTATTTCCAACAACAGCAAACTGAAATACAAAATGTATCCCATCGAAGTCAAATCCGGAAGAAAATACTCCATCGAGTCACTGAAAAGATTCAAGGATAAGTATAAATCACGGATAGGCGAATGTTATGTCATTCACCCGCGCAACCTCAGTTTCAAAGAAGATGTTATCTGCATCCCCCCTTATATGACAATTTGTTTATAAGCGAAAACTTGTTGGCAAACATCGCATATCATGATATGATGATTTCAGATTAGCCCGACAAGTGGCGCTGTTATGCGAAAAATCAGGTCGTGGGCGATTCGTGTCGCGGGTTATCTCGACCACTTGAGGACGGTCATTTGGACCGTCCTCTTCTGCGTTTTCTCCGTTTTCGCGCAAGCACGAAAACGGAGAAAGCCGCGGTTTGTGCGCTAATCTGAATTTGCAATCGCCCTTTTTCGCCCCTAGTATCATCTAGGGGCAATTTTGTGCACGAAGATAATAATTCCATAAAGTCACAATACCACAGAGTCGCTCACGACCGGTGAGCAAAGCTAAAAACCACTCTCTTGTGATATGCAAACCAAAAGTTAGATACTTTTGGGGTGCATATCATTTCGAGGGCGGTTTTTCGTTTATCTGAACGGGTTTTCATTATCTTGGTTTGTAGTACCTTATTCAGCATCAGCCCTCACATCGAACAATTTCTTTTACGGTATGCCACAAGCATAACCGCAGCAGCTATCAAGGGAATGAGGCTGATTGTTGGTCCTGTGGAGGGATTTTCAGTATCGGTGGAATCGGGTTTCTCTTCGTCCAAGCCGGCTTCTGAAACCACCTTAATTCTTCCGGAGCCCGAAGGAGCTGAATACTTCTCTCCTACCATTCCGCCAAGGTCTTCCTTAATGTAATCAATAACTGCCTGATAATCAAGCATTATCTCTTTTTCTGTTACATTACATTCCTCGAACATTGTCATACCGCCTCCGCAGGATACAAGCAGAAAATCAATAGAAGCTACGGTATAGGTCTTTGAAAGCTCCAGCGGCTCTCCGCCTACAAGCACGTTCTTTACCCTGTATTCTCCTGTAACTCCTGTGAAATTACCGTTTTCGTCAAGCGTTACCGAAGAGGGAACATAGGAATGTATTTCGTAGGTAAGCCCTGAAACCTGCATAAAGGAGCCGTTTTCCTTTGGGTAGAAACAAGCGCCCATTTCAAGTGCGTCAAGCAACTGCTGACCGCTTATTTCTGCAACGCAGATTGAATTGCCGAAGGGCTGAACGTTGATTATACTGCCGTATGTAATGTCACCTGCCGGGATATTGCTTCTTACTCCGCCGCCGTTGATAAGACCTATGTCCGCGCCGGCTCTGATACGATAAGCGTCAGTGCAAAGGTCTGCCATATTGGTTTCTGAATTTCTTACAGCCCGCTCTCCCGTTTCGGGATTGTTGATTGTAAGCTCCTCCTTCGTGCTTGCAACCACCGTTCCCGCAAGCTTATCGTACTGCTCCTCAATACCCCCGAGAAATTCCGCCGTTTCGGTATAAGCTTTGTATTCGGCGGAAGTTTCGTCTGTTGTAAGAACAAAATCCTCTTTGCTTATTAGGTTTACGGTTAAATTGTCTTCTTCAATAATAATTGCACCGAAATTCGCAAGCTTACTGCCTGTAGAGGTGAGAATGGTTTCTTCCCCCTTCTCGTTTGTTAAGAGCTTTTTGGGTGTAACCTTGTGGGCGTGACCGTCTATAAACAGGTTTATACCGCTTACGTTATTTATAACCGACTCACTGCTCCATTTATAATCATAATCATATTCGCCCAGATGTCCTACTGCAACTATTAAATCGGCTCCGTCGTCAATAGCACCGTCCACTGCCTCCTGTACAGCGTTATAAAGGCTTTCGCCCTCGTCGCCGCCGCAGAAGCCGTAAAGCTGTCCGCCTTTTTCATCGAAAAAGTGGTCGGGATTGCTTGTGGTCAGAGTAGCCGGAGTAGCTATACCAACAAAACCTATCTTATACTTGTCCGTTTCAACTGTCTTATATCCGGCAAAGGGCTTTTCGCCACTTTCAAGGTCGGTAAAGTTGCAGGAAATATATGGGAACTCTGCCTTTTCCGCAAGCTCGAAAAAAATGTCCATACCGTAATCAAACTCGTGGTTTCCCGGTACTGCAATATCATATCCCAGCTTATTCATAACATCAAGCGGATAACCGCCTTTGGACAGAGTACCGATTGTTTCACCCTGAATAAAATCCCCCGCGTCCACCAGAATTACCTGATAATTTTCACTCTCAAGCCGAGCCTTGTATGCGGCAAGCTCTGCAATTCCGAGAGTGCTGTCGTCTGCGCTGAAGCCACAGTGAACGTCGTTTGTATAAAGTATTGCAACGCCCTTGTTTTCTTCCTGCGCCGTTGCCGTAAAAGCAGTCATACATACTGCGACAACAGCAGAAATAAGGAATGAAATTAGTTTTTTCATATTGAAATTCTCCCTTCTTCAGGTTATTTATTATAGCTGTACTTGTTATCAGCTTTTATTATAACATGGGTTTGGGAGAAATGCAATCACCGAAATGTAAAAATTCAATTTTTCTATTGTGTTTATTCAATAATTATGGTATAATAATCTTCGGAAAGCATTTCCAATATTTCAGACATAAAACCGGAATTTAATTATACAGGGAAAATTCGCATTTCAGGAGGTTATATGAAAAAGATTCTGATAACAATACTTATCTTTGTCTGTGCCATCGTTGCAGGATTATTATGGATAAGGGTTAGCCACCAAGATACTGACATCACCAAAAATCAAACAAAGGTCGGTTTTATTCTTAACGGACAAGTCGATGACCACAGCTGGGGAGAATCTCATTTCAACGGTATGGAAAAAAGCGCTGAGAAGCTGAATCTCAATGTGATTTACAAGGAGAACGTCCCCGAAGATGAGCGATGCGTTGAGGCGATTGAGGAGCTTATTTCCGACGGGTGCAAGATAATTTTCTGCAACTCCTTCGGCTTCGGGACGTGGGAGCTTGAATGTGCGAAAAAACATCCCGATATCTCTTTCTTCCATGCCACGGGAGTTGAACAGGCAGATAATCTTGCTACATATTTCGGGCGCATATATCAGATGAGATATCTGAGCGGCATAGTGGCTGGCTTGCAGACACAAACCAACGAGATAGGCTATGTTGCCGCAATGCCCATTGCAGAAGTTAACCGCGGAATAAATGCCTTTACTCTGGGTGTGCGTGCGGTAAATCCCGATGCTAAGGTATATGTAAAATGGAGCAATTCCTGGATAGGCGAGGAAGAAAACGGCGAGGCTACAAAGTCGCTTCTCGCTGAACACAATATTGATGTTCTGGCTATGCACTCCGACGCACACTCCCCCATGGAGATTGCAAACGAAAACAAGGTATGGATAATCGGCTACAATGTTGACAACAGCGCTCTTTTCCCCGATACATATCTGACAGCACCTGTATGGAACTGGGAGCATTTCTATGAGCCGAGAATACTGGAATGCTTACAAGGCAAGTTCAGGGGTATTCATTACTGGGAGGGTGTTGAAACAGGTATCGTTGACCTTGCGCCATTCACGAAAAATGTTAAGTCGGGTATCGCAGAAAAGGTCGATGAGGAACGTGAGCGGCTGATGAACGGTACATTTGATGTTTTCTACGGTCCTATAACGGACAATGAAGGCAATATCCGCATAAAGGAAAAACAGAGCATGACCGATGATGCTATGCTCAATGATATGTTTTGGTATGTAGAAGGAGTAGTCATAGATGAAGCTGAGTAAAAATAAAAGAATCGTATTATTGGTTATTTGTTTTCTGTTGCTGGCAGTCATTGTCGCAATTCTGTTGCTTATGGGCAAAACCGCCGATAAAAAGGAAAAGATAGGCTTTATCATCACAGGAAGCATCGATGAGGGCGGCTGGAACGGTATGCACTATACAGGCGTGTCAGAAGCCTGCAAAGAGCTTGACGCGGAGCTGATTGTTAAGGAAAACATCAAGGAATTCACCGGCGATTGCGGTCCTGCGGCAGAGGACCTTGTAAAAAAGGGTTGCAAAATGATAATCCTCACAAGCTTCGGCTATTCGGAGGAAATAAAGGATATAATACAGAAATATCCCAACATTTCATTTTACAGCAACAGTTTTAATTATCACGCGGATAATATTACATCATATTTTGCCCGTATGTATCAGGCAAGATATCTTGCGGGTATTGTGGCGGGTATGCAGACCAAAACAGGCAATATCGGCTATGTTGCCGCTATGCCCACAAGCGAGGTCAACCGCGGAATAAATGCGTTTACTCTGGGGGTGCGCAGAGTAAATCCCAACGCGACTGTTACCGTTGCTTGGAGCAATTCGTGGGACAACGAGGAAACAGAACGCAAGCTTGCCGATGCTCTTATCGAAAAAGTCGGAGCCGATGTTCTTACATATCATCAGAACAAGACATATACCGCTGAAGAAGCGGAAAAACACGGAGTTTATTCCATCGGCTATCACCAGAGCCTCGAACAGCATTCGGACAAGTTTCTCGGCTCAGTCATCTGCGACTGGAAGCTGACCTATAAGGCAATAATCAAACAGTATCTGCAAGGTAAATCTTCTGATATAAAGATGTACTGGGTAGGAATGGAGGAAAATGCAGTCAGGTTATCCGACCTCTCCCCTCTTGTAAGCGAGCAGACAAAGGCTGAGATAACAAAGGCACAGAATGAAATTCTTGCGGGTTTGGACGTTTTCTCGGGCGTTATATACGATAACAAAGGCAATATTCGCTGCAAGGAAAATCAGACCATTCGTGACGAGATAATTCTTGAGCAGTTTGACTGGTATGTTGAAGGAGTCAATTTCTATGATTAAGAAACTCAAAGACAGAAAAAGAATAATCGCATTCCTTTCAGCAGTCATTGTAATCATGATTGGCGTCGGTCTGCTGATGAATCTCAGACTGAACAGTCTGCTTAAGGGATATGTTGAACAGCAGGTCACAGAGCAGGCACGAACTTTGGCTTTGCTTTCTGCCGAACAGTTTGAACTGGAGATACATGAGCTTGAGAATTTGGCGGCAAAGATACCCGCGAATGTTGAAAAAAATGATACTCTTTTGGACATTGTGATAAATGACAGTGAAAATATTACAATGGGTCTGCTCTGTCTTGACGGAACGGCAATCAAGGGCAGCACACTGAATTTCACTGATTTTCCCGGCATACAGGACGCATTCCACGGCAACTCCTCCATTTGTTATAAGGAAGGTCAGGGCATACTGTTCACAACTCCCGTATATGATGAGGAGAATGTTATTTATACCTTGTACAAGCTGTATGATGAAAGTGTGCTACTTGATAAATTCGGCATTTCGTGCTACAAAGGAAAAGGACAAGTGGCAATTATGGACCGGAAGAGCAGGATAGTTGTACCCTTCTCCGATACGGAAATCATAACGGAAAATTATCTGAGCAAGGAAAATGTTGCGGCTTCAATGCAGGAATTATATAAACAGATGAATGTGGATACTGCCGCCGCAATATGCTATAATGATACCGATGGTATGAACTGCCTCTTTATTTCGGAGGTAAAACAGCTGGGTATCTATCTTGTGGGCACAGTGCCCGATGACGTTCTGATGGAGGGCGTTTCCAACATCACGACGCTGATAATGTGGGTGTTCGGTCTGCTTATACTGCTGTTTGTCATCGGTATGATATATCTGCTCAGTGCCGAGGAAAAAGTGCGTGAGAGCAACGAGCTTCGTGAGGCAAAAAACCTCGC
Source organism: uncultured Clostridia bacterium (assembly GCA_945829235.1). GTDB lineage: Bacteria > Bacillota > Clostridia > Oscillospirales > Ruminococcaceae > CAG-115. Next base: position 2,291 of record CALZUA010000043.1, on the reverse strand, counting down.
CGAGCAGGCAAACCGCGCCAAGAGCGATTTCCTTGCAAATATGTCCCACGAGATTCGCACGCCCATAAATGCTATCATGGGTATGAATGAAATGGTTCTGCGCGAGAGCAAAGACCAAACGATAAGGGATTATGCGGTCAATATTCAGAGTGCAAGCAAGACTCTGCTGTCACTCATAAATGATATCCTCGACTTTTCCAAGATAGAAGCCGGAAAAATGGAGATAATCCCCGTGACCTATGATACAGCGCTTTTCCTGAATGATGTTATAAATATGATTGACATCAAGGCAAAGCAAAAACAGCTTGATTTCCGTGTTGATATCGACAACTCTATTCCGGCTATGCTTTTCGGTGACGAGGTAAGAAACCGTCAGGTAATTGTAAATCTGTTGAACAATGCGGTAAAATACACAAAACAGGGTTATATAAAGCTCAGCGTTTCCGCTATCCGCGAAGCAGACGGCGTCACTCTGAGAATGCAGGTATCCGACAGCGGTATCGGCATAAAGGAAGAAGACCTGAACAAGCTGTTTGAAGGTTTCCAGCGGCTTGATTTGGAGAAAAACCGCAACATCGAGGGCACAGGACTCGGACTTGCCATAACCCATAAACTTGTGGAACAGATGAACGGACGTATGGAAGTTTCAAGTATATACGGGCAGGGTTCCGTATTTACGGTATATCTTCCCCAGCAAATACGCGATGAAAAGCCGGTTGGTGATTTCAGGCAACATCTTGAGGCTGTGGCGAAAAATCAGACCGAATACAAGGAAAGCTTCATCGCTCCCGATGTAAAGGTGCTTGTTGTTGATGATAATGAAATGAATCTGGCGGTCGTTAAGGCACTTCTGAAAAAAACTCAGGTTCAAGTTACCGTATGTATGAGCGGCAAAGATTGTCTTGAAATTGCCGCGAAAGAGTTCTTTGACATTATCCTTCTTGACCATATGATGCCCGAAATGGACGGAATTGAAACCCTGCACAGATTAAAGTCCGGCGAGAACAAATGCAGCGGTGTGCCTGTAATTGCGCTGACCGCAAATGCTATTGTCGGAGCAAAGGCAGAGTACATCAATGCAGGCTTTTCGGATTATCTTTCAAAGCCCATCGATGGTGGAGCGCTTGAAAAGATGCTGTTCAAGTATATCCCGAAAAGCAAGCTGAAAAGCGAGAATTCCACACCCTCTCCCGAAGTCATAACGGAAAAGGAAGAAACAAGTTCCTGCATCAACCGTAAGTTAGGATTGGAGCACTGCGGTGGTGATGAGAGTTTATATCGGGAAACGCTGGAGCTGTTCATCGAAATCTATGATGAAAAACTTATCAATACAAATGATTTACTTGCTTGTGAGGACTGGGAAAACTATATAGTATATGTACATGGACTAAAATCCTCCGCATTAACAATCGGAGCGGAATCCCTGTCTGCCGATGCAAGGAAGCTTGAATATGCAGGCAAGGATATCAAGGCGGGAAAAAATACCGAAGAAAATATTGCTTTCATCAAGGAACATAACGACAGAGTTATGGATTCATTAAAAACAGTCGTACTTGAAGTCCGTAAAATGCTCAACAAATAATTCCAAAAACCAACCATTAAAATCATCATTATGGGAAAGATAAACAAGCTGCTTGATGTCGTTTACTGCGAATAAAAAATTTTATGTACTCGCGAAAAACATATTGACAAATCTCAATCTATAGTGTATAATGATAAATAGATGAATTTCAATGCGAGGTGAAAAGGTTGAACGAGAAGGAAATTGCTGTTATTTTCAAGGCGTTCTGCGATGAGAACAGAATCAGGATTTTACAGCTTTTGCTTGACGGGGAAAAATGCGCTTGTCGGCTGCTTGAGGAAATGAATATCACCCAGCCCACGCTTTCTCACCACATGAAAATTCTCTGCGACAGCGGGATTGTTGTCGGGCGAAAAGAGGGAAAGTGGATTCACTATTCGCTCTCGGTGGAAGGGATTGAATGCGCGCAGAGATATCTCGCCTTGCTCAAAACTTGCTCAAGCACAAATGAAAGAGAGGAAAAAGATGACTAAATCCGAAAAAGCTCTTGAGCTTTTCTCAAACAATTTCAACTGCTCGCAAGCCGTCCTCACCGCGTTTGCGCCCGATTTTGACCTTGACGAATCGCTCGCCCTCAAGCTCGGTACGTCTTTCGGCGGCGGTGCGAGAAACGGTGAAATCTGCGGGGCGGTTTCGGGCGCGCTTTTGGTGCTAGGGTTGAAATACGGGCATTTTCAAGCCGACAACAACGAGCAAAAATCCCGCGCTT
>CALZUA010000042.1 GCA_945829235.1 uncultured Clostridia bacterium | reverse complement strand
ATCAGTGCAACAACTACCGAATGGAGGGTAAGTCGGTTTGCACACAGCACAGAATTACTGCTCTGAACCTTTACAATGCGGTTTTAGCGGACATTAAGCGGCTGGCGAATGAAGCTCTCGGAGATGACAGGCAGATGATTTCGTCAATCGCCGAACGGCTGGGCAAAGCTGAAAAGGACACCGTGCGGCAAGCCGAGCGTGAACTGAAAAGGGCGAACAAGCGGCTCTCGGAACTCGACAGGCTGTTTGCAAAGCTCTATGAGGAACACATCAACGGCAAGGTGAGCGAGCGTAATTACAACAGCCTTTCAGCCGCCTACGAAACGGAACAGACCGAATTGGAAAGCAGAATAAGCGAACTCAATTCGGTCATAAAGGCAGAGCGTGAGAACGGCGAGAATGCCGAGAACTTCGTTGATTTAATCAAGCAGTATGCGGACATTGACGAGCTTACGCAGGCTCTCCTCAATACCCTGATTGACAGAATTGAGGTTCACGAGCCTGAAGATGTGGACGGAGAGTTTATTCAGAAGCTCGATGTTTACTACAAGTTTGTCGGCAGGCTTGATTGATGATTATGATGATTTAATTGAATGTTCCGTTGGAGCAGGTCAACAGATTTGGAACAGCGCAACGGACGTATCATCAGACAAGGCAACGGATTTGATAAAGTCAACGTGTTTAACTATGTTACAGAAAACACGTTTGACGCATATATGATGAATATAATCGTCACGAAGCAGAAATTTATTTCGCAGCTTATGTCGGGAAAAACTCCCGCAAGAACGTGCGAGGACGTGGACGAAATGGTGCTGAATTACTCGGAAATGCAGGCTCTGGCGACAGGCGACCCGCGCATTAAAGAAAAGATTGAGCTTGACGGTGAAGTGTCGCGCCTGCGCACGCTCGAAAGCGAACACTACAACAACAAATACAAGCTCGAGGACGTTCTTGTTCAGCGAAAAGCCGAGCTAAAAACGCAGGAAAAACGATTGGTTTTGGCGAAAAGCGACAAGGAATTTGCGGAAAAACAGTCTGAAGAATTCTCCGTAAAGCTGAACGGAAAAACCTACACCGAGCGCACGGAAGCCGCAGATGTTCTCGCGAAAGAAATTCAAAGGTGCATTGTGAAACACGATGAAATTAAGCTCGGCGAGTACAAGGGCTTTGAAATCACCCTTTCCCCGCCGACATCGCTCACCGCTTCATTCGCTACGATAAATCTCAAACGCGACGGCGGTCTGAATTACAGGACGAACGTTGAGTTTATCAGCAATCTCGGCGACCTTACCCGAATGGAAAACATAGTTAAAATCGGTATCGACAAGGAAATTACAAACTGCGAAAACACAATCGCCCGTGACAAATCCGATATCGAGCAAGCGACAAAAACTCTCACGCAGCCGTTTGAATTTGCCGATGAACTTGCCGAAAAAACCGCGCGTCTTGAACAGCTAAACGCAGAGCTTGACTGCGGAAGAAACGAAGAAGTTTTCATCAGCGAGGACAACGATAAAGAAGAAAAACCGCCCGAACTGAACCAAGACAAGCACACTCCCAAGCACCCAAAAAGATAATTTTCACACAGCCCCGCCGCTCTGACGGGGCTATTCTTTTTCAGAAAGGAAGGAAAAAATGGCAGATGAAAATATAAATTCCGAGCTAATTCAACGCGCAAGAAACGCAAATCTCGCCGAGTATTTTCTCAAAAGCGGCTATGAATGCGAGCAAAAAAGAAACGAGCTGCACGTCAAAGGCTACGGCGGTTTGTTCGTGAACACCGTGACAAATCAGTGGTACTGCTTCTCTCAAAGCGGCACAAATCGCGGCGGCAACAACGCGATAAATTGCCTCACGGACGTTATCGGAATTGATTTCAAAAGCGCGGTCGAGCAGCTCGCAGGCAGCAGATTTTCCGAGATAAAACGTACAGCGCCCATTGAAAATCACAAGGAACTTTCGCTCCCCGAGAAAGCCGATAATATGAAACGTGTTTTCGCGTATCTTTGCCAAAGCCGAAAAATCAGTCCGAAAATCGTGTCGCAGCTTGCGCACGATGGACTGCTTTATCAGGACAAAAAAGGCAACGCAGTTTTCGTTCACAAGGACGAGAACGGAAAAATTGTCGGCGCGGAAATTCAAGGAACAAGCTCGTTCCAAAGATATAAAGGCGTGGCTGCGGGAACGAGCGAAAGCGTGTTTTCCGTAAAAATCGGAGAACCAAAAAAGTGCTACGTTTTCGAGAGCGCGATTGATTTGATGTCATTCAAGCAGATGGCAAATCAAGAAAAAATTCAGAATTCCCTGCTCGTTTCGATGGCGGGACTTAAACCGAATTGCATTAAAAATATCGCCGACAGCGGAATGAAAATGTATAGCTGCGTGGACAATGACGAGGCAGGAATTAAGTTCACGCAAGACAACAATCTCACACCTTGCCGAAAAATTCTCGAAGAAAAAGGTGTGAAAGATTGGAACGATTTGCTAAAACAGACGGTTGAGAAAATCGAAAAAACCGAGCAAGTTTCTCCTCAAAAAAACGCGCGGGAAAATGAAAAACACGAGCAGATTTCCACAAAAAACAGCTCTCATTCCCGCCGATAATTATTGCAAAACTGAAAAGAAAATTTCCGCAGAATTACAAAAAATTCTGCGGATTTTTTCAAAAAAACTCCGAAAATTCACTCCAAGAGAAGCGAAAAAAGTTCTCGATTTGCTGAAATTTTTCAGCAAAAAACGTGAAAAAATTCTGAATTTCAATGAAAATTTTGAAACGGTTTTCAAAAAATTTCGCGGATTTCCGTGAAATTATTTTCGAGAGCTTTTTTCGGTTTTTTTGAAAAACCGAGGCGGGTTCTAGGGTGTCCCTAGCGAAATGGCATATATTGGAAAACGGAACGTTTGCCAATATTGCTTATTGAGTATAAGCAGTTTTGGCGCACACCTCGAAAAAAGTGCTCATATCGCACCCAAAAAAAGAAAAAACGCAAAAAAAATCAAAACTGAAAAAGAAAGCAGATTTTGCGAATTTTTCAAAAAATCATACAAAAAATCTGACAGGAGGCTGCAAAAATGGCAGGAAAAAATCAGAAAGTTTCTCTCACATTTCGAGTGGACAAAGGAGTGCTTGAACACAACAACCGAAACTTCATCGCGAAAAATGTTGACCGCGAAAGAATATCCGAAAACATAACCTACAAACAGGAAAATATTCGCGACAAGTATCACGAACTTTTCGACCAAGCTCTCGCCGAGTACAACGCAAAGCAAAACCGTGCTGACCGCATAATTTCAGATTACTATGAGCATATCAAAAAGGGACAAAAGGAGAAAACCTTTTACGAAGTCGTTGTCCAAATCGGAGATAAAGATAACTGCGGAATCGGCGCGGAGAATTTTGAAAGCGCCAAGCAAATGCTTGACGAATATATGAAAGCGTTCGAGAAGCGCAACCCGAACATAAAAGTTTTCAATGCGGTTATGCACCTCGATGAAGCAACTCCTCATCTTCACATCGACTTTATTCCCATTTGCAATAAAAAAATCCGTGGACTACCCACACGCGTTTCTCTCAAAGGTGCGCTCGAAGAACAAGGCTTTTCTTCAAAATCGAAACGCATATCCGAGTGGGCAAGCTGGGCAGAAAGTGAAAAGCAAATGCTTGCGGAAGTTCTGAAAAAGCACGGTTTTTCGCAGGACGTAAAGGGCGCACATTACTCGCATATGACAGTCCCCGAATACAAAAACGCGAAGAAAAAAATCGAGGAAATCAACAAACACGTCAACGCTTTCAAGGCAAAGCCGATTGAAAATCTCTCGCCGGAAGAAGTCGCGATGATTAAAAATCAGAATGATTATTTGCGAAGCGAAATCCAAAAGCGCGATGAAAATATCAAAATTCTCTCGAAAAAAGCTGGCGCGAAATATGTGCAGTATGAAATTTACGCGCCCGACAAGCTCGCGTTCGTTGCCGAGGAATTGAAACGGGCTAACGTTCCGCTTGTCGAGGAAAGTAACGCGCTCTACGTTCCCGAATGGGCGCTGAAAACTTGCGGAGCAATCGCCGCGAAATATCGTCCGAACTACTATTTCGGAATTCACGACAGAATAAAGCTCGATATCGATACGCTCATTTATTCGTGCGAAAATTTCTCGCAGCTTCTCGAAAAACTCCGCGATGAGAAAAATTACGAGCTGAAAACCGAGGGAAAATATATCGCCGTCAAGTCCCCTGCCGCACAAAGATTTGTTCGGCTGAAAACACTCGGCGAAGAATATCTGCCGCAAAATATTGAAAAAAGAATTGCCGACCGCGATAAATTCCCGAAAGCAGTTCAAGCAAAATCCGCGAAAGCTAATCAGACCGAGCAGCGTTTTTATTCAACGATTACGCAGACTATTATCGCAGTTCGCTCGTTCAAATTCACGCCCGAAAAAACAAATCCGAAGAAAATTTACAGCTTTGAGAACGACAAACATATCAATTTTCTCTCGGAACAGCTGCTCACAATGCACGAATTTTCGCTGACAAGTCCCGAGGAAATTTACAAGGCTGCCGAGGAAAGTCAGAAGAAAATTTCCGAAAAAGTTGAGAAAATTAAGCAGCTTTCGGACGATATTCCGCAGCTTAAATCCGATATCTCGCAGCTGAAATTCTATTTTTCTGCCGCAAATTCGCAGCACCTTGACGCGATGGGACAAGTTAAACTTGCAGCGGCAAAGGAAGTCGCTGAGAAGTACGGTATTACAAGCGCCGAGGACATAAAAGACCTTGAAACGCGACTCCGGCTCTCCCCTACTTACATCGGTTCGATTAAATCCGAAATCTCCGAGGAACAGTTAAAGCTGAATAAAATCTCGGAGCTTATCCGAACGTATGAAAAGATTATCGAGGGCAACTACATCGACAATCTCATCGCTGCCGAACGCGAACGAAAAGCGCGTGAGGACAACCAAAAGCAAAAGAAATAACAGACAAGTCCGAAAAAGTTCGGGCTTTTTTTGTGCAGTTTTTTGCAGTCGAGTTTGATTTATAATCAACAAAAAAGAAAGAGGTAAATATTTATGAACGCGATTTTTCAGCTATTAAATCCGAGCAACACCGTATCCGTGAACCGTCCGCTTGCGCACGCTCTAGGTCTGAACGAAGCTGTCGTTTACGGCGCACTGATTTCAAAATTTTACTACTATTCCGAGCGCGAAATGCTCGATGACGGTTGGTTTTACTCGACCGCGCCTGATTTAGAAGAAAGCACTGCCCTGTCCGAGAAACAGCAGAAACGCTACGTTGACAATCTGGTCAAGTCAGGTCTTATCCGCTGTGAGCTGCGCGGAATGCCTGCAAAACGCAGCTTTTACATAATCGATGATATCTCGGTTATCCAAGCTCTGATAGCCGAGGGCGAGGCAGCTATGCGCAAAATCAAGCCCGCAGCTGCGGAAAGCTATGAGAAAAAGCGCAAGTCCGAGAACACCGAGCCGAATGAAAATACAAAGAGAATGAACGATTTTCTCGCGGCAGCGTTTGGAACAAGTTTATCTGAAGAAGAAAACAGCAACAGCGAAATTCCGCATAACAGCGCCGTTTCTCCCTGCTCCGACAAAAGGGCGGAGCAAGCTCCGACAGAAGAGCCGTCCTTGCTCCGCCAAAAGGTAGGAGCAAGCTCCGACCAAACGGCGAACCAACACTTTATTAAAACTAAAGATAATAAACCTAAAGGAAAAAATCCTATCAATCAATCTATCTGCGAAACCGATGGGATTGATAGGATTGATTTCACACGGCAAAACGTTCGTGAAAAATATCAGCAGATTGTCCGCGAAAACATAAGCTACGACTATTTTTTGGAGAACAAGAACACCGATATTCGCGAAATAGACGAGCTTGTGTCGCTTATCGTTGAGGTAATTTGTTCCAACAAGCCGACTGTGCGCGCGAACGGCGAGGAAATTCCGCAGGAAGTCGTGAAATCGCAGTTCCTCAAGCTGAACGAAAGCCACATCGAATACGTCCTAGCAGCGCTGAAAAAGAATAACACGAACGTGCGGAATATTCGGAGTTATCTCATAACCACGCTTTACAACGCGCCTGCGACAATCTCGAGCTTTTGGAACGCCGAGGTTAATCACGATATGTTCGGCTGATTTTTCTTTTTCAGTCTTGATGTGAAAGGAGTTTTTTATGTTTTATGACCAACTAATTAAGCTCTGCGAGGAGCATAACGAAAAGCCAACACCCTTGCTAAAGTCTTTAGGGTTAAGTGCAACAAATCTGAAAAGATGGCAGAACGGCTCAACCGTTAATTCTGATATACTTGTGAAGCTGTCAAAGCATTTTGGTGTTCCGATAGATTTCTTTTTTGAAGATGATGTTAATAAACAGAACAAACACACAAACTTGCTTAATAGCGCGATTTTTGAGCAACAAGGAAAAATTGGCGAGAAAATCAAGAAAATCCGAATTAAAAACAGCTTAACGCAAAAGCAACTCGGCATTTTAGTTGGATTTCCCGAAAGCAACGCCGATATTCGTATAGCGCAGTACGAAAGCGGAATTCGCGTTCCCAAAGCGGAGCTGACGGAAAAGATTGCCGAGGTTCTGAACGTGACAACAGCCGAGCTTGTCGTGCCGGAGTTGATATGTCAATTGGAAAAACTCGGCTTTAAGCTCGCTATGTTCGATGATGAGCCGATAATTCGAGCAAATTCAGACAACCAGCAGCTGCGCGAAATAATGCTTGAATATATGGGCAAAAAGTGAATTGTGCTACATTTTCCTTTTCAGTCTTGAAAAATTTCTCGAAAGAGGTTGCAATTTACTAGGATTTGATATATAATATATCTAGAACCCGTCAAAGGAGGAATTGATATGGATAACCAAAACGCTTATAACGCGTCCTTTAAATACGAAATTCTGAACGAAGTCATCGCAAGCATAAACGGTTTTGCGTTCAGAAATTACGGAAACGATACTCCGCAGGAAATAAAACCGCAGCTTGATGAAGTTCACGATATATATTGCAAGCTCTCATCTGAACAAAATCTCGGTAAGCTTGAAGAGTATGACAGACGTTTAACAGAGCTGCGCAGCTACATTTTTGAACACACACCGCTGCCGCACAAATAATGGTGACACGATGGACAATATCTGCGATTTTAACGAAAAACAGCTGAACAATGCGTTGACTCACGCGATAAATGACATTTTGCAAAGAAATATTTTTCCCGTGCCGAACCCGACAGCTTATCTTCTTGGCGGTCAGAGCGGTGCGGGAAAAAGCACAATTCACAAAATTCTGCTTTCGCAAAATCCGAATATTATTGTTATAGACGGCGACAGATACAGAGCATATCACCCGAATTTTGCCGAAATTCAAGAAAAATACGGAGAGAGCGCAGCAAATTATACTCAAAAATTTGTGAATTTCATAATAAACTCATTGATGAAGAAGTTCAGTAGCGAACATTATAATCTCATCGTTGAAGGAACGTGCAGAACAGCTGAAGTGCCTCTGAACACTTGCCGATTTCTTAAAAACAAAGGCTATTCGGTAAATCTCGCGATAATGTGTACCGACAAAGAAACCTCTTGGCAAAGCACTATTGACAGGTATAACGAAATGAAATCTCACGGAGTTCCTCCTCGAGCTGTTCCGAGAGATAAATTTGAGGAAACCGTGAAAGCAATCCCCGCTAATATCTCGGTGTTGTATAAATCGGGTGAATTTGACAACATTTTGTTGTTTAACAGGAAAACGGAATGCTTGTACAATATGAAAAAGCAGCCGCAGCAAAATCCCGCCGAAATCGTCAAGCGTGAGCTGAACGGTAAGCAAATTCAGCACCAAAACAAGCCAAAACACCGCAGATAATCGTGCTATATGTAGCACATTTTTCTTTTCAGTCTTGAAAGATTTCTGCAAAAGGATTGACAAAACGGATTGAATTGTGTATAATATAAATGCAAGGTTAATTATATGACTTGCGGCGGTATTCCTTCCGCTTAAAGTGGGAACTTTAAAAGCGTGTGAACCCTACCGTTAAGTGGGAACTTTATAAAGATGGGCGCTACTACCAGTTTAAATAAATGTGGAACTTTTAACGCGTGAACCCTACCGAGAAAAGGAACAGAAAAGGCTTCGCTTCGGCGGAGTCTTTGTTTATAAAGATAATTTGTGCTACATATAGCACATTTTCTTTTCAGCCTTGAAGAAAATTCTGCAAAAGGGTTGACAAAAGGCAAATATCGTGATATAATAAAGATGAGCAGAAATGCTCGGTATGGAAGTTTCGGCTTCTGTAAAAAGCGTGTGTACCCTACCGTGAGTGGGACTGGTAAAAGCAGTGTACCCTACTGTGAGTGGGGCTGGTAAAAGCAGTGTACCCTACTGTGAGTGGGAGCTTTAAGAGCGTTAGGGCTGCGTTTCGGCGCAGCCTTTGTTCATAGAGATGATTTGTGCTACATATAGCACATTTTTCTTTTCAGTCTTGAATTTTTTCTGCAAAAGGGTTGACAAAAGGTAAAAACCGTGATATAATAAAGGTGAGCAGAAATGCTCGGTATGGAAGTTTCGGCTTCTGTAAAAAGAGGAGGACCCTGCCGTATAAGTGGGAGTATTAAAGTAGGTGGACCCTACCGTTAAGTGGGAGTATTAAAGTAGGTGGACCCTACCGTTAAGTGGGAGTATTAAAGTAGGTGGACCCTACCGTTAAGTGGGAGTTTTTTGAAAAAGCTGTGTTTTTGCACAGCTTTTTTTGTAATATGATTGTAGGTGATAATGTGAAAAATTTAATTTTTTATCAAGTCAATATGAAGTACGTCCGAGAATTAGCAAAAGCCGATGACAATGTTTTGTCCATTTCTCCACAAAATTCTAAAGAAACTCGCCCTTTTGTAGGTGTTATAATGATTTGTGGTGATAAACAGTATTGTATTCCATTAACATCACCTAAATCAAAACATCAAACAATGAATAACAGAGAAGATTTTTCAAGAATTATTGATAACAATGGCAAAATTTTAGGAGCATTGAATTTCAATAATATGATACCTGTAACAAAATCGGTCATAACTCCAATAAATTTGCAACCAAGTAATTCAGATATTCCAAGCTTGTGCGGACGAAAAAAAATTCTTAACATTCAGTTGGACTGGTGCAATAAGAACAAAGACTTAATATCAAGAAAAGCAAACAAGCTGTATCATCTTGTAACCGAAACACCAGAAAAATTTAGAAATCTCTCTCGCCGCTGCTGCGATTTCCAAAAGCTCGAAAAAGTCCTAGAAAAGTGGATTGAAAAAGAGTTTAAGCGGTGCAACGACGTTCTGGACAGAAATCCCGTGCTCAAATCCAAACTCGACGCAGCTGCGACCGAGTACAATCGAAAGCACAACCTTACCCCGCTTGGAAACACAGCAACCGCCGAGGAACGTTGTGAAAGGCGCGCAAAAGTGCTGAATGAAAATCCCGAGCTTAAATCCGAACTCGAAAAAGCCGAAAAAGAGTTCGACAACAAGCCCGTTCACGACAACAAGCCCGTTCAAAAGCAAAGTCAGACTTCGGGCAAGCCGAAGCACCGCAGATAATCGTGCTACATATAGCACATTTTTCTTTTCAGTCTTGAAAAAATTCGTGCTACATATAGCACAAAAAATCCCCTCTCACGCTCGAGAGGGGTTATTTATATATCGAATTATCGAAAATGCAAAAAATCAACAACGAAACTTTGTTAAAAATCACATATAGAAAAATGCAAAAACGAAAATAAGCGCTATTGACAAACATTCACATTTCTGCTATAATGAAACTGCAATAAAAAACACCCGACTTGTGTGTGTGTGTGGACACACACACACAAGCATCGCGAACAGATATTGGCGTATCTGGGCGACTTTTACGAGTGCGTTTTTATGCTGTTTACTTATGCGCCCTTTTGTGGACGTATATCTATAATAGCATATTAAATACATTTTGTCAAGAGCTGTTCAGAAAGTGCAAAGGTCTGGACGGCTCTATCTCTTTGTACTTGAGTGGTGCATTGCGGAGCGAGAAATCTCGCTTCTTACAATTGAATTCCTCTGTTGTGAGTAACAAGCCTTCTGCTGTTAGGACTTCCGCGATAACAACCGTTGCCGTTCCATTCCGGTAAACACGGTCGAGCGAGTATCCCGAAGGGATTTCGGGTAAACAGAGCAGTCACACCAACCGATGACGAACCGATGAGCTTCGGGAAGTCGGGAAGAAGGAACGGGTGGAGCAGCGTGCGTTGCCGCTGCGGAAAAACCATCAAAAGCAAAAGCATATCAACTAGGAGGGCAACAATCGTTATAAATCACGGGGCGGCAATCGAGCCACCGAGAACCGTTCCGTGTTTTATATAAATTCTTTGTGATATAGCAAAGAGCTTACACTTCTCCTTTCGGAGTTGTGTAAACTGTTTGCTATATCGTTTGGCTCCCCCGACTGGACTTGAACCAGTGACACCCTGATTAACAGTCAGGTGCTACTACCGAC
>CALZUA010000041.1 GCA_945829235.1 uncultured Clostridia bacterium | reverse complement strand
CTGAAAAGAAAATTGGAGGGATATTGCTGATATTACAGTAAAGGAACAATTATACAAAAAGCGTTATCTCAAAACAGAGAGGTAACGCTTTTTATATCGAAATAGTCAAGTATTTCCCCGAACGCGTCCTGAGCAAGTTTTCAGATACCGATAAGGTAATCGTGCTGTTCGTTCCAGCGCTTCAGACCATTGTAATACAGCAGCTTAATACTAGCGTCGATTATAATCCGAAATCAGCCTGCTTATTTCCGAGTGAACGTTTTTCGGCAAAACCGTATCTTCACTGCCGACCTCGTTTGGCTGTTTTTTATAATCACCAACGATTCCACGTCTTTCCCGTGAGAAAAGCGCCTTCAACGCGACTTTGTGTGCAATAATTGCGAACACTTCTCTCGGACAATCCCCACAATTTTGCCGCCTCTTTTACCGAAATAAATCTCATTTTCTCCCACCTCAAATATATTATATACCGTTATCGGCAAAAAGCAAGAGATAATTCAAATAAATTATTATAATTTTGCAGATAAAATAAAACAAAGCGTTTTTTTTATAATTGAGCGGAACTTTGTTCGTGTGAATTGTGCTGCATAAAGCAAAGCCGCCTTTATATCTCAAAAGACGGCACTTATCACCTTTGTTCAAACCCCTCCCGGAGCTTCTCCAGCGCCCTTTTCTCAATCCGCGAAATGTACGAGCGCGAGATACCATATTTCGACATCATTGTTGATGCTCTTGGATATTTCGACATTTTGTAAGGGATTAGCAATAACACACCTACGGAATAATTTTCTTAGAAGGAAATAGTAGAAATTGCTTATTCCTGTGCGGTTCTGTGCCGGGCTTACTATACAAGAATCGGCGGAGATAGTTGAAATCTGCCGGCACACGCTAATGAATTATGAGAGCGATATTTCGAGAAAGTTATTTCGTAAAAACAAGGTATATTCATCGTCCGGACATTTTTCAAGATAATCTGACATCGCCTTACTGTCGCCATCGGGAAAACAAAAACTTATTCCGGACAAATCTCTCATAGTGCCTGAAGCCACAACTCTTATGCAATCCGAAAAATCAAAGTCTATTCCCAGCCTCCTTGCAAAAACACCCATATCATAGTATTCGCCGATACTGTAAGAGGAATTTATCGCTTTTTCAAATTTGGTTTTTCCTTTATCAAAACAACTCTTAAATACGGATTTTATTTTGTCAAGCCGAGTTAAATTGATTACGGAAAGCGTGAATTTCTCTTTGCTGTGTTCCTCCGAAAAGCTGTTCAGAATTGTATATACTTCATCGCCGCTCCCGAGTGAATTTGCTATCGACTTGTAATCCCAGCCGCCCGTTGGCTCTGTTTCTTCGGACGCTACCATATAATCGGTGTATTTTGAGACAACTAATGCGGTTTCATAGTTTGCCATAAAGCAAGAGTCAAAGCCGATAAAATCAAAGCGGTAAGGAAACGAACAGGTTTTCAGCGCCTCGTCAAATTCATCGACAGTAAGCCAATCGTTATCGAAAATTTCGTCTTTACAAATCCCCTTCAGAAAGCCGCCGCCGTGGTCCCAGAGAATCAAGGCTGTTCTTTTGGCGGGGAATTTCTCCGTTCCCCAATCTATGAATTCTCGCAGTGTTGATGTATCGCCCATACTCGACAGCTTGATTTCCGCCAAAAGCTCCGGCTTGTTGTCGGATATTTTGTACCTTTGCAGCTTATCGGCGGAAATTCCGTGCTTTTTCCAGCTTTGAGAGCCGCCTGTTTCGAGCACGACATTTACATTGTGCGGAATTTCTGCGCTCAAAAGCTCCGAGATATCGTCCGAAGCCGCTCCGTTTTTGCTTTCAAGCGAGCTTCCGCACATATAAATTAACAGAGTGTAATCATCGACAAATATTGCCGCGTCTGTACTTTCGGTAATATTCAAATTCCCGTTTTTACAGCCCGAAAACACCGTTAAAATCACCGAAAGCGCAATAAAAATCAACTTGTTCTTCATACAAATTTATGCAATCGGGAAGATGAAATAAGGCTCTCTGTAATTTGTGTTATAGAAGTAAGCCGCCTCGTCACAGGTAGAACGGTCTTGTCCGTAAAGAGCCGCCTGTAATACAACATAATTGTTCTTCATCGAATCGGCTGCGAGGTCATAAACGGTTGCGTCATATTCCTTGTGAATATGGAAATACTCTTTGGAAGCATTTCTGTCATCGCCCGATGAATTTTCGTTGAGAAGCCTGTATTCCTTGCCGGGAGTAAAATAGTATCCTCCGCCGTATTTAGACCATTCTCTGTTTGAAACAAGCTGAGCCTCGCAAAAACCAATGGCTAATCCGTCTTTATTACACATCAATGTGCGCGAGCCGTCAAGCGGAAGCTCCTTTTCGAGAACACCCGCAGTTAAAATCTTTGTCGGATTTATCGCCCAGCCATTCACATCCGTTCCCGCCTGATGCACCATATATTTGGACGGAGCCTTTATAATTGTGCCGCTCGTCAAATAATCGCCGAAGGAAATATCCTTGTAGGAAATAAACCTGCTGCTTGATTTTAGATTATTAAACCGCGTTTTGATAATCTTCAAATCCTTTGCGGAAAGTATATTATCCGAAAGCAGATTTGTTTTATCTTCGGTAAATTCACCGCGGTTAATAAAGAAGTATACACCTGCGGGCCACCGCCACACCTGCCCTGTTCCTTCATCAACCGCGTCCTTTCCGTCGTGAACAAAAGAGTAATAAACATAAGCGTCCGCTCCGTTATCCTCATACCCTTGATAGTCCCACTGGTCAAGACGGCGACCGGTTCTTCCCCAGTTGTCTTTGTTGTTGAATTTAATTTCCATATTATAGTTTACGCTGCTTACGCGCAATGTAACAGGTCTGTCTACCACATAGCAGTACGAATACCCCTCCGGCTCGTCATATAAGCCGCTATCATTTTTTATGTGGTCAAGAGCCTTGTGGTTGGCTTCGGTTACGGCATTTCCGCCCGATGTGTCGTATTTTTCCGCAAAAGAAGCCATGATGCCGTAATTGTAAAGCATCACCACAAGCGATTTTCTGATATTTTCGATATCCTGCTTGGCTTCCGACTGGAAATTGTACTTGTACTTCATCATTTCATCGAACGTGTCAAGTATCTTTTGCTCGCCGTAAATCTGCTTGCAGAAGTTTACATAATCACTTCTGATGTCGTTCAAAAAGCTGCTTGTGAGATGCTTGAACGAAATCTGTCGGAAAATATAGCCGTAGAGTATTTCTCCCATTTTAGCAGTATATTCGATTGAAATATCGCCGTTTTCATTCAGCTGCTTTACCGCGTTGCCCAAATCTGTTTTGAGCGCCGCCGCAAGCTCGTCGCAGTATGCAAAAGAACCCCTTTTGCTGAAAACCTCATCGCAGGAAATAAACGTATTATCGTCAAGCGAAATTGTTACTGTTTTGACAATTTTCTTAGCGTCTACACTGACGGACGTGTTGTTTTTAACGGGTATCGCTAATTTGCCTTCCTCATCGTAATAGAGCTTGAGCTCGTTTCCGTGCTCGGCGCTGATATAATCAACAAGTGAACGGCGGCAGTCCGAAATGTACGAATTAACGGTTTTGTCCAGCTTTTCAACATAGTTTGTGTTGAAGCTGTTCCACTTGCTCTCAAGCTGAAGCAGAGTGTTTTTTTGGCTTTCGGATATTATATCATCGCCGTATTTCTCAACGGTGTTTCTCAAATCCTTTATCTCGCAATCAAGGTTGTTTACCATCGATTTGATGTCGGTAACAATCGACAAAATCTGCGCGGTTTCTCCGTCGGAGCCCGAATCAACGCCGAGCAGCGAGAAAACCGCACCGATAAAGTCGCCGGAATAAAACTCGGAAAGCGTGGTGGCTTGAATTATAGAAGCAATATTCACAATATCGTTGATTAAGGTTTCCGATGAATAATTCGTGAATTTCTCGACAAGATTATCAATCGCGTCGCCGTTCGCCCTGCTTGTTTCAAAGGCATAGGAAAGCCCCGCGCTGTTGTTATCGGAAGCCGTTCCCCACAAGTCAAACAGCTTATTGTCCGAAATCTCGGCATAGCCGTTAAATATTTTCCTGTCCTTTTCCGCGGTGAATGTAAATTCAATATCGCAGCCGCTCTCGGAGTTTTTTACGGAAATAACCTCTGCGCCCTCAAAATCGCCGCTGAACTTAATATCGGACTTTGACAGCTCCTTCAGCTCGCCGCTACGGGCATAAATATGCGCTGCCGCCTTGAATTTATCCGAGCCGCTCTCGGGCTTCTCAAGCGATTTTATGACGCCGCCGAGAGAAGCGCAGCAAGCCAAAATCTCAACCTTTATTCCGTCGCCGCCGACAGCCTTTGCGCCGATTTCAAGAGTTTTGCCGTATAAAGCGTTTACCGCCTCGTCAAGGCTCGGCTTTTCGGTCTTTACATAAACCTTCAAAGAGGTTTTGTCATCGGAAATTTTTACGCTGTCAACCTGATTATCCTCGATATTTACAAGAGCCGCAAGTTCTTCGTTTGACATTTCAAACGTCTTTCCGCAAACATCTGCTTCAAAGCTCAAAAGCCCGTTCTCAAAAGAAAATGTTTTCGCATTTATGTACGCGTCTAGATTTTCAACATCGATTTTTGCAAGAATTTTTCCTCCCGATTTTGTTGCAGAAGAACCCAGTTCAATATATCCCGAAACTGTCGCGGACACCTTTATTTCGCCCTTTGTTTCAAGAGTGATTTTATCGTCTTTACCCGAAACCGAGGTTACCTCCAAATCCTCAAAAGTACCCGAAAGAGTTATGTCATCGGGATTGATTTCATCGCTCACATTTGTGTTTGTAAGCTGAAGCTCCAGAGTCGGATTTTTCATACCGTTTTTCAGATTTTTCGTTGTTATTTCAGCCTGAGGCGCGGCGCTTTCTCCAAGAGAAACCTGCTCAAAGCCTATAACAAAACGATTGCTCTCAACAAACTCTTTATGCACATAGAAAAGATACAGACAGAAATAATCGTACTCGGGTTCTTTGAAGCTTAATTCAATGGATTTGTCGTTATTTCGCTCAATCGTGATGTTGTCAACAATATTTTCGTGAAAAAGCTCCGCGGGGATTTCTCCGCTGTTCTCGGCTTTTTTTGCTTCAATATCTGCTTTTGAAATCGGATACGCAACGACACGAACGCTTTCGCTTGTAATTCCCGATTTGAAGATAGCGTTCTCGACAGAAAGAGTTGCATATCTTGTACCGTCATTTTCATTGGAAATTACCTCGGCAATATCCATATTCGCGTAATCCTCGTCGGTTATCCTCCAATTTCCTTCCCACGTCGGCGAGTTCGTACACCCGACAAGGTTCAGGCAAAATATTACAGCAAGCAGTATCGCCATTACTTTTTTAAAACTTATTCTCATGGTATTTCTCCTTTAATATCCTACAAAATCCAAAAGCAACCAAATTTTGTTATTCTTATTATTATATCACAAGCGGCGTGACAAAAACGTTACAAATTCACAAGAACAGCAAAATTATTCAACCTACTTGAATTTCCCGATTTAATGGAGTATAATGAAATAAAAATTGAAAAGGCGGTGTTTCCGCGGTGGATTTCAACGAAAATATTTCTCTGAATATCGGGCTGTATCTGTTCGCAATACTGGTTACGCTGGCGCTTTTGGTGGGAACAGCCGCCGACAATGCCCCGAAACGACCGTTTATAAAACTGTTCATCGCCCTGCTTGCGGATAATATTATCACCCTGCTCGGAGAAACGGGACTATGGTTTTTCGGCGGAAACTTAGATAATCTTATCTTGCTGAAAATATCGGAGTTTTTCGCATTTGGCGGAGGCGTGGTGCTTATCGTACTGTACAGCTACTGTCTGCTGGAATTTATCAGCGAGAAAACCAATAAGGTTCACCGAATTATGGTGCATATCAATGCCTGTATCTGCGGCGTATATTTTATATTGATAATAATTTCCCTCTTTAACGAAATGCTGTTCGGAGTTGACGAAAACGGTTGTTATACAGATGGTCCATTGTATTGGCTGGTAAGGGTGCTGGATATTGTCACAATGTTGATTGCAATGAGCATTGTAATCAGTCATCACAAGGCGCTTTCCTTGCGGGGAACGCTCTCGCTGCTGTCGTTCAGCATTTTGCCGGTGGCTGTTCAGCCCTTGCTGTTGGTCTGGGACGCAACTCCGTTAAGTATAGCTACAACGCTTTTCATAAATCGGCGTTTCTGGCAAGCGAGGTGATAGCGTTGCCGCATTATTTAACCAAAGAAAACTGTACAATAGAAAAGAAGCATTATGCGGTTTTAACCCGCTTTGTAAATGCGTGGGAGGAAGCGTTTTGGAATGACAAGCCCGAGCAAAAGCTCCTCACAAATTCCGCGAGATATTACGCGGGGATTTTACTGTTTAAAGCATACAATGAAATCGCCGCGAACACCTTGGATTATCTTTATAATCGCGAGTTGGCGCAGATAAATCCTCTGCTTGGCTGGAGTGCGGAGCTTGCCACAAGCGAAATAAGAGAAAAAGCCGAATTGTCACTTTTGGAAAAACTCGAGCAAAATCCGCAGATACTGTTTGAGGTATCGCCGCTGTTAGACGGTCATTTCAAGCGCTGCGAAAAACAATTCAGCAAAATGATTTCCGAGATGATTATTCGGATAAACGCCGACCGCAAAGCGATAAGCAGCGCGTTTTTCGGCGGGTTGGATTTTGGAAATATCATAAAAATTGACGGCGATGCGGATAGGCATCAAAACGGCAGATACGCCCTGATAATCACCGCCGAGCACGGAAAATTCCTCTACAAACCGAGAAATATGAAAGCGGATACAGTGCTTTTTGATATGGTTTCGGAGCTGTTTTCGGACACGGTCATTCTGCCGAAAGCTCTGGATTTCGGACAGCACGGCTACGCGGAATTTATCGCAGAAGAGCCTGCCAAAACAACCGAAGAAGCAGAGAATTTCTTCTACCGTTTGGGCGGTGTTTGCGCGCTTTTTCAGACCTTTGGGAGCACTGATTTTCATTGCGAGAACATTCTCGCGAAGGGTGAATTTCCTGCTGTTGTTGATTTGGAAACCTTTCTCGGAGTGACAAATGCGGCTGATACAGATACTTCTGACCTGTTCCAAAGGGATTTCAGCCGTTCTGTTTTTTGCAGCGGAATTTTGCCGAAAAGAGTTAACGACCGCGAGATTTCTCCGCTTCTCTGCAAGGACAAACATTCTATTCTGCCCGTGATTAACGGCGAGAGAGTTGATGTTCGGGAATATTTATCCTTTTTTGACGCGGGATTTCGTGAAATATATCACCGCTGTATCGATGAAAAATCCACGCTTTTGCAATATCTCGAGCGCTTTTCCGCGTGCAAATTTCGCTGTCTTATCCGAAATACAAACGATTACGCAAAGCTGCTTCGGGGGCTTTATTCGGTGAAAGTTCTCTCCTCGGAGAATTATCGCGATGAACGCCTAAAGTCGCTCAAAACTGCGCTCGGTCAAAGTGATGAAAAGCAGCGCGCTGCTGCCGAGGAAGAAATCAACTCGCTGCTTCGCGGCGATGTTCCGATTTTTCATAGCGTTGCTAACAGCAAAGACCTTTACTCTGGTGAAAAGTGTATTGTTCGGGATTTTTTCGGTCAAACGATTGAAGAAAACGTTCGATATCGAATGGAAAATCTTTCAGAAAAAGAATGTGAATTTGATCTTTCGATAATTCATCAGTCGCTGCGGTGCGCTCACATTCCCGCGAACAAACCGCATTATAAAGCCGTTATCCTTTGCAGAGGAAGCGGGAAAAGCGTTTGACGAGATTTGGAAAAACCGGCTTGTTTGTCCGTCGGGAAAGTCGGGTTGGCTCGACCATCTGACTGACGGAAATCATTTCGGTTATCTTCCCCTTACTTACGGAATGGTCGAGGGCGGTATCGCGGCTTTTTCCACGGAGTTTTACACTGCCACTGGTGACGCGCGTGCAGAACAGATTGTCCGTGATTTTATGGAAAAGTTTTCGGGTCATGTGTCACAGCTTTGCTCCACCGGCAATATCAATCCGTTAGCGGATTATCTTGGCATAACAAATCTCGGCGGAGCAATAAAAGCTGCGCTTATAGCGGCGCGGAAGCGGCCCGACTTCTTGGCGAAATATCACCCGATAAAATAAGTCTTGTTTACTACTATTCGGGCATATCGGGCTTTTTGTATTTACTTTGCACCAACGTGGAATTGCAGGCTGTCCCGCATTTCAAGGAGCTTGTACTTTCGCTTTGTGGGCGGCTTCTCGAAATGCAGACGCTGAACACTCCGCACGGAATTTTGACTTGGGACACTCTCGAAAAAGCGCGCGATAAGCGGTCTCGGGCACGGTGTTGCGGGCATGGGGCTGGCGCTTGCGAGCGCAAACCAACTTTTCCCGTCAAACAAGCTCCGCTCGGCTATACGAAATGCCTTTGAACTTGAACGACTGATGTACAGTGACACGCTTGGAACTTGGTGCGATTATTGTGATATCTCATCGTCTGCTATGGCTATGAACGGATTGTGTTCGGGTGCTCCCGGTATGGGAAGCGTTTATCTGAAGCTGCACGCTTGGGGAATTTCCGACTTTGACGATGATTTGGAAAAGGCAATAAACAAGGTGATATCAACGGAGATAATGCCGCGCGACCACTATTGCTGCGGGAACAGCGCGTCAATAGAATTCCTGTTTGACGCAGGCAGAGAGCTTAACCGCCCCGAGCTTTCACAAGACGCTTTGCGCCGCTTGAAAGAGGTAACAGTGCGCAAGTCGGCAAACGGCGAATTTACCTTTCTTCCCGAACGATACGAAAATTACAGTCCGCTCGGGCTCTTGAACGGTTTAAGCGGCGTCGGACATCTATTGTTAAAAGCAGATAATTCTTCACTGAATTGTCTTTTGCTATAAATTTTTAGGAGGTTTTTACTATTTCCAAAAATAATTTATAAAAATGTATTGACAAAATTCGATTTATCGGATATAATATAAGTGAGGAAAAAACCTCTGTGTAGCGGCACATTAAGCTGTACTGTGCTTGGGCAGGTAAAAACACCAAGACTTATAGATACTCGAAAGGGTATTGCGGCTGACAGCCAGCATAAAACCGCTTATATTGACAACTTAAGCGTCGGGAGATTAACCCGGCGCTTTTTCTTTAGAAGAATACAAGATGAATAACAAAATGCTGCAATCCGGCAAGGCGTTTGTCATTAAAGACAACGAAAAGCCTGTTGCTTATGCCGTTTTGGTTGAGGAAAACGAGGGTTGGGTTCTCAAATACATTTTTACGGATAAAAATGAGCGCCAAAAAGGTTATGCCTCATATCTTATTCGGGAAATTATTCCGCATAAAGAAGTTCTGCTGCAGGACGGTTCCCAGTGTATTCCGTTTCACGAAATGGACAACAGCATAAGAAATCAGCTTATCAGCTCGCCGACAAGCAGTTTTGCCAACACATTAAATCCTGCGGTATTGTTGCAAAATGACAGAAATGTTGACCTGTCGATAAGCACGGTTTTGGTGAAAAACGGCGTGCTTGTGGCTTACTCACTTATCACTCGTCCGACGCAAAACACTATTTCGATTGAGCAAATATCGGAAACGCAGAATGAAATTGGAATGGGAATAATTGTCGCTCCGCTTTGCGTTTCTCTTGAGGCGATCCGCAAAATTCCCGAAATTACGATGATGAAAATGACAATTAGCGACAGCAACAAAAAGTCGTTGAACTTTGTGGAGAGAATGTTCAAAGGGCAGGAAATCAGCTCTACTAAAAATATCAGCTTTATCATAACGCAGAAAACGCTATAATGGGCGTGGCTGAAAAATTTTGCGAACGCGAATAAACTCGACTATCCAAATCGAACTAAATTTCCGCCCGACTGCAATCGTTTTCGGACGGGATTTCTATTTCTGCTCAAACCTCGCCCGAAGCTTTTCGAGCGCTCTTTTCTCAATCCTAGAAATGTACGAGCGCGAAATTCCGAGCTTTTTCGCAATCTCCTTCTGCGTCATCGGTCGGCAAACCGAGCCGTCAATGTCCGCAACGCCGTATCTTTTGCAGATAATTTCCCGCTCACGCTCGTCAAGTTCCTCGAGAATAAATCTGTACAGCCGCTCCGAGTCGATTTTCAGCTCGGCGATTTGCTCGACGTTGATGTTGCTTGAGATAATGTCCTCGATTGTGAGCGCGTTTCCCTCGGAATCGCTTTCGATAGGCTCACTGATGTACAACTCTGTTTGCTTGTGCTTCATTTTGCGGAAGTACATTTTTATTTGATTAGCAATAACATCGTTGAAGAAACAATAAAAGCGCGAAAAAGACAAGCGGTCTACTGAAAATTTTTGCATATATGACACTGATTTTTCAATACACCGCTTGACTGCTCTTTCACAATCAGGTTTTTTCGGGGAACGCCTTATCCCAATCAATCTGCCATTATAAAATCATCCGCCGTCAAAGCCACAGCGTCCGGCTCCACAGCTTCTGTGGCTCTCTCCACG
>CALZUA010000040.1 GCA_945829235.1 uncultured Clostridia bacterium | reverse complement strand
AACCGCAGTATCATCGACAGCAACCGCTACCGGCTCAACAGCAACAGGTTCTTCATCAACCGCAGTATCATCGACAGCAACCGCTACCGGCTCAACAGCAACAGGTTCTTCAGCAGGCTCAACCTCTTCAACCGCAACCTCAACCGATTCAACCGCGGGCGTTTCCGGAGTTTCAACATTCACCGCAGTAACAGCCGGCGTTCCGGGTTCTTCCATAGAATTACCGAGGAACGAGTACGGGTCAAGGGAAACGTCCGCGCTATGGTCCTCTTCCATCGAGCAACCCTCGATAATCGGCACAGAGCCATCGGAAATCGGAATTTCTTCATCGGACACATCGCTCATCGAGAAATTCTCAACCTTGCGGGTTTCACCGTCTTTAGGCTCTTGCTGGCGAACCTTGCTGATTGCGGGCATTTCGCTGGAGGACGCACTGAAATTCGAGATTTGCTGGTTGAGGATAGCCATATCGTTTGCGGAATAGCTGTTTGAGCCGAACAAATTCTCGGTTTCCTCGGCGTTATCGAACGCGGACGGCATACCTTCGCCCATAAAGCTGTTAAACTGATTTCCGCCGTTCTCGAAAATATCGCCGATACCACCGCCGCCGAAAGCGTCAAAGCTCCCGTCGAGGTTCATCGGGTTGTTGTTTATCAGGGGAACGGAATTTGTGGGTTTATCGCTGATTTTCATTCCGCATTTTTCGCAGAAGTCGAGGTTGTGTTGCATTCTCATACCGCAGTTCGGGCAGAAAACGAGCGTACCCTCGTCCTTGTTTGATCCGAGCGGCTCGATTCCGGGCATTGATGCCTGAACATCGCCGACGTGTTCCTCGGCAACATTTTCGGCGTTTTTCACCGCGTTTTCGGGCAAATTCTCGGACGCTTCACCGCCTCTTCCGGGCAGACCGCCTTCTTCGAGAACCTCGGGAGGTACAGGCAACCCGCACTCAATGCAGAACGAGTATCCCCTTATCAGTTGTTTACCGCAGTTTTCGCAATACATATAATTCCTCCCGCTGTTATTTTTTGAATTTTGTTTCAGAGGCGACAATATAGTCGTAAAAAGCGTGTTTTAACCTGTATGGGAAATTTTGACATTGTAACATACAGATTTTTCATTCAAATACATATTTTATTATACAATAATTTTTGCCTGTTGTCAATTCTTTTCATAATAATTGTACAAATAATGCAATAATTCACTTCGTTTTTGTGCTAAATAACAGAAAAATACAATCCCGCGAAAACGCCTGCGGCAATCGCGCAAACGGCGGTTGAAACCAGACACATTATGATGTGTTTTAACGTAAACGTGCGCCCAACACCTTGTTTTTCCTCGGGAGCGGTGTTTTTTATCGGAACGTTCATATTCGGCGTATTTTGAGCAACTCTCGGCGCAGGTGAAGAGCCGTTTGTGTTTATCGGCTGGGGTTGAGGGTAAGCGTAGGGGTTTCGCGGGTAACCGTAGGGGCTTGACGGCATCGGGTTTCTCACGGGTGAAACATTGCTCACGAGGTCGGCGGGCGCAACTCGTGAAACCGGTTTGGTTGACGAAGCGGGCGCTGTCGGGACAACCGGCGGCACGGGGATTTGCGGAGCTACGGGTTTTGCCGCGGTGTTCTCGGGCGCTTTTTCGGCGGCGTTGCGGGTTGCATTGTCGGCAACATTGTCAACGGGCTTCTCAATAGTTTTATCGGAAAGCACCTCGGAAATCACGCTTGAAATCTCGCCTGATTTTTCGGAAAGCGAGCTTGTGATATCGGCGGTGTCCTCGAAATCGAGTTGACCGTTTTCGGCAAGATTTTCCGAGATTTTGTCGGTAATCTCCTCGATGGAACGCGGAACGGTGATTGCCTGCGTTCCGCAGAAGCAACAGAATTTCACACCATCGGGATTTTCTTTTCCACAATTCATACAGTACATAAAATTACTCCTTTACGTTAATTGCCTCGTGAAAAATCGGGCACTTTTTGCTGATTTGGGTATTTGCAGAAGAAATGCATCGGTTTGTGCGAAAACGGCTCGGGCAAGCGCGAACGTGATTGCCGAGCGCAAAACTATTGCCCGCCGTCTGCAACTAGACGTTTTTACCAAGCAAAGAATTGACGAATATTCCCGCACCGCTCAATCACCGTGTTTGTCAACAATTCGGCGAGAAAAATCCGCGCGGTTAACGGCAATTTTCTCGGCGCGTTAACCGTTGCCCGCAGTCTGCAACAAGCCGTTATTATTCCGCACAAAGTCGAAAAGATATTGCTGAGCAATCCCCTCGATACCCTTTGTGCAGTCGGGCAAGCCGTTCGGGTAAAACTGCGCCATAATCCGCTTCACCCACACATCGCGCGGAAACGCGTCTGTTTTGTGAAACGCGAAAAGCAAAACGCAGTCCGCAACCTTGTCGCCAACGCCCGTGATGATTTTCAGCTTCTCGCGCGCTTGTTCAAGAGGAAGCGCGTCAATTTCCGCGAAATTTATAACACCGCTGTTCACCTTTTCAACTGCATCGGCTATGTACCGCGCGCGAAAACCCGCCCGAAGCGGAGCTAAATCCTCGGCTGTTATTCCGCGCAACTTTTCGGCTGTCGGAAAGGCGAACCCGCCGTCAATTTTCTCGCCGAAGCCCTCGCAGAGCCGCCCGATAATGCCCGAAATGCGCGGAATGTTGTTGTTCTGGGAGATGATAAAGCTGATAAGCGTTTCAAACGGCTCCTGCCGCAGAATCCGTATCCCCGCCGAACAGCGGCAAGCCTCGCTTAAAGTTTTGTCCGCGGAGAGCCGTTTTATGTAATCCGAGTAATTTGTTTCCAAATCAAAATACTCCCGCGCTTCTTTCTCGGAAAATCCCGAGATTTCGGCAAATTCGCCGTTTTCGACAACCGTTATTTTTTTCCCGAACGCAATTCCCGAAAACCCGCCGTTTTCGTCCTCGCACCAACGGAAGCATTGCCCGCAGAAAAAGGTTTTTCGAGGATTTAGCTCGGATAATTTAATTTTTATTTTCATTTTTTTCAAAAACCCCTTGATTATTTACTTTAATTATAATACAATAGAAGTAAGAATGCAATAGTTTTCAATTTTTTTTGCGGAGGAAATATGAGAGAAAGTTTGCTTACGATACCGATAAACGAGGTCTTTGAGCCGAAGTGCGGTTGTCCGATTTGTCGTATGAGGAATTCTGTTGAGGAGCACATCTGTGAGTACATAATGGGTGCGGCGATGATGGAGCCTGATGTCCGCGAGGAAACAAACGAGCTTGGGTTTTGCTTGACGCATTTCAATATGTTGCTCAAACAAAACAACCGCTTGTCGCTTGCGCTTATGCTCAACACGCATCTCTCGCAACTCCGCGAGGAGGTTCTCGACAAAAAGGACGGCGTGTTCAACAAGGGCGCAAAGGCAAAAAAGCTCTCCGAGGCAAAGGAAACCTGTTTTGTGTGCTCAAAGGTTGACTGGGGCGTAAACCATATGCTGGAAACGGTTTTCACGATGTTCAAGAACGACGAGGGCTTCCGAAAGCTCTATTCCGCTCAGGAATATCTTTGTATGCCGCATTATCGTAAGCTGATGACAGCGGCGCAGAGCAAGCTGAAAAAGGACGATTTGAAGGCATTCTGTGAGGCAACGGACGAGCTTGTCGGAAAGTACGCAAAGGCGCTCAACTCCGATGTAAAGGAGTTCTGCGACAGCTTTGACTACCGAAACGCGGGTAAGCTCCACAACGAGGATATGGAGCACGTCAGAAGCTCGATTGAACGAGCGATTGAGTTCCTCACGTCAAGAAAACCAAGCGAAAAATAAAGGAATTTAGGTTAAGGAAAATGGATATTTTAGCAATAGAAAGCTCTTGCGATGAAACAGCGGCGGCGGTTGTCCGCGATGGTCGCGAGATAATATCGTCCGTTGTGGCAACGCAGATTGAGGAGCACAGATTGTACGGGGGAGTTGTCCCCGAGATTGCGTCAAGACGGCACTGCGAGAGCGTTTCCGCGGTTGTTAGCGAGGCTCTCGAAAAGGCTTCGATGACGCTTGATGATATCGACGCAATTGCCGTGACTTACGCGCCCGGGTTGGTCGGAGCGCTTTTGGTCGGGGTGAATTTCGCGAAAGGTCTTGCCTTTTCGACAGGAAAGCCGCTTGTTCCCGTACACCATATTCGCGGTCACATCGCGGCAAATTATCTCGCCCACAAGGAGCTTGAGCCGCCGTATATGTGCCTTGTCGCGTCCGGCGGAAACAGCATAATAGTGCGGGTTCTCGATTACACGAGCTTCGAGCTGGTCGGGCAGACGGTTGATGACGCGGCGGGCGAGGCTTTCGATAAATCCGCGCGGGCGATGGGTTTCCCGTACCCGGGCGGTGCGTTTATCGACAAAGCGGCAAAAACGGGTGACGCGTCAAAATACAAGCTCCCGAAGCCGCATACGGTAAACCCGTATGATTTCAGCTTTTCAGGGCTGAAAACTGCGGTGATAAACCTAATCCACAACACTGAGCAACGCGGCGAGGAGCTTGATATAAACAGCCTTGCGGCGTGTTTTCAGAAGACCGTGAGCGAAATTCTCACGGATAAATTTATTCGAGCATCGCGTGAGTTCAATTGCCAAAAAATCGCGCTTGCCGGGGGAGTTGCGGCAAACGGCGGGCTTCGCGAAACGTTGCAAAACGCCGCCGATAAAAACGGAATGGAGCTGTTTATACCGCCGATTTCGCTTTGCGGTGACAATGCCGCGATGATAGCAAGCCAAGCGTTTTACGAGCACCGCGCCGGCAAAATCGCGGGAACTGACTTGAACGCTTACGCGACAATGCGGCTTGACAACGCGATTTATTGAGAACGAGCGGCTTCTCGGGAACGACAATTCCCGCCGCGTAATGCGGTTTGACAACATAGTTTGGTGAAAAAATGGGCAAACTTTTTCGGCTGATTTTTGTGATGTCGGGGAGCGAGGTTATGGAAGCGGGCAGGGAGCTTTGCCGAACCGCGTCAACTCCAGAGGAGAAGAAAACTGCGGCGGCTTTCCGCAGAGTTTTTTACGGCACGGTAATTCTCGCGGTGCTGTTGGCTGCGGCGCTGTTGCTTGTTATGTTTTTGAACAACCCGTTTCTTGCGAGCGGTGACAGGCGTTACGGTACGGTTCAGAGTGACGGAAGTATCCGCTACGTTCAGAATATCAACAAATACGCGACCGCCGAGGAGCTCGGTCTTGCGGATTTTGAGCTGAAAAGCGGCGACCGCGTGATAATTTTCTTCGACAAGGACGACAATATAAAAGCGGCTTTCCCGCGCGATTTTTACGAAAGCTACACGGAAAACCGCGTTATGATAATCGTTTGGACGGCTTTGGCGGGGATTGCTGCGCTGCTCGTTTACGCGTTTGTGATTTGCCGGTTAACGCCGTTCGGCAGAGCGTGGTATCTCTATTGCCGGAAACTGAAATCGCTTGATAAGCCGAAGAAATCCGGAATAAATTGAAAATACAGTCGAGGTGACTTTTGTTGAAAAATATAGTTTTGATAGGAATGCCCGCGGCGGGAAAATCCACAATCGGCGTTATTCTCGCGAAAACGCTGGGTTTTGAGTTTATCGACACGGATTTGATTATACAGCGGCAAACGGGGCGGCTGTTGCAGGAAATTATCGACAAGGACGGTCTTGACCGCTTTTGTATCTGCGAGGAACGCGCCGTGATGTCGGTTGAGAGCGGGGAAAACTCCGTTATCGCGACAGGCGGGAGCGCCGTTTACAGCAGGGACGCTATGTTGTTTTTGAAGAAAAGCTCGGTGATTTACTATCTCTCGTTGCCGACCGAGGAGCTTCTGTCGCGGCTTCACAATATCAAAACGCGCGGAATTGCTATGCGTCCGGGTGAAACGGTGGACGAGGTTTTCGCTCATCGGAAAGCGCTTTACGAGGAGTACGCGGATATCACGGTTGATTGCCACGGCAAAACAACCGAGGAGCTTGTCGCGGAAATTATGGATTATCATAGAATTGTGGGAGTTGTGTGAGATGTCTGAAATTGTCGAAAATTCCCCCGAAAAACAGCCGAGCCTGAAAGCAGGCTACAAAAGGCTTTGTTTGCGGCTGGGGCTGATGATAATCGTGATTTTCGTGTCGCGCGGAATAAGCTCGATTGTGCTCACGCTTATCCAACCATCGCTTGCAAATCTCGGTGCAACGGGCGCGTACTGCGTTGAAACAGCGTTTTCGCTGGTGTTTTTGTACTTTATTCCGATGCTTGCAACGGCGTTGTTGCTCAAAACGCCGGTTCGTGAGATGAACAAAAAAATCTACACAAAACCCAAGTATTTCGGGCGCGCGCTCGGAATGTTCCCTGCGTTTTACTCGCTTGCGATTATCGTGAATTTGCTCACGATGTGGATTACGAGCCTGTTCAAATCCACGAATTTCAACGACTCGTTCAACACGGTAAACGAGCTTTCCTCGCCGAACTTCACCTGCGGAATTATCCTTTTCGTGCAGATGGTTGTTATCGCGCCGCTTTTCGAGGAATTTTGGTTTCGCGGAATGGTTCTGGAAAGCCTGCGCCCTTACGGAAACGGCGTTGCGATATTCATTTCGGCGCTTCTGTTCGGGCTTACCCACGCGAATTTCGCGCAGTTTTTCTACGCGGCGCTTATGGGAATTTTCCTCGGTTACATCGCCGTTTCAACCAAAAGTGTTGTCACGACAACAATTATGCACGCGATTTTCAACTCGTTCTCGGCATCGGTTTTGCTTTTGCTCACGGACGAATCGGTCGCGAGATTTCTCGGCTTGGCGCTTCGCGGGATAACGGGCGAGTTCACACCCGCGGTTGTCGTTTATCTTGTCGTGGTGTGCATAATGCTGTTGACGGCGGCGGTGGGGCTTGTGATGGCTTGCTTTAAGCTCGCGAAAATCAAAAAGTACAAAGTTCCCGTGGTTCAAGAGGAGCTTTCCGCGAAAAAACGCTGGGCGATTTTCTTCACGGCGGTTACGGTTATAATCGGGCTTGTTCTTGCCGCGGATTGTTTTACGGTAAGGTTTATTCCAACGCAGATTTACAATATTTTACACAATATCTGGAGGTAATTTTTATGAACGACAAACAACCAAGAGTAAGCTTACGCAAAGTGCAAAGTAAAAGCTGGACTGACCCCGTAACGGGTGAAATTTATCCCGGCGGCAACCCGAACGCAGTTCCCCAGCCCACATCACAAAGCAATTTTTCACAACCGCAGAGCAATATCAATCAGCCGCAGAGCAATTTCAACCAGCCCTATCCCCAGCAAATTCCGCAAAGCAATTTTGCACAACCGCAACCTATTCCGCAACAAAACATCTCGGTTGTTCCCTCGGGCAATATTGAGGTTTATCCGAACGGCGCTCAGCAGTTTCAGAACGGGCTTCAGCCGGGAATGAAATTCTGCAAGTTCTGCGGACAGCAAATTCCGATGGAAGCGGTTTTGTGCGTGAAATGCGGACGGCAGGTTGAGCAGTTGCAGGGTGTTCAGAACGTAAACCCGCAGGTTGTCATCAACAACGCGCCGCCTGTTGTTTACCGCAACGGCACACCCAAGGATAAGTGGGTTGCGTTTATTTTGTGCTTTTTCTTCGGCATTTTCGGCGCGCACTGCTTCTATGAGGGCAAAGTCGGCTCAGGGCTTTTGCGGCTGTTTACCTTGGGATTGTTTGGAATAGGCTGGCTTGTTGACCTGATAATAATTCTCACAAAGCCAAATCCCTATTACGTTTAGCCTCGCCGAAAAATCTCCCCGCACTTGTTGCGGGGATTTTTGCACAAAATTTTGGTTATGATAAATTTCAAACGGCTCTCGGAAAATCCAAGAGCCGTTTGCCCGATATTAAACTTTGTTATTTATGAGGTTAATGAGGAAGAATTACTCGAGGTTCAAGAACTCGATGATAATCTGGAGAGAGTCCTTCGCGTTGATGCGGCCGTCGTGGTTAACGTCAGCAACAAGCGGGTTTGCGCCGGCTTCGATTTCAAGGAAGTCCTTGATAACAGCCAGAGCGTCCTTTGCGTTCATAACGCCATCGTTGTCCATATCGCCGGAGCGGTCGCTGAAATCGCCGAGCATTACGACATACTCGCCCTTTTCGGAAACCTCAAGACCGATAGCCGCACCCTTTTCGTCAACCTTTACGTTGTCAACAAATACGAGCTTGCCGTCAACCTTCTTGAAGAGGTTTGCGAATTTGCCTGCGTTAGTTGCCTTGAAGTTGATGTTAAGCTCAGACTTGACATTTGTACCCTTGATTGTGAAGCCGGTGCCGACAATACCGCGCAGAACGTTTGTGCCGGTAACGGTTGTCGTTGTAATCGAGAGGTCAGCCGCCTTTGCGTCCTTCGGGTCGATTTCGGAGCCGTCGATTGTCCAGCTGAATACGTTGTTAACCTTGAGCGTAACCTCAGCATTTGATGTTGCGATTGCCTTAACAACGTCAACAGGAACAGTTGTATTGCCGTTCAGGCTGATGGTTTCGGTCTTGTCTGCGGGGAGCTTTGCGATGTCCTTGGCAATGTCCGACCAAGTCTGAGTCTTGCCGTCAACGGAAGGACTTGTGTTTATCGAAGAAGAACCGCCCGAAGAACCGCCGCCGGAGCCGCCCGTTCCGCCGGGGTTGTTGCCGGAGCTGTTTGTGGTGTAGGTAACCGTGATTGTTACATTTGCATTAACCGTGATTGTGGTTGAAGTGCCGGTTACAGCCTTGCCGTTGATATAGAGCGTTGCTGTTTTGCCGCTCTGGGGAATTGCGGTAACAGTGAGCTTTGTGCCTGCGACAACCTTAGCGCCGCTTGTGAGCGTAGTAGTGCCGTTCTTGACGGTTGCATTCGAGAAGGTAACGGTGTACTCGGTAACGGGAACAACCGGGTCAGCCTTCTTGGTGTAGGTTGCTTCAACAACAGAGCTGGGAGCCTTGCCGTAGTTAACCGCGATAGCCTTAACGGTTGTGGTCTTTGTGATGGTGAAAGGCGCGGTGTACAGCGTGCTGTTTTCGGTCGGAGTTGAGCCGTCAAGCGTGTAGTAAATCTTTGCACCCTCATCGGCAGAAATCGTAATTTCCTTACTGTCCTCAAACTCTCCTTCACTTGTCGGCAAAGTCGGCTTGGTGGAAGCCGCCATAGGAGTGGTAATTGTTGCCGAAACAGCGGGGCTTGCGTTGGCTTCGTCTTGAATTGCCGCGTATCTGATGTAGCCCGTTACGGTTGTGTTCGGAGCAACACCGGTTGTTTCATATTTGGAGCCGAAGGTTATTCCGTCGAAGCTGTATTCAAGCGTCTTGTTCTCGTCAACAGTATCCGGAGCGGTAATTGTAACCTTGTAAGTATTGCCGCCTGCTTCAAGTTCGGAAGTAAGCGTAGGAGCATCGGGAGCGGCTTGGTCCAACAAATCGCTCAAAGTGATAACGAGCTTTACATCAAAGTCACTGTAGTTTGTCGAGGTGAACGTAACCGTGATTGTCGCAGTATAATCTTTCGATTTACCGCTTTCAATTGTGAATGTGACACTTCCGTCTTCTTTATAAGAAGCGGGATTTCCACTTATAATTGAGTTTTCATCAGATGTTATAGCAATGCTCTTGTACGCAATACCGTCAACAGCGGGCAGAGTAAGCTTAACACTTTGTTCATTGGTGTTAGCCTTGCTCAAGGTTACAGCGGTATCTGCAACCGTCAAATTAGCAGGAAGCGTTGCTTTTGAGATGTCAAGCGTAACCTTTGCGGTAAGCGTGTTGTAGTTAGTTGCGTTAGCATCGGGAGTAAAGGTTGCGGTGTAAGTGCCGTCATCGCCGACATTCGGAATTGCGTCAGAGCCTGCGCCCGTAATCTTCCAAGTACCTTTAACTGTTGTATCGGTACCCGCAATCTTTACGGTAAGTCCGCTAAACGTGGTGAGCTCGCTCAGCTTTGCTCCGTAAGTGCCGCTTGCAACGCCGGCGGTCTTTTCCTCAGCGTATTCAACGGAAAGGTCTGCCGCGCCAATCGTGAATGTAACGTCTTTATCATCAAATGTGAAGTTGCTTCCTGCCACTTTTTTGATTTTAGCAGTAGCAGAGCCTGCGTTTACGCTTGTGCATTCTACGGTGAAATCCGTACCAAATGTGAGCGTCTGTTTTGCGCCGTTTTCGATTGCCTCATCTGTGAATGTTACAACAATATCATCAGCGGTGAAAGAGGGAGCCGAGCCGGTGTAATTAAATTTGCCGGTAACCTCCGCACTGGGGGTGATTGTTCTCTGAGTAATCTTTGCGGTAACGCCGGAAACTGTGGTGTTTTCACCGAGCGTGTAGTTGCCTGCGGCTTCGCCCGTGAGAGAAACAACAACGTCAACCGTATCGCTGTCGGTAACATCAGCACCGTTGTAATTGCCAATGCTTTCAACCTTGACAGAAACCTTGCCTGCGTCACCGGAAACAAGATCGTTTATGGTGAAATCATTGGTGATATCGCAGATATCTGTGTTTGCGGTTGTGGTTTTGTCGTATTCCTTAGAAACACAAGCAGTGCTACCTGCGGAAACGGTGATAGGTTTCGGCGCAATATCAAATGTTCCTTTAGAAATAACAATATGATTAAATTGCGTTTCGCCGATTTGACCGCTGAAGAAATACTCATAGCTATGCTTTCCGGCACTGTCAATTGTATCTGAAATATTAAGAGTGAAACCTGTTTTGTTTACCTCTCCGCCAAAAGATGCTATGTGGGCATTAGTTGTAAGAATGTCCTCCCAAGAATAACCATAAACAAGTTTCGATTCATCTATTGTTACGGCAGGATTTTCAGCAGATACCGGTGTATTATCATCAATCTTAAACACAATATTAACAATTGTGAATTTGATTTCTATTGAGTGAGTATTGTAGTTGGCGGTATCGTCAGGAATTAAGGTGCAGGTAACTGTAATGGGCTCTTCACTTGCCGTTTGTTTCTTAAGAAAAGCTCTAAATTCGCTCTCAGAGTATTTTGCTTCGTCAACTTTGTATTCAACTGTACCCGGGACACTAATAGTCGGAACACTAAACTCATCCGAACCTTCGAGAACTCCCTGTTCAGAATATTCTGTGTAAATTGTGGGAGTTGCCTTATAGATGGAGAAAGTGTATGTATATGGTTCAAATGTATAGTTGCTACTTTCTACGGGACTAATGATAAGTTTTGCGGTGTTATCGCCCACGAGAATGTTGTTCTCGTATTTAATCGTAAAGTCGGTGTTTTCCGTGAGGTTAATATCAGAGTATGAAATCTTAACCGAATCAAATGTCTTTGCTTCGCCTGAGTAGAAGAAAGGAGTGCTTCCGGTGGGTTCAACATTTAATGACGGGAGAGTCTTTTTATCTACCGTAACAGAAACATTTGCCGTCAGCGTTTTGCCTGTGTATGTATAACCGTTTGCCTGTGCAAATGCCGCATAATCGTAGTTCTTGTCATCTTCCTCGGAAACCGTGTAAGTCGCGGTATATTCGCTGTTGCCGACACCGGGCTTTGTGCTTCCATCAGTCCAAGTCCAGCCCGAGGTAAGCCCTGCGGTAGAAAGTGTATCACCGTAGTTGAGTGTTCTCGATGCAGTCGGAGCTTCAAAGTTGGTTACTTCAGCCTGAGCAATAGTTACCTCAATTAATGCAGGATCAGGAGTATCAATATCAGCGTATCCATCATCGCCTACAATTTTGTAATAAACCTTATAATTGCCTGCGTCTGTTGCGGTAGGAATTTCATCGACAAATTCTCCGGTTTCGCCAAGTCTGTACTTGAAAGTACCGCCTGTTACT
The DNA here is from genome assembly GCA_945829235.1 of uncultured Clostridia bacterium. Classification (GTDB taxonomy): domain Bacteria; phylum Bacillota; class Clostridia; order Oscillospirales; family Ruminococcaceae; genus CAG-115. Next base: position 1,449 of record CALZUA010000040.1, on the reverse strand, counting down.
GAACCGGTAGCAACAAGTGACTGCGCTCTGCCCCTATATGTGAGCTTTTTAGCTTCGGGCGCGGTGTATGTGGGCGTTAATTCGCCTGTCTGGGTAAAGGTCTTGGTGAGAGTTACCTTGCCGCTTTCACCATCGGGAGCAACAGGAGAAACACCATCTACTCCGCTAACGTTAACGCTTCCTGCGAACTTGCAGTTTTCGCCGGGTGCAAGCACGATTACAACCTTATAAGTTGTGTTTGCGCCGAACTTTTCATCGTTAAATGCTGTATCTTCTGCACCAACAGTGTACCAAGTAGTGCTTTCAATCGAATATTTGCCGTTTGCACCTGAATCAACGCCAATGGTCGGTACATTTGCACCGGCAACGGGAGCATCAACACCTGTGAGAGTTACGTCAGAAACGGATTCCTTTTCGGTTGTAAAAGTCTTGGTGATTGTATAGGAACCGTCCTCGTTTTTCTGTGAACTTGTTGCATCGCCGCTGTTAAACGTAATAGTAACACCACCGTCTTTGAAAACGTGGTTGGCATCGGGAGTTGCGGTTACGGTAGCGGTGTATGACTTATTGTAACCGGCAGTTCCGCTAGGCTCCCACGATACAGTAGAAAGGGTATAGCCGCTTGCGCTTGTGTCGGCAGCAGATGTATCAAGTTCAGAGCCGCCGGTAGGTATAGCAACATCGGATATTTCGATTTTGGAAATTTCTGCCGGGTCAACCGTGAATGTCCAGCTTTCGTTTGTTAAATCACTCGCATTCGAGTAGTTTGTAGCTTCTGTTGTGCTAACCTTAATGGTATAAGTGCCGACAGGGAGCTTTTCCTGAGTAACTTTTTCGTCTTCTGCATTGTAATAATCGCAAGAAACTGTGCCTATTCCGTTTTTTGCCGATGTAACCGTAGGTTTAGCATCGCCGTATTTAGGATTGGTTCCGGGAGCGGTAAAGGTGAAATCCGCCACTTCGGGAGTTGCAACTGAAATGGTAAACGAGCCGACCTGAACCGGTGTATTGGAGTAGTCACTGCCATCTTCAACTACAGCATAAACGTAGTATGTTCCTGCGTCCGACGGAGCAGTGGTGGAAAGATTTTCGCCGGTAGAACTTTCCGTGTACTTTACAGTAATGGTGTCTGATGTTTCAACCCCATTCCACACGATAGAAGCCTCTTTCGCAGTTCCGTCATAAGTGTAATTGCCTTCTTCGTCTGCGCCTGTTGGTGCTGTGTAGGTGAAATTCTCCAACATTGGTTCAGTCGCCGCGAACGCCACCACGCTCACCTGCGACATCAGCATTGACGAGGCAAGCAATGCCGACAGGATTTTCTTCTTTTTTGAACTCATAGGGTTCTCCTCCTCATAAATTTTTTATGATAATTCGGCGAATTTTCCGCCGATAATCACCAAAACTATAATATCGCTTTCTACAATTTTTATATATGGGAATATTGTA
>CALZUA010000039.1 GCA_945829235.1 uncultured Clostridia bacterium | reverse complement strand
CTGGATAATCCTCTCTGATAAGACGGGTTTTGAGAACGGTCATCGCTTCATTCGGAGATTCGATATTCAGCTTGATATCTGTCTGGGTGTCGTTGAAAATCTGCTCGATTTTCTCAAAAGCCTTGACTGCTTCGGGCTTGTACTGGAGCATTGCAACAGTTGTCACTCCGTCCTTGCCGCTGTCTGCAGAACAGCCTGACAACAGTGTAGAAACAGATATTGCCACTCTGCTTTTCTCATATTAAATTACCTCCTTTTTAAATGGGGTTTTCTCTTGTTTATAGTATATCACACCATAATGCGTTCTGTAAATCCCATAAAAACGACAAATTTATACCATTTTGCGATTTTTTCTCGATATATAAAAGTATGCTTGCATTTTGGTATATTTTGTGATATACTTATAAAAAGCTACACATTTTCCTTTTGGAATGTTGGAGACCAGCGATGAAAAGTCAATAGGCAAAACTGACAAAAATTAGGCGACAAGTTTGGCAGGGATGATGGAGTATCAGAAGTCAAGAGCTTAAAAATAACTCTGGTGAGCTTGTGAGCAACATGACCAAGAGCGCCGTAATGGTTAAGTCCCTGAGAGCGTTTAAGGTCATAATAAGCTTTGAAGATTGGGTCATTCAGCGTGAGTTGCCAAGCGGAATTGATAAGAGCATAGCGAAGCAAGGCAGAACCACGCTTGGACATACGGGTAGATTTCGCAGTGAACTGCCCGGATTGACGAGAGGAGAGAGCCAGACTTTTTAGAGCTTCGGCTGTATCTTTTCCAAAGCGCCCACGCGACACCTTTGAGAGAAGAGTGGACAAAGTTGATTGTCCACAAATTCAATGCCTGACGGCATTGAATTTCGGCGGCAATCTCCTAGGGTGAAGAATACTTCTTAAGCAAAGCATAGGAAGCAACGATATGTATTCCGGATTTGAAGAACTTACCGAATTCGGGGAAAACAAGATTGACATATCCTGCAAGCTGTATTTTCAGTCGCGTCTTGGACTTTTTGAGATTCTGACGAAAACGGCATAGTGTTCTCAGCTTAACAGAATCGGCATCACGATGAGAATACAGTTGATAAGAATTGACCATCAGCGATTTGATAATCAGCATAGTGTCAACCTTGTCTGTTTTGGTTTTGCGAATTGCAGTTTTGCGCAGAGTAGCTGTCTGAATAGGATTGATGACAGCAAGCTTGTAACCGGATTCGTTTAGGAAATATATCAGATTTTCCGAATATATACCTGTGGATTCAAGTCCGATAAGTAGCTCGCTACGTTCAAATTCCGACAGCTTTTTGAGCAAAAGACAGAGGCCCTCGGCGTTGTTCTGATACGCGAACGGCTTTACCAGAACTGCTCCCTAATCATCTGAAACGGCGGCATAATGCGTGTCTTTAGCAACATCAATTCCAACAAAAATCATAGTAATCGCCTCGAAAAAAGTAGCACCGCTTGTCCACTTGATTTTATCCGCGTATCCTTGCGTGAAATGAAAAGTCACCTGAACGGGCTTTATCCAGCTATAAACATCTTGAATAAAATCGTGGCAATAAACTCCATCTAGCCGTCCTGCGGCAAGGCACAATAAAAAGTCCACGGTGTTCAAGCTAATTATACCACATTTCAGCAACATTTCGTCGGTTTTCGCCGAAAATTTGAACAGTTCCTTCACTTCGGAGATGAGCGTAAATCTTATGAAAGGATTTGATATGGTACTCAACTATATCATACAAGGACACCAAGCACTAGAAGATGCTTATGCTCACGTTTTCCCGCGCCGCGGCGACAGAGTTCAAGAAGCGTCTTACAGAGCTGCTTGGCGGCGCAGCGAGTTATATTGACATCAAGACATTTCACTCGTACTGCTTTGATATTACCGGCAGAGTCGGCAGCCTTGAAAGCTCTTCCGATATCGTTCAGAAGGCAGCCGATATGATTCGCAGCGGTGAGATTAAACAGGGACAGATTACCAAAACCGTTGTGATTATCGACGAAGCGCAGGATATGGATTCCCACGAATTTGAACTTATCAGAGGGCTTATGGAGCAGAATGTAGATATGCGCGTTATCGCAGTGGGTGACAATGACCAGAATATCTTTGAATTCAGGAACTCCAGTTCCGAGTATATGAAGAGTCTTATCAACGATTTTGACGCTGTGCAGTACAGTATGGTTGACAATTACCGCAGCAACCGAGCTGTCGTTAATCTTGCCAATGAATATGAAAAGCGTATTTCAAACCGCCTGAAAAACGAGCCAATCCGCGCTGTTAAGGACGATTTGGGTGTGGTAAAACTGATAAAGCACGCGGGCAGAAATATGGAAATTCCCATTGTTGACTGCCTGCAAAAAACTTGGGACAGCGAGCGTGAAATCGCTGCTATTCTGACTTTTACCAATGACAAAACTTTAAGTATGCTCGGTATTCTTAACAAGAGAAATATTCCGGCAAGACTGATTCAGAGCGGAAACGGGTTCAGGATGGCGCAACTTGCGGAGGTGAAATATTTCTGCAAAAAGCTTGAAATTAACGTTGAAAAGCTCTCCGGAACTATTTCAAAAACAAAATGGGAGCAAGCTAAAGTTCAGCTTCAGGAAAAATATGCGGGAAACACTTGTCTTGATACAGTGATGAATATGTTGCACGAATTTGAAGAAATGAGCGGCGAAACTATGTAAAGCTCGGATTTCAAGATGCTAATTTTTGAGTCCGATTATGATACATTTTGTCCATCGGCGAAAAATGCTGTTACGATATCGACCGTTAACAAGGCAAAGGGCAGAGAGTTTGACAATGTGTTTCTTCTGCTCAACAATGTCGATGACAGCAACGACGCGGTTAAACGCAGAATTTACGTCGCGATTACCCGTGCGAAAAAGAAATTGTTCGTTCACTACAACAATGCGCTTTTCGATAATATCACCGCCGAGGGAGCGCAGTTTAAGCGCGATGAAATCCTCTATCCCGAGCCAGATGAGATTGCTATGCAACTCGGTCTGCGAGATGTGTTTCTCGACTTTTTCATTGGCAAGAAAGAACAGGTGTTCAAGCTGAAAAGCGGTGACGAGTTGCAAATTTGTGATAATATGCTGTATTCATGGAACACGAATATGGTTGTTCCATCAAAAGATACACGCGAGATAATTAACCGGATTCGCAAAAAGGCTATGTTCCCGTTAGTGCGGAAATCGCCTTAATTGTCGAGTGGATAAAGAAAGAAACAGGAAAATCCGCCGCGGTTATTCTGCCGAATATTTATTTCAGAAAGGATAAAAAATGAGCGAACATTGTTTTGATGTATCAATGGTACTTGAGAATATTGGTCCTCACAGCGATGAGGCAAAGTTGGAAATTAACGAGCAAATGACAGAACATCGGCTTGCCGTATATGCTCCGAACGGCGCGGGAAAAACATTTATCAGCCGTATGTTCAGAGCGGCAATGCAGTCCCCTGAAAAATCAAATTCGTATCTCACTAAAGGAAAATCCGCCGGTAAATTTTCGTTCGGTATAAAAAGGTTGGAGAACGGTTCTGTCACCAACAGCGGAAGTTTGGAAGTTACGCTGAAAAAAGACAAAATGTACACAGTTTCAAATAATCTCGGAATGCTTTTCCATGTATTCAACTCTGATTTTGTTGAGGAAAACGTTCGCCCGAACAACTATAATCCCCAAAAGAACATAACCGGCTATATTCTTGGCAGAATTCAAATTGAACTCTCTGACGAGAAATCAAAAGAGGAAGAACTGAAGACGGAGATTGCGTCTGTTAAAGACCGTATAAATATGCAAATTGCTAGGGCGCTTGCAGAGTTGAAACATTACAAGGTTAATTCGTCAACGACAGAATATAAAAGGATAAACGAAAATTATCTTAGAAATTTAGGCGCCAATTATCTCGATTACTCATTTGAAGAAATCAGCACAAAGCTGGAAATGCTGATGAAAATTCCCGAGGATTTGGCGGCAGTTTCATCGCCGAAATTGTCGGTTTCGGACGATATTTTGTTTACAGCAAAAAGAGCGCTGCAGCAGGAATATCCCAAAGCCGAATGGGACGATGAGTTTATCCAAAATTCCCGTTTTATCGAAAACGGAATTTCAATTATGGGCGAGAGCGAATGCTGCCCGTTCTGCAAACAGCCTCTTTCCGTTGACGCAAAACACCTTATCGGCGAATACAAGCGTTTTATTGAGGAGAAAAAAATCTCGGTTCATCGAGAACTTGATAATATCGAAGAAAGTCTTTCCGAAACAATCTCCGAAATTGAAAAATTCATCAAAGCAACCGATACTATTGCAAGAGAAACAAATTTTACCGCAAGCCTTTTCCCCTCTCTTGAAGATATCACGATAACTGTTCCCGATAAAACAATACCCGATTGTTTTGAGGAACTTATCGCGCTTGTTGAGGAGAAAAAACAAAACGTCGGGAATATTATTTCGTGCAGCGAAATTGTTGAGCAGTGCATAGACTACTTGACATATCTGCGCACATTTGAGCAGGAAAATTGTGAGCTGATAAATAATTTCAACAAGGCAAAATACAATCTGAACAACGAGCGGCTGAACTTGAAGAAAATGCTATGCAATGCTCAAGCGGCACGATACTCGGCTATTCTTGCAGATTATTTTGCAAAGTTGTCTGATTTAGAAAAAAGGCTGGAAGAACTCCATTCCTTAATTCGCTCGAAAGAAAATGAATCAAAGTTTTACAGAAAAGACTGTTTTTTCAATACGCTGGAACACTTCCTCAATGCTTATTTTAACGGGAAATATATCATTGACCGAGATACATTTGAAGTAAAGTTTCGTAACGAGAGCATAGGAACAAGCGCACAAAAAGTGCTCAGCGAAGGAGAGAAAAGTATTGTCGCGTTCTGCTATTTTCTCGCGTCGGTTCATCTGATTGTTGAACGTTCAAGCGATTATAACCGTCTATTTTTTGTTATTGACGACCCCACCGTTGGAATGGACGCGCATTATATCAACAAAACTGCGCAACTGATAAATGAACTTCGCAGTCATTTTGAAATGACCGGCGCGGCTCGTGTGTGGGTGTTCACTCATAGCACAGATTTTATCCGCCGTTTGACTTCTGTAAATGTTGTATCAAATGTCTTTACGCTCTCTGACGGTGAATTCAGACCAATAAATATTATTTGATTTCATTTCAGTACCACACGAATTTACAATCTGCATATTACAAGATATAATATGTGCAGATAATTTCCTCTGTTTGGAGAAAACAAATGTGGTGATTTGACAAAAAAACTGCAATATGTAACATGAGGTAGATGTTCTTTGGAAGATATCAGAGCACGTTCATTGCTCGTTTGAACCGACAGGCTGAAATTTTATCGAGCAAAATTTTTTCGGAGCAACCGCGCAAAGGCAGCCTCTGTTTTCGGCGATATTTTTCAGCTTCTGGATAGAGATGAAAACGGCGCGAGCGAATACAGCATCACCCCGGAGCCCGCGCTCGCAAATTATCTCACCGAACAGCTCGGCGATAAATTTACCGGCACTATAAGACTTCCTTCAAACCTGTATATCTGGGCTACCATGAACAGCGCCGATCAGGGTGTATTCCCGCTCGATTCGTCTTTCAAAAGGCGCTGGAGCTTCCTCTATAAAGATATCACCGCCCCGCGCTCTCCCGTAGCAGTAACAAAAATCTGTCTTTATCATAACGGTAAACCAATGGAAATACTTTGGGATGATTTCAGAGCAGTGATAAACGATTGGATTATTGCCAATAACTATGACGAGGACAGATGTATAGGTCCTTGGCACTTTAAGGACGAAGAGCTTGCGGATATCAACGAATTTACGCTGTGCAACGACGCCGAAAAAAGAAGCACAATGTCAAATCCCTTTGTGGACAAGCTTCTGATGTACCTGCGTCAGGATGTTTTCAGAATGAATGCCGATCAACTTTTCAGCGAAAACTTCCTGTCAATGAGCAAAATCAGGCGGGCTTTTTATGGCAATGATGATAAATTCACAGCTGATGGCAACAAAAACAATAGTAACCCTGTTGATATTGAGAATATCTTCGTTTCGGATGTTTCCCAAAAATTAAAAGAACTTGAGTGGCAATCTCCTGCGGTGCCCTCACCCGCAGATGACGTGGCGGCAACTCCCACAGACGACGTGGCGGCAATAACTACAGACGGTAACAGCAATGAGCAATAATATTATGTATTGCCGCGAGGGTGATTCTTACCACAGGCTTCCCGAGCTGTACAATGAAAGACCGGATTTTTTCAGGAGGCAGGCTCTGATCTTGGTGGGCATTTACACCATGGATAACGGCACCATGGTATACAGCTTCCCCCAATACATGAAAATTGACCTCAACAATATTAGTGAGAGTGATATCAAACAGCTTGCTACAATAGCAAGGGTTATTGAAAAAGCACATAATGACGATGAAACACAGCACAAATTCGACCCATACGAATACAATACCGTTAAAAAGCCGATTGACCGCATAGCTTTGGCGGAATCTATAATCACAGATTACTGTCAGAACGGACTTTACGCCGAAAAGCATTCGCTCAACGGAAAGTTCAGCAAAGGCAAGACATTATGGGGCTATACCGTACGCAAAAGTACGCCGTTCTTCTCGGAGAATACTCCCATATATGATTCCGTAATAAAACGAGCGATATTTGAAAAGAGCGAAAGCCTTATCGTCGAGCTTCACAAAAAAATCGTCCACGAATGCTATGACGTGGTTCACAAGCTGAAGCCCGCACGGTCAATCCGTATGCCCGAGTATTCAAAAATACACGGCAACGATTTGCGTAAATATGAAAACTATATTCTGTCACTTCTTTCAAGCGTATTTGTTCAGCGTGAAATCGAGCTGTTCAAGATGCTGGCGGCGTGGTGTTCGCAAAGTAGCAGGAACTACCGCACTATCGGATGTACCACAAACTTTGAGGATGAGTGGGAATCCGTCAACGATGCCGTATGGGGCAACACGAACAATCAGTGCAACAAATCCTCAAGTCCCATATACCATCTGCACGGGAAAAGCTACTCCGGCATTGGCGACGCACAGCCCGATACTATCCGCGCAGTGAACAACGGTGATTATCATATAATAATCTTTGATTCAAAATACTATATTCCGAGAAAAATTGAAATCATGCCCAAAACCCAAGAGCATTTAATTATCGGCTATCCCGCAAACTCCGAATTATTGTCAATCCCGAAATAATGTACAGCGCTTTTCTGTCGGGGAGAAAAATAACCGATGAGGAACTGATGTCGCTGATAAATTCGGAAAATCAGAAAAAACTTCAGATAATGACAAAACACCCTAACTAAAAGTAAGCACCAAAGCTGACAAAAAAGTGTCCGCTTTGGTGCTTTTTGTATGATATGATTGCCAAAAACTTGTAACACCTAAAAAACTCGCGTGTATACACAAACAAAAGGGCAACAGCCTTCCCCACGCGGTATTTTCGGGAGTATGCGTTTCCGGTGGTATGCACACAACATTTCAACTAAATTGATGAGTAGTGCAAAGATTATTTTTGTAAGGTTTTGTGCTTGAAATTATTATCTGTATATGTTAAAATAAAAAATGGGTGTTTTTTCCTATAAAACAATAGCAAAAGCAAAAAAACTGCGCTCGGCTTTTCTCGCGTTTGTAATGATAACATTCAGCGGGTGCGCCGATAATTACGTTGCCTTTGATGATTGCCCCTCCGATATGGTTATCACATACACGGACTGATATTTAAATAGCAAAGCCGGACAAATAGCCGGCTTTTGTAGCTAGAAATTGAGCAGTTTTGCTTTAATTGATAAAATAACAATTATGTGAGGTAAACTATGTTTTGTAACAACTGTGGCAATCCGTTGCCTGATGACGCAAAATTCTGCACTAAATGCGGCGCTGAACTCAGCGAGGAAAATGAAGTTCAAGCACCGAGCACGGAGTATGTAGTCCCGCGCGGTTTCTCGTCAAAGAGAAATATCATAATAATAGTAATAGCGGCATTGATGGCGATTGCAACGATAACCACGATAGTTGCGGTAAATTCAACGAGCGCGGTTTCTCAAGACGAACAAAGCAGTTTACAGCTTGCCCGCCGCTATCTTTCCGAGCAGAGATATGAACAGGCGATAATCGAGTTCGAAAGAGTTATCTCAATAAACCCGTTGAATGTTGAGGCATATCTCGGAATGGCTGAGGCGTATATTGGATTGGGCGATACTGAGAAGGCGCTTGAAATACTGCGTAAGGGATTGGAACTGACGGGCGATGAGCGTATTCGGGCGAAGATTGACGAGCTGACAAATCCCGAAGATCCGGAGGTTTCTTCGAGCATCAGTGAGATAGAACTTGAAAAATATGAATATACCGAGGAACAATTCAAATATACAGTGAGCGCCGATGGTACATACGTCACTATTGATTCTTTTAAGCCTAGTAGCTTTATGAATGACAAAACATTCACACTTCCAAGCAAGCTTGGTGGATTGCCTGTAAAAGTAATTGGTAGAGGTGCATTTGCCTCCGGTTGCTCCGCCCAAAAGCTTATCATTCCCAAAGGTATTGAAATTATTGATGATATGGCTTTTGAAAATTGTTACGCCAGAGAAGTTGTTATATCGGATGGCGTAAGGAAAATTGGCAAATACGCGTTTTGTTCCATGCAAGTCCTGACAGAAGTCACAATACCCGGCAGCATAAAATGTATCAGTGAGCGTGCATTTGCGGGATGTGAAAATCTTGTTACGGTAAATATGGGCGAGGGCATTACTGAAATCGGAAATTCTGCTTTTCTCAATTGCTACGCTTTGAAGGACCTTGTTATTCCGGATTCCGTGGAAATTATAGATGATTCGGCATTCTATTATGCCAGATCACTTACCATAAAAAAGTTATCCTCAAATGTAAAGCATATTGGAGACAAAGCGTTTTATTTCACCGAGCTTGAGAGAACCCCCGACAAAGACGGCTTCGTGTATGCAGACAAGTGGTTAATTAAATACAGTGGTTCATCTACCTCTTTAACTGTGAAAGAGGGTACTGTGGGAGTTGCTCCGTTAGCTGCCAGCGGTATGAATCTCACCTCTTTAAGCCTTCCGTCATCGCTTAAGTATATTGAAAGATATGCTTTTTCTTCAAATCCGTTTACCTCAGTGTCGTTGCCGGATTCTTTAATTTCAATCGGAGAAAAGGCTTTTTCTCAAACAAAACTCTCGTCCGTTACCCTTCCTTCGAGCCTTGAAATTCTTGGAGATTATTCTTTTTCTTACTGTGACAGCCTTTCATCGGTAACAATACCGAAGGGTTTTAAAAATTTCGGATACAGAGCGTTTTATAATACGCCGTATCTTACCAAAAAGATGGATAATAACAAATTCGTTACTATAAACAACGTACTTATTGCGTATTCCGGCAGAAGCACGAATGTGACTGTTCCCGATGGAGTTACTCATATTGTCGGTGCTTTTGCGGATTCTTCGGTTAAGGCAGTAAACTTGCCGTCCTCACTTGTGGAAATCGGTGATTATGCCTTCAGCGGCTGCAAAGAATTGTGCGATATAAAAATTCCCGAAGGCGTGCGCAGAATAGGCAAATCTGCTTTTCAAGGTATTACGATGGGTTCAATGAATTTGCCCGAAAGTCTTGTGGAACTTGACACAGGTGCTTTTTATAATTCAAAAATTATCAGCATCACTATCCCGAGTAATGTGAAGAAAATAGGGGATTTATGTTTTTACACCAAATATCTTGAATCAGTAAAATTGTCTGAGCCGCTGGAATATATCGGAGATTATGCGTTTAGCTGTTGCGGATTTACAAGCATCGAAATTCCCCCATCCGTAAAGTATATCGGAACAGGTGCATTTTCATGCAGTAAGCTGAAAGCGGTAAAAATCCAAGCCGAGCTTGAGGAACTTGGCGACAGCGTATTTTTAAAGTGCGATCAGCTTGAGAGCGTTTATCTTGCGACCGGCAATTCGATTAGAACCTTGCCAACATGGTCCTTCTACGAATGCAAAGCACTGAAATCGGTTCGCTTGCCTGACACGATTCAATATATAAACGGAGAAGCGTTTAAGGATTGCAGTGATGTAACAATTTACGGCGATGTATGCAATCACGTTGTACAATTTGCCCAGAATGCAGGTTTTTCTGTTCAGCCTGACAGTAGCTTTGTAATGCCTGAAATATCAACCGAAACCATAGATGACGAGCTTGCTAAGGACTATGATGTAGAGGTCAGCGAAGATGGCACATATGCGATTCTGAAAATGTATCACGGTAAGGATTATCGGGTTGTTGTTCCTGCTACAGCAAACGGACTTCCTGTTAGAGAACTGAGGAATACATTCCCTTTCAATAAGAAAATAGAATCAGTTGTTATTCCCGAAGGTGTTCAAAAAATCGGATATAATACTTTTTCAGGATGTACCGCTCTTAAATCAATAACTTTCCCCTCTTCTTGTCAGGACTTTGACGCAATATTTGGTTCTACCAATAATATTCCCTATCAAGTAGAACTCGCAAAAACAAACAACTATTTCGTTATCATTAACGGAAGCCTTATAAATTATTTCGGCAATGATTTTGAAGTTAATGTACCGGAGGGAGTTACAAAAATTGCCCCTTACGCTTTTGAAAGCAATAAAAAGATTTCCACAGTTTATCTTCCCGAATCGTTGCGCACAATCAAAAGTAACGCATTTTACGCTTGCTCTAAGCTTCGCACTGTTTATGCAAAGCATGGCTTGGAGGCAATCGAAGCAAATGCCTTTTCGGGACAATCTACTTTGGCTATTCATCTTCCAAATACCGTAAATGAAATATCTGACAATGCTTTCGATAAAAAGGCGAGAATGTATTTCTATTATGAGGAAGAATTCTGGTATCCCGAGAAATCCGATTGGCTAAAACAACGACTGGAGGAGCTTGGATACGATTCTACACGAAGCAACTTCTATAAAGACAAAGGTATGTAACGCAATAACCCCGAATGAAGCCCTGCTTCCGGTTTTGGCGTTATTGCCGGTCACTTGAATATACAAAATGGGGAAAAGCGTTACGGCTTTTCCCCGATTTTTTAATTGTAAGAAACGATTTCAGGTGAAAGCCTACTTCGCAGATACTCCACCTGTTCTTCAGTGACGTTAGCGCAATCATAAAAACATATGCTATATGCATTACTCAATTCAGCGAGAGCTGATACTTCACGAAGGTTATCGCAACTAGTGAAAACAATGCTATTCACACCGCTACCTTTTATTGATTGCGGTATACTGTCTATAGCACAGCTACTAAAGTATGCCTCAAACGGATACCTTATCCGACCAAGCGGAGAAATATCTCTAAGATTTATGCAATCAAAAAATCTGATACTTCTCAATTTCTCCAACTCTGCAAAAGGCGATATATCAGTTAATTTTTCCAGATTATACGCTTCAAAAATACATAAATTCTTTAACTTAGAAATAGGCGATAAATCCTCTAGGTTGATACAATAGGATATGTGAAGAATTTCTAAGTTTTCTGCGCCTGAAATGGGAGAAATATCAGTCAGAACTACATTATTATCTCCACTCCCACATTCTATATCCATATAGTTAAGAGCCGGCGCATTAGAGAGGTCGGGTAATATTTCGAGTTTCACGCAGTTTTCTAAGCTTAGTCGTTCCAAAGAAGCTGAAGAAATTGAACGAATTTCTCGAAGATTAGGACAATTGATAAAAATCTCTTTAAGGCTGTTACAACCCCTTAGTTCTGTTATCACTTCCAAATCAGTATCATATATCAAGAGATTCTCCAAACTATTCATCTTCTCTAATGAAAAGTCAACAATTGATTGATTACTTATTTCAAGCCACTTCAAATCAGGCATATCAAAAATAAAGCCTATATCTTCTATAGTTCGTATTCTGCCGTTACAATCTGCGGAAGAGGTTATAGAGGTAGAAGTATGATAATCTGAGACGTCATATTGAATTCCTACACCATCATAATCCCATATATGCAGAAGTTTTATTCCGCTCAGCTTGCTTGTATCAATTTCGCCCTCACCTCTGAGATACGCAGAAATCATCTGCACCGTATCATAATACTCCGGATTTCCATGTAAGGTCTGCTCCATCAACTCTATCGGTTCCTCGGTTGATTCGTTACCGGAACTTGCCGATGCGTCCTCAGTGAACTCAATATCTACCCTGCAATCAGTATGAAGCTTCTTAAACTGCTCTATCTGCTCATCGGGAATAAATTCGTTGCTTCTTATGGAAAGTTGTTTCAGATTATTCAATTCCATGATAGGTGAAATATCATTTATTCCCCCCTGCAACCAAAAATTTACAAGCCCAGAAAGTGAGGACGCAAAGCTTAAGTCAATATGTTGAGTTTCGCCCCAATTTTTAATGCTCAAACTGTCAAGATTGTTCAGATTAGAAATAAACGAATAATCGGTTATCTTCCAATTCTGAATTTTTAGATATCTAAGGTTGACAAGATTTCCGATAACAGATGCGTTTTCAACAGTATTGTCAAATATATACAAATAGTGCAATGATGTCAGAGAGCTTAGATATGAAGCGTCCAGTGCTTTTTGATTATTGATATGAATCGTCAACCACTCAAGCCATGTCATCTCCGAAAGCGGAGAAATATCCTCAAGCACGTTTGACCCTATTTTCAAAGCTTTCAAGTTAGTCATCGACTTCAGCGGCGACAGGTTCGATATTTCTTCCCACAAATCAAGCGATGTTAGAGAACTCATTTTGGATATACCCGATATATCGGTAAACTTATCATTCTGTAATGCAAGCTCACGCAAACCGCCCAGCTCTGTAAACTCGCCGATATCCGAAAGCGGGTTGAAACAAATCGACAGCTTCACCAGCGAAGGCATTTCATACACAAACGGGATATCTTGATGCAGGCTGTCAATTGTGCCGTATGAGAAAGACACCCTGCCCTGTTCTGTCCGTATACTGCCGCCTTCTGAGGTTCCCGACCACCCATTCAGCCGCGTTCCTATCCTAGAACCACATTCCACGCCTACAATTTCGGTGCCATATATAGTCAGCCCGGTAACATTCGCTAACCTTGAGTTGTCTATCTCGCCCTCGCCGCGAAGATAAGCCTCTATCATTTCTTCGATTTCAAGGCACTCTTTGTCGCCGCTTCTGTTGCCGCCGGACAGGCTGTTTATCTTGTTTAAAAGAGCCGAATCCCCCGTAACCTCATACCCCTTGCGCAGAATTTCCTCCGCCTTGTCGTATTCGCCCATTCCTATGTACGCGTCAGCCATTCCGAGATACGCGTCAACATTCCACGGGTTTATTGAGATAACTCTCTCGAACTCAATTATCGCTTGCTCATATTTCTGCTCGGAGAGATAACGCCGGGCAAGCTGTAAACTGCTTTGTTCGTCTTGAGAAACCGCGTTCGTTGAATTTACCGCAACTATCGTGGTTATCGTTACAATCGCAAGCAGTGCCGCAATTACGATTATAATTATATTCCGCTTTGACGAGAATCCCCGCGGGACAACATACTCCGTGCTCGATGCTTGAACATCATTTTCCTCGCTGAATTCAGCGCCGCATTTTGTGCAGATGAGCTTGTTTTCTTCTTGGCGTAGCTCGCCGCCGCATTTTTCACAAAACATTTCTCTTTCCTCCGAAAAGCCCGAACGCGCGGGGCGGTCGGGCTTGGATTTATCTGCCGTTGATGGCTTTGTACAATTCATTATAGTCGTTATTTTTTTTGTCTGGGGTGTAGGTTTTGCCTTTGTAGGTGATTTCTGCGGTGCAGTCGCGAAACGCCCACACTATTTTTGTAACGCTGTTCGGGATTGTCACGCTTGTAAGTCCGATGCAATTGTAAAATGCATCTTCTCCTATTTCTGTAACGCTGTTCGGAATTGTTATGCTTGTAAGTCCGGTGCAGTGGGAAAACGCATATTCTCCTATTTCTGTAACGCTGTTCGGAATTGCTATGCTTGTAAGTCCGGTGCAATTGTAAAACGCACCGCCTCCTATTTTTGTAACGCTGTTCGGGATTGTCACGCTTGTAAGTCCGGTGCAGACGGAAAACGCACGACTTCCAATTTCTGTAACGC
>CALZUA010000038.1 GCA_945829235.1 uncultured Clostridia bacterium | reverse complement strand
AGCCGGTACCCAGCAGATAGACCGCGCCGGAAATGCCCCGGATAGTGTCCGACTGACCCGCCGGGATAGAGGCTACCCCGTCCGCGCCCGCTGTAATGCCTGCGGTTTTCGCGGCGTAGATTACCTCCGTGCTGTCGTTGCGGATATGCGCGTGTGCACCGTCCAGACCGGTGACCGCGACCTCCGCGCCGGTGAGATTGATTGTTTTTGTTGCCATGATTTTACCTCCTGTTGTAATATGGCTGATACAAGCCTTAGTAACTAAACAAAAAAGCTGATATCACAATTCTTAGCGAGTAAAACGTTACCGTTCTCGTCACACAAGTCAAACGTGTTAAAAAATACATTACCCTCTAAATCAGCAAGCATAGTAGAAAAATAGCTTGTGCCGTATTGACTGTTTGCTTCTAGGGTCAGAGTTATAATGTTCGTGAGTTCATACTTGTCGCTATAATCACTGTCTGTAGGGCGCATGTAACCAGTTATGTTTTTAGTTAAACTGTTTGTACCCCAATCAAGTCGAGCATTGGCGATATCCATTATAGGCGTGTTGTTGTCAATATAAAAATCGACATAGTAACTGGTTTTCCATTTGTAAAGCATTGCACCAGTAATGTTTTTATCACTAGTGACAGCGAATATTTCCTTAAACGCAATTTTTCCTATGTCAAACACAAACTTCTTGCCATACACGAAACGTGATGCTAATGCAGGGTGTATTTCCGATGGCGCTTGGCTGATGTACATGTTGCGAGGATTTTTAAAATGACTAAACCAAAAGGAAGAATAGCTACCCTTCAAAGTTGGTTGATTCGGCGATTCACCGTAGTATTCGTTCATCTTGCCGTCAAGCGCAAAGCCAAGTCCTAAGAAGCCACGAGTTATGCGGTACTGTGACAAAAACAAAGGCGTTTGTAACGATTGCAAGCGCAATAGATAGCCACCTTTTTTATTTGAATCCTCAACAATAACTGATATTGGGTATCCTGATAAATCGAGTGTTTGGTTGTATGCCCACAGGACGCTGTAATAGTCATAACCGTTAAAGCCTTTAATCATAGCCACCGCCATGAACACCGCATTATGCAGTGTCACATCGGTAATTCCACTGTTGACAGTCGGCTCAAACGAATTTCCGTTACCGTCACTGATTTTTGATATAAGCCCCGTAGTATCGTCCTTTTCGACGGTGTACGTCACGCCATTGCACTTAGCCGACAGGTCGGTGATATATTCATATTCGGTGAGGGCTGACGCGGTGTTGCCGGAAACGTTCACCGCTTCTTCCTGTGCCACACTCTGCGGTACCGTTTGCCCGGAAATATCCCCGCTGGTGTAGTTGCTTTCGCTATTCGACAGCGCCGATGAGAATATCTTCTCGGTAAACGCGCCACCCTCGATAGAGTAATTTATCCCGGTGATTAAAACCGAAGCAGAAGTACCGTCTTTGCGGTATGCGGTAACTATATCTCCCAGCTCGAACCACCCGCAGCCCTGCCGCTGGATAGTCCCGCTATGGTAGGTCAGACCGACAAGCCGCTGCTCTACCGCGCCCATGATAGGCTCCTTTGCGTCCACTTTCAACGGGTTTGAGAATTCAAGCATTCCGGTAGCGTCCTCATCGTCAAATCTTGAGTAAGGAACGCCATTTATATTCCACGTGATACCCGTCACCGCGTAAGCGTCAGAGGAAATGTCCGCCGCCGTGCTGTTCGCTGCCGCAAATGTATCGCTAACCGCCGCAAACTGCGTGAACGCCAGATGCCCGCCCGCGTCAAAAAACCAGTTCCCGCCCATTATCGAGGCTAGATACCCCAGAATTTCACGGCGGGTATAATACAGCGTGTTGCCGTCGCTGTCCTTGCCCTTGGTGGGGGCTTCGTTGATAATCGGGTCATACGGCATGGTAACACCGTCACGCAGGGAAACGCCCATTTTATCGCATATATCGTCCAGTATTGCCGAAGCTCTGCACGGGAACGTCAGCGCCGTGGGCTTGTAGATTTTTGCCCCGCGCAACATTTTGTCGTATGCCACAACAGTGGTGAGCTTATCCTTGCGGGTGATAGTATCAACGTAAAACCAGCCAAGCCCGATCTTATCGGATTTTGTGCCGTCCGAGTTGTAAAATCCTACCCGCATGATAATGCGGTCGGTCTGGTTGACGGTAACGTCCCCCATGAGCTTGAGCGTCAGCTTTGCGCTATATGCCGCTCCGATAGTAAGCCCGCCGGAGTTTGACCCGATGTCTATCTTGGCGCTGATAAGGCTGTCTGTGTCGGAGTACGTTCGATCATTATCCCATGTGGTTCCGGATTTTGACCCAAATATCGCCATAGAATATATGTGCCGCGCCGGAGCAAGCGCCAGCGCCTTAACGGTATCGTCTACACTGTACATATCACCGCTCCTCCCATGTCAAAGTGACACTGTTGTAATACACGCCCTGCGCCCGGTCGCCGTTAAGGTAAAACGGCTTTGGTTTATTTACCGAGGCGCAGGTCGCCATGATAGTCACCAGCTCCGCGCCCTCATAAAAAGATATCTCAACCAGCCCCGCCGCCACCGCCGCCTCAATGACAGCCATATCCGCTGCGGAGCAAAGGACGATATTTATAGAGATTGTCCGCTTTATTGCCGACTGATCTATCAGCATATCGCCGTTGAGGTTGGTCGTTACCGTCCTGTTGCGGGCAGCTTTAGATATCTCTATACCGCCGACCGAGTGCAGTGCCGTTTCTCCGATTTTAAAAAGTTCAAACTTCACGCCGCTCACCTCTTAAATGCCCTTTATCACGCATACGCCGTCCTGCCGGGTACAGTCGTTGATATTTTTGATAATGGAGCGCGTCAGCTCCGTATCGTCCGACAGCCGGGTGACTACCTCAATACTGATGGGCTGTTTCTGTATCTGCGCCCCGATCAGCGCGGCGATCTTTTCGGCGGCGCTGTCGAGTGCATTTGCATTTATTGCAGATAGCTCCGACAGGGGGGCTACCACCTCGGGATTTACCCGGGCGTCCGGATTGTCGCCGATAAGCGCAAGGGTATCGCCGTAAGCCAGACCGCCGGCTGCCAGCTTGGGCAGTCCGCTCTTGTTCTTGTAATAATCTCCGTACCATGAACTGTTGGTCACCTGCGTGCGGGGGTCCGGCAGATCCTTGCCGTCATAGTAGCTCTGCGCAATATCAGCGAGATCCCAGCTATCCGCCATTTGTCCATAGTAATACAGCTTTTCCGAGGTGTCTAACACTTGCGCCTTAGCCGCTTCGACTGCCTCCTCCACGCTCTTGCCGCTGTATACTGCCTGCTTTACGGCGGCGTACAAGTCGGACTGCATATCCGTGTATTTAGTTCCCAGCTCTATCATCTCTATCTCGCCCTGGTGCGTCATCTCATAAAGATTTGAGCCGACGTCCATCCAAAAGCTCTTGCAGTCGTCGTACCACTCCGATAGATGCGTGCCGAACATGCTGTCTATGGTCGCAAAAACGGTATCAAAAACGCCGGTAAACGCAGTGCCCCAGCTATCTAGCCCGCCGAGGAAATCGCCGTTTAAAAAGTCCAGCGCCGCCTGGAACGACGGCAGAAGCACATTGCTTAACAGCCCGCTTACAAGCTCCAGCGCTCCACCAAGGACGTCCTCCAGAAACGGAGCCATCTCGTCCAGACAGTCCTGAATCGGCTCAATGCCCTTTTGGATCATCTGCACAAGGATATCAATAAACGGCTCTACCGCCTTTAGGATATCTCCTACCGGCTTTATCAGCGCTTTTACCAGGTCGAGGATAGGATCAAGCAGCTCCAGCACAACATCAATGAGCGGCATTAAATCGTCCAGGATTTCCAGCAGAGGGGGGAGCAGTTCCTTGATGATATCTGTGATTATCGGCAATACCTTTTTCAGCAGGTCGATAATCACCGGCAGCACAGCCGAAATAATATCCGTCAGCGGCTCGATAAGGCTCTCCACAAAGTCCATGAGCGGTGGGAAAAGCTCGTCGATCATTTCCATGAGCGGGTCGATTATACTATCCGCCAGCTTTTCCACAACAGGAATAATCTTCTTGATAAAATCCTGTATTTTGGGAATATAGGTTATAAGCTTATCAGCGAATTTCTGGAACATAGGCAGCACCGAAGCCCCTATACTCCGAGCGGCACCGCCCAGCGCATTTTTAATGTCCGCAACAGTATCGCCGTACTTTACTCCGGCGGTAACCGCGTCCTGTGACATAACTATTCCCAGCGCGTCAGCATTGTCTTTTAAATCGTTGATACCGTCTGAACCAGCAGCCAGCAGCGGCTTTAAATCAGTGAAAGCCTTTCCGAATAAATCCGTGCCTATCGCCGTAGCTTCGGCGGTATCGCCCATATCTGCCAGTTTGGCAAGCACGTCATTATAAACATCGTCGCTGCTGCGCATATTGCCGTCAGCGTCATAAACGGCAACGCCCAGTTTTTCAAACATTTCCGCGCTCTTCTCGTTCCCCTCGGAAACCTCTGCCAGCCGGTCGTTCATCTTTTTCGCAGATTTCTCGATGTTCTCAAGCGAAGCGCCGCTCTGTTCAGCCGCATATTTCAGCCGCTGGAGGTTCTCCGCCCCCAGCCCGGAGCGGTAGGACGCCTTGTCTATAGTATCAGCATAAGCTGCGGTATCGTCAACAGCGGATTTGAGCGCCGTCCCTGCCGCCGTAGCCGCCCCTGCCGCCGCGGTAGCAATACCGGCCGCCGCAGTGCCGACTTTTTTCAGCCCGTCCCCCAGCTTAGAAGCCAGGCTCTTAGCATTATCCCCGGTCTTTTTTATAGACTTATCCGCCTCGGAGCTATCCACCAGAATGGACCCGAACAGTCTGAATATTTCCACACACTCACCCCTTTACCTCGTCCAGCGCCGCCCGCCGGAATTTCACCCCATCGAATTTTTCTGCCAGCTCCCGGTCGATTTCCTCCGCGGATTTTTCCCGCCCGAACCTCGCTTCCGGCGAAGCGGAAAGAGCCGCGCGAAAACTGTCCAGCGACATAGTTTTCTCATAACCGCCGGAAATCCACCGCCGCGCCGCCATCTCGCTTTCTTCCGCTCTTAGTGCGGTGTCTATCAGTCCAGAAATTGCCGCAAACGAAAACAGCTCCAGCGGGGCGAACCCGCCATACCGCCGGAGCAAGAAATCAACTATATTTAGGTCTGCGAGCTGACAGCAGACGCAAAAAAAGAATTGAGGTCGTTTTCAGCCACCAGAGCGTCCCAGAAATCGCGTATTTCATCAAGGGACATATTCTGTACCACCTCAACATCAACACCCCGTATAGAGGCTATCAGCGCGTAAATTTCACTTTCCACAGCCGGAGCGGCCTCAATCAGCATGAGCAGGAAAGAAATACCCACCTTTTCCGCCAGATTTTCGGCGTTTTTATCGCCTTTTCCGGCGTTTTCGGCGTTTTTATCGGCTTTTGCAGACTTTTCGGCGGAAATACCGGAAATCAGCGCCGCCAACTCAGAGCGTATCTTTGCCTTTCTGATAATCTCCGCAACCGCGAACATGTCCTTAAAATTCAGCTTTCTCATGCGCGTTAAGCCCCCTCAACGCCCGGCAGATAGATGAAGAACGCCGGGTTCACGCTGTCGCTCTCAAAGTCCTCCAGACTGTTGTAAGCATAGAACGTCATCTTGACCTTGCCCTCGGAATTAGGCGCAAAATCCACGCTAAGCCCGTCTTCATTCAGCGCGTTCTTAATCTGAATGATTATAGGCTCGGTGCTGCCGGAAAGACAGCCAACCCATGTGATGTCGCTAATGTAGTCAGTATCAGAAATTCCCGCGTTGCCCTTTATCTCCGTGTACCCGTTAGGAATGCCGTTCCCGGTGCTTGCGTCCGTTCCGGTTCCCTCTGTAACAGTTGCCGCCACCAGAGCCGCCTTCAGCGATTTTACGGTGGTTTCTATTACTGTCGCGGAAAGAGAAACCTCCCACGTCTGAATGTCAGTAAGCCCCTTTACGCGCCCCACCGCGCCGTCAACATCAACGGTGCGGATAGTGGGCTTTGCGGTGAATGTGCCGCCGCCCTGGGTCGCGCCGAGACACTTTCCCGCCTTTTTTGCGCTGGTGTATGTATCCTTACCTACCTCGAACCCGGTGAAGAACGCGCCCGCGTCAAGCTGTAAGTTTTTAGGCGTTCCGGCGGTAATGCCGTTATACGCCTTTTTTCCAAAAGCCATGAATTATTCCTCCCTGTCGTAAAAATAAACAGCATAGCTGTCAGTAATATGGACGATTTTTTCATTGTCCTTTTCCGGTGTAGCGTACCTGCTGCCGTCCGGGTAAATCATCATATACCCGCCGTCAATATCGCCGTGCTGACTTGTAAGCGCCGCGCGAACCGCGTCAGCCAAATCATGCCCGGCGGGAAAGTCGCCGTCGTCGCTGTAAAAATCCAGCACCAGCCGGAAACCGTGCTTGCAGCCGTCGTTCATCAGCTCCCGCAAATCACAGCAGATTTTCGGGTATTTTACAGGCGAACGCCCGAAGAAAACAGCGCCGCAAACAGGCTTTATCAGCGCGGCAATTGCCTTGATGATGTTCTTACTCGTCATCGGCGTATTCCTCCTCGCTTATCAGCCCCAGCGCCCTGTTTTCGTCCTCGATAGCGGAAAGATATTGCCCCTCTATACGGCGTATTTCGTTCACATTGTCCGCTACAGAACCGTATATCGGCGACAGCTTAGGCGTTTTGCTGGTTCCGGTTTCGTAAAACCCGCCGTGAAATCCCGCAACCTTATATCCGATACGCAAATCGGGAATGTCCTGCTTACTGCGAACCCAGTATTGCAGATATTTCCGCGCACGTCCGGTATGTCTAGGCAGCTTGGGTCGCGCGATTTTGCAAATGAATTTTCCTACGTCCCGCAGCGCCGCCCGGGAAAGTTCTTTCATGGTGTACATGCACCTGTCTGTCCCGTCCAGATATTCCACGCCGTTCTTGGTGATTTTGGTGTAATTCGGAAGCCCCATTACTGCCCCTCCGCAATATCGCCGCAAACCAGCTCCAGCCGCTCTCCGTCCAGTGGATAAGAACGTATCACCCGGTACTCTTTCCCGTTATATCTGACTATCTTTTCGCCCTCATAGTCGAACGAAAAGCATTGAAATGTGATAGTTGGCGACATTCCTATCGCCTGTGCCTGGTAGAATTCATTCCGCTTCACGCCGCATTCTACGGCAAAAATATCGCGTTCGCTGTCTGCGTTGACTATCCCGCCGTATTCGTCGGAATTATCCGCCGTGCCGCGCCGTATCAGCGTGATTTCACAATCATGTACCATTCTCGTCCGCCTTATCATAGAAAGAGCAGAGCGACATCGCCGCCGCTAGTTTTTCATAGCGGTCGGCGTATAGTTCGCGCTCTTTAGTGTCGCCGTTCGCGAAATTCGCGCGGCAAAACAGTTTGATAGCCTGTCGGGTGAGTTTTTCGCTGTCGTCGATTTTCTGCACACCCTTCATTTTCAAATCCAGCATGCAAGCGTCGATAAGCTCAGCCAGTTCCGTATCAAATGCGCTAGTAGAGATACGCAGCGACATTTTCACAGCGGCTATAATCTCGGTTTCAACAGTATTTTCCACCCGTCAGCACTCCTTTCCTTAGGACTTCTTCTTGGTGAGAGTTACCAGAGAAGAAACGTCCACAGCCTTGCCGTCATACAGCATGATAGCCTTCTTGATACGGTCGTCTGTTGCCTCGTCAATGTACTCGCGAACGGTAACATTGTAATTGGTGTTTCCAACGTAGTCCGCCCATCTGAAGATAAACGCGAACACAGTATCAGAAGAAACGCTGTCCGCATAGCTGGGCATATACCCCTCGTCAACAATGAGCACCTCGCGGCCGAGAATGTAGTAGGCAGGCTTTCCGTTCACGCCGATAAGCTCACGCATAATGGGTTCGCCGTCACCGTCCAGCATACCGATAACGTTGTTGATAAAGGTGTTCTTTGTCATAACCCACACTGCGCCATTCTCGTATGCCTGGGGAAGCGCCGCCTCTGCCTTTGCAAGATCCTTGTAGGTGACAGCGTTTGTCGCCGAAATAGTGATAGCCTGTCCGGAAGGAGCAGTCTCCTTTAAAACACCCTTAGGCTGACCGGAACCGGTGCCGCTGATAGCGCCGATTTCAAGAGCCTTTACCATAGCCTCTGCCATGTTGTCAGCAACCCTTGTCTCGAACATATCCAGCGTCATGACGGTAGTTTCAAAGCTCATAGCCACCTTGCAAATCAGCTTGAATGCGCTGAAAGTAATGGTGGCAACAGTCTTTTTCTGAGAATCGGCGGTACCTCTTTCGGCTGCCCATGTAGCAACGGGCTTCACGCTTGAAATTGGCACAGCAACGCCGCCGGTATAGTTAGTCTTGGTAATGCGGCTCCAAATCTTGCCGGTAACTTCCATCTTGTCGATGATACGGCGCACAATGGTGGTGGGAATTACCGCACCCACGTCGCCGGTAGTGGTTACCGCGTCGCTGTTGGACATCTTGATGGGCTTGCCGCTTACCATTGCGTTCATGAATGCCCTACGGTACTCGTCGCTGGCGTAAACATCATCAGCCATGCCCGCGCCGGAAACCTGTCCTCCGACATTCACAACGCCCGCGCCGCCCATAAGACTGTTCACGGGCTTGGGAGCTTCGGAAAGCGCCTTTAAATTAGCCTGTGCAACCGCCTCCTGCTGATGTGCCTTGTCCAGCTCCTCGATGTCCGCCTTGATTCTCTCAAAGTCCTCAAAACGGTGTTCAGAAACTGCCTTTTCAGCATTCTTGATAAGTTCTGCTCTCTGATTTTCGTAATCCATGTGTAATTACCTCCGTATTTTCAGTAGTTCCAGTTCTGCTATTGCCTCCATGCGTTTTTCGCGCATGGCTTCAATCGTTTTCTGCGGTATCATACCGCTCATGCTTGCTGCCAGTTGCGGAATAGCCTGCCCCATAGGAACGGCTATCTCATCAACAAGCCCCAAATCAACCGCCTGTTGTGCCGTGAGCCATGTTTCCTTGCTCATAAGTTCAAGCATTTCCTCCATGCTTCTGCCGCTCTTGGCAGAATATGCGCTTGCCACAGCCTTATCGGCGGTTTTCAGCACCCCGGCGGCGTGAATCATGTCGCGGTTGTCGCCCTCTGCCGCCATACTGACATTGTGTATCATTACCATACCGGCGGGCGTGATGTCCGACTTTCCCGCGCACATAATCACCGAAGCAGCAGAGCAGGCCTGTATAACGTGTATCTTCATATCAAAAATACCCGCCGAGGCCAGCTCCGAATAAATCTCCGTGCCAGCCGCCAGATTTCCGCCGCCGGAATTGATGTAAACATCAAGCCTGTTTGCTTTTTCACTGCGAGCCTTTTCAATAGCCTTCTTCACAACAGACGGAGTTGTGTTTTCGTAGCCGAAAAAATCATAAATCCAGCCGTCCTCGTCAGCGGCAATCACGCCCTTGATATCAACCCTCATTCTTCCTCACCTTCGCTTTCTGTAATAGTTTCAATTATAGTCCCTGTGTCCTTTCTCAACAGCGCATTATCGCCGCCGGGAATAGGAGCTTTATTCAGCACCTCGCGCCATTCGTTCGGCGTGAGAGCGCCGCGGTCAACCATAGAAGCCAGCGACAGCTTGGTCGCCATGCTGGCGTATTGCAGATTAGACGCTTCAAAAATGATTTTGTTGCCGAACGCACGTTCATTTCTGGTGAACAGCTTCCGCGTCATCTCCGCGCCTAAATCAATCAGAATAGGTTCAACAGTGCTTTCATAGAACGCATTCCATTGATTTTCGTCATAGTTGCTCTGAATTATCGCGGAATTAGTGCCAAAATGGTTATAAAACCGCCCCGTTGTGCGGTCGATAATTGCCGCGTTCGGCACATAGTCATCGGTCTTGACCTGTGTAGCGTCCGCCTTGCTGTCGGTAGCCGCCACACCCAGCCCGTCAGAAGCGGTACTCAGATAGTTGTTTGCAAATTGCCGTGAGTTTTCAACCAAATCCTCCGGGCGCATAGCACTCGTGTATTTCAGCAGCCACCGCACAAGCCCGGAATTCTTCACCGCCTTGATGATAGAGCCGTCAACCGTTGAAACCACGTTTAGCAGCGGTTTCAGCGTTTCCAGCGATGGTGCGCCAAAAATATCGTTGTTGTAGAAATCACGCCGCAAATGTATAATATCCGAGTAGGCGAATTTCTGCCGTGTGCCATTCAGCATAGAAAATGTCAGAAACAAATCCCCGCCGCCATCATAGCTTGCCTCCACGCTGAACGCGTCCAGAGGATAAAGCCCGCACGGCAGTCCTGCACCGTCCCTTGCAATTACCGCGAATGCGTTCCCGGAAAGTTCCCTTTGCCGTGCCATTTTCTCCAGAAACTGCTGACAGGTCATATAAGGATTTGGTTCTTCCAGTAGAAACCTCATATAAGGCTCCGGGTTGACCTGTACACCCTCTTTCGCAGACCGGATATGTTTGGGTACCGCCTTGCCGACAGCCGTTGCCGTGGGGCGCACACAGCTTCTTATAATGTCGCTTTCAAAAATCTTTCCGTCCCACATATAAGTGCCGTTGCCGCGCTCTGTAACAAGCTCGAAACGGGTCTGTGTTCCGGTGGATTTCTTGTTAAAAAAATTGAATAACCTCATATCATCGTCTGATACTCCTCCATTTTGTCCGTAAGCACTACATACGCGTCCAGCAGCGCGGCGGTGCCGTCAATTCTGCGGGTGCTTCGGCTGGTCTTTATAGGCTGAATATTGCCGTTTCTATCCTCGTCAACAGATGTGTTCGAGAAACACCACCTGTCAATCGGATTGTTGTTGTAAATGATTTTCTTTGCGATAAGGTCTTGCCCCAGCGACTTCATGGGCGCAGAAAGCGTTTTCTTGCCCTGTATAATCGGTATCATAACGCTTGCGCCGAATTCGCCCCTCATTTCTTCCACCCAGTAGGAAGCGCTCCAGCTATCGTACCCGATATACAGCGGATATATGTCCAGCTCGTCCCGCAGTTCCCGAAACCAGTCTGTAACATACTTGTAGTGCATTTTGTTTCCCGGACAGGTACGGCACCAGCCTTTTTCAATCCATACGTCATAGCGTATCTTATCCTCTTTGACTTTCTTTTCAACCAGATCCTCCGGTATCCAGTACATGGACATCGCATAAATGCGCGGGTCGTCCGGCACCATGAACAGCGCCTTTGCCGCCGTGAGGTCGTTTGAAGAGGAAAGGTCTCCGCCGCCGATAAAATATCTCGGTTTCAGCGCCTTTACATCAAAAGTTTCCTCGTTGACGTATTCATCAAAATCCAACCACGACTTTGATGTTGTGGAAGGAATATTGAACTCCTTGCAAAGAAGATTTCGCACCAGCGCCGGGTTCTGCTTTGCTTTCTCCACCTTTTCCCGGAGGGTTCTTTCGTTTTTGATTGTTCCCAGCCCGGGATTTGCTTTTATCCAGCAGCGCGGGTCAGTCCATTCATCGCGATTATCAAGCTCGTAGATGAAGAAGATAGAACGGTCATCAATAAAAGCGTCCTCGCCGCCCTTGTAGCCGTCAATAATTCGCCGCCCCTCGTCGTATATCTCGTCATAAATATCCTCCCGAACAACTCCGGCGGTGGAGGTAATGAAAATCATAGGCTGTTCACGCGCGGTAATGCCGTCAGCCATGATGTCATACAGCGCACGTCCGTTCTGCCATTGGTGTATCTCGTCCATGAGAACGCATTGAACGTTCAAGCCGTCCATTGTGTCGGTATCAGAGGCGAGCGGCTTGAAAGAGCCGTCGTTGAAATCCGTTTCAATACTGCCAACTAGCAGCCGCGTCCTTTTTGCAAGCGATGGTGATTTCTTCACCATGCGCTTTGCCTCTTGCCAGATTATTTTAGCCTGGTCGCGCTTGGTTGCGACAGCGTAAATCTCCGGGCCCGGTTCACCATCAGCTTGCTGCATATAGTTGCCCACACCGGAAGCAAGCAGCGATTTGCCGTTTTTCTTTCCGACAATAAGAACCACGCGCTGATACTGCCGAATTCCGTTTATATTGACAAATCCGAAAGCCGCCGCCAGCATAGCCTTTTCCCACAGTTCGAGTTGAATGAGTTTGCCGCCCATTTTGCCCTTGCTGTGACGGCAGAAATTCTCGAAGAATTCCAGCACATGGTTCGCGCGTTTGTTGGAGTAAAACCATTCACCCTTCGGGTGTCTGATGTCGCCGATAAGCTTTTCGTATGTAGCGCGTATCTTCTTTCCGACAACTATTTCTCCGCGCTGAATAGCCTCGTAGTATTCAATTATCGGATTGTAGTCTTCCGGATAGCGCTTCACATCATCACCTCATTCTTATATCCCGCGCCAGAGCGTCGCTGATATTTCTCAGGTGCTTGCACCTCCAGCACCGCCGTTTGCAGTGCCTCTTTGAAACACCGCATTTATGCAGCAAGCAGTAGTGCGTTGGCTTTTTCGCCGATAAAACGCCATACAGTAGCAGATACCGGGCGTTCATAATAGTTGATACCTCCGTTCGAGGAAAAAAAACAGCGCCGTGCATTTCTGCATTGCGCGTTATAAATAGGTCAGCGGCACTTGCCATAATCATAGAGGTTTTGGCACGGTCATATCTCCGACCGCCCGGAAATAAACTCGTCAAATTCGTCCGTTTCCGGTTTGGGCTCGGCTTTGGGAAGCATATCAGTAAGCTGCTTCACGGTTTTGAGATAGCTGTCATAGAAGCTCTTGTATGTTTCCGCGTTCGGACGTTTCCTGTCATACGGTTCCTGATTGCCTTGCTGAAATTTCTCGGTGTAGCCGTTCTCGTTGATGTCGTCCTCCAGCTCCTGGAGAGAAACCCGAAGAAACGCCGCCCTCTGAATAGCCCCGATCGCGAGGTTCATCTTTTCACTCCCGATTTTCTTGTAAATCCGCTTTAATCGGTTTTCCTCCGCCTTAATCTTCTTTTCTTTCTCAATCTTCCCGAACATTCCCTCATCTCCCTCGAAAAAAGCAACCCCAGGGGGGCTTAGAAATTGACCCGCGTATCAAAGAAAACTCCACCCCGTAACGGTCTCCGATGAGGTGCGGCTTTTTGAAATAGGGGGGGGGATATTATACCTCTAGCTGCTCGAAATATTTATCCACAGCAGCGCGGCGAAGTGTGGTGTTTCGTTGTTTGTCGTTGCCGGCTCGTTCAATACAAGCCTTGTAATCAGCGTCCATGTGTATCATTTCCGCGCCGATACGTTCTGCCAATTCGTTGCGCTCAGAGCGGCGAGGAAAACACCCTATAACCCACACGTTGCGGCAATCAGCCTGTCCGTTCTCGATAGCCTGTAATAGATATTCACGGATGCCAGCAGCAATAGGGAAGAGATTTTCATTTGAAGCGTGGCTGAACGAAATAGCATATTTGATAGCGTCGAAATCTACGACCAAATCGCCGGGCTGCAAATGCTCACGCACATAGGTTGATTTACCGCTTGCGGGTGCGCCCCAAACAATAAATCGCTTTGCTTTGACAACATAACCTTGTTCGTCCATATAACAGCCATTCGTGAGAATGTGCGCGTCAGCTCTTCTTTTTCTCGCTTCCTCGAATTGTTTCAGTATCAGTTCGCGGTGAACCTTGAAATGGCAGTCCTTGCACAGAAACTGGAGATTAGTCGGATTAAGGCATATATCAAAATCATTGATGTTCGCCGGTGTCAGCGGAATGATATGGTGAAGCTCTTCGCCGACATTCTCGCCGCACAATTCACACATACCGCCGTCAATTCTGGTGCGTTCGGTTATGTATGTATTGCGTGTATCAGTCCACGGCTTTGAATTATAAAACGCTTTTGAGAATGATTTTGACATAATAATCACCATTTCTGTACAATAAAAAAGCCCCGATAAATATTATCAGAGCCTTTTGTATATTATTTCATGATACCATTATACCACAGGTAGTTGTGACATTTGTGACAGAATTACAAATCCCGCATAAATCGCGAATAAATCTGCCGCACGCTTTCCGCAGTATTGTACCCCCCAACCTCATAAGCGACCTTGCGCCAGCTCATCAGGCTCACACAGCGGTAGTAGATTATCTGCCTTGTCAGGCTGTCGGGAATGCTGTAAATGTACTCAACGGCTTCATCACGCAGGCGCTGTATCTCGTCACGCTTTGCGATAATGCGGTTTTCCAGTTCGATAATGCGCTCCGCCCTGTCCGCTACTTTGTCCGAAACTCCGCTCCCGTGAGAGTTACCCGGCAGCGGCGAACCTACCAGCGACTTGCAGCGGACGCGTTCAAGCTCGGTTTCCCAGAGTTTCAGTTCGCGGTTGAGGTAGTATATCTGCTCAAGTTCGGCTTTTGTCATCAATTCTTCCTTTCCATTTCCGCAAAAAAATCGTCCAGGTCCCTTGAATTTCCCTTGCTGTCGGTAATGATTATCCGCTCGGTATCTCCGAGAATTTCGTGATAATCAATGCCGTAAGACCGCAGCGCCTGAACCGCCCGAATGATAGCGGTATCAAAGTTAGTCGCTTTCGGGGAATTGCGCCGCAGCGTGTCGGTGAGGTCGCATTCACGGCTGAAATCGTCATACTGCTTCTGGAGCGCCTTGCCGAATTTTATCAGCCTTTTCCGCCCGAAGCCGAACACGTCATGCAGCACGATTATTGTCATGAGTTCATGGGTAGTGCGCTGCGTGTCGAGAGTTTCGGTGAGTTCAGCGACTATGCGGCGCTTC
>CALZUA010000037.1 GCA_945829235.1 uncultured Clostridia bacterium | reverse complement strand
AAGATGTCGTCACATACTCGGCTTTGATGTCAAGCTTGTCGCAAATGAGGTTGCACACGGCAATGTCATAGCCCAACATCTCGCCTTCGCCGTTCAAATAGGTCATCGGGTCAATCGACGGCTCCACGGCAATCTTGAGTGTTCCGTTTTTACCCGTTGACTTCTGCGGCTCTATGACGGGATTTTCGGGCGGATTGTTTATCCAGTAATCCTCAAGCTCGGCAAGTTTTCCCGACTCGCGAAGCTCCTTCAACGCGCTGTTGAATTTATCGACATACTCGCTTCCCTTCGGGAACAGATACGCGTAATCATCAGTTTCAACGGTTATGGGGAACGGCATAAGCTCGCTGTTTGTTGCGGCTGCCTTGTAAGCAATCGGCTTGTCGAGAACAACCGCGGCTGCGTGTCCTGTCTTGACTTCTTCAATAGCGGCACTTAAATCGTTGGTGTAGGAGTATTTCACGTTTCCGATTACCTTCGAAACAACCTTGTCCAAAGCGTAGCCCGTCGGCATCGTCATTTTTTCTCCCGCAAAATCCGCAAGCGACGCGAATTTCTTTTCGGTCTGCTCGTATCTGTTCTTGTTCACCGCAACAACAATCTCCGAGCGGTAATACGGCTCGGAAAACAGTACGTTTTGTTTGCGCTCCTCGGTTACGTTAAGCTGATTTACGACAATATCCGCTTTGTCCGAATTAAGCGTTGGGAAAAGCGCGTCAAAGCTCATGGATTCAATGCTCACGTCCATATTGAGGTACGCCGCAAGCCGCTTTGCAAACTCAATATCCAATCCCATCAGCACGCCGTTATCGCCAAAATATGTAAACGGTATATCCAAGCCCTCCGTGGCTACGCGCAGTGTTCCCACGGGATTTGCGGGCATTTCGATTTCGGGCATAACGGGGTCTTTCACGCCAATCCAGCGCTTTTCCATATCGGCAAGAGTGCCGTCCGCTTTTGACTGCGCGATAAACTCGTCAACCTTTGCTTTCAGCTCGGTGTTGCCCAATTTCAAGCCGGCGCAAATGTCCGCATAGCCAACATTTCCGCTAATCAGCGCAATCTTATCGTCGGTTTCGGCGTAATTTTCGAGAATACACCGCGAGTAAACCATCGCGTCAAGCTGTTCGGAAGCAAGCGCCGTGTAACAGTCCGCCGCATTTTGATAGTACTTTATATCGGCTTTCGAGAACTTTTCCTCGGTGATGTACATCGAGGCAGGTCCTTGAACCGTGCCGATTTTGAAGCCTGAGCTGTTCAGCTCCTCCGCCGAGGATATCTTTTGCTTTCCCGCCGAGCAACCCGTGAACATCACCACAAGCATCGCCAGCGCCGAGAGCATAGCAAGTACCCTTTTTTTCATAAAAACCTCCGTTCCGAGAGATACTCTCAGTTCTTATTTATATCTTTATTGCAGATAATTGTCCGTAATAATTATAGTTACCGAAGCGCAACAAACCGCGCTTTTCTATGAAATTGACTTTGACTCGGAGAGCGCGGCGTTCATATAATTTCATAACAAAATCCTTTTTTGAGCCGCGATTGTCCGATAATTTATTTTCGCATACAATTATAGCACATCTTAACAAAAAATTCAACCACTTTATACAAAAAAACGGCGAGCCGTTAAGCCCGCCGTGCTTTAATCAAGCGTTTTGGTTGTGAGATAATTGCAGTTGCGTTAAGTAAATTTTGGTGCGAGGAACGCTTGATTTTGCCGAAATTCATAAGGGTGAGTTAATTTGCCGCGATGTTCAGCATCAAATTCTTGACAACATTGCTGTCATCGGGTTTATCTAGCACGCACAAACAGTACAGAATTTTGCTTTTGTCAATGAGGGCGAGCCGATAATCACCGTAAGTATCCTCAAAAAAGAAGCTTGAACCGTTGTACACAAAGCTCTTGTTTGTGGTGTTCGGGGCAGGACAGTTATCCTCGCTATATCTTTGAACCGAAATTGTGAAATCCTTGAATTGATAATCAAGGCTCACAACGCGTTCTTTATCGGTATTTGGATATACAAAACCAACGTTATACTGCACAAAATCGGGATTGTCCTCGAAATTCCTGAGCTCGAAGCCAAGCTCTTTTGCGTAATTGACTGCCTCGTCAAATGTTGCCAATTTAACGTCGCCGTAAAAATCGGGTATGGTCGTCTGCCCGATATTGCTTTCGGAGATACTTTCATCAAGCGTAATTCCGTACATTTTCAGAATTTCCGCAAGCTCCTCTTTTGGGATATCGTTCGGGTTGCTGTCCGTGAGGGCAATGTCGTACTTGTCCCAGCCCTTGCGGTAAAATTCCTTCTTGACAGGCTCGGAGATATCTTTGTAATCCAGCGTTCCCCAAGAATAAAGATACTCCGCCTCATACCCGTTCCCAAGCGGCTTTATCGCGCCGAGAACGTCTGCTTCCATTGTCCCGCCGCCGTTGTGGAACGTGAAATAATAATACCTTTCATCACCGTTTTCATACGGCTTCAAAACGAGCTTGTAATCGGTGTAATCAAGCGCTTTCATCGAAAAAACACTTTCACTCTTATACGTTTCGCCGTTTTTCCCAAAAACGTGAACCATGGGAGTGCCGAACGTGTTCACAACCAAAATCTCGTCCTCGCCGTCAAAATCAAGGTCGCAGACCGCATAATTATTCACATAAATTGCCGCCTCCGAAGCCAGAATTTTCTGATTTTCAACCAGCTCTTTTCTAAGGGCATCGAGCGCCGAGTCAACCTCCGAGCTTGTCGGGTAAACCACCTTTTCCGTTGTGGTCAGAATGCCGGTATTGAGCATATCCGCAATGTTGAACGTGTATTTTATGCAAGCCTCGTCATCAACAAGCGTGGTGCTGTCGGCAACGCGGAATTTTTCCGCCTCAAAAACACTTGCAAAGCAGGTCTGATTGTCCTCAAAATTAGTCGCAAAATCATCTTGGAAAAGAGTAACACCCGTGCCCGATTCGGCGGTTGACAAAAAGTTAGCGTAAATCATTTCGTCCTTAATTACCGCGAACTGAACCGCTTTTTTCACCGCTTGATTTTCATTAAAATAATAGCGCATTGCAATTACAGGCAGTTCCAGCTCATAGAGGTCAAGATAGCTTCCCACCTTGTCGGCAAAAACCGTAAATTTTGGTCTGTCGGTTATCCCGTTTAAATTGTAGTAACCGGGATTTGGAGTAAAGCTGTCGAGCAATTTCCCGCCCTTTTCAACCTCAATGCAAAGCCTGTTTGCATACACATAATCCGTGACGTTTTGGCCGAGCTTGTAGACCTGTTTTCCGACAAGTTTTACCGTGTATTCATCGTAGGTATGCGTTTCAAAAACATAGCTTTCAAGCGCCTGCTCCTGAATACTTTCGTAGTTGTCAACACAAGGAATTTCCGCTCCGTCAAACGTTGCACGAACCGGCTCTTGCGTAAATCCGTCAATTTTCTTCATATCCGACAGCTCGAGCTTTTTCTCGCTCAAAACATTTTTGGTGCGGTATTCCGTTTCGCGCACCCAAAGCTCGCCGTTGTTTTCAAACAAGTCAAGCCATCTTTCAATACCGCGTTGTGAAAGCATAAAGAGCTGTTTTTCCGAGTAATCGCAAGCGCTTATCACTTTATGCAAAATACCCGAACCATACGCGGAATCGGAAACGATTTCGCGCCGCCCGTCGCCGTTTAAATCCGCGAGATAAACCTGTAAAATCGGCATTCCCGAAACGATTACTTCGCCGTTTGCCGTGATTTTATTGTGCATACATTCAAAGGCAACGCCCTCGTATTCGGGCATCGTGAACTCAAATTTGTATTCCCTGTAATCTTCTAAACCGTCTAAATCATAGCCGAGTTTCTCGACCTTTGGCGCACTCGCCGCAACTCCCGATGAATTATCGGACGCAACAAGCGAGTTTTTGCCAACGTTTTTCAGCACCAGCGGAAGCGCAATCGCCGCCGCGCAAAGTCCCGCCAAAGCAATAAAAATCGGCGCTTTCCGCGACTTATCCTCGCTTACAACTCTCGGCTTTCCGTCGGGAATAATGCTGTCATTTTGGTTCGATGTTTTTTCGATTTCTTCGATAGCTTCGCGGCTATATTCATCGCTGATTGAGCCTAAAGCCTGCGAAATTCTGTTGATTTTCATACTTCAATTCCCTCCTTAACAAGATGCTCGCGCAGTTTTTTCCGCGTTCTGCAAAGCATTGAATTAACCTTGTTCTCGGTGAACGAGAAATGCTCGGCAATTTCTTTCTGCGTGTAAAAATACACATATTTCAGCACAAAAACCTTGCGTACAACCGGCTTTTGTTTCGCAAGAAAATCGTTGATTGCGCGACCGATTTCTTCATCGTCAACAGATGCACTCACTCGGTCATCGGGCAGAACTTCTTCCAGCTCGGACAACGATACCGCAAGCTCCACCGAGCGTTTTTGGCAATTGTTGTAGCGCAGACGCATAAGCGCGAGATTTCTCGTTATCTTGCAGACAAAGCCCTTCAAGCTGTTCGGCTCGGTCGGCGGGATTGAGTTCCAGAGCTTGAAAAACGCGTCGTTCACGCACTCCTCGCTGTCCTCGGCGCTGTCGAGAATTTTGTTCGCAACGTTCATACAAAGCTTGCCGTATTTCCGCTCGGCTTCGGAGATTGCCGACTCGTTTCGCTCGAAAAACAGCCCGATGATTTCCCCGTCGTCCATTCGTACACCCCCATTTTTTCAGAAAAGCTCTTCTACTCATTAAGATGAATTTTTCGTATAACTGCTTTCGTTTTTTTCAAAAAATTTTTCCTAAACATCAATGTATTATTTTACACCAAATTTGTCAAAAAAGCAAGGGCAGTGAAAAATCACTGCCCTGCGGTTATTCAGAAAACTTAGTTTCAACGAAACGAGTCTTTGAGAGGAGTGCCTTCAAACACGCCTATTCCCATCTCAAGCTTGGTTTCGGGAAGGGTTACCGATGTGAGCGAGGTGCAGTCCTTGAAAGCTCTGTCGCCTATCTTGGTTACGCTGTCGGGGATTGTTATCGAGGAGAGCGAACCGCAACCCCAAAACAGCTGATTACTTATCTCCGTCACGCCGCTTGGAATGGTTATCGACACAAGCGACTTGCACCCTTGAAACGCCCAGTCGCCTATCCGCTCCATGCTGTCGGGAAGGCTTATTGACGCAAGCGAGGTACACTCCAAAAACGCTTCTCTGCCTATCTTAGTTACGTTGTCGGGGATTGTTATCGAGGAGAGCGCTTTACAGCCCGCAAACGCACACTCGCCTATCTCAATCACGCTTTTGGGAATGTCAACCGATGTGAGCGAGGTGCAAAAGCTGAATGCAAAATCACATATTTTCGTCACGATTATCCCGCCAAATATTTCGGGTATAACAACGTTCTGCGAATTTCCTTTGTATTTTTTGATTGCCAGAGTATTATCAAGGATTGTCCACTCAAATTCATCGAGAAACGAAAGCTCATCATCCGGCTCTTGAACATAACTTTCTGCGCTGAACCGCTCCTCAAGCGGAGTTCCTTTAAATGCGTCTTTGCCTATCCTCACGTTGTCGGGAAGGTCAATCGATGTGAGCGAGGTGCAACAATAAAACGCGCAATCGCCTATGCTCTTTACGCTTTTGGGAATGGAAACCGAGCTGAGCGACTCGCAGGACATAAATGTATAACCCGAAATTTTTTCCACTCCTTCGGGAATTTTTATCGAGGTGAGCGAGGAACAACCCAAAAACGCATTTTCGTCAATCTCGGTCACGCCGTCGGGGATATCTATCGATAACAGCGATTTGCAGTCCTCAAACGCAGATTT
Source organism: uncultured Clostridia bacterium (assembly GCA_945829235.1). GTDB lineage: Bacteria > Bacillota > Clostridia > Oscillospirales > Ruminococcaceae > CAG-115. The sequence continues at coordinate 10,147 of CALZUA010000037.1, read as the reverse complement.
GCCTATCCTGAACACAAAGTCGGGGATTTTTATCGATTTGAGCGAGGTGCAACCCGAGAACGTCATAGGGCTTATCTCAGCCAAGCTCTCGGCAATATCTAACGATTCCAGCGAGGAACACTCGAACGCACTTTCTCTTATCCAAACCACACTCTCGGGAATTGCAATCGATGTAATCGGAGAAAACTCAAATGCGCGCTCGCCTATATGCATCACGGGCTCCCGTCAATTTCTTCGGGGATAACAACCCGCTTGTCTTCTCCGATATAGTTATCAATGCAAACTATTCTGTTGTTGAGAACAGTAAATTCAAATTTATCGGCAGACGTGGGTTTCTCGGAAATTCCCTTGTTGCAGTCAAAACCGCTCATATTTAACCTCCGTTTCCGGAACACTTGCCGTTATTTCGGCAAATCAATTTCACAAAAATTCAACTTATTACCAAGAATTATAACACCTAAATTTCGGTCTGTCAATCGATACAAAGAAATTTTGTCATCTTATACAATTATCGCGCGGTTGATTTGGTTAATTTGTGGTTTATTCAAACCCGCTCGCTCAATCAACGTGAGATAAACCCGCATTTCACCTGTCTTTCACCCTGCGGTTTACCTGCAACAGATGAATTGGCAAGGCAATATTTCTCTTGACAAGCGGAAAAATTTGTGTTATGATTTATCTCAAAGGAAGTGAGAAAATGATTTTTTATACCGCCGATTTGCACTTCGGTCACCAAAATGTGCTGAAATTTGACAACCGTCCGTTTGCCGATGTCAACGAAATGGACAGAACACTTATTGAGTTGTGGAACAGCAGAGTTTCCGATGACGATGATGTTTACATTGTCGGGGATTTTGCCTTCAAAAACGAAAAGCCCGCGGATTGGTACCTCAAACAGCTCAAGGGCAAAAAGCACCTCATCATCGGAAACCACGACGCAAAAACGCTCAATAATCCCGTGGCAATGTCGTATTTCGAGAGCGTTGACAAGATGAAACACATCTCCGACGGTAATCAGCAGATTTGTCTTTGTCATTTCCCGATTGCCGAGTGGAACGGCTTCTACAAGGGACATTTCCACATCTACGCCCATATCCACAACAGAAAAGACGAAACCTATCAGTTTATGAGCCGCTGTTCAAGAGCGCTGAATGCGGGCTGTATGATAAACGGATATATGCCGGTAACCTTTGACGAGCTGGTGAAGAACAACCTTGTTCACTACAACAAAACCGAGCTTGACAAGCCGCCGAAAAGGTCAAGACAAGATGATTAAACAAAAAACGGACGGATAAAACCGCCCGTTTTTTTACATTTCCATATCATCGTCTTTTTTCTTGACATTTGTTGAGCTGTTGCCTTGTCTGAAAAGGTTAATCATAAGCATCACCGACTGCCTTTGCATATCATCAAGCCCCGTTATATCCACGGTCAACCGCTCGTTAACTCCAAGCAGATAATCCGTGCTAACCCCGAAAATCCGCGCAAGCTTTATTATATAGGAAAGCGACGGTGAATTTGTGCCGGTTTCCCAAGCGTTAACCGCGCTTTTGGTTACCCCAAGCCGCTCGGCAAGCTGAACCTGACTCATTCCCGAATTTACCCGCAGGGTTTTTATCTTTTCATAAAGTCCGTATATCATTTTATCACCTATCTTTATTATACCAGAATTTTGTTAACTTATAATTTATTTTAGTCAATTTATGCTTGACTTTTCAAAAAGGATGTGATATAATATAATTCGGTAAGTCGGGAACAGCGAATTCCCGTCGCAATAAAAAACTTTTAAGGAGAGGTAAATTATGAATTCAAATGCAGGAAAACTCAGAAAAGCGTCTATCGGTATTCAATTAGTGGCTTCATCGGCAATGCTGATTTGCTCTGTCATTGCTTTGGTGATGAACCTTGCGTGGATGGCTGACGGATTATTTGGGACAATAATAGCTGTAAGAATTTTGCAAATCATTACGTTTTGCGCGGCAATCGGTGTATGCGTTGCAACAAACAAAGAAGGGTTGGAAATGACAAAAGCAATCGCCGGTATGGTTGTAGCCTCAATCGGCTTTATACTCAGTTTTGTCTTAATTCCGGCTTCTTCTATGGAAAGTCTTGTTCAGATTACCTATTTTGAAGGAGAAGGTTACGGAGATTTTGTCAATGTATGTCTTTGGATAATTCCGACACTGGCGCTTGCAATGGTGATTTTGTCCATTTTATGCCTGACAAAAAAGCCGAATAACCAGAGCAATAACTCAAATATAATGCAGTGATTTCAGTCACAAATTGCAAAAAGCCTGTTCAGAAACGGACAGGCTTTTTTGTTTGACTTTTTCGGGAAAATCGTCAAAAACGTGATGACAAACAGGAAAAATTGTTGTATAATAGATACATAAAATGAGAAATATTGTACAGAAAGTACAACTTTATATGAAAATAAAAGCAATTCTAGCGGCGGTTTCGGCGGTTTTGCTTGCCGGTTGCTCGGCGGGTGCAAATGAACAGCCCGGAATTACATACAACAGCTCGGACAGTATAACGTCCTCGGTTGTCGAGAAAACCGAGCTGTCGTTCGGCACGGGGCTGGAGGAGATTACCATAACCGCCAAAGAGGACCCCAACCCCAACAAGCAGATTGCCCGCCGCAGAACTCCCGTTCGGCAATCCCCCGACAACCTATTACTACAACTATTTCAACATCACCGACGCGCAAATCTCCAAAGACCACACCCGCGATTCCCTTTCCGCACAGCTTCCTGTTGCCAACGGAACGCGTTACAGCTTTAACGCGTATTTCGGCGGCAGTCAGTACGGCTCGGATTTCTCGGGGCTTGATTACTCGGTTCCCGAATACTCTTATCCCGATTACTCCGAGCCGGATTATCCCGATGATGATTACGGCTACATCGATGACTGGAGTGACGATGACTGGGACAACTACTGGAACGACCTCGACAACCGGCTCAACGACAACGGCTACGATGATATCGGAAAAGCTCAACCTGCCTATTCGCAAAACCTCCAAGCTTATCCGCGAAATGAGCGGGAAAACCTCATAAACTGGGACCACTTTTTCGAGCAAAACCGCTCGTCAAAACAAATGAGCCAAAACAAAAAGGACGGAAAATGCTCCGTCCTTTTGCTTTGCAATTGACAAAAATTATCAGAGATTTGCCGCGAGGAACTCCTCCATAGCTTTTGCGGCGGTTTCCTCGTCCGCGCCCTCAACCGTGACCTTGACGGTATCGCCGCACTTCACGCCAAGCCCCATCAGCATCATCAGCTTCTGCGCGTTCACGGATTTTCCGTCCTTTTCAATCGTGATAACGCTCTCAAAGCCCTTTGCCGTTTTCGCGAGCATTCCCGCAGGTCTTGCGTGAATTCCAAGCTCGTCCTTGATGGTGTAATCAAATGTTTTCATAGCCTTTTTCCTTTCAGTTTATTTCAACAAGCTTTTCGCCCGCCTTGATTTCCCCGACAGCAACCGTTTTCACCGATTTATAATCATCGGAGTTGCAGATAACCATCGGAGTGGTTGTCTTAAAGCCTGCGTTTTTGATGCCCTCGATGTCGAACGAAACAAGCAAATCGCCCTTCTTGACCGCCTGACCGTCACTGACGTGTACCTCGAAGAACTTCCCGCCGAGTTTAACCGTGTCAATGCCGATGTGGAGCAAAATCTCGCAACCGTCTGCCGAAACGAGATTTACCGCGTGCTTGGTGTCGAGCACCGAAAGAACTGTTCCGTCACACGGTGAAAACAGCTTGCCCTCGCTCGGCTCAACAGCCGCTCCCCCGCCGAGAATTTCCTGCGAGAAAACCTCGTCCTCAACGTCTGCGAGCGGGATTGCCTTGCCGTTCATGTGAGAGAACAGAGTTATTGTTTTTGCCGCGGCTATGGGTTCTCCGGCAACCTGTTGCGTGGTAACGTTTTGCTCAGCGACCTGTCGCGTAGCAACATTTTCCTCGTTAACCTTTGCCGAGCTATTATCTTCAACGGTTTCCTCGGCAAACAGCTCGTAAAGTTTATCCGCGTCGGGAGTTGCAATAAAGTCCTCCAGCTTCGATTTAACAACGGAAACCTGCGGCCCGTAAACTACCTGCACGCCGTCACCCTTGCGGACAACACCCGAAGCTCCGCTGTTCTTGAGCATTTTGTCGTCAACCTTCGCCGCGTCAACAACCGTAATCCTAAGTCTTGTCGCGCAACAATCAAGGTCGGAGATGTTCGCCTTGCCGCCAAGCCCTTTCAGTATAAGCGCGCTCGTCATATCAACGCTAGTTTTGCCCTTAGCGGCTTTCGCGCCCTTTTTCGCTTCCATATCCTTGCGGGTATAGAGCTTTGTTTCCTCGTCATCGGCTTCTCTGCCGGGCGTTTTGAAGTTGAACTTCTTTATCATAAAGTAGAACAGGAAATAATAGACAACCGCGTAAACAAGCCCGACTATCACAATCCAAATCCAGTTTGTCTTTGCGTTGCCCTGCAAAACGCCGAACATCATGAAGTCAATCAAACCGCCCGAAAACGTCATTCCAACGCCAACATTAAACAGGTGCATCAGCATATACGAAAGTCCCGCGAGAACGCAGTGAACGCCGTACATTACCGGTGCAACAAACAAAAACGTGAACTCAAGCGGCTCGGTTATACCGGTTATCATCGACGTAAGCGCCGCCGAAAGCAGAAGTCCGCCGACCGCTTTTTTCTTCTCGGGACGCGCGGTTTTGTACATCGCAAGCGCCGCCGCGGGCAATCCGAACATCATAAACGGGAATTTTCCCGACATAAAACGTGTTGCCGAAACCGAGAAGGTTTCCGTGGATTTCGAGGCAAGCTCTGCGAAGAAGATATTCTGTGCGCCCGAAACGATTTGTCCGTCAATCAGCATCGAGCCGCCAAGCTCCGTCTGCCAGAACGGCATATAGAAAACGTGGTGCAGACCGAACGGAATAAGCGCGCGCTCGATAACGCCGTAAATCCACGTTCCCGCCAAGCCGGAGTTCAGAACCAGCTGACCGAGCTGACCGATGCCCATTTGCACAAAGCCCCAGAGATAGTACATCACAACGCCGACTGCGAGGTACACAACACTGCATATAATCGGGACAAATCGCGTTCCGCCAAAGAACGAGAGCACCTGCGGGAGCTGGATTTTGTAGAATTTATTGTGGAGCGCCGCAACTCCCAGTCCTACGATAATACCGCCGAAAACGCCCATTTGGAGCGTGGTTATACCGAGGGTTGAGGTGGTGGAGTTGGCGGGCATTGCCTCAACGCCGCCGTTTGCGTCAATCATCGCGCTTATTGCCGTGTTCATAATCAGGTACGAAATCGCGCCCGACAGCGCCGCAACCGCTTTTTCGTTTTTCGCCATACCAATAGCAACGCCCATTGCAAACAGCAACGGCAGGTTATCGAAAACAACCTCGCCCGTTTTGCTCATAATATCGAGAATTGTATAAAGAACGCCGCCCTCTTTGATGATGCCGGTGAGGTTGTAGGCTTCGAGAGTTGTGGGGTTTGTGAAAGAACTGCCTATTCCGAGCAGAAGTCCCGCGATAGGCAACAAAGCAATCGGCAACATAAACGAGCGCCCGACTCTTTGCAAAACGCCAAAGATTTTGTCTTTCATCTGCATTACCTCCTTTTTTGATTAAGCCGCCTGCGTGTTTTTCAACACAAGCTGAGCTTTTCTTGAATTTATTATAACACGCATTTTGTAAAAATGCAACAACTTTTTCATTATTTCCAGAATTTTTTTGTTGATAATCACAACAACCGTATTGTAATTTGCACAAATCAATAAATGTCTATAGATTTAACCGCAAAAAAAAACCGCCCTCTGAGTTTAACCTCAAAGGGCGGGTTTTATTCAGCTGTTTCGGAGGAATCTTCCCATTCCTTGACAATCCAGTAGCCCCAGTCCTGCTGGGTGAGGAAGGTTTCGTAGTAGGTTACCGTGGAAGCGGTTGCGGCGTGGAAGGAGTTGTTGGCGAAGAGAATGTCGGTTGTTCCGTTGTCCGTGAGGAAATCGACAACATTATGTGTAAAATATCGCATATCAATGACGATAATCTCGTCAAACGAACCAAACAGATACCCCGGCAAAGCGTTTCCGTAGCTATCCTTGAGAATTGCGAGCCGTCTGCCCGTGCCGGCGTTTGTCTTAACCTTCACAATCTGCGAATCACCGCCCATAAACGTGCAGTAAGCCATACCGTTTCCGTCGCCGTATCTGACGAAGAAATTGCCGTTAAACGCAGGTCTGCCGCCGACAATTTTGCCGCCGCTCAGCTCATACTCATAGTAGGTTGTCGTGTACTCAACCGTTTTCGGGACGTAGTACACAAAGTCCTCGGGGTTGTTTTTGAGGACAATATCCTCGGTGTAACCGTACATCGTGCCCACATAGTTGTGAACAACCTCTCGGTCATACTCCGAGATATCCAAAAACGGCACGCCCGCGGTCTTTGCAAACGCCTGCGCCGCGTAATATGCACCGAGCGGTGCCCAGTGGTGGTCGGTGCGGAGGTAAATGTCCTCGCTTGTGTGCGCGGCAAGCGCCGAGTACGCGTCAACCGGCGTTACGCCCTGCAAAAAGCTGTTGACGTGGTTGATGTTGTCAAGCTCGCTTGCGTGATATCCCGCGAGCGAAGCGGGGCTGTAAAACTCGCACGATGTCGGGATAATCATACTGTACACGTTGACATTCGGCATCGCCTGCTTGTACTTGTTCATCACCTTCGCGTATCTCTCGCTGACCGCAAAACTGCCGCCGTACATCATAAGCGCGCGGTCGCCGACAACCGCAATTCCGTTGTTCGTGATATTCAGGTGGTCTTGAATTTCGGGGTCGTCCTTTTTCTGCTCACTCGTTGAACTCGAGCTTTCGTGGGTGCTCTCGGAGCCGGTTGTCGATGAACTCGAGCTTGATGTTGACGAGGAGCTTGATGACGAGCTTTCCGATGAACTCGTGCTTGTCGAGGAGCTTGAGCTTTCATCGGAGGTTGACGGGAGAGTGCCAACATTGTGCAGGCGGATTCCGTCCTGTCTGAAGCCGCGGATTTCGCGGATTGCCGTGGAGATGTTCGTCAGCTCATCGCGAAACGGCACGGTGTCGCTGAACCACTCGGAAACCTGCTTTGTGAAATCGCCGCTGAAATAGCTGTCGGCAGTAAGCTCGGGGAACGTTTTCAGCTCGCGTTTTTCGGTTATGCTCACCGTACTGCGCGGGAAAATAATAAGCGACAAGCCGATTGCTTCAAACGCCAGCAACAGCGTCGTGAGATAGACGATGTTTGAGGTTTTGCGGCGTTTTGAGGTGTGTTCTTTATATTTTTTGGAATTTTGTTGTTTCATGTGTTCACCTTAAAATCTCAGATAAAGGAAGGGATTTGTGGTACTGCCGATAAGCAAAAACGTGCTTACAACCAGCAATGCAACCGAGCACAGCGTTTTCAGCCCCGTGAGAACCGCTTCTTGTCCGGCGCTCTCGCGGCTTTCGGACTTGTTGTACAGGTAGCTGAAAATCTTCGCAATCGGCAAACAGCAGATTATCGCGGCAATCAACAGCCAGAGATTTCCCGTGAGCTCGCCTTGAACCACGGCGTCCCAGCCGCCCGCTTTTCCGCCGCCGAACAGTATCGGAATGAACTCGCCGAGCCGCGAAAAATCGTCAAAGTAGAAGATAACCCAGCCGAATACTATCACGAAAATGCTGTATAAATGCAGGAAAACAGCGGGGATTTTGTCCTTGACCTTGAGGATTGTGTATTTTTCGAGCATTATTATCGCGCCGAAATACAGTCCCCACAGCACGAAATTCCAGCTTGCGCCGTGCCACAAGCCCGTCATAAACCACACTATGAGTATGTTCAACGGCTGATGCTTGCGGTTGCCGCCAAGCGGAATGTAGACGTAATCGCGGAAAAAGCTACCCAGCGAGATGTGCCAGCGCCGCCAGAAATCCGTGATTGTCCGCGCGATGTAAGGGTGCTTGAAGTTTTCGTCAAAGTGGAAGCCGAAGCACCGCCCCATTCCGATTGCCATATCCGAATAGCCCGAGAAATCAAAGTAAATCTGCAGGGTGTACGCGATAATTCCAAGCCACGCGCCGCCCGTTGTCACAGCCGCGAGGTTTCCGTCAAGGAATTTTGAGGAAATCTCGGAGAGTTGGTTTGCAAGGATAACTTTTTTCCCAAGTCCGATAAGAAAGCGAAACGAGCCTTCCGCGATATCGTTGAAATTTATGGTGCGCTTGTTTATTTCCTCGGAAATTGTGGAGTAGCGCACGATAGGTCCGGCTATCAGTTGCGGGAACATCGAAATGTACAAAAGTAACGAGAAGAAATTGCGTTGCGCCTTGACCTCACCGCGGTAAACATCGATAATGTAGGAGATTGACTGGAAGGTGAAAAAGCTTATTCCGATGGGAAGCGCGATGTTCGGCTTCGGAATGCCAAGCCCCGTGAGGTTGAGCGTGTCAACGAGAAAATCCGCGTACTTGAACACCGCGATTATGCCGATGTTCAGCACAAGTCCCACAATCAGCGCGGGCTTAGAGGTTTGCTTTTTGCGCCCGATGAACAGCCCAACGATATAGTTCATCACAACGCTTGCTATCATCAAAAATATGTAAATCGGCTCGCCCCACGCGTAAAAAATCAGCGAGAAGACTATCAGCACCGCGTTTGAATACGGACAGAGATTTGCGTTTGCGTATCGCGGAGCATTTCCGTTCGCGGCGGCTTTTAGTCGGGCGTGGTCGCCGCACCGCGCGAGAGCGTAGCAAATTGCCACAGCGGGTATAAAAATGTAGAGAAAGAATAAATCCGAAAAAACCATATTGCACCCCAAATTTTCAGCTTTTTTATCTATCAGAACCGCTTTTTCGGTCCCGTAATTTTTCTAAATATCCTATTTAATTATACCGCGCCCCCCTGCTTTTGTCAACCACTTATTTAAAAATACTGACAGATTTTTTTACAAAATGATTCTTGAAATTTTTGGCAAAATATGTTATAATAAATTTAATTAAGTTAAAATTTCAAACAGAATAAATTACATCAAATTCAGTTGGGAGTGTAAATTTATGTCTTTGAAGGAACAGGAAAAATCCCCGAAATCGAGGTTTTTTCTTTGGGGACAAGTTCTGCTGGGTGCGGCAATAATCGCCATTATCATAATCTCGGGCAACCTCATTTACCACGGTGATTTGGAGAGCACAAAACAAATGCGCCTCAACACCGAAATCGAAAATATGAAGGAAACCGTCAACAACAAGATTATCCGTATCGGTATTCACCGAAATGACGTGTGCAATCAGTTTAACCGAATTATCAACTTTTTCACAACCGATGCCGAGCAAAGCCGCTGTCCGTACCCGCAGAATGTCAAGAATGTGCTGAGCTTCGCGAGCGGCGAAAAGTACGGCGATACTATTCAGGCAATTATCGATGACGGAAGCACAATTGAGCTTCTTAATAAGGACAACCCGAACGGAATTTCCATAAGCACAGCCGAAAAGGACGAGTTGCTCGAAAAGGATATGCTTTGCAATTCCTTTGAAAAGGACGGGAAAAAGGTAACGTTTTTCGCGCTGATGTCCGATGTTGACGAAATCGTCAAGGAGGAAGAAAAAGAGCTTATCCACCAGCAGAAATATACCGATGACTCTTATTTCTGGGTGAACGAAATTCTCGATATGAACGGCGGCGACAACTACGCAATCCGCCGTATTCACCCGCTTCTCACCTCAACCGAGGGCGAGTACCTCTCCACCTCAACGCCGGATATCAAGGGAAATCTGCCCTACAAAACCGAGCTTGAGGGTATTCGGGAAAACGGTGAGGTTGTTCATCAGTACTATTTCCAGAATTTAGCCGGCGACAAAATGGTGGAGAAGGTGTCCTACGCCGCCCTCTACGAGCCGTACAACTGGATTGTCGCAATGGGCACGCCGCTCGACTCAATCTACTCCGATATCGAATATATGTCGGACAAGCGTTATGCAATGGTTATGATTCAGATTGGCGGAATTTGTTTGCTGGTGCTGGTTTTGATGTTTGTCAACGTGAGAAAAACCATTTCAAATCTCTCAAAATCAACCCTTGAAGCTGAACGCGCAAACAAGGCGAAATCCGATTTCCT
>CALZUA010000036.1 GCA_945829235.1 uncultured Clostridia bacterium | reverse complement strand
TCGGGGAATTGCGCCGCAGCGTGTCGGTGAGGTCGCATTCACGGCTGAAATCGTCGTACTGCTTTTGGAGCGCATTGCCGAATTTAATCAGGCGTTCCCGCCCGAAGCCGAACACGTCATGCAGGACTATCACGGTCATAAGCTCGAAGGTAGTGCGCTGTGTGTCTATGGCTTCGGTGAGTTCAGCGGCAATGCGGCGTTTCAGGCTTTCTTCAGGGCTGCATTTCATCGGCATTACCTCCTGTGATAAGTTCCGAATAAGGCAGGGTTTCTATCCAGCGGCAGAAGTCTTTCCATTCGTCAAGGTGGTGGTTCTTGCGGGAATGGTACATATTGCGGAGAACGGCGTAGTTAAACTGAACAGTCGCACGCTGATTGTATGAGGACGGGAGAAGCTGAATGATCTGCCACCAAACATCTTTCTTGCCGTGTATTTCCGCATAATCGCCAAAATAATTCTCTCGGCACTTGTTAAGATAATCAATCAGCCATTCCAAACGACTAATTGAAAGATTATCAAGATGTTCGTGCGAAAAATCATCAAGAGTAAATTCTTTCGCTGTTATCGTGTGCATAGTCGAGCAGGAATTCCGCACAGTACCGACCTTGTATGTATCAAATTCCTTCCACCAGTACATAGGCGCTGTGATATCGCACGTCACGTTAATCATGCGCATGAATTTGGAGTGGTCTGTACCAGCGTAGACGAGCTTCTTCATGAGAGCGAGGTCAGCAGTTCCAATCAGCGATTTGTCGGAATTGTTTGCGACCGGGCAACTTTCACAATCCGGGTAAAGAGGATTGTTGCAGGTTACGCAGTCAACCTCAAATTCGCTGTCGCTCTTTTCCCAACTGTTCCACGGGTTTCTCATTCCCCGAATAGCAGCTTCAAAGCCGAATACGTCGGTGTTTTCAATCTTAATCATGTCATTTCCCTCGCTTTGATGTGAATTATGTCGCCATTAGCCGCAGTCAGATTGATGTCATATTGCTCCTTGACCTCATGTTGAATGTGGGCTTCTAGATAGTTTATTCCGTCAAGCGCGTCAAGCGGGTTCTTAACCTGCTTGTGGGTAGTTACCAGCGTTTCGCAGTTCGTGATCGTTACGTCATACATTGTCTTTGCGTTCCTCCTCGTCCATCTTAGCGCCGCAGTTGGGGCAATAAGCGCAATCATAATAAAACGATGTGCTTTCTCCGCAGGCTGTGCATACCGTGCCGAACCAACGCCCATGCACCACCGGCGCGACGTCGGCGGCTGGCAAGGAGCGCTTGCTGTAACCTGCGGCAATAAGTCGCTTAGCGTACTGATACGACATACAAAGTAACATCTTGCACCACTCATTACCAGAGCGATATTCGCAATTATGGCAATCACCTTTGTTGCAATGTTCCCAACACTCAGCGTAGATATCCATTAACTGCTTTTCTTCGGCGCTTAGATTGTAATTTAAACCGTCTAAGTAATCGTTTATGTCAGCCATTCTGTTACACCTCCAGCAGTTCCGGGTTGTCGAAAACATTCCCGATGACTTCACAGCGGCTGCTGAAAAAGTCATCAAGTTCGTCGAACAAATTAGGCTTACCGTTCATCAAAACTGAAAAACCGCTATTCTGCCATCTGACTTCGTATGGTGAATACTCTCCATCGCCGTTATAGAAGTTGACGATATCCCCCTCGAAAATTCGTTTGTTGTTCTTATCGGTAAGCCCGGTGAACTGGCAGACGGTTTCGGGGATAACCTTATTTCTTAGGCAAATCTCTGTTGCTTCAAAACCATATCTTGAAAAACCGCTTAATATAGCCGTTTCTCCAGTTTCGTATTTCAGCAAATCGCCCTCAACCCACTCGCCATTATCTTTCCGCTTCCCACGGAATAAAATCTCACGCATTGTCAGACCTCCTCATAACGCCTGTTCCATTTTTCAGCGGCTCTTTCATCAGCGCAATACTCCGCTGATACTTTGACTAATCCGCTTTCTGCGCCGCAGCTAATGCATTTAACATAACTGCAAATACAATCTTTCTCTAGGTTCATACAGCCTTTTCCCCCGCAAAACGGGCACGGCTTCAATTCAATGTTGCTCATTTCTGTACCTCCTCATTCCACATATCCAGCAGGCTTTCATAATACCCGATTTCGCTTTCAAGGAACTGCTCATACATATACTCAAATTCCTCCTTAGCTTCTTCAAGGCTATCAAAGTATTCGCAGTCATATTCAACTTTCAAATCCTCAGACGTATACCAAAAACAGGTTTTATCTGCCTTACTAGGGACGAACTTTAACACTATCTCGTCTTTTTCGAATTTCTCGAAATGAAGCTCATAGCAGCCATTTTGTTCAACCCAGTGTCGATTAGTTTTCATTCCTGCACCTCCTGTCTATACCCAGCATTCAGAACCGCTTCCGCGATATAGTCATCTTCCGTGCGGTCTGTGTAATCCTGCGAATAGTCCTGTTTCGCTTTCCGGATTATCTCAACCAACATGCCGTGAGTTTTATCAGACGTATCGCAAACAACCTCCCTCCCATCAAACACCCGCGAAATCCTCTTGCATATCTCGCAGCCGTTCTTGTCCGCTTCTGTGAGAAGCTGAGATATCTTCACCATGCGGCGCATGTGGTCGCAATAAACATCCTGTTTAAGTTTGATTTGCCCGTATTCGCTGATATACTGCGTTTTAAGCCGCCTTGCATCGTCCTTCGGAATATTGCCCTCGTCGAAATCCCGGCAGAGGTAGTATATCTGCTGATACAGCATAGTTTCCAGCGAGCCGAAGCCCTCCGGCAGAACCGCCCTGCGTTTTTCCCGGGCGTCGTTCTGCGCCATTATCACAATTTCCTTGTCTGTCATGCGAAATAATCCTCCTCCCAGCTTGAAACCGGTTCTCTGACCGGCTCTGTATTGCTCTCCGCGAAGCACCCATACCGCCTTGACTTGTCGCCGCTGTCGCTGATTATGCGCTTGGACTTGTCCGAGTAATACAGATTGACCGGCGCGTCGTTGGTGATAAGTTTCCCGCCGATACGGTTCTTGGTGCAGGTGAGAATACTGTCATACCCGCTCTCTTTGGCGGCTCGCTGGTAGTTCAGAACCACGTCAACGGCATTGGTAATGTCAGACGAACCGCTGACCGTATCGTTCGTGAAATCGTCCCGGCTTTTCTTCGGGTGTGCCACCAGAATGACCGCCACGTCGTATTTCAGAGCCAGACGTTTCAGCCGCTTCACGAAATCGCTCTGCGCCCGGTAAAGGTCTGACTGCGGATCTATGTCCAGCGCGGTCATGAGATTATCCACGCACACCAGCTTCACTCCATATCGCCGTATAGCCACCTCTGCGGCTTCTATCACGCCGGAGAGCTCGTCATCGTCAACGAATGCATTGTCGTAGATATATGCCTTGTCGGCGTACCACGCGCTTATCTGGGTGCTTATATCGTCCCGCAGGAAATAGTTCTCATCGCCGTATTCGTTCACGCAGGAGGAAATGTTCTCCCCGCCGGCAAGCTGCATATCCAGCCATGACTTAAAGTGATAATCCGTAAGCTCGCCGCTGTACGCAAAGAAAGGAACATCTTGATCCAGAGCCTCTGCGCAAAGCTGCGACATAAACGTTGACTTACCTTCGCCGCGCTTTCCGGAAAGCAATATTACCTGCCCAAACACCAGACCGCCTATCACCCTGTCCAGTTCACGAATGTTCGTCTTTATCTTCGGAAGGGCGTTGAGATCTACGCTTTCTACTTCTGAAAGCCGCTTGATGTGCGGTGTTTCGCAGGGAACAGCGTTCTCAATGCAGGCTCGCACCGCTTTCACACCGTACTTACGCAGAATGTCGTTTGCGTCCTTTTCGCCGAGATAGTCCTCGTACCGGACGTGATACACCGGAAGCATGAGCCGCGCGGAAAGCGTTTTCAGAAGCGACATCTGCCCGTTTTCATAGTCCCCGAAAACTATCACACGCTTGAATTTATGTACCCAATCAAAGGCATGGTCGTTATCCAGCCATGTGAAGCCCATAGCCCCGGTGGGGACACTGACCGCATTATCAAATCCTGCCTCCGCTACGGACAGGCTGTCTATCTGTCCCTCCGTGATGATGAGCTGCTCAAAATCCCGGCACTGCTGAACGCCAAACAGTATAGGCTCGGTGTTCTTCTCACACCATTCCTTGTTCTTGTCCCGGGTCTTGTCGAAATTGGTTTTGCGGTACTTGATGAACCGTACATCACCGTTTTCGTCGCAGAACGGAAAGACCAGAATATTCGGGTCGTCCTTGCGCACTGTCAGCTTGTACCGCCGTGTGACCTCCTCCGAGATACCCCGAGAAGCCATGTATTCGATAGCCGCCTGTTTCGTCACTATCTCCTGCCGGGGGAATGTACGATACTGCTTTCGGCTGCGATTGTCGCCCAGACCGTCAAGATGGTAGTGGAAATCCCGCGCCAGCTCGACAAAGTGTCCCTGCGCACCGCAAGTTGCCCGAAAGCACTTGTAAGCACCCGTATCAAGGTTAATGCTGAATGTATCCTTATCGCGGCTGTCACCGCCGTTGCAGTAGGGGCAGTACTTGTAGTACAGCTCCCGACCTTTTTCGTGCCAGTCCTCTGTGAGCTGCCGGGTCAGACCGTAGACATCTTCTTCGCGTAATTCATAGCTCATCAGAAATCATGCCCCTCTCTTGCCTTCCACCCGGTAAATTCTTCCACCCCGTTCTCCGCGGAAGCGGAATTCGCCGAAGGCGTATCTTCTTTTTTATTCTTTATATTCTTATATTCTTTAGTTGATTGGGCTGACGTTGGGCTACTGTTGGGGGAGCGTTGGAATTTCGTTGGGCTACCCTGAAAGCAATCGTAGTTATTCAGCGTTATTATGCTAAATCTAGCGTTGGGTTCAACGGTGATTTCTCCGGTTAGTTTTAGTTTCTTAATAGCATCATGTACTGTATGAACATCAAGTCCTACTGCTGCCGCCAAATGCCTGTATGAGGTGACCAACTGACCGCGCTTAATCGTCTTTCCTTTCCAGATATTATCTTTAGGATTTGCCGTGAGGAACAGGTGCAGATACACTACCTTAACGCTGACATCAGTATACCAGCCCCATTTTGTGAAGCTCCTGAACAGCTTGACCCAGCCAGTTGAAGTATCAGCCATTGTTCTCACCTCTTTCCAAGAAATTCCGCAGTTCATAGCGGAGTATGAGCGCTATGATCCGACCGGAGATTTCCGCCTTGCAGAATACCGGAACCAGGTCATACCGCGCTGTCCATGCTGCAAGGCTCGCCGCGAACGCTTTCGGCGGCAGCTTGCTCCGGTACTTTCCTGCCAGCAGATTTTCCCAGCTTGCGTTCTCGACCAGAAGATATATTTTCGCGCCCGCCAGCTTCGCCCGCAGGAACTCCCGCTCAAAACGTCCGCGTTCTCTGCCGAAACACATAGCAAGCTCGTCAAGGCTCATTTTACGCTCTATAACGGCGATTTCCGCAAGGGATATAAAATCGTTGCCTATTGTGGTATCTGCCGTGTAATCGCCGAAATCAAGCTTCCTGCGCGATATCTCAGGCGAGGGAACGCAGGCAGCGAACCTTTTCCGGAACGCCGCCGTGTCCTGCTCTCTGGTGTCCGCGATTATTCGCATTTCGTCAAGAGCCTTGTCCACCTCAAAATGTGAGTATTTCATCAGAACGGATAATCGTCATCGCTGGAAGCCGCGCTGTCAGAACCGGACGAAGCCGCCGCAGATGTACCGGAAGATTCTTTCAACAACTTCTGCTTGGGAACAGTGAACTTGCCCTCCTTGATACGGTTGATGTCGGTGAAGCGGAATATCTCCGGAGAGAAGCCGTGCTTGCCGTCAACTTCGTACTCCTTATCCCGCACCAGAATGCCGACCTTAAGACCCTTGAGCGAGGTCTCGTCCCAGTCCCAGTGGTAGCCCTTGTTGCTGTCCTCCAGCGCGTCTGTGACAGATTTCAGCACGGATTTGGTGTATTCGTCCTTTTCAGAGCCGTCGTCGGTGGGAACGTAGAACCGCGCCACACCGCGCCACTTCTTATCGTCGCGAGTGTTGCTGTCAAAATCCTGCTTGTAGTAGTCCTTATACTCACCGGCAGTGATATCCACGGCGATTTCAAGGCGCTCGTAAGAGCCGTTTGAGCCGTCGTAGCTTACCACTTTGGCATTGATTATCTTCGCCTCATAGCCGCCCGCAGGGAGCTTCACGCGCTCGCCTGCCGCCTTTACGTCGTTCCAGTTGCTGAGTTTTTTCATGTTACTTTTCCTCCTGTGATTTTGTAAGTCCGTAGTATTCACGGATCTTGGTATCGACCATTTTAAGGTCGTTGTCGATTTCGATTTGCTCGAACATTCCGAGCGGAGATTTCGCTGTTGAACGTCCCTCTGACTGAGTGATAAAATGGTGTCCGTTTTCGTCTGCCTCGCAAAGCAGGACGATACTGAACAGCCCCTCGACCGTGAGCTTTTCTTTGAGCATTTTCCCCAGAGTTTTTGCATGGCAGAAACCGTCCTCTACCTCAACATGATGGAGAAAATAAACTATCGTGCTATCATCAGTATCGTTTATAACCGACTGCAAAAGGCTGTAAAAATTCAACGCCATGTTGGTGAATTTTTCGTAGCCCTTTTCCTTTGCGTTCGCGAACATCTCAAAGCACATCAGATACTGGCTGTCGTCAATGGCGTAGCAGTGCAGCAGGTTCTTCTTCAGTGACTTCATGATACCGCTGTATGTAGCTTGATTAACTAGCTTCATGCCGGCAGAACGGAACGGCAGCGGCTTGGAAGCCACGTTGAATATCCCTATTTCGTTCGGCGAGAAGTTCCGCAGGGAGGTGCTTTTTCCAGAACCGCTCTCGCCCATAATCATAACCGGAATTCCCATGTCTGCACCTCACTTTATCGTTATAGACGGCTTCTTCTCAAGGCTTACGTAGGGGACTTTTTCGCCTCTGGAGAGCGCCGTCTTGACTGCCTTCTTGCTTATTTCCGGCTGCTTGTAGTTCAGCAGGTCGTCGCGCCCGTTTTCCTGCGCCCATGAGATGAGCGCCTGCTCGTCAGCCACCTTGACGCTTTCCCGCCCGTCCGAAACAGACAGCGCCGCCTTTGGGGTCTCGACTTTCCGGCGGTTTATCCGGGTCATGATGTCCAGCAAATATGTAGCTATCGACTTTGCCTTGTTGGCTTCGCGCTTCTCACGCTGTTCCAGCTTCTTTCGTTCGGCGGAAATGGCAGCGGCTCTGGCGGTAAGCTCCTTCTGGTAGCAGGCAAGGCTTTCGAGCTTTTCCTCAATTTCGCCCTCCAGACCGTCCAACGTGTCGAACCATGCCTGCAAAAGATCGTTTTTGTACTCAACAACATCGGGGATAAGGTCGCCGTTCTCGTCGGTGTACATACCGTTTTCAAGCTGTGTGAGCTCGTTTTCAATGCTGTTGATACGGTCAAACTCGTTGAACAATCGCTCGTAGTTCTCGGAAAGTTCGTGTAAAATTGCCATGTTGATTTCCTCCTTAAAGTAATATTCCAGCCCTTGCAAGGGCGATGATGGCGCTCAATCCGGCTTCCTCGCAGTCGCCCGGTTCCTCGCCGTAGTGTTTCAGCAGGAAGCTGGTCTGCGCCGCAATTGCTTCCTCGCGGCAGTCAGGGTCAATGTCGCTCCCGTGGGAAAGCACGTTTACTGTGTATTCCGCGCGGATAAGGCATTCTTCAATAACGTTGTCGGGGTAGTTGTAGTCGGGGTTGTTTTCGCGGTATTCGTCTGCGGTCATGTTATTCACCGCCTTTCTTAAGTCTTATTCCGTAATTTGTAAGCACTGCGCATATTTCTTCAACGCTTTTCTTCCCGATATTGCGCACATGGCAAAGCTCATCAAAGGTCATTTCCGATACATCACGCAGGGTGTTCATTCCGGCACGTTTCAAGCAGTTGTATGAACGCACAGACAGTTCAAGTTCTTCAAGAGGAATATCTTCCGGTTTATCTTGCTTCGGCAGAGAAGCGAGAGCAGCTTCCCGCGCGTTTTCGGTTTTCCGGGCAACAACCCCGGAAACGCCGTGTTTGAGATAATTCAGCCGATCGGGACGGCGCAGCTTTCTCAAAGACTTTGCGTGTATCTGCCGTATTCTTTCGCGGGTAACGCACTCGCGCTTTCCGATTGCTTCAAATGTCAGACCGTCCTTATAACGGAAGTCCAGAACGCGCCGCTCGCGCTCTGTGAGCGTGTGCAGGACGTATTCCAGAGAACCGTCGAAATCGCCGGGGCGCGGGAATTCCCACTCGCCGTCGAAGATGTCGTATAGCAGATTGTCCGGGTAGGGGAGGGTGGTTGGGTTGATGGTGTTCATTTGTGTGCCTCCAGTTCATCAAATGAGATTTGTTTGGAGCCGCCCACAACACGGAAATCCGGGACAGGCTCGGCGGCTGCGACATTCGCGACCATCTGGCGGTAGTAGCTCTCTTTCAGCTCGCAGGCTATTGCCCTGCGTTCCAGCTTCCGGGCGACATAGGGAACGCTGCCTATTCCGCCGAACGGCTCCAGCACGATATCTCCGGGATTTGTCCAGAGTTCAATGCAGCGGCGAATTACTTCAAGCTGCAAAGGGCAGATATGCCGCTCGTCCTTTTCCTCCCGGGCGGAGTTCTTCTGGAGCGTGTCGGACTGCCGAATGTCCATCCAGACCGGGCTTGCGTACTGCTGCCAGACAGCGCAGGGGAACGTTTCATCGGTGTGAGTTACGCGCTCCGGATTGTCGCCGGGCTTGCGCATTGTCAGTATGTAATCGGGAATGCCCTGACGGTTCATGGCGCTGTCTTTCTTTATCTGCTTGTGGAGCAGCCCCAGCGCCTTTGTGCGCTGCATTTCGGTGACGGGGTTCTTCCATATCGTCACACGGCTATGATAGATGAAGCCGCAGTCCTCGAACACCTGCCGCAGTATCGCCGGAAAGTCTTTCAGCCCGATAACGCCGTCCCGTTCTTTCATGCGGGGTAAGTCCATGCAGTGGAATGACAGCAGCCTGCCGGGCATTGTCACCCGGTACAATTCGGCAGCGAGGAACTTGAAATGCTCGTAGAATTCGCCGTCATTGCGGCAGTTTCCCATATCCCGGTCGCTGTTTGAATAGGTGTACAGGCTCGCAAAAGGCGGGCTGAATATTGTGTAGTGAATGCTGTTGTCCGGTATTCCCCGGATAATTTCGCAGCTATCACCGTTATACAACGCGTATTTTTCGCTGATAACTTGTTGTAATACATTAGGCATAATTTCTGAATTCCTCCCAGTATGGCAGCCGCATTGAGGTGTGCGGCTCGTATTCGGCGGAAATGCGGCAGGTAGCCGTCAAATTCCGCTTGGTGATGTCCTTTGTAAGCTCGATTAAATTGCGCTTCATGGCAGCGTTTTCGGCTTCCTTGCGTTCGATATTCTCCTTAACAGCGCCCTCCCGCGCAGAAATGATGATGTACACGTCCACCGGGGCATTCTGCCCAAAACGCCAGCAGCGGCGCACCGCCTGATAATAAGCCTCAAAGCTGTCCGATAGTCCCACAAATATCATGCGGTGACAGTTCTGCCAGTTCATGCCGTAGCCTGCGATTTTTGGCTTTGTGACTAGGCATTTCAGTTTTCCTGCGGCGAAATCAAGCATAGTTGCGGATTTGTATTCCGGGCTGTCCGAGCCTTGCACATTCTTCGCGCCGGAGATAAGCCGGGCGAGGGTGTCGGCTTCGTCGTTGAGGTCGCACCAGCAAAGCCAGCTTTCATCCGAGCCGTTGACAAGCTCCGCCGCCGCTCTGCACCGTAGTTCAAGGCTGTCCCGGCGAGCGTTGCGGCGTTCTGTGAGGGAAAGGCTTTCGCTGATAGTCTGGTCGCCGTCCACGACAATCTCATGCACATGAAGCTCCGGCAGGTCGAATCCGCTGATGTCGTAGCCCAGCTCTTTCGGGTCGCCGACTACCACGCACCATGAGGCAAGCCACTTCCAGAACAGGTCTGCGGCGTGACCTTTCAGCCGCCATTTCGAGGTCTGCCCGCCGTCATGCACAAAGTACATTGCGAGCATTTCCGCGCGGGTCATTACGCCGAGGAACTCCGCATGATTGCCCAGTTCCATGTAGTCATTCGGGGCGGGGGTCGCGGTGCAGGCTAGTTTGTACGGGGTCTGCGCGAATGCTGCGATTATCTGGTTGCGCAGCTTCCCGGTGAAGCTCTTGATTATGCTGGATTCGTCCAGAACCACGGCTATGAACTCCGACGCGGTGAACTTGTCCAGCTTCTCATAGTTCGTGATGTTCACGGCGTCGGCGGTGACGTCCTGCTGAGAAGCGCAGATATTAACCGCAACGCCGAACTTCTCGCCCTCACGCTTGGTCTGCGCGGAAACCGCCAGCGGCGCGATAACAAGCACCTTTCCGCCTGTCCTGCGGCGTATCTGCTCCGCCCATTCAAGCTGCATTGCGGTCTTGCCGTCGCCGCAGTCCGCGAAGATAGCCGCCTTGCCCTTTGCCAAAGCCCAGCGGACTATGTCCCGTTGGAAGTCGAACAGAAGCGGGTTCAGTTCGGCGGCGGGGACGTCTATCCCGGCGGAGGCGGTGGTTATGGCTTTGGATTTGATGAAATCGGGGTAGGTCACTTTAGCACCTCCTGCATGTATTCCTGCTTGTCGTCCTTGTGTTTTTCGGCATTCATTCGGCTTTCCTTGTATGTATTGTATTTCTGCCGGTACTCATAGCTCTTGCCGAAAATATTCCACGCGGCTTTTACTACGTTCGGCTCATACGGGCGAATCTTTTCGAGGTCGGCGACCGCCTTGTATGAGATAGGACAGCCGCAGCACCCTGTCCGAGTAAGCCCGTAGACCTCATACGCGTCGGAGTATTTAATGCCGTAGTGTTCCTTATACCACGCCTTGTCCGCGTCGGTGACGTAGTACAGCGGTCTTAACCGATACTGCCCGTCGCTGGTTTCGGTGAAGCACATTGTTGTGCAGTCCTTGCGCGGCACGGAACGCATTCCGCCCTCGTCGCGCCGCTCGCCGGTGATAATCATGTCGTAGTTTTTCTGGACGCTGTGCGCGACCTGCTTCTTGCAGTAATCACAGCATTTCGCGCTTATTTGAAAGTCCGGAGGGTATTCGCCGATGAAATCCCGCATGAACTTGGAGCTATTTATCACAAGCTGAATATTCGGGCGCGGCTCTCCCGCCGAATTACAGCAGCAGAGGAAGTTTATCACGCTTTCGCACTTCGGATAACGCGCTTTCAGTTCGGCGCGTTTCGCCGCTTTGTCCTCTGCCTGTTCGTATTCCTGCGCGATAGAGAGCGGAATGCCCTTTTTCTGCCACTCAGATAGCCCCGCGCTCATGATTTTGGAAACAAAGGGAATACCGTAGGTTCTGGAAGCCTCGACAATGCCGATTTTCGGGCGGTACTCCTTGATTTCAACTCCATACTTCTCGGCGGTAGCCTTAACGTGGTCTTTGGTAGCTTTCATCTCCAACCCCGTGTTGAAGAAAGCGTACTTGACCGGCGGCAGGCTTGGGAAAACCTCTCTAGTACGTTCGATTATGTCCAGCAGAATGTCACTGTCAGCACCGCCGGAATAAGAGCAGATAGCTTTCGGGTGCTGTTTAAGCCTGGTCGCGATTATGCCCTGTATCGCCTGAAACTTGGCGGGCGCGTCGAAGTCTGCATATGCGGGGCGGTCGGTGTAGACGCGGCTTTTGTATTCTTGTTTTGCCACTTGACAAATTCCTTTCTTTAGGCTATAATAGCCTTGTAAACATTTTTCTTTGCCGCTTGCTGAATTGCCGTTCAGCGGCGGCTTTTTTCTTCTCCAGCCCACTGTTCAGCCATTGCGCGGGCTATTCCGGGGAAAGTTTTAGAACGAGCTTTGGCGGCATTCCCTCCGTGCTGTAATCCGGCTATCTTTCCGTGAGCTTCTTCAAAGTTTATTGGTTTGCCGGTTTTGGTGTAGCCATAAGGCTTTGGCGGTGGGAGCGTACTTGTCCGTTCAAGCGGTATCAACCCTTTCAGCCAGAAACAGGTGCGCTTTTTCTGATAGTTCTCTATATCGTTCGCGCTTTCGGCGAAATAATAGGGGTAAACAATCTGGTCAGGCTTTCTCCACAGTGTTGACATAAATCCGAGTGGGTTTTCAACGCATATTTTTTCGCAGTCAGCTAGTGCGAACTGCATGAAGAATACAGCCGCTTCGGCAAGTTTCCACATACGCTGAACCACTTTTTCCGGCGGTGTCATTTTCAACGATAAATGCCGTGTTGTAACGCTCGAAAGATATGTACACGGCGGGTGCGCGATAATCATATCCCACTTACCGGATATCTCGTGCCGCTCACCGTCCATTGTGGCGAACTCACACCGCCCGTTGATAAGTGGGAGAACATCACCGCAGACGTGCCATTCCGGGTGACCTCCGGAGCATTCCTGTATATCGCAAGAATACGCTTCATGCCCAAGACGGCGCATTTCATAGCATACGGTCTGGCTTTCCTCGCAGGCTATCAGGATTTTCATGTCGTGGTTTCCTCCTTTCCGGTGATTTTTCGGGTAGGAACGTCCCCTTAGCCGCCCAGACCATGACAACGCACAGAACCGCGCAGACAAGGTCGTGACCGTCCATTGTGTAGTTCTCCCAGCCGTTCAGGGCGGCGATTGCTGTCCGGGCGAATAATCCGGCGAGGAATGCGATTATGTAGGGTAGTGCTTTCATGCTTTAACATCTCCTTTCTCAATAATCAGCACCATCTCGCCGTAGCTGATGTGCCGTTCAGCCGCCATTTTGACTACCTGCGATATGGTAAGCCCGGTGCTGCGAGGCTTTTGGGACGCGTAAGCCTGCTTTCGCTTCTTCAGCTCGTCTTTCCTGCGGTGACTGCTGCGGCTGTATTCAAGGCAGTGTTCGCACCTTGCCATTGTATATTCCGCAGGCAGCTTTGCGCCGCAGCCAACACACCTGTGTTCTGCCTTGAGCTTGTCGTATCGTTCCTTAAACGTCATTGTCCACCTCCCAAGTCGTAGTTCCGCAGCCCCAGCACCGAGCGATTATGTCCCCGCGCCGGGTCTTTCCCGCTACTGACGCCCTGCCGCAAACGGGGCAGTCCATGTACAGCTTAGAGCCGCAGGGCTTGTCCCGCATTACCTCTGCGGCGGCGTTCAGCAGCGTGATTCGGTTCGTGAGCTGCTCGCGCTCGGGGGCGGTATAGGTTTCGGCGAATATCATGCCCGTCCTGCCTTTCCGGTCTGTTTAAACGGGGGAAAATACTCCGGCAGCGCCGAATAAGGCAGCCCGAAGAAATCCATTACGGCGTACATCTCGCTCAATTTCCACTGCTTGTGTCCGTTGAGCCGCTGGGATACAGCGCACTTACTAAGTCCTATCCCCTTTGCGAAGTCCGAATGTTCGATGTCGTGCGCGGCAATCTCACCGCGAAGCTTTGCAAATGGTTTCATTTACGTCACCTCCTTAAAAGCTCTTCAATGGTTACGTCGAATATCTTTGCAAGATACCCAAGCTCGATATCCGTAACGAATCTCTGTCCGGATTCGATACGCTGAACTGCGTTCTTGTCGATGTCCAAACCGATTGTGTTAAGCCTGTCCGAAAGCTCGCGCTGGGATATCCTCAGTTCTTTGCGGAAATGTGCGACCTTTATTCCGGCAATGTTGTTTCTTACAATGCTGCCGTCGGTTGTGCGGTTGCTGAACATGATTTTCACCTCCTCACATAGCTTTCAGCATGAGCAGCCGGAACGTTTCTCTTCCTTTCGGCGTGATGAGCGTTTGCGTACCGCTCCACTGTGTCTTTTCGTTGAAGCTCTCCTTGATCTCGAACAGCCCGTTGTTCTTGTCGGCATACGGCATAATCTTTCCCTTACCGTCGCGGTAGATGTATTTGTGGTCAAGCAGGAACTTTATAAAAGACTTTTCCTTGACCTCAAGCTGCTTTGCTGTTTCCCGGAAATTCGTCAGTGTGTTGCGCTCGACAAGCTCGTCGAAGTAGTCCGCTTTCGGCTTCATAATCTCGTTGTCAACCGTCAGCGCGGAAACCTGTATCTGGAGTTTCTTCACACTCTCGTTCGCGTAGTCCAGAGCGCGTTTCATTATCATTTCGGGGCTGTTCCACGCTTCCTCGACCTTGATGAAGTACTGCCGGAACTCCTTGCCCTTTTCGTTCCGCTGGAGCATGCAGATTTCTTTTGCCATGGGGATTGTGAGTTGGTGGTCGGTGCTTGGTCTGCCGCCCTTGTTAGGTTTTTCTGATTTTTCGGAAAAACTGCTTTCGCTCAAATTTGAGCAAAAGTCCTCGTCCTCGGTGAAGCCGTACTCAGTCATTCTCTTGAACCAGTCTGTGTACTTCTCCTTGATTTCCAGAGCCTCGTGAAGCTCCCGCCCGCTGACCGTGGGCTTGTCGCTGTCGTAGTTGATTGCAATTAAATCGTTCATGGTGTCCTTTTCCTTTCACTTGCAAAGCACTATTCGTGCTCATTACTGCCAAAAAAAATTTCTTGTACAGACTTATGGAAATAGTCAGCAATACGGATTTTCACTTCATCTCTGGGGACGCGTTCATTGCGTTCGTACATTGCCCACGAGGACTTTGTGATACCAATTTCTCTTGCAATCTCGTCCTGTGACCTGTTTCCACGAAGTTCTTTCAGTTTCTCACCAAAAGGCATTAACTTATTCACCTCCTTGAGCACTTTTTGTGCTCTGGTTATATTGTACACTATTTGTGCTCATTTGTCAATATCGGAGCAAGAAAAAATGTGCACAAATTTACATGCACTTTTTGTGCACAATGTAAATTGATTTCTGTGCACTGAAAGTGTATAATATAGAATGAGGAGGTGAATTATATGTCAAAGTTTTCGGAAAGATTCAAAGAGCTTCGTTCTTCAAGAAAGCTATCTCAACAGGAACTTGCTGATAGGCTCGGTACTTCAAAAAGCAGCGTTAACATGTACGAACGTGGGGAGCGGGAACCAGGTCTTGAAATGCTTGAGAATATTGCTGACTTTTTTAATGTTGATATGGACTATCTGATAGGCAAGACACAAACAGCGAACCAAGCATTAGAAAATAAAGAGAAAAGCACATCGCAAACCGAACGCGATGTGCTGAAACAAAAAATAATAGAGCTGTTGGCGCAGCTCAACGAAGAGGAGCTGAAAGAAGCTGCTCGTTATCTCGCTTATTTAATAAGTTCTCAAGATAAGTAGCAAACGCTTCAAGGCTTTCATCTGTTAGTAAATCAAGGGCATTCTCAATTTCATTCATGGTATTCTTCTCCTCTCCCGGGCGGAGTAGAATACCCGCCCTTGTAACCACATTATACAGCGTTCATATAAATTTGTCAATATGAACATTTGATGTTTCCACAAACTGCCCCCAAAACGGCGCAGATAAATTACAAAGTATACTTTCATAAATTGCTCAGAATATTGTAAGTATAGTTAGAAAGGAGCGCACATCTATGAAACGAACAAACACCGCCGTCTGGTACGAAAAGCAGAACCGCTGGCAGATAAAAGTCCAGAAAGACGGAATCCGCAAGACCTTTTACAGCAGCACGCCCGGACGAAACGGACAGCGGGAGTGCAACGCCAAAGCCGACGCATGGCTGGACGACGGCATAGATAATCCGAACGCTAAAATATCCAAGCTGACCGCAGAATACATTGAAAATCTGAGGCTGACCGCTTCCACCTCACACTACACGCAGTATGAGAAGTATGTGCGCCTGTACATCAACCCGAAAATCGGAAACGTCCGCATATCTGACCTGCACGAACAGCACCTACAAAGCGTTATCGACTACGGCTATTCCAAGAAGCTGGCGAAAAAGACCTTGCAGAACATACAGGGTTGCATTAAAGCCTTTTTGAAATACTGCCGAAAATGCAAGTACACAACGTTGTTCCCGGAAAGCCTAAGTATTCCGCACGGAGCTCCAATCAAGGAAAAGAAGATTTTGCAGCCGGACGACCTGCGTAAACTGTTTAACGTTGATACTACAACATATAGAGGGAAACCGGCGCACGAGTTGTTCATCAACGCTTATCGGTTCGAGGTGTCCACCGGGCTGCGTCCGGGTGAGGTTATCGGGCTTAAATGGTCTGACGTGGCAAATGACACGGTATTCCTCAAACGCAGTATAAACGTGTACAGCGAGGAAACAACAGGTAAGAACGATAACGCACGGCGCATATTCACGCTTTCCGAGATTTCAAAGGCGGTTCTGGACGCGCAGAGGAAGTTTCAGAAGGACAATGGAATAGAAACAGAGTGGGTATTCTCTGACGAATACGGCGAGTGTGCCAAAGAGAACCGCTACTACAAGCGCTGGGTGCATTACTGCGAGGCAAATGGAATGCAGAAAATCACCGCGTACGAAATGCGTCACACGTTCGTTTCGGTGGTGAAGTCACTGCCGGAGGGCTATCTCAAGCAGCTTGTCGGGCATAGCAAAGATATGGATACCTACGGCGTTTACTCGCACGAATTCCTCGGAGACAGCAAGAAAACCGCCGAGCTTGTAAGCGACATATTCGGCAAGATACTCAACGCGGTATAAACAAAACGGGGCGTTCCGAGGTGGAGCGCCCTTTAAAATTGTAAAAGTGGGTTATAATGTGGGTTATTTGGGGAAAATAAAAACACCGCGCGGCGCATAACCGTGCGGTGTGAAAGGTGGTGGAGCCGAGGGGAATTGAACTACTCTCTGAGTTTGATAAACGTAAATCCAAAGTTTATGAATGACCTTTTCGTGCGGTTTCAGCGGTATCAGATTTACATTTAGAAAACCAAAATATATAATTTGAAACTGGAAAGTGGGTTATAAAGTGGGTTATTTTCTTTCCGAACCTCAACATAAATTATACATCTTTTCAATTCGATTGTCAAGCACTATTCTTTGCAATAAAAACAGCCCCCGGAGCTGCGACGTGCGGCTTCGGGGGTTTCTGTTATTCGATTTTGTTTGAGCTATCCGCCAGCCCCTCGCCGATAATGTACGCGATAACGCTCGCGCCGGACATTATGCAGCCGCTGACGGTCTCCGCGACCTCGCTGTCGCCGCCGAAAGCCACGATAAGCCCGGCTACAAATCCCGCGACTGCGACCCAGAGCTTGCGGGACGTCAGCTTGCGTTTCCAATCAATCTTCATGACGTTTTTCCTCCTGTTCCAAATCTTCAATGCGGTGGTTAATGACCTTGATCTGCTCCTCCACCACCGGCATGCGCCGCGCGAAGTTGTTATGCTCCGCAACCTTGTTTTCGAGCTGCTGTATGCGGTAGGCGGTGAGTTTGCCGCTTACCACTATACCGCCAAGAGAGTCAACAAGCGTCCCAAGCAGCGATATCAGCGATACAATAACCGTGCTATCCATTACAGTACCTCCGCGTCAACATCAAATCCCAGCGCGATAAGCTGCGCCTGCGCCTTGCCAAAATCAGCCTTTGTGACGGTTTTTGTGCCGGTGACCTTGTACCGCACGACTTCCTCGCCGTTGTTGGCTACAAGCTCCCGGAACCAATCCATATTCTTGCCGAATTTCGCCA
>CALZUA010000035.1 GCA_945829235.1 uncultured Clostridia bacterium | reverse complement strand
TGAGCGAAGTTCTCGCGGTAATCAGAAATCTCGCCTCAAAGGGAATGACGATGATGATAGTCACGCACGAGATGAATTTCGCGAAAAACGTATCCAACCGCGTGTTCTATATGGACGAGAAGGGAATCTATGAGGACGGTTCTCCGAAGCAGATTTTTGAGAATCCGCAAAAGCCCAGAACCAAGCAGTTTATCTACAAAATCCGCACCTACAATCACGTTATTGAGGACAAAAAGTTCGACCTGTACGCGTTCAACGCGGAAATCTGGAATTTCCTCAAGAACCAGCTTTTCGAGGACAAACGCGCAAACAAGGTTCTGCTTGTGTGCGAGGAGCTTATCTACAACTGCATTTTCAGCGGCTTCGGGGAAAAATTTGCGCCAGTTGAGTTCACCTTGCAGTACTCC
Organism: uncultured Clostridia bacterium; assembly: GCA_945829235.1. Taxonomy (GTDB): domain Bacteria; phylum Bacillota; class Clostridia; order Oscillospirales; family Ruminococcaceae; genus CAG-115. The sequence continues at coordinate 18,824 of CALZUA010000035.1, read as the reverse complement.
GAGCAAAAGGACGAAACCGAGCTTATTTTCGCAAGCGAGCTTATAGACAGCGGCTTTATCGACAAGGCGGAGAAAATGTCGGCGGATATCGTGAAAAAGAGCGCAAAGGCGATTTCCTGCGAAAACGGGCGGCTCTCGGTAACGCTCTGAGCGTTCTGCAATATCTGAAAAATCGTACGATTTCATACAATTCTCACAAAATAATCTTGACATTTTTCGGCAAATCGTTTATAATAAATTTAGCAGAAAAAACGACAAAAGGCAGCCTGTTTCACAAATAGACTGCCTGCTATGTTTATTATAATGAATTTCTACGGGAGTGTTGATGTGAAGAATAAAACAAGGGGTATCAAATTCGGAAGAGTTGTGATAATTGTTGCGGCGGCGACGCTTCTGCTGATAATTCTCACCTATGTGGTTTTGGTGTACAACAACGAAAACAATGCTCGGAGAACGGGCGAGGTTATGGTTAATCAGGTGAGCGGAATGCTTGAGAAGAACCGCTCGGTTGAGGAAACGCTGTTGGCATCGCTGAAGGACGAATACATAATCCGCGCGAAAACGGTTGCGTATATGCTCGAGCACAACTCCGCCGCGGAGTACGATATAAACGAGCTGAAAAAAATCGCCGAGCTTATGTCTATCGATGAAATTCACCTGTTCGATAAAACAGGCAAGATTTATTCGGGAACCGAGCCGAAATACTACGGTTACAGCTTCGATTCGGGCGAGCAGATGGGCTATTTCAAGCCGATGCTGAACGACACAACCTTGTCGATGTGCCAAGACGTTACGCCGAACACCGCCGAGGGCAAAAGTATGATGTACGCGATAACGTGGGAAAGCAACGGCAACCGAATGATACAGGTGGGAATTGAACCGAAGCGGTTGCTTGAGGAGCTTAATAACAACAGAATTTTCAAAGTTGTGGACAGCATACCCACTTATGAGGATATGGAAATTTATGTCGCGAACGCGCAGACAGGTGAGATTTTAGGTTCTACGGACAACAAAAACGGGTTGAAATTGCAGGAAATCGGTGTTGATTTCAGCGCCGCGAGGGTGAACGAAATTACACATTCAAACATCATCGTAAACGGCTACCGAAGCGAGTGTTCGCTTATGCGGGACGGCGAGTACGCGATATGCGTTGTGCAGGTGAACACCGCGGTTAAGAAGGAAACCTTGCTTTCGATGCTCATCGTGATTGTCTGTCTGGCGATAGCGGCGGGAGCTTTGCTTGTGGTCACCAACCGCATTCTTATCGTTAAAAAGGAGCAGATGGAGCAACTGAAAATTCTCACCTCAATGGCGGGGATTTATTACAGTATGCACCTGCTCGACCTCGGGAAAATGACAATCACCGAGTACGCCGCGCGAAATCAGGTAAAAGAGGTTGTGGAGAAGAACAAAAATGTCGAGTCAACAATTGCGATGCACGAGATTATGCACGCGACAATGTCCGACCAGTATCTCGAGCAGGGGCTTGAGTTCACGGAGCTGACAACGCTTGCCGAGCGGCTTCGCGGGAGAAAGGTTATCTTCAAGGACTTGCTCGGGAAAAATGTTGGCTGGATAAGAATGTCGTTTATTTCAATCAGCACGGACGCTGAGGGTTATCCCGAAAAGGTTATCTGCACAACTCAGATTATTGACGAGGAAAAGCGCCGCGAGGAGCGCCTGATACGCGAGTCCACAACCGACAAGCTCACGCATTGCCTAAACCGCCGTGCCTACGAAAACGATATGCACAACTTTTCCGATAATCACGAGGAGGATTTTGTGTTTATATCGATTGATTTAAACGGGCTGAAAAAGGTGAACGACACGATGGGACACGCGGCGGGCGATGAATTGCTCTCGGGCGCGGCGAGATGTATGCGGCGGAGCTTCGGCGATGTCGGAAAGGTTTATCGGACGGGCGGAGATGAGTTCGCGATTATACTTTTTGCCGATGATGAAAAGCTCGCGGAGCTGAAGAAAACGTTTGAGCAAAAGGTTGCGAGCTGGTCGGGAAAGACGGTGAAGAGCCTGTCGGTTTCCTGCGGCTATGTGACGGCGAGGGAGTTTCCCGACAAAACTGCGGCTGAAATCGCAAGGATTGCCGATGAGCGAATGTACAAAAACAAAGCCGAGTATTACAGCAAAATGCAAAGCAAGACTGAAAATCCAAATTAAAACGAACAGCGAGCCGATTTTGACAGCTCGCTGTTTTGCGTTTTTAGTTGAAATGCAACGTTAAAACTTTCCCGTTATCATAAAGTAACCCGACTCGAGGTAAACGAGAAGCAAAATGAAAATCATTGCAAGCGGGAGAATGAGGTTGTAGTTTGCGATTTTTGGCTTGCGGTTGTAGGAAAACAGCAGAACAAACGGTGCTAGTATAAGCAGGTCGCCGGATTTTCCCAAGCCGATTTTATCGAACACGCTCAAATCATCGTTGTTTCCCATGTACAAAATCACCATACAAACAATCAAATAAATGATGTCGATTGCGCCGATAAACGCGAAGATTTTCGCGGTTGATTTGGCGAAAAGGAACGAGTTTTTGTTTGTAGCGAAGAATTCCTCGTAGCCTTCCTCGGTGCCGCCGAGCTTCATATAGTGTTTCTTCTTGATAATCTCAATCGCAAGCAACAGCACAAACGCGATAAACGTGAGCGGCGCTTTTGTCGGCAAAAACGCGTAAACATAAAGCGACGGGACAACCTTTTTGAAGACAATCAGCAGTTTATACACAATCGCACCGACTTCGTAAAGAATGGGAAGAAGCGCGAGCGCGCGGAAAATGTAGAGCTTTTTGCCGCTGAAAATTTTGAGCTTTGGCGTTGCCGTGAGGAAAAACGTGAGCGAGGAGAACAGGAGCATATCGATGAAGATGTTGCAGTTTAGCTTTTCGCCGAAAGTGTCTGCGGCGAACTTGCTTACTTGGTCGCGCAAATTTTCGGGTGCGTGCTCGGAAAATGCTTCGAGCAGTCCCGCGCCGAAGTGGAAGAACACGAGATATAACAAAAACGGTATCATCGCGGACGCGGCGAGATAAAACAGGACAATCTGCCCGCAACGGTCGCGGTTCTGGAGTATGTAAGAAAACGAAGCCAGCAGGAAAAGCGGAAGCGACATATCCGCGAATATTTGAATGGTTTTCAAAACGTTTATGTCGATGAAATCGCGATGGAACACCGTGACGGCGATACCCAGAAGCACCGTTATCTGCGTAATCAGAATGCAAACCCACGCGAGTGTACGAACGTGATTTATCCCGAAAGGAGCGCGGTATTTTATGTCGTTTTCGGCGTTAAACGCGACAAGGTTGTATTTTGCCTCGCGTTTTTGACGCCGTTGTTCTTTGCGTTCGGTTCTGTTCATAAAAACCTCCGAATTTTAATAATTTTATATATTATAACATATTTTCCAACTTTTTTCAACCTATAAAATGCCCAATTATTAAAAAATCGCCGCATCGGAAAAGTCTCCAACACTGCGCAAATCTGCTATAAACGAAAAACGGGTGCGATTTCTCACACCCGTAAGCTGTTTTTGGATAATCAATCTTTGCTGAAATTCTGGATTTCGATTTTATCGACAATCCCGCCCTTTGTGTTGTCGAAGCAGAATTTCACGGTTACGTTAGTTTTCATTTTGTATGTAACCGTCGGGAATTTCTCGCTTTCATACGTTGAAGAAGGTTCGCCGAATGCCGCTGAAACATCGACTGCCGTGGACTTGCCGAGGACAATTCCCGCATAGGTTGTCTTGTGGGAGTCGGGCTTTATGTAATCGCTGTCAAGGGTGAGCTTGCCGATATTTGCTTCCGCTGCGGTGAGGGCGCTTTTTGTGAGATTTATCGGCTGAACGCTCATCGACAAATCACCTTTTTCAATCCTCAGACCTATCAGATACTGATTTGGCTTAATCGCTTTTATACCTGCGTTGCTCTTGTAGCTCCAGCCGTTCTTTTCCATATCGGAGTACAGAAGCGGGAACTTGTACGTTTCATCGTCAATCGAAAACTCAAAGCAGAAAACATCGCCGCTTGTCGCTTCGGGACTGCTCTCGGTACTGCTTGACGAGCTTTCAACAGAACTGCTCTCGGTGCTTTCGGACGAGTTAGTTGTCGAGCTGCTTTCTGTTTTTGATGAAGAAACCTCGCTGCTTGACGAACTGCTTGTTGTTGAAGAAACCGAGCTCGACGAGCTTTCGGAGGCTGAAGAATTGCCCGAGAAAACCCCCGTGCTTTCCGAGTTGTTGCAGCCCGCCAGAATTGCCGTAAGCATTAGCATTGCCGAAAATGCCGAAAAACGTTTGTATTTCATAAGAATTCCTCCCGAATATTTATTACTTAATTTAATTATAAAACCGTTATGTAAAATCCAAAAGCACATAACTGTAAAACATTTGTAAAATAATGCCGATTTGCAGTGAAATTACACAAAACGCTCAAAAAATGTTGAAACTTTATTGTACGGCTAAAACTGATAAAGCCTATTGACAAAATAGACAAACTATGATATAATACACACATAAAAGCAAAACGAAAGGAGCGGACGGTATGACAATGATGTGTATGATGTGCTGTGAATTGAATAGTCGAGCCGTGCGCTGTTGATGATTATTCCGAGCGAGTGATTTTGACAGGTACAGCGATGTGCTTGTCATTTTTTATTGCAGGAGGAAAAAACGTGATTGAACTGAAAGAACTCAGCAAGACCTACCCGAACGGAGTAACCGCCCTTAAGGATATCAACATCACCATCAACAACGGCGAAATCTTCGGGATAATCGGTCTTTCGGGAGCGGGCAAAAGCACGCTTATCCGATGTATAAATTTTCTTGAAAAACCAACCTCGGGCAAGGTTATCATAGACGGGCAAAATCTCGGTGAGCTTTCCAAAAAGGAGCTTCTGAAAACGCGGCAGAATATCGGAATGATATTTCAGGGGTTCAACCTTTTGTCGCAGAGAAATGTTATCAAAAACATCTGTTATCCGCTTGAAATAGCTGGCGTGAAAAAAGCCGATGCCAAGAAGAGAGCCGAGGAGTTGCTGGAGCTTGTGGGGCTGACCGACAAGGCAAAGGCGTACCCTTCTCAGCTCTCGGGCGGGCAAAAACAGCGTGTTGCGATAGCGCGTGCGCTTGCGGCGAAAACGAGCTACCTGCTCTGCGATGAGGCAACAAGCGCGCTTGACCCCGATACCACAAGCTCAATTCTCGAGCTTATGCGAAAAATCAACAAAACCCTCGGCGTAACAATTGTTGTGATAACGCACGAGATGAAGGTTATCGATAAAATCTGCGACAGGGTTGCGGTGCTTGACCAAAGCACTGTTGCGGAAATCGGAAACGTCCGCGATGTGTTTGCGGCACCAAAGTCCGCGATTGCCAAAAAGCTGGTTCTTCCCGAAGCGAAGGCGGTTGACGAGATAACGGGCGGGAAGAAAATCAGAATTGTGTTCAACGGCGAAAACTCGTTCAAGCCGGTTATCGCAAATCTCGTGCTGGAGTGCGGGATACCCGTGAACATTCTCCACGCCGATACCAAGGACATTGACGGCAAGGCTTATGGGCAGATTTTGCTCGGGTTGCCCGATGACGAAAAAAGTGCCGAGAGAATACGCGCTTACCTGAATGCAAACGAGATTAGCTTTACGGAAATTTAACGAAAGGACGATGACAGATGAACAACGACCTGCTCTCTCAGCTTATCGACAAGGGCATTTTGCAACTCGGCGTGTGGGAAACGATTTATCTTACCTTCATTCCCGCGTTTTTTGCATATCTTTTCGGTATTCCGCTGGGAATTTTGCTCAGCGTCACCGACAAAGGCGGTATTCACCCGATACCGTGGCTGAACAAGATTATCGGCTTAATCGTCAACATTTTCCGCAGTATACCGTTTGTGATTTTGATGATTGCGGTGCTTCCCGTGGCAAAATTTGTTGTGGGAACAGCTCTCGGCAACAAAGCGATGATTGTCACGCTGATAATCGCGGCAGTGCCTTATGTAGCGCGAATGGTGGAAAGCTCGATAAAAGAGGTTGACAGCGGCGTTATCGAGGCGGCGCAGGCGATGGGTACGTCCTCATTCAAAATCGTATTCAAGGTGCTGATACCCGAGGCGAAGCCGTCGCTCTTAGTCGGCGCGGTTATCTCGCTTGTCACAATTCTCGGCTACTCGGCAATGGCGGGAACAATCGGCGGCGGCGGTCTGGGAATGATTGCGATAAACTTCGGCTATCAGCGGTTTAACGACAATGTTATCTGGATTTGCGTTTTGCTCACCGTGATAATCGTGCAGATTATCCAAGAGGTCGGAATGCTCATTGCAAGAAAAACCGACAAGCGCATTTCAAAATAAAGACAAGGAGGGCGAGCTATGCTTTACATACTCGAACAGCTCTTGAGAGAGAATTACAGGTTCGGACGAATGCAAAACCGCTTCTGTTAAACGAACCAAAGTAATCAAAAAAACAATTGAAATTAAAGGAGATATTTATTATGAAATTCAAATCTTTGACCTCGGCATTCCTTGCGTTTGCACTTTCTGCGGTTGCACTTACCGGTTGCAACAGCTCATCAAATTCCACTTCAACCAACAGCTCTTCGACTAAAACCGAAAGCTCTTCCACAACCGAAAAAATCGTGATTAAGGTTGGAGCAACGTCCACACCGCACGGTGAAATTCTTGAGTACATTAAGGGTGACATTGCCGAGCAGGGCTATGACCTGCAGATTACGATTTACGATGACTATGTTTTGCCGAACAAGGCGCTTGCGGACGGCGAGCTTGACGCGAACTATTTCCAGCACACGCCTTACCTCAACAGCTACAACAAGTCAAACGGCACCGAGCTTGTTTCTGCGGCAAGTATCCACTACGAGCCGTTCGGACTTTACGGAAACGGTGTTGACAGCGTGAAGAACGTTGCCGCGGGCGCAAGCATCGTAATCCCCGCCGACGACAGCAACGAAACTCGTGCTCTGCTCCTTCTCGCTCAGGAGGGACTTATCACGCTTCCCGAGGGCGCAAATGCGGTTGACGGCGTGACAACGCTCGATATTGTTGACAACCACGGCTACAAGATAACCGCAGTTCAGGCTGACACGGTTGCCGCGCAGTTCAACAACAGCGACAAAGGCTCGCTTGCCGTAATCAACGGAAACTATGCGCTTGCGGCGGGACTTAACGCAAATGACGCGCTTGCGGTTGAGGACGCGAGCGGCTCGGCGGCGCAGACCTACGCGAATATCATCGCCGTTAAGAAGGGCGAGGAAAATTCCGACAAGACGCAGGCTCTTGTCAATGCGCTCAAGACCGACAAGGTTAAAAAGTACATCGAGGACACCTACAAGGGCGCTGTTATCGCAATCTTCTAAACTCAATCCACATAAAAGCGAAGCCTTCGGAGAAATTCCGAGGGCTTTTGCTGTTTTATATTGAAATTGACGGGGAAATGTGGTATAATTAAAATTACATTATTTCTGAAAATCAAGGAGTGTTTGCAATGGAATACACAAACCCGATAATAAGCGGCTTTTACCCCGACCCGAGCGTGTGCCGAGCGAACGGCAGGTATTATATGGTGTGCAGTTCGTTTCAGTATTTTCCGGGTGTGCCGCTGTTTGAGAGCGAGGATTTGGTGAACTGGAGGCAGATTGGGCACGTCCTCACGCGGAAAAGTCAGGTTATGCTGGAAAGTGTGGAAAGCTCGGGCGGCGTTTTTGCACCGACAATTCGCTTTAACAACGGGCATTTCTATATGGTTACCACCAACAACACAACCGGCGAGAATTTCTACGTCACAACCGATGATATTTACGGCGAGTGGTCTGAGCCGGTTACGGTGAAGCAGGACGGAATTGATCCGTCGCTTTTCTTCGAGAACGGACGCGCGTTTTTTATGAGCAACGGCACCGATGACAACGGCGTTGGCGGGATTGTGCAGTGCGAAATCAACATTGAAACGGGCGAGAAGCTCTCCCCGAGTAAGTGCATCTGGAAAGGCACGGGCGGGCGTTTTCTGGAGAGTCCGCATTTGTATAAAATCGGTGATTTTTACTATCTTATGGCGGCGGAGGGCGGCACGGAGTACGGTCACACGATAACCTACGCGCGCTCAAAATCGGTTTGGGGAACGTTTGAAAGTTACCCGAAAAACCCCGTTCTGACCAACCGCAACAAAGCCCCGTTCATCATTCAGGGCATCGGTCACGGCGACCTTGTTGAGGACAACAACGGCGGCTGGCACATCGCTTGTCTTGGCTTTCGGCAGATACATTTGTGGCAACCCTACCACAATCTCGGACGCGAGGTTTTTCTTGTTCCGGTGCGGTTTGACGAGGACGGCTGGTTCACCGCGGGCACGGACGGAACGTGCGCTGAAAGCTACGAGCTTGCCGGCGATTTCACGCAGGATTTCAAAACGCATTACACCTTTGAAAACACCGCTTGGGACATCGATTGGTGTTATCTCCGTCACCCGAAAAACAATTGCTACGAGCTGTCTGAAAACAAAGCTGTTCTTCACGGAACGGACGTTACACTTGAAGAAGCAAAATCACCAACGTTTATCGGCTTGCGTCAGCGGGAATTTTGCTTTGAGCTTGCGGTGAACGTAACGGTTGATGACGGCGAGGCGGGCGTTTCGGTTTATATGAACGAGGACGAGCATTATGACATCGCTGTTGCGAAAACGGAGCGCGGATTTGAAGCCGTGCTGAAGCTGAACATCGGCGGCATAAAGCACAAACAAGCGTCCTTGCCGTTGGCTTCGGGCAACGCGCGTCTGCGGATAACCGCGGACAATCTCACCTACAATTTCTACCTCGCCGAAAATCTCCTCGGAAGCGGTCGCTCGAAATACCTCTCAAGCGAGGTTTCGGGCGGGTTTACGGGAGTTGTGCTCGGGCTGTATTCGGTTGGAGAAAACACGGCGGTGTTCGAGAATTTCACGTTGGATTATCGAAAATAATTGCAAAGAAAAATCCCGTTCGGTTGAGAAATCGGCGGGATTTTTTGCGGAATGTTTTTATTTTTCTCAATAATAAATTTTTCAAAAGAGAAAGAAACTGCTCCGAAAAAGGTATCTTATAGTGTAGAAGGGCTCTTCGGAAAAAACTAGGAGGTAATTTGATGAACGACGGGGAAATAATCGGGTTGTTCTTTGACAGAAACGAGGCGGCAATTTCCGAAACCGAGCGCAAGTACGGCAAGCTTTGTATGAGTGTGGCAAAGCGAATTCTCGACAGCACCGAGGACAGCGAGGAGTGCGTGAACGATGCGTTTTTGCGGTTGTGGAACACAATCCCGCCGGCAGAGCCGAAAAGCTTGCGGGGCTATGTCTGCAAGATAACGCGAAATCTCGCATTGAAGCGTGTTCAGTACAACAGCTGTCAAAAACGCTCGTCGGAGCTTGCGGTATCGCTCTCGGAGCTGGAGGAAATTCTGCCCGATAACCGAATAAGCTCGTCTGTTGACAACAACGATATCGGTCGCGCGATTGACGCATTTTTGAAGAAACAGCGCCCGATAGTCAGCGATGTTTTTGTGCTGAAATATGTGTATTTTTACACGCAGAAGGAAATTGCCGAGCGGTTTTCATTCAGCGAGGACAAGGTTAATTCGATGTTGTTCAGAACACGGAAAAAACTTCGGGATTATCTTATTGAGGAGGGAATTGAAGTATGAAAATCAACAGAATTTCGGAGTCTATGGGCTTAATCAGCGATGAAATCAGCAACAGAGCTATTGAAGCATTTGAAAAGCAATCTGACAAAAAAGACAGCAATATTCCTGCGGAGAAGCCGAGAGTTATCCGCGATGAGAGGTCGCACAAAGCGCTGTTTGTAATTGCTTTGGCGGGAATTTGCGCGGCGGCGGTTGCACTTCCGTTTGCGCTGAAAAACACGGGCAAGAGCAATATTGTCGCGTCCGAAACCGTTTCGGGAGCGGCAGACAGCGTTTCGGGAAGCGCTTCTGCAAGTGCAGGCAAAATCTCCGAGAAGCTTCGCGATAATTTATTCTTGGAAATGAATTTGCCGCAAACTGCGCCAAGCGAGTTGCCGGCGGTAAAGCTCAGATTGAAGTTTTGGAACAGCGAAGCAACCAAAAAGCTCTTTTTCGACGGCAAAAAAATAACGCTTGAACAAAAACTCGATTCGGAATATTATCCCGGTCAAAAGTTTTACAGCTGGGACACCGAGGACGAAATGGTTGTTGTCGAGCCGGGTTGCTTTACTTATTGGGATAAAGCCGCGCTTGACGGGGATTTTAAGTACGGTTCAGTTTTCAGCTACCGATTTAATGACTCAACCTTGATTGACGACCAATACGCAAGTAATGAGGAGCTTTCCGCGTTTTCAAAGAAAGACGCGAAAAAGTTAGCGGACGAAATGATTGCCAAAATCGGCATAAATAATCTCGGCGAGCCGAAGATAATTGCCGTTCACGCAGACGTTGCAAACAAGATTTTGGAGCGGTTTTCCGCGTGGATTTCCGGCGGCGGTAATTCCAAGGACACTTCCGAGCCTTTTACTTTTACACCGTGGACGGAAAACGAGGAAGCGTACATTCTGCGCTATCCGCAGGTTTTCGAGAACACCGAGCTTACGATGAACGGACTCTCTTATTTCAGACATAACGGCGGCAATGGACTTACGCACGACACCGGCGTTGTCGTGTATGTTACAAAGGATAAGGTTCTGCGGCTGGACGCGAAGGATATCTACACCGATAGTTATATAACAGGCGAAATTCCTGTAAACTACAACGCTGAGCAGGCTCTTGATGTATTCAAGGATTATCTTTCAAATCAAAACCGGCAGGCAACCTTTAAGTACTACAACTGCAAGCTCACCTATGTTCCTTACAACTGCTCCGATGATGCGCTTACTGTCTGGTACAAACCCGCGTGGGAATTTGCGGGCTATCGTATGCCTGTTGAAAGCTGGGAAACAGGCTTGTCGAGCACGCTTCAGGGCGGTCAGGAATATGAGTATGTTTACGCGGATACAGGTCGTATGCACATCACGGACATTGCCGATGATTTGGTAATTCCCGAAGGCTCAGGCATTGCCGCGAAGGTTGAAAAGCTTAAGGTTTCGCTTGACGGCAACGAGATTTCCGCAGTGCCCGATGATGTAAATCCGAACGTAAACTTTGTAACCTTCAAGTTTGACAGCAACAAAAATGACAGGTTCGGAATTGTGGTAAATCCCGACGGTACTTTTGAGCTTTACAAGGGCGACGATGTTACCGAGGAGAGAATTATCAAAAATATTCCCGAAGACAGCTTCGGATATATGATAGCGTTTAACAACCCCGGCCGGGAGTGGAAATGCTCCGAGTTTGATTATAATAACCCGATATACCGCGACATTTCGGATTACGGAGTAATTAACGGATATTACACCATTCAGCTTTGGGTGTCTAACACCAACGATATAAAGGATATTGAAACCAAGCTGAACGGCATTCTCAAGATATACGACAACGGCAACGGGACATACTCGGCGGTTATGGTAAATCAGGCAAAATCAAGCGTTCCTCCCAAAAATTGAACCCAATTCACGCGCATATTTTCACAACAAAACGCTTGATAGCACGGCGGGCTTAACGGCTCGCCGTTTTTTGCGCGAAAAAATTGCCCGAAAACGATTGTTGTGATATAATAAAAGTGACCGAAAAATCGAAATAATTCGTCTGTTAAGGTAGAGGGAAAAGGGTGTGAAAAAGTGGACGATGAAAAAATCATAGAGCTGTTTTTCGAGCGAAACGAGGAAGCGCTCACGGCGGTTTCGCTCAAATACGGGCGATACTGCGGGATTATCGTGAAAAACGTTATCGGAAGCGCTTCGGATACCGAGGAGTGCGTTAATGATACATTGCTGGACGTGTGGAACTCAATTCCCCCGAACAAGCCCGAAAATCTTCGAACCTATGTCGGAAAAATTGCGCGAAACAACGCTCTTGACAGGCTGAAACGTGAAACCGCAAAAAAGCGCGGCGGGGAAATGCAGGCGATTGTCGATGAACTCGCGGATTTTGGCTCGGGTTATTCCGTGGAAGCGGTTGCGGAGCAACGTGAGCTGTTGGCGGAAATAAATGTTTTTCTGCAACGTCTGACCGAGCGAAAACGCAAGGTTTTTGTTCTGAGGTACTGGTATTGTTGCGAGGTTTCGGAGATTGCGGCGGTAACGGGACTTTCCGAAGCGAATGTGTACAACATAATCAAGCGGGAACGAAAAAAGCTGTTGGATTATTTACGGAAAAGGGGTGTGCTGAATTGAAAAGCGAGGATTTTTTGCAAATGCTGAGCGGCATTGATGAGCGATTTATCGACAGCGCGGGCAAGGCTTTGGAGCAATTTCGCGTTGAAAAAAGCGAAAATTCGTTGCACGAAAAGGCTTGTCGAAAACCCGTTTGGAAAAAGGCAACAACGGCGGCAATTTGCACGGCGGCGGCAATTTTCGGAGTTTTTGCGCTGTTGCTGGGAACGGGCAGGATAAAGCTCGAAACCGGCGCGGGAGTAAGCCTGAACGCAAGCTCCGGCGGGCTGTATTTCCTGATTAACGATGATTATCAGCTTGATTTAAGCGAAGAAACCTCGGGCAAAATTTCCGTAAATTCCGCTTATGGTTACGCGGAAAATTCAGCGAAAATCGGGCGTTTTGAGATAGGCGAAAAATTCGGTGAAACCGCCGAAATTACCGACGCAAAATCAACATTTCTCATAATCAACGGCAACGCAATTCTCACGGAACAAGCGCTTTCGTTATCGGAGAAACGCTGGCTTTGTATTCCCGAAAAAACGGCTAAAATTGACGTTATGACAGCGCTGGGATACCCTTCGCTCGGCGATAATTTTGAGTTTGCGATAGAGCTTTGGCACAGTGAAAATGCGGTTGATTTGCCCGAAAAAGGCGAGGTTTACGCTCGAGCAAGCGAGGTTCAAATCCTCGCGGATTACGCGAGCAAAAGCGTTGTTGTCAAAATAAAATGCTTATCGACAATAACTTTTTCGGAATAGGAGAATTACAATGAAAAACAGAATTTTTGCGGCAATTTTAGCGCTTTATACAGCGGCTTCATTGTGCGGTTGCGCCGATGTTGACGGCGAAAAAACATCTATAAATGAAAGTCTGAGTTCGGAACAAACGTCCGGTTCGGCAGCAACTACAATAGGACAATCATCTAATGTTTTGTTTCCGGACAAATGGGCGGAAGAGATATCCGATGGTGCAAACTCATTTCCGACAAAATGTAAAATATACAAGCAGAAGAGAAAGCAGTTCACCGAAAAACAATTGCTATCCCTTTTTTCGGATAGCCCCCAAAAAGTTGAAAGTGATGCCAATAATGAGATCAGATACCAAACCGATACAGAAACGGGTTATATAAGTAACGACGGTATCTTGGGCTTTTACACGCCTGAAGGAAGCTTGTACAGTTCTATCAGCACCTCTTCATTCCTCGAAACAAATGGTATTGAGGACTATGAGAACGTGTCACTTGACTTCTCAACACGTGACGAGGCGCTTGAGCAAGTTAAAAAAACTGTGCAGGATAAATTGGAAATAACACAAGGGGATTTGTATGTGCAAGAATTTTACGCCGTAAAAAAAGAGAATGTCGACCTGTATAAGAAAATGGTTAATGAGCAGGCAAACATACCCGTGACAAGTGACAATGAGCTTGAACAGGCTAAATGGGCGGAACGTGCAGAAAAGCTGAAAAAAATATCATCTAAAGATTTCTATTACATTCGTTTAGGCTTTAATATTGACGGCAACCCATATTATTCCGGCAACGGCTTTTATTACGGCGGTGACGAGAACTATATGATAATGGGCTACACGGCGGAGCTCGTTTATACGGAAAACGGTATTGAATTCGTCACTTTTATTAACGTGAATGAAACAGACACATCAAGTGCGGAGGAAGTCGAAATAATCCCGTTTGATAAGGCGAAAGAGCTGATTTTGAAGAAATACGACGACATAATTTTTGACGGCGAGGTTGCGGTGAACAGCATCGAGCTTGTCTATATGCCGATTCCGCAGAATGATTTGGGGCAAATCGCAGACAGGTTTGAAACGCGCCCGTTTTACGCTTTTTACTGCACGATAACCGAGGAGCGCGGCGGCAATACGATTTCCGAAAAAATCACAACTTACTTTGACGCAATAACCGGCGATGAATTTGCAACAGAGCAAATTATGCTCGGAGGATAACGCTTATGAAAAGCATTTTCGGCTTGCTCGGCTGTCATCTGAAACGCGGCGTTTTCTCGCTTGCATTTATCGCAAGCACGGCGCTTTGCACGCTTTTGATGTTCGTTTTCGCGGCGGAATATCTGAACCCCGAGCAATACCAAACTCTCCCCGGACTGCACTATTTTTTGTCAAAAATTGACCAAAAAGGCGCTCGGTATTTTGTGATGATGATTACGTCATTCCCAGCGGCGGCGCTGTTTTACGATGATTGGAAAAGCGGGTATTTCAAATTTGCGATACAACGAGCGGGGCGCGCGAAATACACGTTTTCGGTCACGATTTCAGCGGGAATTTCAGCCGCCGCCGTGATGATTTTGTCCTACATAATTTTCTCGATAACTGTCCTCGCAAGCTTCCCCGCGGTAACCGATGTTGACGCGGCAACTTTGCGGGAGCGCACGCTCGGTTTCCCGAACAGCGGGCTTTTGTGCACGGGAAACGCGGTTTTGTGCTACCTTTTGTACTTCCTGACAAGGGGCGCGATGGCGGCATTTTTCGCGATTGTCGCGGTATTTCAGTCGATGATAATCACCAACAAACACCTCACGATAATTTCGCCCGTGCTGATTTATATCCTCTATTTCAGCTTCAATTTTTTCTACATTCTGCCCGAATTGGCGAACCCGTTTGTGCTGTTTTGGAACGGATATAAGCTGTATCTCGAGTTTGGCGGAACGCAGGACGGGAGCCTGTTTTCACCGATTGCAAGCGTTTATCCGATGATTTTTACCGTGGTTTTTATGATAATTTTTCCGCTTGTTGAAGCGAAAATTCTACGCGTGAAAATGAACAAAAGTTTGTGAGGTGGACTTGCTTTGCTTTCGATAATCAGACTTACAAAAATCAATTTGTACAAGCATTTGGGCACGGTAAACTTTTGGATTCCGTTTATACTTGCAGTAGCGGCGGTTTACGAATTTTCGCATTCGTTGTCGGATATGGCGAGATACTATTCATTGCCCGTAAACGGCTTTGCGGCAACGTTTCTCTTCACCTCGCTCAACCAAACCTTCATCATATTTTTAGGCATTTTCATTCTGTTTTCCGACCTTCCGTTCAAGGACAATCAGCAGATGTTTTTGATTTCAAGAAGCGGAAAAAGAGCTTGGATTTTCAGCCAAATTTTCTATGTAATTATCGTTTCGCTCGTATATTTTTTGTTTATTTTCGCTTGCTTTTGCGTTGTTTTATTGCCGAATTTGGGCTTCAGCACGGAAAGCTGAGGGAAAATTATCAGAACGATTTCCGCGACAAACGTATCGAAAAACTTTAATCTGTTCTTTGCCGTTTCGCCGAGCGTTTTGTCGAATTTTTCGCCGCTCCAAGCGTTTGTTTACTCGTTCGGGACGGCGTTTGCGGTTGCCGTGATTATGGGGCTTGTCGTGCTCTTTTTCAACCTTACCGTAAAGCACAGCGCGGGTGTTTTCCTAGCGGGCGCGCTGGTGTTCGTGTATATGTTTGTGTATATGGGCGGCGGCTCGATAACCTACTATTTCTCGCCGCTAAACTGGTGCTCGGTGCTTATCGCGGACAAAAACGGCGTTTCCGCGTACCCCGATGTTTCGTGGATTATCACGGTTTTGTGCATAGCTTTTTCGGTGGAAATAGTTGCACTTTTCATATTCGGTTCAAAGAAAATCAAGTTTATTCTTGACACAAAGGAGGAGATATAGTGAGCGTTATCGAGGTGAAAAACGTCACAAAAAAGTGGGGGAACAACACGGTTTTGAACGCAGTAAATCTGACTGCGGAGCGCGCCGAAATCATCGGGATAATCGGTCACAACGGGAGCGGAAAAACCGTGCTGATGAAGTGTATCTGCGGCTTTATCACGCCCGACAGCGGTGAGATAACGGTAACCGGAAAGCGCATCGGACGCGATATCGATATCCCGAAAAACATCGGGCTGATTATCGAAACACCGGGATTTCTCCCGAATTTCAGCGGCTTCGGAAACCTTTGGCAACTCGCCAAAATCCGCGGTAAAATCAGCAAAAACGATGTGCGCGAGGTTATGGAAAAGGTCGGTCTGAACCCGCACGACAAAAAGCACGTCGGCAAGTATTCGCTCGGTATGCGGCAACGTTTGGGAATAGCGCAGGCGATTATGGAAAACCCCGATATTTTGATACTCGATGAACCGATGAACGGTCTTGACAAAAACGGCGTGAACGATATGCGTGAGCTGTTTCTGCGGCTCAAATCGGACGGAAAAACGATGATAATTGCCTCGCACAATTCGGCTGATATCGACATTTTGTGCAACAAGGTTTTCGAGATTGACAAAGGAAATTTGAAGCAGGTTCGGTGATTGAAAAAAATTTTTAACGTTTTTTCGGTTAATTTTGTGTATGATATCCAAGAAAGCTGAGATAAATTTAGCTATATTTGTACACATTGTACCTTGCAATACATAGAACAATGTGCTATAATAAACGTAGCATAAATCTCGGAAAGTATTGACGGAGGTAATATGAACCGTAATTTTTCATTATTGATAACAGCAATAGCCTGCGTAAGCCTTCTCTGCGGGTGCGAGGGGAAGAAAGCCTCACAAGTAAGCTCTGACAAGACGAACGCGCCGGTGTTTTCTGATTTTGTCGGTGAGTATCCTCGAAACGAGCTGTCAATTCTGAGCGATAGCAAGGAGGAAATCCGTAAGGCAATAAACGCTCAGGACAACCTCACCTGCGCGGAAAATCTTTATGTTAATATTCCCGAGAGAGCCTCCATGTATGAGTTCAAAACATACAGTGTTCTTGTACCGAAATTAAATTATACCGCAGAACAATACCGCAAGGATTTTGATGCGCTATTACAAATATCTTGGCTTTGATGAAGAAAAAGGAATGTACGAAAGCGAGGAAGGATATGTTAAGGATAAATCCGCACTTCCCGACGGCGTTGAGTTTATCTACAATGAAATGCCCGAAAGAAGCGAAAACTGGAACAATCCCATTTATCTTGAGCTTAATAAGCTGATAGGCACCGACTCGGGCATAATAAACAAGGGTGAATCGGCTTATCTTGCGGGGAAAACAGAATATGACGCTCAAAAAGACGAAGTGATTCCATCGGATACATACAACTCGTGAGTAAATGGAGGAATGATTTATGAAAAAATTATTGTGCATTTTGGGCGCGGTTGCTGTGGTGCTTTCAACGACCGGTTGCCAAAACGAAACCGCAGTGAGCGGTGAAGAGCTTGTATCGGACAGCAAAGAAGCCGTGTCGGACAACAAACAAACCACCGTAAACGGCAAAGTCCCGAGCGAATACACCATGCCCATAAGCGAGGTTAAAAGCGAGTATGACAAGCATTTTGCGGACTGCAAGTCAAAGGAATACATAAATCTTGACTGGTCAAACACACCAAAGCTGGAATTTCCCGAATTGACCGAGTGCCGTGATATTGAGGTGAATTACTACTACACCAAGCCGTCAAACAAAGAGGCTTTAGCTCAATTTGAGAACAAATGCAAGCAGATTTTCGGTGAGGATTACGACAGCAGTAAATTCTTTTTCACCACACGAAGCAAGGCTTTTCCTAAAGTTGATGAATCCGGAAACGGTATGACCGTTGAAAACGCAGGCTCGCGAGTAGCCGATTTTCGTGAAGAGCTTGAAAACAACGATGATATTGAACTTGGTTGGTTGACGTATGTGAATTTGGACAAGCTTCACTACCTGTGGGGTTCTGCCGATTGTAACCCCGTTTGGGTGTGCAAAGGGCATACAATTGCGCTTACGGGAATTAAGTATCGTCCAACAGGCTTGTTGCCGTGCGATTTGTGCGGAGAGTACCCGACGGAGAATTTCATAAACGACGGAACAATTTCGGATAAGACCTACAAGCTGGTTGACGGTGATTACTCCATAGGCGAAGCAATCGACTATTTCAAAAACGAGTTCTATCCCACGCAACCGTATGGGATTAACGAGGGTGTTTCGTGCAAGATAAATTCCGTGAGCGCAATCCGGCTTGAGGACGAGCTTTATGTTTATTACCTGAACTTTTCTCCGGCATATAACGGCATACCTTTTGACGCAATCGGCGAGTACACATCATCAAGTGCAAGTGCAGATCGCGCCGATTATCGCTCTCAGGCAATTATTTCAAAGAAGAACTACGTTGATATGGCGCATCGTCCCGCACAGCCTGCTGTAACGGAGGTTGGCGATGTTATTGACAAAATCCTCCCGCTGGATAAAGCCGCCGATATCGCAAGCGAAAGCCTTACTCAAGCGGTTAAATTCGAGGTAAAAACCGCAGAGCTGATTTATTCCGGTATGAATAACAGAGAAACCTACATTGATTATTTGTGCCCGAGCTGGAAATTTATGCTGTTCAACTCCAACGACAATATGTTTTACAACGTGTATGTTGACGCGGTGAGCGGCGAATGTACATATTTCAGCTATTCGTGATAAAAAGTATCGGAAAGGTATTTCAATGAGAAGCTTATTCACGCATTTCAGGAAAATCTTCACCTCACGCGGCTTTTATCTCTGCGTTTTTCTCACCGTGATTTTGCTGTTCTCGGCGGAGA
>CALZUA010000034.1 GCA_945829235.1 uncultured Clostridia bacterium | reverse complement strand
TTTTGTCATCATAAAATTGCATTACAAAGCCATTCGCGTTAATGGATTTTTTTCGGTTAAAGCTCTGAGTCCACCAACTCCGCCTCGTTTAATCGCTATCATTGTTTGGTTTTGTCATCATAAAATTGCATTACAAAGCCATTCGCGTTAATGGATTTTTTTCGTTTAAAGCTCCAAGTTCACCAACTTCGCCTCGTTTAATCGCTATCATTGTTTCGTTTTGTCGTCAATGAATCGCATTACAAAGCCGTTCGCGTTAATGGATTTTTTTCGTTTAAAGCTCCAAGTTCACCAACTTCGCCTCGTTTAATCGCTATCATTGTTTCGTTTTGTCGTCAATGAATCGCATTACAAAGCCGTTCGCGTTAATGGATTTTTTTCGTTTAAAGTTCCGAGTCCACCAACTTCGTTTCGTTAAGTCGCTATCTTTTTTCGTTTAAACGAGACCACGGTTCAAGAGGAAAGCACATCAGCATTGTTGCGTGACAAAAACATACACCGGAAAAATTTGGCGCGTGATATTTTCTCTTATACTGTATGCAGAGATTTTTGAGCAAGGGACAACGCAGCGTGATTGTGTAACAATCACAAAGAGCAGTTTCAGACCTAGGTTTGAAACCTGACTGACTTGCAGTCAGTAAGAGCTTTCGGCGACAGACGAAAGTGACTCACGCGACAAGCGGGAGACAGCGGCGTCGGCATTGCCGACCACATCGTGCGAAGCCGATGTGCCACCGCCTCTTATGCTCTTCCTTTGTTTTGGATGCGCTCCGAGGCGTAAGCCGAGGTAAACAGCGTGAAGTTGCATTGTGGCGCGAAGTATGAGCGCCTATTTTTGCGACTATTGTGCTGTTTTTGGTGATGGTCAAAATGACCAGACCATTGGCACAATAGTTGGCTCTACAATGCGACGTGTTTGAGTGAAAAATAGGCGTTTATTTCAAAGTTTGTCACGCGTAGCCAAAATGGTTTTTGCCTGTTTTTCGTGAGAGGCGGTGACACATCACGGTCTCAGCATAGTCAACTGTCACGTTAGTACAGAAAATGAACAGATTAGACTGTTTCGATATCACCAAAAATTGTTATCGAATATCGTTGCTTAGGCAGGTTGTCTCGGAATAAAACACTCGGTTAAGAGCCCTTGTTATGTGGCGAAATTCAGCATTTTTGTAACGCAGAAATTGTCGAAAAGGCGAAAAATTGTCACATAGATGAGTGGTCAAATCAGTTGAGTGCCAGCGCTTTTAAAAAATATTTCTTGCGTGATAGCGGGTCTGAGATGTGATTTTCTACTTTTTACACGCCGCTCAATGCTCAACCTTATCTAAAAATAATTAGACATGAATTCAATTACAAATGACAATGATTAACTCCAAAATTTCTACAAACCATATTGACAAAATGCACAAAAATATGTATAATGAATATTTGGCAAAATTACATGCTCCAAGTTTCTGAGAAAAAATGATATCTCAAGAGCAAAATCAAGAATATCACCCTCGCTCTTTCAAACGAGCTCGGTCTTCTGTTCAAAACAACGGGCTCTGACAGCGAGGAAAAAATGCTGAAACTCAGTAACCTAAAATTTCAGGTTCGCAAAGCGAATCACAATTAAGAAAGGATGAACAACACAATGAAAAAGCAAATTCTCAGTGTTGTGCTTGCAATTGCTGCAACAGCGAGTCTTGTCGGCTGTAGCGACAATAGCGGCATAACAATCAATTCAAGCAGTACATCTGTATCGTCCGGCAACAATTCGTCTGCTGATACATCTTCGGCAAACGGTTCAAACAATTCAACTGCTTCAAGTAGTTCTTCCAACTCGAACACATTTTCGAGCAACACGAGCGAAACAAACAACAGCTCAACTAAAACAAGCAGTGATACATCGTCTTCCGAGTCAGGTTCTGCGACATCACCCGATGATGTGAACGCCGTTCTCAACGCTCCCCTGCCGATTGTTTACAAAGCAACAGCTCCCGTCTTTGAAAAGTCGGACGAAAATGCGCCTGTCCCCACCAGCCTTGAGCTCTTGAAAACCACTGGTGCAAATATTGACAAGAGCGACAGCGTAATCATCAATGCGAAGCTCAAGGGAAAGACAAGGCATCCAAAAGGTTATGATCCGGTTCCCATTGAACAAAATTACACTTACGTTATCACAAAGAACGCAACGTATCTTCGTGTAGCACACACAGATGAACTGTTCAGCCCCTCTGTTACGGCTTACGAAGAATACACAGTATTCAACGATGATGGAACATTCTCGACTATAACGAAATCCGGCGACAAGTGGGTTGCAACAAAGTCTGAGTTCGCTCTTACACAGTCTGACGCACCCAATGAATCAAAAGTTCCTTTTGACTGGCGTAAAGAAATAATTATGGCATACAACGGCTCAAATCTTTACGAAAACGCCATCACTCAAATAGGTCTGCTTCGCATCTTCGCATCGGACTTTCGAACCAAAAACCGCTTCGGTGAAGATGATATGATCGTCAGCATGCCGATTATTCGCGATAATAGCAAGAATCTTACATTGCAAATAGATGAATGGTACAGATTTCAATCGTCAGACAGATTTCTGAGTCCAGGCTTTACGTATCAAGATATAGCTCTTAACAAGTTCTTCCGCTATGCGTCCAATGAAGAAATCGAATGGAAATACGGGTATATTCCTGATTTCAGCTGGCTTACCAGTGGCACGTCCATCACACACGTTATCGGCAACGACTATCTGCTCAAAGATATAAACGGTCGTTTTGTAACAAATGACAAAGATTACGACATCACCTTCGACTTCGAGTTCACCGATTGGGACAACATTGAGAAAATCAATGTCCCGGACTATGTAACAGAATAATGCAACAATCCCCTGCCGAGAGGCAGGGGATTGTTTTGGTCATCTGCATAAAATTCCACAATTTTTCATAATGTTTGTTGTATATTTTTGCTATTGCAAATATTGACAAATTGCATTATAATGGAATAGAGGAATTTCTACACTTTTTATATTGTCTTTGGTGTATAATATATCAGAGGTGATATGAATGCAAAATAATAACAAGGAGAATGGTAAAATGTTAACCATTATTACTATGACTCCAGTCAAAAAACTGAACAAGGCGAACTCTCGCAAAACATTATCGGATATTCGAGAAAAGGCTTTGCAAAGAAGAAAGGAATATTCCTCTACAGGCTATGATGCTGATGAAGAAAATCAGTTTTTTGAAGCAATGGAGCCCCAAATTTACAAACAGATTGTGAGTGAAGATGAATTCCGTTGATGAAACAACAGGTCTGCCTTTGAACAAAGGTTATCTCTAATGCAATTTGCCTGAATTCCTGCAAGAGTCTATTGTACAGATGATTGCCGCATGGTATAATCACACATTCTTCTCCCCTGTCGTGTGACAGGGGATTTGTTTTACGTCCTTATTGGTACAAAGATAATGGTGCATCGATTTGATGCACCATTTTGCTTTAGATTTTGCATTTCCTGCTCAACAGTATTGTAGTTCCCGCAACAAAAGCAATTGCTGTAAACTTAATAAAATTGAGCTCAATACCAGTATCAGGATTCTTGCTATTACCGTTTCCGGAGCCTGTTATGTCACCATGTCCCTTATTGACGTCAAAATCGCTTGCAATATCGGAGCCGGCGGCTGAAAAAATGTCAACTTCCGCCGAAGAAAAAAATACAATCCCGAATAATTCGGAACTGCATTTTTTGAGGGTTATCTCCAGTAAATCTGTTTGCGGCGGGAGCAATTTCTTGCAAGGCGTGATTTCTCGGCAATTTTGCGCGTCTGCGAGTATTTCTGCCGATTGATTTTGAAATCGGAGCAGTCGAGGAAGCCACGAAGGTTATTGTAAAAATCGTTGTGAATGGAATGGTTGAGTACAGTGCTTTTCTTGTTAATCATAAAGTATGTCCTTTCTAAATTAGAAATAGTTTTTAATCCAAACGCCCTCCCGATTTTACGAAAGGGCGTTGGAACTTTGGGGATTTGTTCTGCGTTCACGCAGAGATGTCGCGATTGATTGTTGCAAGGTAGCTGTCGAACGCATCGAGGATTATTTTTTCAATAGCCCGTCTTGCGTTCGTGCCAATGGGATGTACGATATCATGATGACTTCCATCATCATAAACTCTGCTCGGCATAGCAACAAATCGATGTTCGCCGTTATCAATAATTTTGATTTCGTGTATTGCAAACACTTTGTCTATGGTTATTGAAACGACCGCCTTGAGAATCCCTTCGTCAAAAATGCGGCGGATTTTAATGTCGGTAATTTTCATTCGTTTTCACCTCTTTTCTGTTCGGTCAAAGGCCTTTTAAATATAACCCGGTGCGTTGCAATAACGCACCCAAGAGTAGATTTATTGTTAACCCGTCGGCAGCCGTGCCGACAACCAAAAGGTATATGTTTTGAGAAAATGTTAAAGTCATTCGACGGTTGGATAATCATAAAGTGCAGAACCATATATTATTCATCTCAGCCTCGGATTCTGGGAGACTAACACAATGCTTTTTCAGTCTTATCGTGTCTTGACGACATATTTCTTAACCTGTATTGCCTTGACGCATTGAACGCATAATACGACAACTTGCGCCAAGTTGGAGCAACAATATATTGTGGTTTAATTGCCTTATACCAATTTGTACTACAACATATTGTGCATTTGCACAAAAACTTAAACAAAAGTATGTAGAATATTTCTATTGAAAAGCAGACAACTATGTGGTATAATTCTCCTAAAAGGAAAGGGTTATCATACCCATTCCACGAAATTCCATCATTGACATTTTGCGTCTAATGAACATTACATTATATAATTATAGTGTGCGCAAACTGTCACTACAATCAGTTTTCTTTGCCGAATCTACGAGGAGGTGAAATTCATTCGGCATACACGACATCTTAGTTAATCGGATTTGAAAGGAGATATTTTATGGACACGAATACTGTTTACTGCAACGACAGAAATAACGAAAACCTCAATTACATCAATCGCGAGAACAAACCCAATAATGTTTATGCTTCTCCCACTCCTCAAAACATCATCTATAAATCTGAATCATTAGCAAAAGTCTATGATGACACTTTCGGCGACGCAATCGATGATTACAATTCAAAATCGGCTCGAAAAGAAGATATAAAGTATACCCGACACAGTTATTTCGAGTACCTCTTCGGCGTTTCTCCGAATAGTGAAATGGCGCAGAAAATTCTTACCTCAAACAAGCGTGGAAGAAATCAAACAAGGTCGTTCAACGAGGTGTTTTTTCAAATTGGCGAACACAACGAATTCGGACACTATATCCACGATAATGGTGAAAACATTGTGACAAATCCGAAAGCAGAAATTGCAAAAGAAGTACTTGAGATTTTCTATAAAGGCGGTCGGTTTCAGAAAATCTCAGACAGCAACGACTCATCTTTTTTGATTCGAGTTGACGAAGAAGATGAAGATAGTATAATCATTCAGTCTTTCGAGGAACGTAATCCGAGTTTTCGCGTATTTATGGCAATCGAACAAAGCGACGCTTTGCTCAGCACGCCTTATCTGCACATCAAGTATGTACCTGTTGGAACGAACTATAGCAAAGGCCCGAAAAAACAGCTTGGGTTTCACCGTGCACTTGCTGATATGGGATTTACAAATAAGCAGACTGCATTTACCAAATGGATCCAAAAAGAACGTTCTATTCTGGAGACAATTTGCAACTATTATGGCATCGAAACAAACACTGAGTCCCAAATGATACGAATGTCAGATTGCCTCACCGAAGAATTCATCAATGAATCAACCGCAAGATGTAAAGCAGCAGAGAAAGAGGCAAATTCTATTATAGAATGCGCAAAACAAGAGGCTTCTCACATCATAGAACGAGCTATTTCCGATGCTGAAAAGATTATTCAGAAGGCTGAGATGGAAGCCAAGGAAATAAAAGCCAAATCTAAGCAGGAATATTCTGAAACCAAGCGTAAATTTGATGAAATCATTGCTAAAACCGAGAAGACTTCAAATGAGATTATGCGCAAATCTCAAGGGGATGCTTCTGAAATCAAAGGACAGGCTATTTCGAAGGCTAATGCAATCAAGAAAGAGGCGGAGGAATCTACAAAGGCACTTAAGCTCAAAACCGAACAGGAAGTATCTGGGCTCCTCGAACAAGCTGACAACAAAATGCGCGAAGCAGAAATGCGTGTAATTGATAAGCAAAAAGCGTACGATGATTTGTTAAAAAAATGCGTCAAAATGGAGCGTGAAATTAACTTTAATCGAAGCAGTTTACTGCATATAGCAGAAACAGCAAAACAATTTCCGCTTGAAAGATTTTTTGCTCCTCACTCCGAACACACAAAGTATGAAATGGATAAAAATCAGTTTGATCTATTCATCGATTTTTGCGATAAGATCGTATCTCTTATTCAAAACCATTTCACCTCATACTATGATCAAAAGGCAATCGAGCATGAAAGAGAGCGTGCAGAACTACTCAATGATCAATTCGAGAAGAATATTCAGGAAAAAGAAAGAGAACTCGCAGAAATGATGAACCATTACTCTAAACTTGTTTTAATGCAAAGAGGCTATATTCTGGGCACGGCACAAAAGATAGCAGAACAGATATCAGCGAGATTTGCGGAACAAGATCGTGACACGCAAATTTATCAATTGAATAGTTCTCTTAACAAACTCGAAGCTGAAGAGTTTAATAAACGCTTTAATCCTAACTTCTCTCTGCCCCGTTGAATCATTGTCAGATAACAGTGGCAATCAGCCAATATTTTATATTTTTCTGTAAAAAGCAATTACATCGTATCTTGAAAAATTTCCTATAATATGCTATAATGGAATTAGCACACTCAACTTACTGATGTTTGCAAAGCAAGGAGAATAATTATGATGGTTGACACAAAAAAAGAACAGGAACGCGATGAGCTGCACCGTGCCATATGGGCAATAGCCGATGAATTGCGCGGTGCTGTTGACGGCTGGGATTTCAAGAACTATGTTCTCGGTACAATGTTTTACAGATATATTTCCGAAAATCTGACGAATTACATAAATCAGGGAGAAATCGATGCTGGTTTCACTGACTTTGACTACTCAAAGATTTCTGACGGAGAAGCCGAAGGAGCGCGTGACGGTCTGGTTCAGGAAAAAGGTTTCTTTATTTTGCCGAGTGAGCTTTTTTGCAATGTAAATACCAAAGCACAGACTGACACCGATTGGGCAAAAGACCATCTTAATGAAGTGCTCGAAAAGGTGTTCGGAGATATAGAAGGCTCTGCAAAGGGCAGCGAAAGCGAGGCTGATTTTGCTGGTCTGTTTGACGATTTCGATGTAAACTCCAACAAACTCGGTGCCACTGTTGCAAAGCGTAATGAAAAACTCACAAAGCTGCTTTCGGGCGTTGCAAATATGAATCTTGGAAACGTTAAAGAACACGATATCGACGCTTTCGGTGATGCATATGAATACCTTATGACAATGTACGCAAGCGGTGCAGGCAAATCAGGCGGTGAGTTCTTCACTCCTGCGGATGTTTCCGAGCTGCTCACAAGGCTGGGCACAGTTGGCAAGACTACAATAAACAAGGTGTACGACCCTGCATGCGGTTCGGGCTCACTGCTGCTTAAAGCCGAAAAAGTCCTTGGAAAAGACGCAATAACCAATGGATTTTACGGACAGGAAATAAACATCACGACCTATAACTTGTGCCGCATAAATATGTTCCTGCATGACGTAGGCTTTGACAAGTTCAATATTGCCTGCGAGGACACACTTATTTCTCCACAACACTGGGACGATGAGCCGTTCGAGCTCATCGTGTCAAATCCGCCTTACTCAATAAAATGGGCAGGCAAAACCAATCCGTTGCTGATAAATGACCCGCGATATTCCCCTGCCGGTGTTCTTGCGCCGGAAAGCAAGGCAGATATGGCATTTATTATGCACTCACTTTCATGGCTCGCTTCTAACGGCACTGCAGCAATAGTATGTTTCCCGGGAATAATGTACCGCGGCGGTGCAGAGCAAAAAATCCGCAAGTATCTCGTTGATAACAACTTTATCGACTGCATTATTCAACTGCCGAGCAACCTGTTCTTCGGCACTTCGATAGCCACCTGCATTATGGTGATGAAGAAGAACAAGAAGGACAACAAGGTGCTTTTCATTGACGCGACTAACGAGTGCATAAAGGTAACGAATAACAACAAGCTTACGCCCGAAAACATTGACAGGATTGTGAACACCTTTGCCGTCCGCGAGGAAAAAGCACATGTCAGCCACCTTGCGGCTTACGACGAGGTTTCGGGAAATGATTACAACCTTTCTGTGTCCACATATGTTGAGCAGGAAGATACAAGAGAGAAAATCGATATTGTTACACTCAATGCGCAGATTGCGGAAATCGTTGCCCGTGAAGATGTTCTGCGTAAAGAGATTGACAAGATAATTGCGGAGATTGAGGGATGATAAGTGTTAATATGGCTTTGTTATGGAGCGATGATACAGAACAAATCGTAAAAGGGGTTTCAGAAGCAACAAATAATATTGTTTCATATTATAACGCTCCGAAAACATCAAAAAATATGCTTTCGGAACTTAGAGCAGATATCAATTCAGTTTGTGCTTTTTGGACAGGCAAAACATATGTCGGAACACCTAAAGTCGATGTAATAAAGAATGCTTTCCAGTCTTTTTTTGAAGAACTAATGCGGTTGCTCTTGACTATGAAAGATAGCAAAAAGACATATGAAGCAAGAATTGCCAATGATATGCTTTTCAGAGGAACTGTTTATCGGTACTTAGGAAATGTTTCTCCGTCAAATAAACCAGTTGACCCAATATTTGATAATGTTTATGTATCGTGGAGCAAATGCTCGGAAAACAGCTATATTTTAAGCAAACTCTATGGACCGGTTACTTTATTGACTTGTGAGATTACAGAGCCATTATATGGCATAGACTTAACTGCTATTGGGTGTTCAAGAGTAAACGAACAAGAAGTCGTGTTCCCTACAATTGCCGAGTGTATAAGGGAAATCAAATATCTTAGAGCGAAAGAAGAGGACGATAAGAATGACTAAACTTGAAAAGCTTATTGAGGAGCTTTGCCCTAATGGGGTGGAGTATGTAAAATTATCTGATGTTGCAAAAGTTGAACGCGGAAAACGAGTAGTCAAAGAACAGCTTTCAAAAGAAACAGGTTTCCCTGTTTTTCAAAATAGCTTAACATCTATGGGGTATCATTCAGAAAGCAACTATCCCGCTGGTACAGCATTTGTAATTGGAGCGGGAGCAGCTGGAGAGATTGGATATAGTTCGGTAGATTTTTGGGCAGCAGATGATTGTTTTCCCATTGTATGCAGTGATAAAATGCTTAACAGATATATTTATCATATGATTTTGTGGAAAAAACCGCTTTTGGTTTCCAAAGTTAGAAAAGCAAGCATTCCGCGATTATCAAGAACAGTTATTGAAGATTTACTTATTCCCCTCCCCCCTATCCCCATACAAGAAGAAATAGTCCGCATACTTGACAACTTCACAAAGCTGACAGCGGAGCTGGAGGAAAAGCTTAATGCAGAGCTGGAGGCGCGAAAAAAACAGTATGAGTATTATCGCGACAGTTTACTAAAGTTCACACAAGGGGGGGGCGTGAATGATTGCGATTGGAAACCGTTGGGAGAGATTGCGGAATTATTGTCTGGTTTTCCGTTCGATAGTAGTCAATTCACCGATAAAGGTATTAGGCTTATGCGAGGAATGAATGTGAAACGAGGATATTTGGATTTTTCTGAATCGAATAATCGTTACTGGAATGATTATCACGGATTAGAGAAATACAGTCTTGCTGAAAATGACATAGTGATTGCCATGGACGGTTCATTAGTTGGAAAAAGTTTTGGTTTAGTATCTTCTTGCCATCTGCCGTTGCTTTTGGTTCAGCGAGTTGCTCGAATAAGAGCAAAAGTGAATTATAATAATAGATATATTTATTATTGTATTACAAACTTTTTTCCCAATTATATTGAATCTCAGAAAACACAAGGAGCAGTACCTCATATTAGTTTAAAAGATATATCCAATTTCAAAATTCCCGTTCCCCCTCTCCCCGAACAAGAGCGCATAGTAAACATCCTCGACCACTTCGACAAGCTCTGCAACGACATAACAGAGGGATTGCCCGCGGAAATAGAAGCTCGCAGAAAGCAGTACGAATATTACCGGGATAAGCTGCTGACATTCAAAGCACTGAGCTGATTAAACTAATTCTCAAGAAAGGAAATGTTATGGAAGAATGGATTATTTCTCAAAGAACAATACCTATGGAAATTGTTGATTTCATGAATGAAACTTTCGAAATTCTCGAAATCAGAGGTCTAGTCGGAGAAACAAATGGTATAAAGTTTATTGTTCACACAAATGAAGGAAAACATCATAATCCACACGTTCATGCAAAGTATGGGGAATACGAAGTATCAATCGACATTTTGACTGGTGATATCCTTGTCGGAAATATACCAAAAAAGAATTGCAAAATAGCAGTTGAATGGGTTTTTAACCACAAAGATAAATTACTTACCGATTGGAAAAACATTGTTATTTCAGACAAGTCGTCATTAACAAAATCGAGTTTAGATTTTTCCAAATCCGAAACATAAAGGAGATACAGCCATGTCTTACTTTAACATAGTCGCGCAGACAACCGAAAACACTGTTGTCACCGAATACGAGCCCACTGCCGCACGCTCCGAAAACTATCAGTCCGAAGCGGAGCTTGAACGCGAGTTTATCCGAATGCTGACAGAACAAGGATACGATTATCTTCCGATACATACCGAAAAAGACCTTGTGGACAACCTGCGCCACAAGCTGGAAGAATTAAACAACATCACTTTTTCCGACGCGGAATGGAAACAGTTTTTTAACACCGCCATAGCCAATCCCAATGAGCACATTGTTGAAAAGACGCGGAAGATACAGGAGGATTATATTCAAGTCCTCCGCAGAGATGACGGTTCTTCAAAGAACATTACACTTATCGACAAGAAAAATATTCATAACAATCGGCTTCAGGTCATAAACCAGTACACCGTAGGCAAGGAAGACGGCGCAAAATATGACAACCGTTATGATGTAACTATCCTTGTGAACGGTTTGCCGCTTGTACATATTGAGTTGAAAAGACGCGGTGTTGCTATACGCGAAGCTTTCAACCAGATTGACCGTTATCAGCGTGACAGTTTCTGGGCAGGCTGCGGGTTGTATGAATATGTGCAGGTGTTTGTTATCAGCAACGGTACAAATACAAAATACTACTCTAACAGCACCCGTTTTAATGTTATCAAGGATGCAAATTCCGCCAAGGCAAAGAAGGAGAAAACCAGCAATAGTTTTGAGTTCACCTCGTTCTGGGCAGACTCGAAAAACAAGATTATTCCCGACCTTGTTGACTTTACCAAGACATTTTTTGCAAAGCATACAATTCTTAATATACTGACCAAGTATTGTATCTTTACCTCAGAGAATATGCTGATGGTTATGCGTCCTTATCAGATAACTGCAACGGAACGTATTATCAATCGCATTGAGGTAGCCAACAACTACAAGAAACAGGGTTCAATAGCATCGGGAGGTTATGTGTGGCACACAACCGGCTCGGGCAAGACGTTGACTTCGTTTAAGGCTGCTCGGCTTGCGTCAAATCTGTCGTTCATTGACAAGGTATTGTTTGTGGTTGACAGAAAAGACCTTGACTATCAAACAATGAAGGAGTACGACCGTTTTGAAAAGGGCGCGGCAAACTCAAACAGCTCCACCGCCGTACTGAAAAAACAGCTTGAAGACCCCAACGCGCGTATCATAATTACCACTATACAGAAGCTCTCAACTTTTATCAAAAAATTTAAAGAGCATGACGTATATCAAAAGCAGGTGGTTATTATCTTCGACGAGTGTCATAGAAGTCAGTTCGGAGATATGCACACAGCGATAATCAAGCACTTCAAAAAGTATTATATGTTTGGATTTACGGGCACACCGATTTTTGCAGAAAACTCCGGCGCAGTAAAAAATCCGCAGCTATTCACAACAGCGCAGACATTCGGCGACCAGCTGCATTCCTATACCATTGTTGACGCTATCAACGATAAAAATGTTCTTCCGTTTCGTGTGGATTATATCAAAACAATGGACGTTGATGCTGATATTGATGATGAGGAAGTATGGGATATTAATCGCAAAGCAGCTCTTGAAGCGCCCGCACGCATTTCGCTTGTCACCAAGTACATTCTCGATCACTTTGACCAGAAAACATACCGCGGCGATAGGTCGTATGTATTCAACCAGCTCACCAATATTAGCGAGGTAGCTTCTGCGGCAAACGGCAAAGTTGCAGAGATTAAGCAGAAGCAGCGCGTCAGCGGCTTCAACTCAATTTTCGCAGTATCCTCTGTTGAGATGGCAAAGCTGTATTATCATGAGTTCAAAAAGCAAATGAAGGCAGAACCGTCAAAAGCATTGCGTGTTGCGGTGATTTACAGTTACGGTGCGAATGAAGCCGAGGGTGATGGAATTATTGACGAGGAGAATCCCGAGGATACCTCAGCGCTTGACCAGAACTCCAGAGATTTCCTTGAAGAGGCTATCAAGGACTATAACGCGATGTTCCACACATTCTACGACACGTCCAGCGAAAAATTCCAGAACTACTACAAAGATGTATCGCTGCGCATGAAGAACAAGGAACTTGACCTGCTCATTGTGGTGAATATGTTCCTCACAGGTTTTGATGCAACAACACTGAACACGCTTTGGGTTGACAAGAACCTCAAAATGCACGGTTTGATTCAGGCTTTCAGCCGCACGAACCGTATTCTCAACAGCATAAAAACATTCGGCAACATCGTATGCTTTCGTAATCTTGCAAAGCGGGTTGATGCAGCAATTTCGCTGTTTGGCGACCGAGAAGCAGGCGGAACGGTCCTGCTGAAAAAGTATCAGGACTACTACAACGGATATATTTCCGCAGAGGGCAAAAAAGTTCCCGGATATGTTGAGATGATATCTGAACTTACAGAGAAATACCCATTAACCGAACCAACCATCACCGGTGAAGAAAAGCAGAAGGATTTTATATCACTTTTTGGGGCAATTCTCAAAATGCGCAATTTGCTTTCTTCATTTGATGAATTTGCAGGCAATGAAATTATTTCAGAACGCGATTTTCAGGATTATCTTGGTAGATATCAGGACCTTTATGATGAGTGGAGAAATAAAGCCAAGCGCGGTTCAAGCAAAGACGTTATTGACGATATTGTATTTGAGATTGAGCTTATCAAGCAAATTGAAATCAATATTGATTATATCCTTATGCTTGTAACAAAGTATCACGACACTCATTGCGCAGATAAAGAACTCCTTATCACAATCAGAAAAGCTGTTGACTCAAGCCCTGAACTCCGGAGCAAAAAACAACTTATAGAGAACTTTATAGCCGGAATCAACGATGTTGATGATGTTATGAACGAATGGCATTCATTTGTGGCTGAACAGAGAGAAAAAGACCTCACTGCTATCATAACAGAGGAAAAACTTAAGCCCGAGGAAACGCGCAAATTCATCGAGAAGTCGTTCCGTGATGGCGAAATTAAGACTTCCGGTACAGATATTGAAAAGATTATGCCACCTGCAAGTCGCTTTGGTGGTAACGGCAAAGCCGAAATGAAGCAGGAAGTGATTGATAGGCTGAAAGTATTTTTTGAGAAATATTACGGGCTGGGGGCATATATTATTTAGAAATATCTCTATCATCACAAGCGACTCTTCAATACGCTTTCACGCAATTTGCATCAACTCGCAAAAAGCCGAGAGTGATTTTCATTTTTCAAAGTCATTTCATATATCCATAGCATTTTCATCAAGCAAAAACTGCTCAATTCCGATATACAAAATACCGTTATCGTCGTGCCACGGGAGGATATTGTCCTTTACAACAACAATTTTCTTGAACGAATCGCCGACGCGTTTAAGAGAGTTTATTTCCTGCTGCCGTTTTTCCTCGTCGCTGACAGTAAGCGCAGATTGAATGTAATACCTTTTGCTACCCTTGTTGGCAACGAAATCTATTTCAAGCTGTGTGCGTTTGCTCTTTCCGTCAACTTTATAGCAATACTCAACTACACCCACATCAACGCTGAAATCACGATTACACAGTTCGTTGTAGATAATGTTCTCCATTATGTGATTTTCTTCCTGCTGGCGGAAATTAAGCCTTGCATTGCGAAGCCCGACATCGCTGAAATAGTATTTCAAGGGAGAGCCGATATATTTTCTTCCTTTGACATCATAACGCTGTGCTTTGTAAAGCAGAAAAGCGTCAATAAAGTAATCAAGGTATCTGTTGACGGTAGGTGAGCCGATACTCATTTGCCGTTCGCTCCTAAAGGTATTTGTAATCTTGTTCGCATTGGTAAGAGAACCAACAGACGATGAAACGATGTTCAGAATATCATCGAGCACGGACTTCTCGTAGGAAAGATTATACCTGTCCATAATATCGCTGATATAAATGGTATCAAAGAGGGACTGCAAATACTTTACCTTTTCTTCGGGAGATTTTTTCGCCATAACAAGCGGCATACCGCCGTAGGTGTAGTATTCCTGCCAGGCAAAACGCTTATCTCCTTCATAAGCGTTGTAAAATTCCTCAAACGAAAGCGGACTAACGCGGATTTCGTCGCCGCGCCCACGAAACTCGGTGAGTATATCCGAGGACAGCATTCTTGAATTACTGCCGGTTACATAGATGTCAACATTGTCCTTTTTCATAAGCCCAAGCACAACATCAACAAACCCGATTTTGTCGTCAACCCCGTCAATGTATGGGTTCTGAATAGTGGCAACCTTTTGAATCTCGTCAAGAAACACATAATACATCTCGCTGTCATCGGTAATCAGCGAACGAATGTACTTTCCAAGCTCTATTGGGTTACGGTACATTATGCTTTCGTCATCGTCCAGAGCAAGGCAGATTATACAATCGTCTGCAACACCGATAGACTTAAGATAATCCTTGTAGATGTTGAAAAGCAGATAGGACTTGCCGCACCTTCTGATACCGGTAATTATTTTCACCAAGCCGTTTTCCTTTTTGCTTATCAACTTATCGAGATAGCGTTTTCTTTCTATCATAGCTCGCACTCCTATCGTATAATTTCGCGTATTTACTCACTTTTGTATTATCATTATAGCATTTTCAAATGCTATTGTCAATAGTCAATCGAATAATTTTGCGTATTTCTACAATTTTATTTTGCGCATAGTGCAGAGGAATATTCAGAGAAAAATTTGCTGATTTCTTCAGGTCGTCAAATTTCACTTGACATCAGTAATATGCAATGGTATAATAATACTATAAGCATTTTTTGACAAAAAACTCTCGGGAGGTACTTATGACGCACAAAATAGGTTCAAGTGTTTGCCGCGAGTTTATTAGCATTACAAAATTGGAAGTCGAAATAAATACACAATACTACAAAAAAAGTAGTTTAATATAATTGGCGTTAGCGTACAAGTTTACTTGACAATAACCGCATATATTATGGGAGGTCAATATGCAAGAGCAATATAAATGGGTTCCATTCTATATGGAATTTGCCGACAAATTAAAAGGCTATGACAATAACCGCGCCGAACTGATTCGGGTAATTCAAGATGTTTATCAAGCATTGAATATGGAGTTGCCAACACTTGAGAAAAAGGAAAACCCGGTAGTAGATATCGACCCGTTCACTGTGTTCGGGCTGTTCAACAAAGGCATTTCAGATGCCAACAGAATTGCAATTGCATCAAAATTCTCAGAAGCGTGTTCTCTCAAATCGGAAATCCCACATTCTTTCAGCGGAATCCCTGTACTTAATCCGATGAAAGCAGTATTCTATTGGCTTGACGAACGTAGCGAGAACGATATTGAAAATCTTTGGGAAATGTTTTTGGCTGCACTCAACTTCTCCGATAATTATTGTGATAAATCAAATGAGGATTTTTGCAGAATTTATGATAATGTCACAAAGCAAAAAGGCATAAAATGGAATCTTTCAATGGGATTATTCTGGATTCGGCCAAATACATTTCTCAGCCTTGATTCTCGAAACATAAATTTCCTTAATAGCGCAGAAAATCCCGATTTCAAAAAAATAACCGGCAAGCTGAAAAAAGTCCCAGATGCCGACACTTACCTCTCAATATGCAACTCCGTCAAGGAACTTATAGAAACCTCAGATGCACCGTATAACGATTTTCCCTCGCTGTCACATTATGCTTGGGAATATACAAGAGCTAACGCCGATTTAAACAGCGGTTGGTTTCCATCTCCCGAAGAATATGACCCCGGTTTTACCCAAAATGACTGGCTTGGTCTTCTCAATAACAAAGAAATATTTGATGAAACAAGTTTAGGTGTCATAAAGCTTATTTATGACATCGGTGGAAACGCTACCTGCAAGGAACTTTCCGATAAATACGGAGATACTCCACAGCATTATAATTCTATTGCTACAAGCCTTGCTATGCGTATTATCAAAAAAACCGATTGCCCAAACTATAATGTCGATGAGTCAAAATACTGGCCGGTGTTATTTGTCGGGAAGCCCGAGAAGAACAAGAAAAACGGTACATACCGCTGGAAGCTTCGCGAGGAACTCAAAAGCGCCCTTGAGATTTTCCTAAACGAGAATAACAGCGCAAATACACCTGCAACATGGCTGCTCAGCTGGAATACGGGCGCAGGCTGGCAGTGGGAAGAGCGGGACGATTATTACAATTATGGAAATACCGTAAAAACAGTAAAAAGCGGCGGTTGTATGTTATTTGAATGGACCTGTTACAGCAAACAAGTTAAAGAAGGCGACCGTATCTTTATGATAAAACTTGGGCCGCAGCCGCGAGGAATATTCGCAACAGGATATGCCACAAGCAAGACGCACGAAGACACGGAAACCAATGACAATGGGAACATTGTTCAAAAGCGTTGGGTAGATATCTGCATTACAGGAATTCTCGACTATCATACGGACGAGCTTATCTCACAAGAAATGTTAAAGCAAAAATTCCCCGACCAACAATGGAGTCCTCAGGCTTCGGGAATATCCATAAAATCAGACGCTGCAAGATGGCTTATCGACAATTG
Organism: uncultured Clostridia bacterium; assembly: GCA_945829235.1. Lineage (GTDB taxonomy): Bacteria > Bacillota > Clostridia > Oscillospirales > Ruminococcaceae > CAG-115. Next base: position 8,475 of record CALZUA010000034.1, on the reverse strand, counting down.
GGATAATCGTTCTACGATAGAAGTTATATCAGAAGCAGTAAACGAAGATATACTTCCTGTATCCAATTCTGAATTTCTGAAATATTTTGCTCCTTTAGTACAAGCACTCAAAGAACTTGGCGGAAGTGCCACACGAAAAGACGCTCACGATAAAGTTGTTGAGTTAATGGAAATTTCCGATGAAGAGCTTAGCGTTACTTATGAAAAAACGGGTGCAAGCAAAGTATTAAATCAAATTGACTTTGCAAGAAATGACCTTGCGCATGAGGGCTTTATCAGCAACGGTACAAAAGGAATATGGGCACTTACAGAGCTTGGAATGAGCGTAGAAATGACGCTTAAGCTCGCGGGGCTTATCCATATGAAATGGGTTAAAATCAATTCTGCAAAGCGCAAAGGTGAGCCGATTCCCGATATCGACCTTTCAAAATTCTATAAAAAGAAAGATTACCTCAAATACACCAAATCTGATTTCCTCAAAGATGTATTTGTCACCGAAACCGAATACGACAAGCTTCGCTCGCTTGTCCTGAAAAAGAAAAATATCATTCTTCAGGGAGCGCCCGGAGTCGGAAAAACTTTCCTGGCAAAACGTCTTGCATATTCGATAATCGGGGAGAAAAACGAGAACAGAATTTGTATGGTTCAGTTCCATCAGAATTACTCTTATGAGGATTTTATTATAGGTTACCGTCCTTCCGCAGACGGCTCTTTTGAACTGAACCACGGAGTTTTCTACAATTTCTGTGAGCGCTGTAAAGAAAATCCCGATGAGCACTATTTCTTCATCATCGACGAAATAAACCGAGGAAATCTAAGCAAAATCTTTGGCGAGCTTCTTATGCTTATCGAAACGGACAAGCGCGGTGAGGAACACAAGATAAATCTCGTTTACGGCGGAGAGTCGTTCTATATTCCCGATAATCTTCACATAATCGGTATGATGAACACCGCCGACCGCAGTCTTGCTATGATAGATTACGCTTTGCGCAGACGTTTCAGCTTCTACACTATGAAGCCTGCTTTTGAAAACGCCGACCACAACGGCTTCGATGATTATATAAAAACAATTGACTGCAAGATGTATCACAGTGCGGTTGCTGAGATAAAAAAACTAAACAACGCAATACGCAATGACAGTTCACTCGGCAAGGGCTTTGAGATAGGACACAGCTATTTTGCTCCGGAAAATGTTGATGTTATTGACGATGAATGGGTACGGAATGTTATTGAATACGAGATTATTCCTTTGATTGAAGAATATTGGTTTGACGATGACAAAAAGGTTAACGATTGGACAAAAACACTGTATCAGTCAATAGGTGAGAATTATGACGGCTGATAAGAGCATTTTCATTAAAAATATCTATTATATGCTGTCGTATGCTTTCCAAATTCTGAAACAGGAAGATTTTGAAAGCGTTGCCGCAGAAGAATTTGACAAAATCCATGACCTTTTTACGGCAATTCTCTCAAAAGGTATCTCAAGACAGCTAAAGCAGGGATTGTACCGCGAATATGTACCGACGGAGGAAAACCTGTCTGTAATACGCGGGAAGCTGAATATGAATGGTACAATCAGTCTGCAAATGAGGCGAAAAAGGCAGATTGCCTGCGAGTTTGACGAATTTACCGAGGATAATATTTATAACAGAATTCTCAAAACAACCCTAGACCGGCTTGTCAAAGCAGAAGATGTTGATATCGAACGCAGACAGATGCTAAAGAAGCTGCTTGTGTTTTTTGGGAATGTGAGGCTTATTCAGCCCGACAATATTTCTTGGAACAGACTTATTTTTCAGCGCAACAACCGAAATTATGAGCTTTTGCTTAATATTTGTTATCTTGTGCTTAATGGATTGCTTCAAACAACCGAAGACGGAAAATACAGGCTTCTTGCTTTTTCCGATGAGCACATGGAACGGCTCTATGAGCGCTTTATTTTAGAGTATTTCAAGCAGCACCATCCTACGCTTAATACGTCATCTCAGCACATTAAATGGAATTTGACCGAAACACCCGATAATGCAATGATACAGTTTTTGCCAGAAATGAGGACAGATATCACTTTGCAAAAGGGCGAAAAAACGCTTATCATTGACGCAAAGTATTACAACAAAACAATGACACAAAATTATGACAAGTTATCGCTTCGGTCTTCGCACCTTTATCAGATTTTTGCTTATGTTAAAAATATGGATAAAGATAATACCGGAAATGTTTCGGGACTATTGCTGTATGCCAAAACCGATGAGGAAATTTTTCCCGACGGTAAGCCGTTTGTGATAGACAAAAACAGCATCGGCGCACAAACACTTGACCTTAATCAAGATTTTTCAGCAATCGCAAAACAGCTTGATAGGATTGCGGAATGTTATTTCTCGGAGGAATAGAACATTGGCGGTTGAACTCAAGTCGTTTATTATCCTTTTATGCTCTCCCCTGCAAAAATCCCGCTAAACTCTTGCAATTTCAAATAAGGTGAGGAAGGCGAAGGTATCATCGAAAAGAGAAAACGCGCTCGATCTCAAACGAATGAAAAACGCCTAGATTTCAGTAGGGATTTGCCACGAATTTTGTTCTTTAATTATTCTTTATCAACCGTTATTTTACGAAAATTCGGTTTGTCGCACTCCCTCACAAGCGGCTCTACTATGTGCTTTCGTGCAATTTGCATCAGCTCGTAAAAAGCCGAGAGCATTTTTCCCCGTCTGTCGCACGATTCTCTATGACAGATTGACAAAGCTTAAACAATGTGTTATAATAATCGAAAAGTATAATAGCGGCTTATTCGTAAAATCAAACGTATACTTGTTATGTAATAACAAGGTTGCACAGAAACGGAGAGTGAAAGTATGACAAAAGAAATTATACTCGACCTTATTTCTCAAGGCGAAGGGGTTACTATCGAATTTAAGGAATGCAAAAATGAGGTTGCAGCCGAGGTTTATCCAACTGTCTGCTCTTTCTCAAATCGTTTTGGCGGTCATATTTTTATGGGCGTTAACGATAACGGAGAAATTATTGGCGTAAATCCAAAATGCGTTAAAGATATGCGGAAAAATTTCTCCAATATGCTGAACAATCCGCAGAAGATTTCTCCCACGCTGTATTTGTCGGCTGATGAATATGAAATTGACGGAAAAACCATTCTTTATGTCTATGTTCCGAAAAGCTCTCAGGTTCATACCTGCAACAAAATAACTTATGACAGAATTGAAGATGCCGATATAAATATCAGCAACAACACAACACAGATGGCTGAACTGTATATGCGAAAACAAACTGAATTTACCGAAAAGAAGCTGCTGCCGTATTTGACCATCAACGAACTGGATTTGTCGCTTATGAACCGCGTCCGCAATTTAGTCAAAAGCAAAGACCCCAATCATCCGTGGATTCAAATGGACGACATGGAAATTTTCAGGAGCGCGGGTCTTTACGAGCGTGACTTTGTTTCGGGAAATGAGGGGTTCAATCTCGCTGCAGTCTTGCTTTTTGGCAAAGATGATACAATTAAATCCTGTCTTCCTGCGTACAAAACCGATGCAATTTATCGTGTCGAAAAAATTGATAGATATGATGACCGCGATGATGTTCGCACGAACTTAATCGACAGCTTTAATCGTCTGACAGATTTCATCTGCCGTCATATTGACGACAAGTTTGTCCTCGAAGGAACTCAACGTATAAGCGTCAAAAGTATTATTGCTCGCGAAATTGTAAGCAATATCCTTATGCACCGCGAATATATGAATCCTTTTCCTGCAAAAATTGTTATCGAAAAGGATAAAATTCTAACCGAAAATGCAAACAAAACCTATCACTACGGGCGAATTCAGGCAGATAATTTTACGCCTTACCCCAAGAATCCTATTATTGCAAATTTCTTCAACAATATAGGTTGTGCCGACGAGCTTGGTTCAGGCGTTCGCAACCTCTATAAATACACTAAATTATATTCTGACAGCGAGCCGATGCTGATTGAAGATGACATTTTCAGGATTGAGATTCCACTGATTGACATCAACAATGATGAAACGGAAACGATTGATGCCGATAAAACGCCGATAAATACCGATAAAATGCCGATAAACACCGATAAAATGCCGATAAATACCGATAAACGTGAAGAAATTATTCTTGACTATTTGCGTGAAAACGGCAGTATTTCAAACAAGAATGCTTGTGAACTAATCGGTCTGAAAGATTCGACTGTAAAGAAGATTTTTTCAAAGATGGTTAACAAAGGGCTAATTACACCTATCGGTGAGAGAAAAAGTAGAAAGTATGTTTTGGCAAAAAAATAAGCCCGTTGCACTTATTCGCAAGGGCTTGACTTACTCAAAAACAACCGTCAGGCTGCTTTATACAGCCCGACGGTTTGCTAAAAAACGCCTAGATTTCAGTAGAGATTTGCCACGAATTTTGATCTTTATTTGTTCTTTAATTGTTCTTTATTACCCGTTATTTTACGAAAAATCGGTTTGTCGCGTCCCCTCACAAACGGCTCTACAATGCGATTTCGTGCAATTCGCATCAACTCACAAAAAGCCGAGAGTGATTTTCAATTCCCGTACGGGTCACCACAATCCCAGCTCACATTTGGCTTAACAAAGCCTTTTGTGGGCTTTTCTTTTTGCCAAAATTTCGGCTTGTCCGCTGTTTGTCCGCTATTGCGGATTTTTCCGGGATACACGCCTTAAGCCTCTAGCTTGCTACCGTCAAGAAACCCGAATGCCCCATCCATAGCTTCGGCAACTCTTGCCTGTGCGTTCTGAAACTGATGACAATACACATTTAAAGTATTCAACACCCCAAAAGGTCACATAAATCTAATTCTTCCATCAAACCGCCAAATCAAGCGGTTTCTTCGTCCTTATCCACAACAAGATATTTCTTGTGCTGAAGAGGCTTTTCGAGAAACTTGTAATAAATATGAATATCTCTCGGTCTGTCTGCGGCGTACTCGTCCACCGTTATGTACTCTATGAGTTCAAGAGCAATCTCACGGGTAAGCTCCTGCACATCGGTGTACTTTTTCAAGCGGCGAATAAACTCCTCAACATCGTGCTCGTCCTTTTGAACGGCGGACAGCTTTTCCTCAAGCGCCTTAATCTCTGCTCTGCCTGATACTTCTCCAAGAGATTTACGCACACCGCTTCGGGTATCTTGCCGAGCACCTTGTCCTCATAAATTGAGGGGATAAGCGTTTCAAGCTCCGCAAGCCTTGTTTTGCCCTCACGAAGCCTTTTCTGCTCTGCTTCGGTCTGATGAGCATTCTGCTTTTCCTTGTGAGCAAGAAACTGCCTGCGTGCTTCGTTCTCGTCCTCAACCACCAACGCCGCCATTGAACGAATATCCGCAAGCACCAGCGCATTCATATCCTTCATCTTGATATAGTGGCTTTTGCAGGCGATTTTGCCGTGACGGTTGTATCTGCCGCAGTTGAAATTATGCCGCACATACTTTCTTGGCTTTTTCTTACTGCCGTTTGTGGTGTTGTTCCAGCCCAACCGCATTTTCTCGCCGCAGTCTGCACAAAACATCAAACCGCTTAACGCCGCAACAAACCCCGTTTTCGTCTTTTTGCCCTGACTTACCGAGGCTTCCATTTCACGGCACTTGTCCCATATTTCCTGCGAAACAAGCGGTTCGTGAGTGTTCTCAACGATTATCCATTCGGACGGGTCTTTCTTCACATTTTTGTGATTTTTGTAGGACACCGTTGTTGTTTTCATTTGCACAAGATGACCAAGATATGTAGGATTGTTGAGCATAGCCCTTATTCTTTCGGCGCACCATAGATGACTTGTTCTACGAGGGTTGGGCTTTCCCATTTTTGCGTATAGATAATCCGAAGCAATAGGAACGCCCTCGCTGTTCAGCGTGTCGGCAATGTGTCTTGGACTGATACCCTGCGAACGCATTTGGAATATGCGGCGCACTACGCTTGCGGCAGGCTCGTCCACCACAGGCAAATGGTTTTCATCATCGCCTTTGACATAACCGTAAGGTGCAAAGGTTGTGCGGTACTTTCCTGCTTTGCAGTTTGCTTCGATAACCGCCTTGATTTTCTTGCTTGTGTTTGCGGCGTGCCACTCATTGAATACATTCATTATCGGCAGCATATCCATAGCGGTGCTGTTGCTGTTTAATGTGTCAACATTATCGTTCAGTGCGATGAAGCGGATATTGTAGGTTGGGAAAATGTAGTCGATGTACTGCCCGACCTGAATGTAGTTTCTTCCGAAACGGCTCAGGTCTTTTACAATAATCAGATTGATTTTTCCTGCTTTTGCGTCCTCAAGCAAGCGTGTCACGGCAGGTCTGTCGAAGCTCGTCCCCGAATAGCCGTCGTCAACATAAATATCAACGAGGTTCCAGCCCTGCTCCGCAACATATTTTGTGAGTATCAGCTTCTGATTTTCGATTGAAAGGGACTCGCCGGCTCTCTCATCGTCCTTTGAAAGCCTTACATAAACCCCTGCGTTATAAGTTGTCTGCTTTGCCATAAAAAACTCCTTTCCGAAACAAAGCAGCCATATTCGACAACCTCATTATAGCATAAATTGTCGAATATGGCAATAGTGTTTTGTTATTTCAAGCGACATTTGCCGAAAGTGTTTCTCTTATCGCACGATTTAGCGCAATTTGGTGAAGCACCTTGTCTATATCTTTCGTACCGACAAAGTGACTATGTACCCTGTATTTCTTTCCGCTGATTTCGTACTCTCGAATTACTGCGGGGTACTCTTTGTACTTTTCATTGAGTTCTGTAAGTGACATTAAAGCCTCCTTCTGCAAGTGTTTTTGGTGGATAAATCTATTGATAACAACGTCATTAAAGTCATGGTTTCAAGCTTTGCTAACTAAAGCAATGCTGAAAAAGAAATTCTTTCTTTCAGCTCTGTAAAATGTTTTGCGCTTACCTATATGTTATCATAATCCGCACCTCCCGTTTCCAAATTCCACTTGACAAATCATCATTATCGTGGTATCATAACAATAAAGACGATTGTTGTGGTATTGTTATTGATTATAACACTTCCACTTTGGCTCGTCAAGGTTTTTGTGGTATATTTCTCATAATTCCACAAATATAGTCTTTTTCACAATTTTTGAGGAGGATTTTTATCACTATGGAGAGCAAAAACACCTGTGTTGAGGTATTTGGCAAGCGGCTTAATGAAACGGAGCGTCTAAGCATATAGGCGAGATAACGAGCAGATTTAGCGTTAACTACAAAGCCGAAAAGAATAGTTAAACCCTCCTGCGTTCGGGCTGAACTGCGGGAGGGTATAGCTTTTATAGGGCAGGACACACAGAGATAAAGCTATTGCATGGTTGAATTTCCCCTTGAGAGAAACAGAGGTAAAAGTTCGAGGTCGGGAATTTTATCTCCCTGCTACGGCATAGGTAAATTTTTACAGCAAGAAATTTTACCTTGCCTGTGTTCCCACTTGAAAATGAGGTGCGGAAGATTTTATCTTCCCAACGCTCCGCAAATCCATTTTGGAGTTTCGGAGTTTAAGTCGCTGACCGTGGGGTCAAGCGAAAGGGGTTTTAGGGGATTATCCCCTAACTCAATGCCCTATTGTGAAGCTCTGCGTAACAATATGGCTATTGAGTATAGCCTTATTGATTGAAGCAGTCCAAGATACAGTATCGGAAGGAGTTTATTCCGTGAATGTATAGATCCACATTGCAAACGTACCTACACCATATTCTCCCCCACTACCTCTAGCCATATTTTCCTCAAACACAATGGCAATACGGTCACCATTTTTGGCTTCTTCCGGCATATTGACTGTAAGGGTATCATTTGTATTCCCGTCTACCCACAAATCATACTTGTCTTTAAGAGCTGAATAAAATTTGATACTCGTGTTCTGTAAAAAATACAAATAAGGGTCCATCCCGGCAGCCTCTTCTTTATCCTCACAGGCTATTGCAATCCAAGCGCCGACAGCGGGATACCAATCGCCTTTTACATTTTCTGAATAAGTTTTTACTTGCAGCGTTACAAGACCGCCTGCCGGATATGAATTATCGGGTATCGAACATAAATTATATGCATCTATATGACTATTATTATTCGGATTAGTAGGATGAGTAAAACCACCGGAGGTTAGGAACTTTACGAAATTATCATCTGTCACACTATAAGAACATCTATATTTGGTATTCTCTCCCATAAAATATGGTTCTTCGCCATTCATATAGGCATAATACTTCGTTTCTGTCAGTACCCATGTTCCCGAGTTCGGATTTTCGATGTTTGTGTCGGTGCTGCTTTCGTTATCCGTGCTGCTGTTTTCGGTATTCGTGTCGCTGCTGTTTCCGTAATCCGTGTCGCGGCTGCTTTCGTCATTTACGACGGAGTTGATTTCGTCAACAATGCCCTTGTTGTCTAAATCGCAGCCTGTCAGTGTGATTCCCATAGCTGCAATTAAAACACAGCTTGCCAAAAGT
>CALZUA010000033.1 GCA_945829235.1 uncultured Clostridia bacterium | reverse complement strand
CAGACAGACAGACAGACAGACAGACAGACAGACAGACAGACAGACAGACAGACAGGATAACTGTATCCTTTAATAGCTTAAAATTAAAATTTATATAGAATTATACCGTTTTTGGTGGCTCATTTTATGTGCCGCCAAAAGCGGTTTTTTGTTTTTTAAAGTAAATAAATATATGTAATAAACGGAGGAAAGAAAATGGCTTTTGATGAAAAATATCCGCTTGCGTTGCCGACGGGGACAGTGCTTGCGGGGAGGTACATCATCGAGAAGGTGCTCGGGCAGGGCGGGTTTGGAATAACCTATCGTGCTGTTGACCACAAAACCAACGAAAAGGTTGCCGTGAAGGAGTTTTTCCCCGACACGCTTGCTTATCGTGAAGGAACAACCGTTATCTCGTATCCCGGCGAACGCTCGGATAACTACGAGTACGGAAAAGAGGGCTTTCTTCAGGAAGCGCAAACGCTCGCGGAGTTTATCGGTTGCGAGAATATTGTGCGTATTCACACCTATTTTGAGGAAAACGGCACGGCTTACTTTGCGATGGATTACATCGAGGGCGTGAGCTTTGATGAATATCTGAAAGAGCGCGGCGGAAAAATCAGTTGCGAGGAAGCGGAGCAAATTCTTCTGCCCATAATGGACGCGCTTTATTTGGTTCACAGCAAGGGCATTGTTCACCGCGATGTTACCCCCGACAATATCTACATAACAAATGACGGCAAGGTCAAGCTCCTTGACTTTGGTGCGGCGCGGTACAGCCTTGGCGACAAGAGCCGCAGTCTTGACGTTATCCTGAAGCACGGCTTTGCGCCGAAGGAGCAGTACACGCGCAGGGGCAAGCAAGGTCCGTTTACGGATATTTACAGCCTTGGCGCAACGTTTTATTTCGCGTTAACGGGCAGACGTCCTCCGGATTCCGTGGACAGACTTGAGGAGGACGACCTTATCCCGCCGAGCAGTCTTGGCGTGCAGATAACGGAGTATCAGGAGCAGGCGATTTTGCAGGCATTAAGTGTACAGCCCGGTGACCGTTTCGAGTCAATGTTGGCGTTTAAAAATGTTTTCCTGAACGAGAAACAGCAAGCGCCGGCTCAGCAAGTTGCTGTTCAGCCGGTTTACACTGCGCCTGTTCAGCAAGCGCCGGCTCAGCAAGTTGCTGTTCAACCGATTCAGCCGACAGTTCAGCAAGCGCCGGCTCAGCAAGTTGCTGTTCAACCGATTCAGCCGACAGTTCAGCAAGCGCCCGTTCAGCCGGCTCAGCAAGAGGTTATTGAAAAAACGCAGGCAGTTGTTAATAATCAAGCGAAAGACGAGCCGAAGCCCGAAAAGCCGAAAAAAGAGGTCAAGAAGCCGGCAATAATTGCGGCGATATCTGCGGGTGTTGTGGGACTTGCGGCGGCGATTATCGTGCCGATTGCGGTTAATTCATCGAGCAACAATGTCCCAACGGGCGGAAGCAGTTCCTCAAGCTATTCAAGCTCATCGAGCAGTTCAAGCTCATCAAGCTTGCCGGAATTTTCGATTTCCTCGAGTTCATCGAGTTCGTCAAAGCCCGCAAGCTCATCGAGTTCCTCAAAGCCCGCAAGCTCATCGAGTTCGTCAAAACCCGCAAGCTCATCGAGTTCATCGGGTGCGGTAACTGTAACCACGAAGGGAAATGCCAAGATTATCGGCAACAGCGTCGGGAATATCAAAAACCGTGGTTATGCTTCTAAAAGTGCTTTTCTTGATGAAAACTATAACACTTTAAAAGTAGCTATAGATGGCAAATGGACAAAAACGTTGCAAGATTTATCGGGAAAGCTTTATAATATTTGTGAAGAAGGAAATTACATTTATGACATATGGAATGGTTATGTATGTCGCTATGATATATCCGAAGGCAAGCATTATTATGTAGAACAGCTTAAGGGCTATAGAGCCATGCAGTTTTATCTCTCCAAAGACTATTTCTTTATCTTAACAACCGATAAAGTTCTGCACCGCGTTTCGAGAAAAACCTACGAGGAAGAGGAAACAATATTTATTCCAAATCCCTACAGTTCTACATTCAGTGACGACAGTTTGTTCTATGTAACGGTTGAGGATTCGATTAGTACAATCCACAAGGTTTCTTCAACAAATTTCAAAAAAGAAACCAAGAAAATTTTCTTTGAAGATGCTATTAGAGATTTGGTTTTCGACAACGGGTATTTATATTTCTTAGAGAAACAGGACAATGATTATTTTGTTCGGAGATTTGACGCTAATTTAAGCCCTGTAAAGTATTGGGGCTTAAGTCCAATAGCAACTGCCGTTGGCTACGAGAATGCCACAATAAATAATTTAAATGTAGTAGACGATCAGGTGTTTTTCGCAATTAACCCCCAAGGAAACAAATGTGGGTTGTATCATTATAGTTTAACTAACAACAAATATGATTGCTTAAGTAAGGTTGGAAGCGACGTGGGATATTGTAGCGTATTTAAATATTCCGATTATTATGAAGTCGATTATGTGACGACTGATGACGGAGTAATGAGGGCTAGAAAATATGACCTTAACGGTTCTATTATAACAGAATAAACAGGAGGAAAACAAAATGGCATTACAAGAATGCGGAAACGGACACATCTATGACACCGACCAGTATGCGGCTTGCCCATATTGCGTCAACGCCGGAAACAGCATTGATTTTGGTGCGTCCAATGTAGGAAAGACGGTTGCGGGGAATATGCCGCAAAGCTCGGAGATAGGAGCAACAGTAGCTCCCGCGAGCTTCAGAAACCGTCAGGAGGAAAGCAATATCGGCAAAACTGTCGGTGCTTTCCAGAAGAAGATGAGCTTTGAGCCTGTTGTGGGCTGGCTTGTCTGCGTTGAAGGTCCCGAAAAGGGCAAGGATTACCGAATTTTCGGCAAAAACAATTCCATCGGCAGAGGCGAAAGCTCGGATATCTGCCTCAAGGGCGACAACAGCATTTCGCGTGAAAATCACGCAAAGCTCGCTTACGACCGCAAGCACAATGCGTTCCACATTATCCCTGCGGACGGCACAAATCCCGTTTATCTCAACGATGAACCCGTGTATGTGCCGATGGCGTTAAACACATACGATGTTATCGAGATAGGCGATTTCAAGCTGATTTTCGTTCCTTTCTGCAACGATAAGTTCGCGTGGGAAAACGAAAAGAAGAACGGAAATGAATAATGGGACGTGTGAATAAGAAAACTGAAGTGACTGTAAGCCCCGAGTTGATTAGCACCGATAAAATATGCTATGAGATTGGGAATTTGCAGGGAATTGGTGCAAGAGGCAGGCAGGAGGATTCCTTCACGGCGGTAAACGCGCTCGATGAACAGAAAAGCGATAAGCTCGGGCTTTTGTTTGCGGTTTGCGACGGAATGGGCGGAATGAAGGACGGAAAGCTTGCAAGCGAAACCGCAGTTCAATCCTTTCGCGCATCGTTTGCGGCAATGGACAGGACAGGCAATATCTCCGAGCAGTTGAAGGAGAGCGTTTATGTGGCTTCGGAGGAAGTCGAGCGGCTTCTCGGCGGTGACGGCGGAAGCACGGTTGTAATCGGGATTATCCTGAACGAAAAGCTCCATTTTGCAAGCGTCGGCGACAGCTTTTTTTATCTTTACAGATTTGGGAAGCTGTTGCGGCTCAATCGTGAGCACAATATCTGCCACGAGATGTATCGCGAAAACATTCACCGCGAGTCCACCGAAACCGAGGAATGCCGCAGAGCTGACGATGCCGCGGCTTTGGCGCAGTTTCTGGGAATGCCGGGAATTTCTGATATTGACTGCACGGTGCGCCCGCTTAATCTTCGCAAGGGTGATGTGTTGGTTGCCTGTTCGGACGGCGTGGGCGGTGTTCTCACGGAGGAGGAGATAATCGAGTCGTTGCAGTGGCCGACAGCCGCCGATATGTGCAGAAGACTCGAGGAGCATATCGCCGAGCACCAAAATCCAAATCAGGACAATTACACGGTTTCAATAATAAAATGCAATTAAAGATTGAGAGGTAATCAATATGAAAGCAAAATATGTTCGCAGGTCGTCAGCCGTTCTTGCGGTAATTATGGCGATATTTATGATGTTCTCGATGCTTACGTTTACGGCGTCCGCCGCTTTTGACAACAGCGTCAGAGAAGGCGTGTGCGTTGTTGTCATTCGTTTAAAGGACATATATTTATGCACATATAATGCGGAAACAGATAAACTTGTACCCGTAAGAACAGTGGAAGATATGGATTGGAGCTGGGGTACAGGATTCTTTGTGGGTAAATCCGGAGAGAATCCTCAGTATATTGTCACAAACTGTCATGTTATCGAAGATTATGTTTCGGCAGACGAAGGCGGCCGCAGTATTTACAAAAGAAGCGACGGCACCTATTATCTTGCCAACAGCTGTGAGATTAGAATTTATTACTCCGAGGACGATTATGATATAGCTTATGTTGATTGCTATGGAGATGTTGAAAAAGTTGACCTCGCTGTTCTTAATCTCCAGAAAGCCACAGATAAAAGGCACTCGCTGAAGATTATGCCGGTAAACAACGAAATGACCGGCACAAGCGTTTATACTGTCGGATATCCGGGATTGGGTGAAAACTCATATACCAGCGCAAGCAAATACAGAGCGGAAGACGCAACAGTTCACAACGGTACAATCAGCCGAATTGTTATGAGCGAGGGCAAGGGCGTTGAAAGAGTAGAGCATGACGCAAAAATGAACCACGGAAATTCCGGCGGCCCGCTTGTAACCGACAACGGAGCTGTTGTTGGCGTTAATACTAATGGTATTACACAAAGAACCGATATGGCGCAGGAATTTTATTCCATCAGCTCCAATGAGCTTATGACCTTCCTTGGCAAGAACAACATTCCCTATGAAACTGCATCTGCTTCCTCCGGCGTAAGCCCTGTACCGTTTATTATTATCGGTGCTGTTGTGGTTGTTGCGGGAATTGCGGTAGTTGTTGTGATGATGAAAAAGAAGGCGGCGGCAAAGGGTACACCTGCGGCAAAGGGTACACCTGCGGCAAAGGGTACACCTGCGGCAAAGGGCGCAACTGCGGGGACTGCTTCTGCTGGCACAATGACTGCGGTTATTCGTTCAATGGCTGTTCAGCACAACGGAAAAACCTTCCCTGTCGGAAAAGCGCCTGTTACAATCGGCAGAAATACGGCGAGCTGTGTTATCGTATTTAAGGAGGGAACGCAGGGCGTAAGCGGTGTTCACTGCTCGGTTAGCTTTGACAGTACATCGGGCACATTCACGCTCACTGACCTCGGTTCTACATACGGCACATTCCTTGTAAGCGGACAAAAGCTCACGCCGAATACACCGGTTGTTCTTCGCACCGGCGACTGCTTCTATGTCGGCGATAAGGCGAACGTGCTCAGAGTTGAAGTGGTGAAATAAATGTGGCTTGACGTATTTGAATACACAAGCAAGGGCGGCAGAAGCTACAACGAAGATTCCCTCGGGAGCAAGTTTGACGAAAACGGCGGAATTTTTGTTGTAGCCGATGGGCTTGGCGGTCATAACCGCGGAGAAGTTGCCTCGGCAACTGCTGTTGAAACGATAATTTCGGGTTGGAATTTCCTGCCCGAAATTATGGTTCAGCAGGTTGCCGAAAAAATCGAGGAGGCAAATCAGCGAATACTTGCTATTCAGCAGGAAACCAATACCGTTATGAAAACAACGGTTGCGGTTCTTGCGCTTGGCGGGAACAAAGCTGTTCTTGCAAATTCGGGTGATTCGAGAGTTTATTTCATACATAAAAACGAGCTTTACGCGGTTACAAGCGACCATTCCGTAGCGTTCAAAAAGTACAAGGCGGGCGAGATTACCCGCGACCAGATAGGCTCTGATGAAGACCAGTCCTGTTTGTTGAGATGTCTTGGCGGCGTGGACAGATATCAGCCCGATGTATGCGAATTTGACGTGCCCGTTGAAACGGGGGACGCGTTTTTGTTGTGTACGGACGGCGCTTGGGAGTTTTTGCGCGATGAGGAAATTCTCATCGATTATCTCAAGTCGGACAGCGCAAGCCGTTGGACAGAGTTGCTTTTGTTGCGCGCAATGGAGCGGATTAACGGCGGCAACGACAATCTTTCTCTTTTAACCGTTATGGTAAAATAATCGGCTCACATTCGCGGCGAGAGTGGAATGATTTCATCAAGGTAAAGAAGGTTATGGTATGAGAAAAAGGCTTTGTGCAATGCTTCTGGCATTGACAATGGTTGTGACGACGCTTGCGGGGTGCAGTTCCGCAAACACGTCAAAAGAAACAGTAAAAAGCTCCGATGAAACGGAAAGCTCGGGCAAATCCGAAACAACGGATATGCCGGAAATCGATTGGAGCGGCTTTAATCCGTCGGGAAATGACGCGGGCGGCTTAATTCCATCGGATAGTCTTCCGAGCGGGTTTTCTTTCACGGGAATTAGTCCCGATGGAATAAATTCCGAAGACGAGAACCTAAGCGAAGAAATCGGAGAGCTGAGCAGACTGCTCACTTTATCCGAGGAAGATTTTGAGCAAGAGGTTTTCTCAATTTCCGATGAAGAAGCCGACCAAATGAATCTTCTTTATGATAATTACAGGGAAGAATTATTTGGTTCAACGCAAAACAAGGGCACGGCAGTTGTACAGCGCGACTGGAGCAAATACACAAGCTCCACCGCCAAAAAGAAGCTTACATACAATGAAAGTGTGTTCTATGACAGACTTGACGCGGCTTGCCGCGAGCACCTCGAAAATCCCATGGGCGGATTTTTAATACGCAAAGATTGGTACAGTACTATCAAGGGCGTAAAATTTGGCGACTTAAATATTCCAAAAGAAAAACTTAGTAGTTTGATTTCTTGGTTCAAATACAATAATCCGCAATACTACTTTTTAAAAGGTGGCTATGCGGCATCAAATGACACTTTATTCGTATGTATAAATAATTTTGCTTTAGAGCTCGAGGACTTCGGAAAAACCACAAATGAGATTTTCAACAAGCTCGACAGCTGGATAGCCGAGTGCAGTGACGATGAAGTTACGACATATCAGAAACTGCTTTCTGCAAACAAGAAAATTTGCCTTTCGATAAAATACGACCCTGTTATAAGATACAAGGATAAACATACTCAGGCGGAAAAAGACAAGGCGTATGACACAAACCAGTCCATATACTCGGTGTTAAAGCTTCCCGTAACCGTTTGCGCGGGATATGCTCTCACAATGACGGCGATGTCAAATGCTATGGGTATAGACGCGATTACAGCGTTAAGTGAAACACACGCGTGGAATACCATAAAATTTGACGACAACAAGTATTATTTTGTTGATGTCTGCTGGAATGATTTTGATAAAGGCTACAATACTGATTGGATTGGTGTTGGCACAACACAAGCGAATTCTAATCCCAAAAGTAAATCTCACATTTACGAGATAGATACTGCTCAGCTTTGGGCACCCGAGGTTGAAAAGAACAACTATAAAGTCACCGCTCAAGACACAGGCGCTTCGGTAAAAACTCTTGCTAAACCTGCGCCGAAGGTTGTGGGAAGCGGCGAAGCGGGAATAAAACTCAGTTGGAACAAGGTTGCAGATGCGGATAAATACGAGATTAAGGCGTCCTGCAACGGAAACGAGATTATGTATATCGCTTCAACCGATACTCAAAAGTATATTCCCTATGTAAACGGTGCAAAAAGCATCAAGGTTTTGGTTCGCGCGCGGTGTACGGATAACGGCAATACAGTCTATTCCGATTGGGCGGAGATAACCGCAACGGATAAGGACAGCAAAAAACTTGCCGCTCCCACAAACGTGAAAATTGCCAAACAGGATGCCGGTCTGAAGCTTAAATGGGACAGCAGTAAGGATTCAACTTTCTTTGTTAATTATGGCACCGACAGTACAATGAGTAAGGTTGCAAATTCGTGCTTGTTGAATGCCAACAATGCTGTATGGAAACAATGGAACCACGAAAAGCTGAACTATTTCTCCATTGCGGCTGTTGAGAAAAGCGGAGATACCGAAACGATATCCGCGCCAGTTTCATTCAGCTACAGCAAGTCGAGCGGAATAAAACTGCTGAACAGCACGTCAGGCAACAGCACAACAAATAATACGATTGCGGCACCGACAAACATCAAGCTTAAAGTTCGTCCCTCCACCGATGGAAGAAGGGCACTGCAATGTGATTGGGACGCTGTAAGCGGAGCGGACAAATATGAGTTTGAGCTGGGAAATTCTGATTTCTCAACCGTTGCCGGACGCGCGACCAGAAAGCCCGACCAAACAACAATTTCTTACATTGTTTCGGACAAGAGCGAGCACATTTATGTTCGTGTACGCGCGGTGAAGGGAAGCGGCAATAACGCGGTTTACTCCAAGTGGACAAACGCGGACATTGTTACGCCCGACAACACGACAGCCACGCCCGAAAAGCCGTCCGCACCGAAAAAAGTCAGCAGAAAAGCCGATGCCAACAACGAAACATTCACTTGGGACAAGGTTCAAGGCGCAGATGGATACACGATAACCCTCTACACTGACGCGACGAGAAAGAAGGTTTGGTGTGAGTTCAACCGGACCGATACGAGCATCTATCTTGGCCCGTTTACCGATGGAAAAACCTATTATGGAGGTGTTCGCTCGGTTGTAACCAAGAACGGAAAGAGCACCTATTCCGATTACACCAACTTTGAGTTCAAGCACAGCAGTACCGAGGACAAGCCTGCGGCACCGAAAAAACTAAGCCAAACAGCAAATGCTGACAGGGAAAAATTCACATGGGATAAGGTTGACGGCGCAACGGGCTACACATTAACCCTCTTTAAAAACTCGGACAAAAAAGACGTATGGTGTGAGTTCAACACAACCGACACCGCAATAAATCTCAGTCCGTTTACCGATGGGAAAGCCTATTGCGGCGGCATACGTTCGTATGTTTCCAAGAACGGAAAGATGACCTATTCCGAATATACCTATTTGGATTTCACGCACAAGTCAACTGCTTCAACAGAAAAGCTCTCGGCACCGAAAAACATAAAACGAACCACAAATGCTGACAGCGAGATATTCAGTTGGGATAAGGTTCAAGGCGCCGAGGGATACACGGTAACCTTCTTCAAGGACGCCTCGAAAAAGGAAGCTTGGGTTGAGTTTGGCACCACCGAAACAAGTCTGACAATTTATCAATTATACAACGGATGCAACTATTATGCCGGCATACGCGCGTATGTAACCAAGAACGGACAGAAAACCTATTCCGATTACGCCCACATTGATTTCACGCATAAAAAATCTGCCGCGGCATAGTCTGTTGCCGGTGCTTAACCGAAAAAATCCTCCTATTGTAGGTTTAATGCAATAGGAGGTTTTTTATTCACAAACTAATCGCGTGAGTTTTTTCAAGCGTTATCCGAGAGAAATTCCATAACGCAATATCCCGTACCGTTTTCACGAAAGCACTCGAAAACGTTTGTGCTAATCAATTTTGTTTTCAGTGCAAATAAGATTCCAGTTATCGGGTGAAATAGGCACTTCGTTAATAATATCATGGTTTCTGTCATCGGTAGAAATCCTGTTTTTCAGGATAAGCTTTTTATATGGTAATCCGTCATCTCTGATAGTTGCCTCGGTTAAAGAATGCTTGTACTCCTCAAAACAGCTCTTACAGCACAAAATCTTAACATAAACAGGATTGCCCCGATATTTTGCAACAAGCATAGCAATCAGGCTGTTTCTTTTTTCCAGATTGCTGATTGAGTCATCGTTGCCTTTTATGTTTAGCGTGGGAATTTGGTTGCAAATCGGACAGTGGTTATCATACGATGATTCGTCTGAAAGAACGGCGTAAATATCCTCCATTGTGCGGACGTTTGTCATATCACCTTCTATCAAATCATCAATTTCAAACGGATAAATATGTTCCAGCTTCTTTTTCTGCAAAAACCTTTCATACAATTCAGAAGAAACATTTCTGACATTATCCGTATTGATAAAATTGTTGACATAAGAGCAAACCTCGTCGTCACAGCCACATTTGAGTTTTAGATTTGAAACGACCTCAGACAAGACTTTTTGTTCGTCAGAAAAATTGCTGTAAATCAGCAGGAACTTTTTGCTGATATTGCCGACGTTTCCCACTTTTACAAATGAATCCGATGCTTTTTGCTTTATGAAAATGCCGTTATGATTGTTGATATTTGTGACATAACCTATAAAATGGTTTCTGCTGTCAGTCGAGATTGTTTCCACTCTGATGAAGGTATTATCGACAAATTTCTTGACAAACCTAATCAAATCGGACTCGGATTCCGGCAGATCGATTGATATATTCCTGATCGTAATTGCGTCATTGGGGTAAAACGTCCATGTCCATTGGGACAACCTTTCAAGGTTGTATGTAGCCAGCCATTTAAAAATACGGCTTAACTCGTCCAAAGCAATTTCGCTGATATCACATTTGGTGATATATCCATTGAGCTTGTAGATATCACTGACAAAGGGATTATCATTATACTCATCAATGAGATTTCGTGCGGCAACAAATCCCTCAAATGTTGACATTGTTCTGTCTAAAACATCTGCATTGATGCAATTAAAAGTGCCGTCCCAATCCGTTGTTTTTCTGGGTCGATCGCGCAATATTCGATTACAATAATTATTTATAAACTTGCTGCGGAAAGTTTTATCTGTATTATGAAGAACGCCAACAAAAAATATCCCGTCATGAATGAGCTTCAATAACAACAAAACATCATTATCGTTATACACCTCATTTATAAACGATTTTTGAGTATAATTATAGCCCAAAAATTGATACCACGTTTCTCCACAACCATTCCCGTTTACTGCGCCTGATTCATGGTAAAGCGCAGTACAAATCTTATCTTTGATTAAGTTCTTGGTTTTGCCATAATCACGCTCATATTCAGCGTATTGATTTTTCAAATCGTCATCGATATTCGCGCCATCTGTATTCATAAACAGCCATTCGCCGATAGTATCTCTTGAAAAATTGCCCATGAAATCAAAGTACTTATTGTTAACCTCATATCTTGCAATGAGCTGTTTAGCTAACAAGCGGTTTTTCTCGTCAAACTGCTCGTCGTTCAGATATTTCAGAATTGTAGAAAAACTGCTTCCGCCGATTCTCTTTGTAATCAGGTCTTGGATTCCGCGCATGAACGGAAATCTCAGTTGTTTAATCCACAAATTGTTATCCGAGAAAACCATTTCGCACAGATTTTTCACGCCACAGCTTAATTTTTGGTAATCATCGTCACCGTAAACGATGGTATCATTTAAAAAGAAGTTGTCTTTATAGAATTTGTATAATCTCGCGGGGTTATTCTCGTCATCAAGCGCCGGCACATTTTGGGTGATAATTTGTTTTTCATTATCAACCCCGTCTTCTTTAAGCAGGATATATTTCTTCTCGCCGAATTTCCAGTTTGCGATAGATTTTGGCAGTATGTCAAAGCTGTTCTCGAAAATATATATCGGTAACAACACATCGTCGTCCGAAACGGCTTGTCCGCTGTACAGAGAAAGCAATTGACAAAGAACATCGAGAACATCTGCATTGTTGCCGGCAAGCTCGCAGAGTAATCCTATTGCCTCTCGTCCTTTTTTCATAATTTCCCCCAGAATAGCGGGGTCTTTTTCATTTTCGCGTTCAAGCCCCGAGCGGGAAGAGTTGATTGCCTTTGTGTTCACCAAGCAACCGGTAGGTATTCCCAGATAACCCTTGTCAGTGCTCCCGATAAAATAGGTAGAATAAAGCCTGTCAGAACCGATTGTATCTCCTTGATTGCATTTGAAAGCCAAAGAAATTTCGTCCTTTGGAAAATGTATGACAATATACTTGTCTTCATCGGAAACAACCGCTTTCTTAACCAAAGCGTTTTCGTTCAACAAAACGGTTTCTTCCGATTTTATCGTCAGAATAGTATTTTCATCTTGTTTTACAACAATTTCTTTGATACTGTTATTATAATCGCGTTCGCCGCGCAAATCGGTGAAGAAAAGCGACCTTGCGTCAAAAATCAGCTCGTTGTCGTTGCCGCTGAAGAAATAGCGGCTGAAATCCGCTTTCTTGTCGTAAACGTCATCGATAAAGGCTTTGAGCTTTTTCGTGTTAAAGCCCGCGTGCTTGTTTTGTTTTTCATCGTCAAGCCAAGTGAAAGAGAAAGATAAAGTTGTTGTCATAGACTTATTTGCGCTTTCAATGTATGACAACTCAACCGTATCCAGAATACTTTTGGCTGAAGACACAGACAAACGAATATTGCTTTCAATACTAAACTCATCGACAAAGCAGAACAAGGATTTTATACCAACGCCATACATTCCTTCCTGACTTGCATTTTTGTCTGAGTTGCCTTTCGTGCAAAAACCATAAATATTTTTGAGGGAAAAGCCTTTGTCGGGATATCTGCAAACGACAGAATATTTTTCTCCGCCCGTGACAGCTTCCTTGCTTACGCTTACCTCAACAGACGGATTATTTATACCTGTAAGATTAACAATATCGTTGGCGTTCTGTATAATTTCGTTGAAATAACCCTCCTTGTACTTCTTCAAATCGTCCTTTTTCTCGGGATTATTTCTGGTTTTGACGCAGTTGTTGATGGTGGATTTTAAATCGTTTGAGGTGCGTTCAAGAAAAGGCGTCAGGAAATCGGGTATTTCTTTTGTATCGCCCAGCAGAAACTTATCGGCAATCTCGATAAGCTCCCGTACATCTTCCGTTTCCTCTCCTCTTTGAATAGCGGTAATTATTTCATCAGCTTTATTGCTTGCTGTTTCATTTTCCAAATCTGCGATATTCATACGTTCTCCTCCTTTGTTTTGTCAAAACGCTTGTTTACGATATTGCCGTTCTTCTCGTAAAACACACCCGAGCAATTGATTTTATCAGGTTCTATTCCATCAAGAGCTTTTGTAATTTCAATAATTTTGGCTTTCAGATATTCTTTGGCAATATCCCACGTTTGGGCTTCTTTGATTTTATTGAACACAGAATTGATGCTATTCATAATCATAATATGGTCGGCAGATTTCTTTTCTTCAACAGCTTCGTCCGATGCATTTTCATCGATGGTTTCGGTAAAAGCTTCATCGTATTCGGGTTTGATATCAGAAATAATGCTGATGCCCCAGAAAGAAAGTGTACGCTTAAGCCACAGAATGTATTCTATATAACCTTCAAAGACTTTTCTCTGTTCTTCAAATTTTTCATAAGAACCTTCAGCGATATAATTCTTATTAAACGCCTTGATAGAATCCACCGAGTCAATACCGACATCTATATTGGTGTTATTGAGAATTGTTTCTATGTTTGTGATTAAATCTTTGGTCTGCTTGAGATTCAGCTTGTCTTTCTGCGAGTTAACAATCTGTGCCACAGCATCATAATCTTTTATGTACGCAAAAAACGATGATAAATCCGGTTTTTGCAATGAATCAAGCATATTTTTGCAGTCGATTTTAGCCTGTTCTGTAACACGCGTAATATAATCCTTGTTGAACAAAATGGTGTTGCGAACCGGCATATATTTATATGTCACCTGAATTTTATTGATTGAATAATAGAGCATACGATTTGTTTCAAAATCTCTTTCGCCGTCAACGGGTTTATTGAGCATAAAAATCATTGTATTTTCGACAGTTTTTTTGTCGTTGTTGGCGCACGAAATAAGGTCGTCTGCTCTTTCGATTCTGCCGAAACGTTGTTCAAGAGCATTGCTTGAGAAGGGAAGCTCATAGTGGATAACGGCATTAAACTCGCCCAAATTCAAACCGGTACCGCCGCTTTTGCCGGTTGTAATGAAAATGCTTCGGTTTCCCTTGCGGATATTATTTTTGAGCTCAGACATAATGCGGTTGCTGTTGGTCTGTTTGCCTTTTATTTCGGCAACATCACCGTGCAATTTTCCAATCATCAGTTTGTTTGATGCGTATTTGGAGAGATAATCATAAATCAAATCCACAGTATTTATGGTTTCACAGAAAATCAAGAAAGATTTGTTGTCCTCAAGTTTGAATATAATTTCCGCTAATTTTTCAAGCTTGCCATTCTTTTCGATGTGAAAACTATCTTTGGTGCCGGGATTTAGCTCTTCCATTTTCTTTGCAAGACGATTGTCATCTTGGTCGGCAAAAATTGCCGCAAAAAAGCCTTGGTTTTCTCTCAAGCTGTTGAACCATTTTTGCCGGTTTTGGTTTCTTTCACATTCAACAAATTCTATCTTTCTGTTTATTTCAACATCGAAAATATCCTCTTTGAAATTGCAGACAAAAATATCATTTTCGCTGGGATTTTGATTTTCGATGGGGTTAATAACTTTTGGCGTTTTAAGCAAATATATATTATAATCATCGAAATTTCTCAAGCCCTGACTGTTCTTCACAATGGGCGTTGCGGTTAACAGTAGCATTTTGTTTGCTTTTAAATCGGAGTAATTACCAAAACACTCATGACACTCATCTATAATAACCAAATCCCATTTTTGACCATTGTATGTTGTTAACCCTTTCTTAAATTGAGTAAATTGAGTATCTCCGCCTTTATTACCCTCAATGTAGATATGAGGTACGCCTTGAGTCTTGCTTGGTGTTAAAACAATTTCTCCATTATCCGATTGTTCAACTATTTTCGATTGTCTGCCCAATTGTCTTAAGATATCGTTGTGCCAGTCTTCTCTTTTGTTATAGGGACATACAACCAGTACAGCCACATCACAGCCCTGTTTGTTGATTATTCTATCCTGAATAACCTGCTGAATTGTATAAATTCCGGCAACAGTCTTTCCTGTTCCCACCTCATCGAGAACCATTGAGCAACCGTTCGTCATAACCTGTTTTGCGGGCATTGTCTGCTTTTCAAAATAGGTTACATTCAGTACAGGCTGATTTCCGCCCCAAAAAACATCAAAAGCCGACTGTCTTTTTTGGAGATAAAACCTTTTATCGTCATACGACTTGATGTACACTTCCGTTAAGTCTTGAAAGGCATCGCCTAATTTTTCGCGCAACTTTTCATATATAGCTGTATTTTTATCGGATATCAAATAGCCCAGATTGCACTGAATACAATACTTGATTGTAATATCCGTATCACGGAATCTCGCACCTGCAATTTGCTCCCAGTTCAGATTTTCATTCTCTATTATTTTCAACATTTGGTCCCATCTTCTGTACATAATTGCATAGAACAACTTTTCGAGAACATTGTCGATGGTGGAAACTGTTTCTTCATAATAATTGCCAATTTTCATAATTTCTCTCCTAATAGAAAAATTTTTTGGTATATTTCAACCTATAAATATTATACCACAAACCGGATAATATGTCAAGATTTTTGTCACAATTTGTGGGGACAGATAAATATTGCTCGGATATGGGCGAAAGATAATGCTCAACTTGTTCGCAACGGGCAGACGGTTATCATCACCACATAACCGTTCTCCACCGATATCCGGAGGAAACCCAGCGTATAACTCGACTACACCTCGGGCTAGTGTAAAGGGTAGAGCGGGATTTCTTTGAGATTTTTGTCTGTCGGTACTGTTCATTCGGCTTTGCTATTATGTAATTGTACTTGGCGTATTATAATGGATTTTCAATTGACTTGAAGCAATTTCAACCCACCTACACCAAAACTACCCCTCTGTTTTTGGTGTTTTTCGACAATATTATACCGTGGTGTAGTAGAAAACAATTTCTGGAAATGATAAAATTAAGATGGATTGATGATAACTTTATCCGAAACAAGCGGTTGCTTTATTTCGGGTATAAACAAACCGATGAGGAGAAACATGATGAAAAAGTCAATTTTTAAGCGTGCATTATCATTGCTTATGGCTTTGTGTTTGGCGATAGGGTTTGTCCCGACCGTGTCCTTGGCGGCGGACGACAGGACAGGTCCTAACCCAAACGCAGTATATGAGTATGACACCGCGCATATCTATTTGTGTGACACGTCAACCACAAATGTTGAGAAGATACTCTATGTTCAGGTGGACGGTGTTGCGATTGACGCTGTTGACGGTATGATATATGACAAGAATACCAACACGCTCAGTCTGTCAAATTTTACCGGAACAGGAAAATACTTGCAAATCAACGAAATGGGAAGCGATTTCAAGATAAATCTTGAGGGTGAAAGCACTCTTGACGCTATCATTTCATGGGGTTTTGGATATGAGGCTTCGCTGAACATAACCGGCTCGGGCACTCTCTCGGTAAATCCCGATAAAAATGTTGCCATTTCCGAACGTCAGGGCATTTATATTGAAGCGGAGGGCGCTCCGGCTGTCCTCAAAGTTGCGCCCGAATCCACCGTAAATGCATACGGCTCTAACGGCGGACCTGCTGTTACAATAAATGAAACATCAACAAGCTCTGACGCTATTATTGCACAGGGCAAGCTGTCGAGCGGTCAGCCGGTGCAGGTTCAGAAGCATATTCAGC
Source organism: uncultured Clostridia bacterium (assembly GCA_945829235.1). Classification (GTDB taxonomy): domain Bacteria; phylum Bacillota; class Clostridia; order Oscillospirales; family Ruminococcaceae; genus CAG-115. The sequence continues at coordinate 10,866 of CALZUA010000033.1, read as the reverse complement.
GAAAGCGTCAGAAGTTCTGCAACGCCACTAATGATGATTTCAACTACCCCGTGTATACATATAACGGGGATTATTACGGATACCGTATTGTCGCAATCATTGATGAAAATTTGAATGTGACGAATGGTTATTCAATGTACAGCCTCACCGGCAACGACACCGACGGCTATATCGCAACGCCTGTTGAAGGTGAAGCTAAGCTTGAGGCAGTGCCCGAAAAGTATGAGATTGTGTATGTGTACTCGGATTACTATTATTATTGCTATACAATTTCCTCCGACAGCACTTTTGAAAATGCACTTTCCGAGGTTCATTTTGTTCCAAACAGCACATCAACAAAAACAAAGCCCACTATCACCACAACCTCGCTTCCCGACGGCAAGGTCAATGCGGCTTATAAAGCAACACTTGCGGCAACTCCCGGTACAGCCGGAAAAGCTATCACATGGTCTGTATCCGTTGGTGAGCTTCCCGCGGGACTTACCCTTAACAGCGCAACGGGTGTTATTTCGGGCACTCCCACAACGGTAGAAACTCAGTCGTTCACTGTTTCGGCGGCAGAGGAAGACGGACTATCCTCAGCGGTCAGGCTTTCTATCAAGATAAACAATTCCGAGGTTTCCTTTGACAACAACTACGACATCTATCTGTCCACAAACGAAGCCGGTGCTGTTATTGCCGAAAGCGGATACAGCTGTTTTGTTTATCTTTCGCGCGAGCTTGATGAAACAGAAAAAGCGGGCGTTACCGCTGAACTGTACTATAACGGAAATGCTGTACCCACAACACTTCCCGTGCAGATAAACAAGGCAATGCTCTACACAAGCACAAAATTCCCCGCGGATATGACATCTGTGGAGAAGATTGTCTACAAAATAGGTGCTGTATCAAAAGAAATCGTTATCAACAAGCCTGTTGCGCCTGTGCTGAATATTGTTCCCACAGGGGACGCGGTTTCCGCAAGACTTGTAATCAAAGACTCCAACGATGATACGGTTTTTGAGAAATGGGGTATCTTTGACCAAACTCTTGATTTCCTCGATGCGGGTACATATACCGTTGACATTACTAAAGAGATTGACGGTAGAGGTGTATACAGCCTTATCGGAGGGGCGAAGAATGTAACTCTCACCAACGGCGCTGTACAGACGCTTAATGTTACAATCACAGACAAGAACTCAAAACTTGCCACAGCCAGCGTTACCGCAGGCGGCACAAATCTTTACTACGATTGCGATATCTACTGGTATAAGGATTCGGCAGGCACACAGCTTCTCAGCAATACCAGAACCGCGCGCCTTGTCGATGGGGAAACGCTTTATGTAAAGGCTGTTCCCAAGGGTTATTTCGCGACGCTTTATAAGGAGTCGGCGCTCAAGCCTGTTAGCAACACGCAGAGCGTTGAGATTACTCTGCCGCGGATTCCTTCCATTACAGTAACCGGAACGGTACGCTTTACCAAGCCCGACAGCACCACCGAAATCTGCACCAACGCAACGGTTTCAGGCAATATAAGCGGCGACGACAACTCTTCGCGTTCTCTTTGGGCAGAAACCGACTCTAACGGCAGATTCTCGCTGAGCGATGTCACTGCGGGAGCTGTTATAATCATAAGCAGAAACAGCGCGCTTTCCGAGCAGTATTCCTATACCGTAACCGCCAGTGATATCTCAAGAGGAAGCCTTGACCTTGACGTTACACTGGGGCTGTCAAACGGCTTTATCTATCTGCCCGAGTGCTATATGAGCGACTTTGGAAAAGACTCGTACAGCAAACGGTACAATTTATATTTCCTCGAAAGTGACTGCACTCTCACCAAGAACGGTCAAAAGCTGTTATACAGCGTCTATAATAACGGTCTGTTGCTTGACAATCCCTCTCTTGTAAGCGCAGGCGACAGGCTTTTGCTTACCTTTGATGACGGAAATAAATACGGCTCAACAACAATCTCGATTTATAACCAGAACGGTCAAATTATCGGTGCGGCAGAACCGCTTTATGTTAAATACAGAGGTCGTGCAAATATTCAGGTATCACGCTCGCTTGCCCTGAATTACAGTGTATTGCTCTACAACGCAAGCGGAAAGCTTATCGAAACAAGAAGAGGTGCTATCGGCAACACTCTTACCGGCAACGAGTATTTTGAGGGGCTGAATGCGGGAAATTACACCGCTGTGTTTATAGAAACCGGCTACTTCGATTCGCTTGAAGCAGGTTCTTACAGCACACTTTCTCAGGCAAACACACTTTCTTCCAATTATACCGCAAAGGTTCCGTTCACGCTTGCCGATAGTAAGTGGACGGAAAAGGACGTTGTTGTCCCGACAAATGCTTACACCAAGGGCACGTTCAACAAAGCCGCAACAGGTATAACCATGAAGCAGACGTATCCGGAAACTGTCGATATTGATGTGGTATGCACACCGGCGGCAGGCTTCAAGATGTACGATAACTCAAGCGTTACTCTGAAAATTGTCACCAACCAAAACAGACAGGGAACAGAAAATTTCCTCAGCACACGCTCGCTGTCTGTCAACGGACATTCGCTTGACGCTAACCGCTGGAATCAGGTAGCCAACGGCGGTATTATCAAAGAGGACGGCAGTATTACTCTGACACTCAGCGCAGAACAGCTCAAAAAGTACGGCGGTTTCCCGCTTTCATTCTCTACAACTGTCGTTATGACAAATCCGCTTGAGTTCAACGCTGTTGCTACATTAACTTATCGTGACGAGAACAACCGTGAGAGAACAAATTTTGTCGGCATTTACGAGGAACAGCGCGGGGAGCTTTCTCTTAATGTACCCGCTCTTACCGCTGACGGAAGCTTTACCGTTTACGGCGTTGGACCTGCTTCCACAAGGGAAAAGCCCTATAATGTAACCGTATATGCAAACGGAGCGCCGATTGCAACCGTAAAGACCGACACTAACCGCGGTTACTACAAGGCTAAAATCTCCATTGCCGAAAGCGGTCTTGACGAATACGAAACAATCTCTTTCTCCGCAAAGGGAGCATTCTCCGATGGAAGCGGCGAAACATCGTCTTCTGTTGAAGAAACGCTCTATTCCTCGGGTATGGGCGCTCTGGTTAAGAACGAGCTGTACTGGGACTACAATGAAGGTATGAGGTCAATAGTTGTCTGGGACGACGGCGACCCTGTCAATGCAAATTCCAGCTACTATGTTCCCGCAAATCGCACAGAAACCGGTTATCAGTGGAAGCTTACCTTTGATAACCCCGACCAGGTATATGATGTATTTGTAAGCTACCTCAGAAACGGCGAGGTGGTTGAGATACCGGCAACCCGTGTTAACGGCACAAATTATTTCATGACCGAAAAGGTTTACCTCTACGGAGCAACACCCGACGGCGCATGGGTATCCTATATGCACAAGGACAAAGCGTATATGAAGCCGAGCACCGATGCCGATATTAGCGAACCAGAATTTGCCGAAATTTGTGCTTATTTGAACGGTCTTTCGGCATTCAGCGAGTTCCAAGGTACTCCCGATGATTTCTCCTTTGTGCTTGAATCCGATGAGTATAAAGTTGGAATTATCTGCTACAACGAGGACGTTCAATGGGACAATGCAAAGATTGCCGAATTTGCGAGTATGCCCGAAGATGAAATGCTCCCGTTCATCATATGCTATGAGCAGGGCTACCTCCCCCAGACCAACGGCGTTTTTGCTCTGCACAGGGTGGTGAAGTATATCAACAGCGATTCTCCCGGCGACTATTTATATGTTGACGAGATTTACACTCTTTCCTCAAGAACAATCACCGTTTGGAATACTCAAACCCAAACGGCTTACAAAACCGTTGTTCAGATAGGAAACGACCCGACTCTCCAGCCTAAGGAATACGCAGAGGAAGAGGACGATTATGCCGAATATCTTCGCGTAATGGACGTTCTCACGGTATGGTATGATTTCAACTTCCTTGTTTCCGATGGCTTAACCGAGGCTAACTCAAACACAGTCAGCGCCGCTCCTCTTGTGGGCGCACCGCTTAGCGTCAAAAACGTTAATTATGGCAAAATACCGGAATATATTCCCTTTGTTTTTGATGTGATGAGAGAAAAAAAGAAGGGTAAACCGATAACCGCAAAAGAAATAGAATTGCTCCATCAGTTCTACTTAAGTAACGCGAGATGCTTCGTGGCGATAGCAAATACTTACAAGGGTGCCGGGGACTCACCGGTAAAAAGAAGTATCACCAAAATCAAGAGCATTGAATCAAACTTTGGTAAAATAATGGTTAGTGAGTTAGCAAGCACGACTGTTAAACCTTTTCTCGATGTAGCAGGAGGTCCTGAAAAAATAGCGGTAAATTTTGTTCAAGGGCAGATAACCGATGGCATCAAGGACAAAATCAAAGAGAGTCTTAAACAGGTTAGTACACAAGCTCAGGCGCTTGCTTACGACGTTTACTATGCAACAAAATTCTTGCAGGAAAAAGAAAAAGCAGACTGCGAGAGGATAAATTGGGAGAAATTCCCCTTTGACCTGTTTAACCCTAATAAGACTAGCGGAAAAACAAACCGTGGCAGAACATATCAGCGTATGCCGTCAGGTCCTCGCGGAAAGATGGACCCCTCGGGCGTTATCTACGAGGCGGTAGAAAGCAATGTCATTGACGGCGCAACCGCAACTCTGTACTATTTCGACGGCACAAACGGAGTTGTTGCGGATTCCGCTTACTTTGGAATCGAGCCTAACCCGCAGACCGTGGGAGAAAACGGTTTCTATCAGTGGTTCGTTCCTGTCGGAAACTGGCGCGTTGTTGCTTCTAAGGACGGTTACACAACCGTTGACACAGGCTCAAGCGCGGACTACGGACTGAATGCGGCGCTGAAATCAGACGGGAACTACTATATGCCTGTTCTTCCCGTTCAGCTTGATGTCAACATAGGTCTTGTAAGCTACGAGGCTCCCAAAGTTGAATCCATTAAAGCAACAACGGACGGAGTATTCATCACCTTCAGCAAATATATGTCAGAGGGTGAACTTACTGCATCAAATATCGGTCTGTATGTAAACGACGCTCTTGTAATTCTTGACAGCAACAACGTCATTCTTGCAGACAGCGAAAAGGTGAATGCAGACAGCGCAATCTCCTACACAAAGACAGTAAAGCTCGCTTATGCGGGACTTACAACAAGCGATAAGGTTCAGGTTGTCATCAATACCAATGTCAAGAGCTATGCCGGTGTTCACATGGCAGAACGCTATGACAGCGGCGTTATGGACGTAACCGTGCCTGCAAAGGCATCTGCTCCTGTTGCTTCCGTAAGCGGCGGACAGGTGGAGAAGAATACCGCTGTAAAGCTGACGAGCGAAACCGCAGGCGCTGTTATTTACTATACAACAGACGGCACTGAGCCTACAACAAGCAGTGCTGTATACAGCGGAGCAATTCTTATCGGAGAAAGTGTTACAATAAAGGCAATAGCTGTAAAGCTCGGTATGAGAAACAGCGATGTGCTGACCGTAAATTACACTGTTCTCGAAGAAGCGCCCGAAGATGACGGCGACAGACCTGAAAAAGTTGTTGCAACAATGAACGGCAGAGTTGTAACAGACAACAGCACCGTTTCTGCCGGATATTTGAAGTTTGAAACAGCAACCGCCGGTGCGAAGATATACTACACCACAAACGGAAAGTGCCCTATGGCGGATTTGGAAAACCGTATCCTTTACACAAATCCGATATATCTTGAAGCCGGAAAAACCTACTATTTCAGAGTGCGCGCATATAACGGAAAGTACTCTGATGGCTTGCCGCTCCACATTACGGTCAAAGCCGGAGGCTCCGGCAATTCGGGTAGCGGCGGGGGATACAGTCACACTTCTCCGACATCAACCAACCCATCTATCGGCGGCTCTGCAAAGAGCTGGAGTGATATTGCGGCGGACCTTGCAAAGCTCACAAACGGTTCTGAGGTAACAATCGTGCTTAACGGCAATACCACAGTTCCCGTTGAGGTAATCAAGGTGATTGACGAGCGTGACCTCAAGGTAACATTCGTAGTTGACAGCGTTAAGAGCTGGAAAACGGACGGTGCGGAGATAACCGCTCCTGCGGCGGCTGACCTTACATTCACAAAGACAACAAGCGCAAAAACCGAGGGGCTTCGCGGCATCGTGGGAACGCAGTTCAGAATAAACGACACGGGCATTCCCACAAGCCTTGAAATCACATTCAAGAGCGAACACGCAGGCAAGTTTGCGAACCTTTATAGGTATGTTGACGGCAAGCCGGTGTTCGTGACCTGCGCGAAAATCGGCGAGGACGGAAAGGTTATCTTGTCCTATGTTGCTGAAAAGGGCGATTATGTTGTAATGCTCTGCGAATTCAGCGACAGACCCGGCGATATGGATAACGACGGCGTTATGAACGCGAAAGACTCTCTGGCTGTTCTCAAGGACTTCCTTGGAATTGAGAGCGGAGCAAACCCGCTTGTTGCCGATATGAACGGTGATGGTAGAATTAACGCAAAGGACGCGTTGATTATCATGCAAAAATTCCTCGAAATTGAATAAATTAAACGGGTGTGCGTAATGTACACCCGTTTTTTTGTCCCGTAACCCCGAGCATTTCCGGCGTTTTCTCAACACCGAGCTTGTCTGTCTTACGGCGGCCTTTATCAATCTCAGCTATCCTGTCAAATTCACCTGTGCGTCCTTATGACCGATGTGTTGAGCGTAACACCGATATCGCCGTAATAAGTTGATGAAACGTTTTGGACTAATGCCAGACTTGTTTGCTCTGCTTTATTGGGACAGTATACGCACAAGGAAATCACGGAGTTTTCTGCGCTTTGAAGTTCATTAAATCCGCTTTCGCATAATAAAATGGTGAATTATCTCTCGTTCATTTCACTGTTATTGACTACTTTTCAAGCTTGACAATATTCTCATAGTGTGAAATAATACAATGATAAGTAGGCACGGAAGATTATGCGGAAGGGATAATAATATTAACGAAATGAACTATATGAGCGCCGCGCTGGAGTTTTTTGCGGCACTCATAACGGGGGTAATGCTCATAGGCTGTTTCGCGGAGCGCTCGTACAAGGATACAACCGCCAAGCTGTTGATTTGTGTTTTGACGGCAAATATTCTTATGCTGTTGGTGGACGCGCCGATTTGTCTTTTGCTTGACGAGCCTTCACCCGAAAAAGTGCCCGCGATTAAGGTACTCTCGTTTTTCTCGGACGTGTTTGCGTGTACGCTGGTTTCGCTCTACGCCCACATATCCACAAAAAAGAAAATCTCCTATCGTTACGCGCACATTATCACGGAGTTTTGCACAGCAGCTGTAATAACGTTCCTGATATCCGCGTTCAACGGAATGTACATCGATTATGACGAAACAGGGTGCGATATCCCGGGACCGCTTTTCCTTGTCAGCCAAATGATGTTGACCCAACTCAACGGAACTCCTTAAAAAGCCATTCTCATCATAATAATCATCTCAATCAAGCCTGCCGACAAACTTGTAGTAAACATCGAGCTTCTGAATAAACTCACCGTCCACATCTTCAGGCTCGTGAACCTCAATTCTGTCAATCAGGGTATTGAGGAGAGCCTGCGTAAGCTCGTCAATATCCGCATACTGCTTGATTAAATCAACAAAATTCTCGGCGTTCTCGCCGTTCTCACGGTTTGCCTTAATCTCCTTGTTTAACTCGGCGATTTTGCTCTCTAATTCCGTCTGTTCCGCTTCGTAGGTAGCGGATAAGCTGTTGTAATTGCGTTCGTTTACCTTGCCGTTGATATGTTCCTCGTACAGCTTTGCGAACAGCCTGTCAAGCTCGGAGAGCCGTTTGTTTGCCTTTTTCAGCTCACGCTCGGCTCGTCTTACACTTTCGGTTTCGTCCTTGCCGAGCTTTGCGGCGATTGATGAAATCATCTGCTTATCATCATCAAGAGCCTCATTCGCTAATCGCCTGATGTCCGCTAAAACCGCATTGTAAAGGCTCAAAGCAGTAATTCTGTGCTGTGTGCAGGCGGTCTTGCCCTCCATTCGGTAGTTGTTGCACTGATAGTCGTAGTTTGCGTAAATATTCTCGCTGTTCCAATTCCGGTGCGCTCTTACATAGGTCAGCGCAAAGCCGCAATCGGCGCATTTTACCAAACCCGAAAAGATATTGTCATACTGAACATCGACCTTGCGCACCTTTTTCCTGCTCGTAATCAGCCGCTGAACAAGCTCCCATTCTTCGGGGTCAATAATCGCTTCGTGCATACCCTCAACCACGAATGTTCCCGCCGATTGAGCAGGCTTTCTCTTTTCGCTTTTCAGCGAGATTTTAGGGCGTTTCTGCCCACGAATTGCACCTTTGTAAACAGGGTTACGGAGTATCTCACGCACCGAACCCATTGTCCATTTGTATGCGCTTTCCTCGGTCGTGATATACCTGTCATAGCACTCCAATTCCTCGGCAGCCGCAGCAACGGGACGAGGAATTTTTTCTTTGGTGAGCCGCCTTGCGATTTGCGTTATGCCGATACCGTCCTTTGCCAGCTTGTAAATGTACCTAACGATAGGCGCAAAGCGTTCATCAATCAGCAGATGATTTTTGTCCGCAGGGTCTTTGACATAGCCGTAGGGAGCTTTTGTGCCGATGAATTTTCCCTGCTTCTGCCTTGTCAGCAGCGAGGACTTGATTTTCTTTGAAATGTCCTGCGCATACATATCGTTGAGCAGATTTTTGAACGGCGTAATGTCCATTGTAGAGCCTTTTGCGGTGTCAACACCGTCCGTTACGGCTATGTATCGCACATTGTGTTCGGGGAAATAAATCTCCGTAAAACTGCCTGTTTCAAGGTAATTTCTGCCGAGGCGGGAAAGGTCTTTTGTGATAACGCAGTTGATTTTTCCGTCCTCAATATCCGACAGCATACGCTGAAAGCTCGGTCTGTTGGTGTTCGTTCCGCTCCAGCCGTCATCAATCAAGTTACCGACATTGTTAAGGCGAGTGCCGAAGCGTATAGGCAAGATAACGAGCCGATTGATAGATAACTCCAAAACCAAAAAAGAATTACCCTCCTGCGTTCGGGCTGAACGGCGGGAGGGTTTCGCTTTTTATGGGTAGGACACACAGAGATAAAGTTAATGCTTTGTTGGATTTAGCCAACAGAAGAACATAGGTAAAAGTTTGAGGACGGGAATTTTATCTCCCTGCTCTGACACAGGTAAATTTTAACAGCAAGGAATTTTACCTTGCCTGTGTTACCACTTAAAAAAGAGGTGCGGAAGATTTTATCTTCCCAACGCTGTGCAAATCCATTTTAGGGTTTCGGAGTTTATGTCGCTGACCGTGGGGTCAAGCGAAAGGGGTTTCAGGTGTTTAACCCCTGACTCAATGCCCTATTGTGAAGCTGTGCGTAACAATATGGCTATTGAGTATAGCCTTATTGATTGAAGCCGAAAAAATAGCCCCAAAATCAAACACCAAAAAATAGCCGCACCGCAGAGGTAAATGGCGGCAACGAAAGAAGGAGGTATCCTACTATGAGTGAGGTAAACGGCAAGACGCTCTCCATTTCCTTTAGGATAGACGAGGGGGTAATCGAACACAACAACAGAATTTTCATTGCCAAGAATGTGGACGGTGAAGGACAACAGCAGGCTCATCTATGCTTATCAGAACGACGCTAACATTAACTACCTCTCCGAACAGCTTGCCACTATCGGGGAGTTTGGTTTCAGCTCACGGGAGCAAATCTATGGGAAGGCAGACGAGCTGAAGCGGAGCATAGACGAGAAGAACGAAAAGGTCAAGAGCCTTACCGCTGAAATCCCAACCCTTAAATCTGAAATCTCGCAGTTACATTATCTGTTCTCAACTATGTCAAGCACCTCAAAGCCTGACGCTATGACGCAGATTAAACTTGCGGCGGCGCAGGAAATCGCCGACAAGTACGGAATACGCACCGAGGGAGATATTTCAAGTTTGGAGAAGCGGCTGAAGCTCTTACCCAACTATATCTCCTCAATCAAGGACGAAATCTCCGAGGAACAGCTAAAGCTGAAGCGTGTGTCCGACCTCATAGCCGCTTACGAGAAAATCGTTGAGGGCAACTATATCGACAACCTCATCAGAGCGCAGAGGGAGCAGGAACTCGCCAAGAACGGAGAGAAGCGTACTTAATTAAGGCTCCTGCCTACCCACATAAAACAGAAAAGCCACCTCGGAGCTGTTACGGCTTCGAGGTGGCTAATTTTTTGTTTTCTTGAATTTTAAGTGTGAGAACAGGCGGCTCTATATTCCGATAAGCTGAATGTTTTGCCTTTGGGCATAACTTACCGTATAGCTTGTGCCGCCACGGTTTGAGCGGAGGTAATGTATCAATGTACTGCTGTTATCGACCATAAACCTGTTTCTGTCAAGCATACAGCTTTGGGTGTATTCGGGAGATAGCACTCTCACAACGTCGGATAAGCTGATAATCTCTTGATACTCTGCCACTTGTGCCGCTGACCACTTTAAGGTATCCTGCGGATATGATGTAAACGGCAAACAGGTTGTTCAGACAAGGACGTGGAAGCCTGACCCCGATATGTCGGCTCGGCAAATCAAGAAAGAGCTTGACAGGCAGTGCGTAATGTTTGAGGAAGAATGCAAAAAGGGACAGGTCGTAGCAACAATCAAGTTTGAAAATTTTGCAGAACAGTGGTTTGAGGAGTACGCAAAAATCAATCTCCGCAACACCTCTTTTGAGCGAATGAAACAGCTTACAAACCGAGTTTACCCTGCAATCGGGCATTTAACGCTCGACAAGATTACGGGCAGACAAATTCAGCAGTTTGTCAATGACCTTATGAACAGCACGAGTGAGCGAACAGGCAAGC
>CALZUA010000032.1 GCA_945829235.1 uncultured Clostridia bacterium | reverse complement strand
TATGTATGAACCGTTGCCGCGGTTGCCGCCGCCGCCGATACCTGCGCCGTTGCCGGAGGACTGCGCCGTGACAGAGCCGCCGCTTATGGTTATGTTTGAACCGGAGCTGTTTTCGCCGCCGCCTATGCCTGCGCCGTTGTAGCCGAGGTTGACTGCGGTAACTGTACCGCCGCTTATGGTTATATTGGAAGCGCTTGCATTATTGCCGCCGCCTATGCCTGCGCCATAGTTGCCGCTGGTTGCGGTGAGCGTGCCTGTCGTACCCTTGATTTCAAGCTTGCCGTTTTCGCCGTTCTTCTGCAAGCCCGCGCAACCGGAGCCGCTTTTCAGCGTGTTTTCGGAGCCGTCCGCAAGGGTTATCGTGACATTGCCCTCGCTGTCGTCCGCAATCTTGAATGCGGCAGTTTCACTTATAGATGAAACGTCAATATTTACGCCGTCAAGGGTGATATTCGCCGAAACGCCGCTTGCAACAACGATAGTGTTGGTTGTTGCTGTGTTCGGTTTTTTGTTGCTAATCGTAACCGCTTTATCCGAGAGGATAGTAAGCACGCCGGTGTCTGCGGGGTAGGTGTAGTCCTTGCCGTAAACAAGCTCGCCGCTTGTAGCGGTTATGCTGAACGCGCTGCCCACGGTGACCTCGTTCACCTCTAGATAATCAAGGGTATAGTCGGTGTAATGCGGAGTGGCAGCATACAGCTTATCGCCCACATTTATATAATGTGTAACATTCGTGAGGTAAGCGTGAACCGCTTTTTCGCTTTCAGAGTGGATTTTCGGGAGAAACTCCACGCCGTCGATAAGAATGGTGTCACTGTTAGGATTATCTATCCTGCAAGGGTAAAGGTTGTTGCTGTCCTTATCCTTGGGAGGATAAAAGTCCCCATTCGTATAAGAAGATTCAGCGCCCTCAGATGAGTAGTACCATGCGCCATCACCGACATTCGCGCCAAGATAGCCGCCGGTTGCCAATACAGAACCGCCGGAGATAACAACGCTGCCGCAAGTAAAATCCCCGTTGTTTGTTTCTCCTGTGCCGATACCTGCGCCGTATTGTCCGCCGGTAACGGTAAGCGAGCCTGTGCCGGTGATTTCGAGCGTTTCGCCTTCAATGACATCAATGCCCGCACAGTACAAACCGCTTTTAATGGTGTTTACGCCCGCAAGCGTAAGCGTTACATTACCGTCGTAAATATCGAACGCACAGCCCACACCGCCCGATAAATCAATAGTCGCATTTTGGAGTGTAATGTCCTGCGTTCCCGACACCGTGACGGTGTTGCTTGTGGTCGAGCCGGTGATTATGTAGCCGTCCGGGTCGATCACCTTGACCTCTGCTCCGCTGCTGTCGTAGCCCGATACGCTGTCAGCAGTGATAGTAATACTGCCTCGACCGATATCAAGCGTGGTCTGAACGCCGTCGCCCTGTGCCAAAGACGACAGACCGATAATTCCGCCGACAGCGACCGCCGCAGCCGCCGAAACAACCGCAGTCAGCTTTTTTAGTTGCTTCTTCATATTTGCCTCCTTATGTAATGCCATAACTGTCCATTATACATATTTTACAACTGTCCCGCAGGAATTTCAACACCTTTTCGTGTGATTTATGCGATTGCATACTCTATTATATTATAACACGGTTTGCCTTATTTTGTCAAGATATTTAGAACTATTTTTTATTCAAAATCGCAACTAATTCTCAACGAAATTCCTAGCGTTCAATGAATAAAACAACGACTTGGAACGAATATCGAAATTCGTTCCAAGTCAAGCATTTTATTCCATCATTTTCCTCAAATACATTAAAACTGCCTTTTCAGCCACGGTCGTATCGCTCGCTATTCTCGTTTGAGTAATGTCAAACAGCATACAGCCGCAGTGTCCCTTAAAGGTCGGGAACAGATTATCCGCAGATACTTATCGATTTCGGGGCTGAAATCGATAAGCTCGAGCGTTTCGCCGTAAAGCACAGTGCGTTCATAGCTTCGCAGCCATTTTCTGTCCATATTCGGGAAAATACTGCGTTCCCATAGCGGAAAATCCAGTCTATCGCTTGTCTTTCCTCATCGAATATCATCTCAATATCAGCAAACGCAATTGGCATTATGTCAAAGCACTTGTAATACTTGTGATAAAAGCGCCTTCCACGCGACCTTGTTCACAGTAATTGCGAACACTCCTCTCGGACAAACCCCATAATTTTGCCGCTTCTTTTACCGAAATATACCTCAATTTTCTCCCACCTCAAATCTAATATATACCGTTATCGGCAAAAATTCAAGAAGAAAGTCAAAGATTTTAATATGATTTTGCCGATAATATAAAACAAAGCAGTATATAATAATTGAGCGGGGCTTTGTTCGTGTGAATTATGCTGCATAAAGCAAAGCCGCCTTTATATCTCAAAAGACGGCACATAATTTACATTCGCTCAAACCGCGCGCGGAGTTTTTCGAGCGATCTTTTCTCAATCCGCGAAATATACGACCGCGAGATACCTAGCTTTTTCGCAATCTCTTTCTGCGTCATCGGTCTGCAAACCGAGCCGTCGATGTCGGCAACTCCGTAACGTTTGCAGATAATCTCCCGCTCTCGCTCGTCAAGTTCTTCCAAGATAAACCTGTACAGCCGCTCCGAATCGATTTTCAACTCGGCAATTTGCTCGACGTTGATGTTGCTGGAAATTATGTCCTCGATTGTGAGAGCATTTCCCTCGGAATCGCTTTCGATAGGCTCGCTGATGTAGAGCTCTGTTTGCTTGTGCTTCATCTTGCGAAAGTACATTTTGATTTGATTATCTATACACCTCGAAGCATAAGTCGAAAACCTGTTGTTTTGGGAGCAGTCGAAGGTTTCTGCGGCGCGGATAAGCCCGATTGTGCCGATGGAAACGAGGTCGTCCGCGTCCTTGCAGTCGGGGTATTTTTTGTTGACGATATACGCGACAAGCCGCAGATTGTGCACAATCAGCTTATCCCGCGCTTCCTCGTCACCCTCGGCAACCTTTTTCAGGCACTCAGCTTCTTCCTTTGGCGAAAGCTGTTTCGGGAAATTGTTTTTTCCCTCGAAATGCAACCCGAAAAACAGCAGATTTTGCAACGCAAGTTTTATCAACAAAAATCCCATAATGCACCTCGCGAACAGTTTGTCAGAGCGCGTTCGCGAAAACAAATTCCCTGCGTTTCCGTTTATGCGAACACGATTTTATTCTATGAAACCACGCTTGGACATTATTCGACAAAAAGCTCGTCAAAAGCTGAGATTAACAAAAAATCCCGTTCCAAAACTCGGAACGGGATAATTTATTTCCGTTTGCCCTGCGAGAAATCCACAATTCCCGTGAATGGGTTGTAGAACACATCTTCCGCGTCTTTCTGGCGGAAAAAGTACACGTTTTCGCAGTAAATCGGAACAAAACCTGCGTCATCAATCAACGTCTGTTCAGCCTTGGCGTAAAACCTTGCACTGTCCGAATAATCAGCCGCTTTCTGCGCTTTTTCCAACAACATCTCAAAGTCAGTGTTTGAGTAACCCGAGTAATTCGAGGAATTTTTCTCGGAAAACTGCTCCAAAAATGCCGCGGGACTGTCGTATTTTCCCGTGAGCTTTTGCAGGGCAATTTCAAAATCCCCGCTTTCAAGACGGCGGCGGTATTCGCTGTCGGAGAGCCGCTCCAGCACGCAATAAAACCCGATTTCACGTTGCCACTTCTGCATAATATACGAAACTGCGGTTTCGGAAATTTCATCGGGTACAATAATTCTCGTGCCCGTAAACAGCTTTGAGCTAATCAACGGCTTCGCTTTTTTCAGTAGCTCCAACGCTTTTTCGCGGTCATAAGCAAGATTTTTCGAGTTACCGACAACCTCGCGATAACCAAGCCCGTTTATCGTCACTTGCTTCGATACAACTCCATCGGCTTTTTCAAAACCGGAAATTCCCGAAATGATTTCATCGCGGTCAACCAGCATTGCCAGCGCTTTTACAAAATCCTCGTTCTTAAACGCCTCGTAATCCCTGTTGAAAATCAGCCCGCAGGTCACGCACGGGTACTCGTCAACGGGATATTTCCCCTTGATAAGCGACTTGTCGCGGTTTGAAACAGCAACGCACGTCACGTCCATATCCAAAAAATCCGCCGCAAATTTCTCTTCGTCCTCGATGAAAAAGTTCAGTCCCGACGGACAAACGTTGAAAATCTCGGCATTTTTATGATTTCTCACAAGTATCAGGTTGTTCACATCGGATGAGGAATACGGGTCGTAAAACCAGCTCTTCACGCGAAACGCGCCGTTTGACGGTGTACACTCCGCCGACAGCCCGTATTTACCGCGCGAATTGACGAAAAACTCCTCATTGCACGGCATTGCCGGCGCGTCACAAAGCATATCCAAAAACCGCGGGTTTGTGTAGTCAAGCGTTATCTCCAGCTCAAAATCGCCCTTCGCTTTCACGCCGAGTTGCGACAAATCCGTCAAATCGCCGCTGTTTATGCGCTGAGAGTTTTTCACACAAAAGTAATCCGAGGCGTGCGGCGCTTGAGTTTCGGGCAAAAACAGCCGCCTGAAACCAAACACAAAATCCTCCGCTGTACACTGCTTTTCAAATTCCTCGCCAACCCAAAACACATCGCGGCGAAGCATAAAATTATACATCAAGCCGTTCTCGGACACGGTGTAGCTCTCGCAGACTCCGTTCTTCAGCGAACCGTCCGCGTTTTTCCGAAAAAGCCCACAGAAAACGTTTCCGATAATCAAATCGGAGTTCGGCTCACCCGATTGTTGCGGGTCGAGCGTTTCGGGATTATCGGAAATGTCGTATTTGAAAACCTTGTCCAAGCCATCGTTTGAACAGCCTGTCAAGCTGAAAATAACCAGAATTATCGTGAAAAGTGAGATGATTTTTTTCTTCATTTTTATATATTTGCAATCACTGCGCGGTGCTGTTTCAGGCTTTCCTGCACATCGATAAGCCGTTGATTTTCGCTTCCTCTGAACTTCAACGCAAGTGAGCGCTTCTCCAGAACAAATCTCCCGTCAACCAGAATGTCGGTTATCGAGAGAAGTTTTGCGACAAACTCCTCGGTTTTTGCTTTCTCCAGAAGTTGTTCAAACGTCCAGCCGCTGTAACACATCAGGCTTAGCCCGCGCTCCTTGAGCTGTTTTCCGAGAACATAAAGCGGTTGCGCTTGACAAAACGGCTCGCCGCCCGAAAAGGTTACACCATCGTGCAACGGGTCCTCGGTGCACTCCGCAAAAAGTTCCTCGGTATCGATAATTCTGCCGCCTGAAAAATCGTGTGTTTCGGGATTGTGACAGCCCTCGCAGTTATGCGGACAGCCCTGCACAAAAACCACATAACGAAGCCCGGGACCGTCCACGATTGACTCACAGACCGTCCCTGCTATTCTTATTTCCATATTTGCCTCATTTATCCGCGGTAAAACGCTTCGGGCGCTCAATTCTGTCCTCAACCGTTTCACCCTCGCGGCGGCGGCAATTCGGGCACTCGTCATCGATTATTCCCGTAAATCCACAGCACGGGTCGCGGTCAATCGGGTGATTTATCGCGCCGTAGCCAATTCCCTGCTCCTTCATATAGCGCACAATTTTCTCGAACGCGTCAAGGTTTTTCAGCGGGTCGCCGTCCAGCTCGACATAGCTGATGTGACCGCCGTTTGTGAGCGCGTGATAAGGCGCTTCGAGCTTGATTTTCTTGAACGCGCTGATGTTGTAATAAACGGGAACGTGGAACGAGTTCGTGTAGAAATCCTTGTCCGTGATGCCGGGGATTTCGCCGTAACGCTTCTTGTCAATCGCAATAAATCTCCCTGACAAGCCCTCAGCCGGAGTCGCCAGCAGAGTGAAATTCAGCCCTGTTTCGCGGCTCTTTGCGTCCGCTTTTTCACGCATATGAGTGATGATTTCAACGCCGAGCTTCTGCGATTCCTCGCTTTCACCGTGGTGTTTTCCCGTGAGCGCAACCAGCGTTTCCGCAAGCCCGATAAAGCCCGTGGAAAGGCTTCCGTGCTTCAAAACCTCGGCAACCGAGTCGTTCTCGGAAAGCTTTTCGCTGTCAATCCACACGCCCTGTCCCATCAGGAACGGGTAGTTTCTGACGTGCTTTCTCGACTGAATGAGCAGGCGCTGATAAAGCTGGTCGAAAACAATGTCCATCGTCCTGTCAAGGCTCTTGTAGAACTTGTCCAAATCGCCGTGAGCCTCGATTCCGAGCCGCGGGAGGTTGATTGTCGTGAATGAGAGGTTTCCGCGTCCCGTGACAATTTCACGCGACTTGTCGTGGTTGTTTCCGATAACGCGCGTGCGGCAACCCATGTAAGCGATTTCCGTGTGATAATCGCCCTCTTTGTAATACTGGAGGTTAAACGGCGCGTCAATGAAGCTGAAATTCGGGAACATTCTCTTCGCCGAAACCCTCATCGCGAGCTTGAACAAATCGTAATTCGGGTCGCCCTCGTTGAAGTTCACGCCCTCTTTCACCTTGAAAATGTGAATCGGGAAAATCGGTGTTTCGCCGTTTCCGAGACCGGCTTCCTCTGCGCTCATAATGTTGCGGATAACCATTCTGCCCTCGGGCGAGGTGTCCGTGCCGTAGTTTATCGACGAGAACGGATTTTGCGCGCCCGCACGCGAGTTCATCGTGTTGAGGTTGTGGATAAGCGCTTCCATCGCCTGATAAGTCGCGCGGTCGGTTTCCGCTTCAGCAAGACTTTCAGCCTCGTCCTGAAGCGCGGAGAACTTGTCCCCGTACTCGCTCGCAAGCAAATCCCACTCCTTCGACTTGTACTCGTCGTTATCGTTGAGCTTCGGCGTTAAGCCAAATTCTTCTTCAATCTTCTCGGCAACAGCGCGGAGCTTTTCGTCAATTTCCGCGAAATTCTTGTTATCATAAGTGTAGAGAATAGCCTTGGCGAGGTTCTTCTGATACATACGCTTGAACGTCTTTTTCACGCCCTCAGCCATCGCGTAATCGAAATTCGGCACGCTCTGACCGCCGTGCTGGTCGTTCTGGTTGGACTGGATAGCGATACAAGCGAGCGCCGCGTAGCTTGCGATATCGTTCGGCTCACGCAGGAAGCCGTGTCCCGTGGAAAAACCATCGTGGAACAGCTTCAGCAGGTCAATCTGACAGCAGGTTGTCGTGAGCGTGAGAAAATCGAGGTCGTGAATGTGGATATCGCCGTTAATATGCGCGTTCGAGTGCACGGGGTCGAGAACATACAGCTCGTTGAACTGCTTCGCGCCCTCGCTTCCGTACTTGAGCATTGTGCCCATCGCGGTGTCGCCGTCAATGTTGGCGTTTTCGCGCTTCAAGTCGTACTCGCCCGCCGATTTGAACGTCAAATCCTCGTAAATCTTCATCAGCGTTGTGTTCATCTCGCGTGCTCTTGTGCGTTCCGCGCGGTAAAGAATGTACGCTTTCGCGGTTTTTGCGTGTCCGTTTTCGATAAGGACGCGCTCAACCATATCCTGAACCTCTTCAACCGAGGGATTTCTTCCGATAATGCTCTCGCTGAGCGACTGGCAAACCTTGTCGGCAAGCTCCATTGCCTCGCTGTAATCGTTTCCGCCGACAGACTCCGCCGCCTTATATATAGCGCGTGCGATTTTCTCGATATTAAAGGGAGCCTCGCGCCCATCGCGCTTCTTAATCATCGTTATCATTGGCATAAAACCGTTCTCCTTAAACACAACATATTGTGCGCCAAAAGCCGCATATGTTTATTATATAGTATTATGTAGCTTTTGTCAATAGGTTTTGCAAAATTCGTAAAATTTTTCCCCGAAAAAAGTGAGCTTTCGCTCAACAGAGCCAAAAACTCGGTTTTTTGATTTTGGGCGGGCTATTGACAAACGGCGGGTAATGTGTTATAATGTAAGATATTATTCAATATGCGGGTATGGCGAAACTGGCAGACGCGTTGGATTTAGGTTCCAATGGAGCAATCCGTGCAGGTTCAAGTCCTGTTACCCGTACCACCAGCGTGACGCTGGACCCTATTTCGAGCCAAGTTTCTTCTATTGATAACTCTTCACCCGCAAGGGACTTTTGTGCACGAAATTGACAAAAGCCGCGGGTTGTGCGTTATTCTTGATTTGCAATCGACCTTTTTCACCCCTAGTATCATCTAGGGGTTAATCTTCACCCGCAAGGGACTTTTGCCAAAAATTCACCCCGTGTTTCGCGCACGGGGCTTTTTTCAGTATTTGACAATCACGTTGTACTTCCTCAGCCAAAATTCCGTCTGCAAAAAATACGCGTAAATCTGCGGCACGGTCATTAGTTGCCCGTACCAGTTTTTGGTGAACGAAGCGCCGTTTGTCGCGAGCATTTTTCGCAGTTCATCGGCGTTCACAAGCTCAACAAGCCGGCAATCCTCGCTGTTCAGCACATCGGTGAGCCGCTTTGACAGAAGTTCCATATAATTCGGATTGTGCGTTTTCGGGTACGGGCTTTTCTTGCGCCACAAAACGTCCTCGGGCAGCACCCCTTCCATCGCAAACCGCACCAGCCCCTTTTCCCGCCCGCGATAGTTCTTGTAGTTCGCGGGAATGTTGTACGCGTACTCCACCAGCCGATAATCGCAGAACGGTACGCGAACCTCCAGCCCGTGCGCCATACTCATACGGTCTTTGCGGTCAAGCAGAGTTGCCATAAAATAATCGAGATTAAGCTTGAACATCTCGCGCATTCGGCGGTCATCGGCGCTCTCGCCGTCAAGGTACTCAACCCCGCTCAGGCACTTGTTGTACGCGCCGCGCACAAACCCCTCTGCTTCCTCGGCAGACAGCGGCTTCTTCATCAAAAGTCCGCGCTCGGGAACGCTCGTTGCCCACGGAAAGCCGTCGTAGTGCAGAACATCTTTCTTGTGATACCACGGATATCCGCCGAAAATTTCGTCCGCGCACTCGCCGCTCAGAGCAACGGTGAAATCGCGCTTTATCTCGCGGCAAAACAGGTAAAGCGAGCTGTCCACGTCAGCCATTCCCGGCAAATCGCGCGCATAAACCGCGTCCTCGAGCGCATCCGCGAGCGCAGGCGTGTCAAGCTCAACACCGTGGTGCTCCGAGCCGATAAACCGCGCCATTTCCAGCACATAGGGCGCGTCCTCGTCGGGCTGAAACGCGCTTGCACGGAAGTTTTCGTGGTTGTTTTTGTAGTCAATCGAGTAGGTGGAAAGCGTTTTCCCGCGGCTTCTGAACTCCTCCGCGGCAATTGCCGAGATTAAACTCGAGTCAAGTCCGCCCGACAAAAACGTGCAAAGCGGGACATCGCTCACGAGTTGCCGCTTAACCGCATCGGTTATAAGCTTTTTCGTGTGCTCGGCAGTTTCGGTAAAATTTTCGGTGTGGCGCTCGGCTTTCAGCCGCCAGTACTGCTTTATTTCAAGCCCCTTGCGCGAAAATGTCGCGTAGTGCGCCGCGGGAAGATCGGAGATATCGCGGAAAACGCCGCTTCCCGTGAACTTTGCGGGACCTGTCAGCATAATCTGCGCGGCGCCGTTGAAGTCGATTATTGGCTTGATTTCGGGGTGCAGGAGGAGCGCTTTTATCTCGCTTGCGAAGACGATGCCCCCGTCAATTTCCGCATAAAACAGCGGTTTCACGCCGATTCTGTCACGTGCGAGAAACAATGTTTGAGTGCGCGAGTTCCACACGGCAAACGCGAAAATCCCGTTGAACATCTCCACCGATTTTTCCCCGAACTCCGCGAACGCTTTCAAGACTACCTCGGTGTCCGAGTGCCCGAGAAACCCGTAACCACGCTCCAGAAGCGACTTGCGGACTTCCTCTGTGTTGTAAAGCTCGCCGTTATAAACAAGCGTGAAATCGCCGAAACGCATCGGTTGCTTGCCGTTTTCGAGGTCAACAACAGCAAGTCTTCGGTGCGCCAAGCAGGCGTTGTCCTCAAAATAAAAGCCCTCGTCATCGGGGCCGCGTGGAGCAAGCAGGTTGTTCATCTTCCGCAAAAGCTCCGTGTCAATCTTATTTTTATAGTTAATTTCTCCCGTTATCGAGCACATAAAAAGCTCCTTTCCAAGTCAAAAATGGGGGTATTTTTTCGCGTAATTTTCGGTGTATTTTTAGCCAAAATTTTCGCGTTATTTTTATGCAGATTTTGGTGCAATTTTATGGGATGTTTTCGAGGTAATTTTTAGGGGTATTTTCGAGGCAAATTTTTAAGCAATTTTTTACAATAATTTTCAAGAAATATTATGCCAGATAATCCGCATAATAAAGCGGTTTTACAAGATAATAATTATCGCTGAAATTACTGCAAAAACGCACTAATTTTTGGCTTGATTTTTTTGATAAAAATTGCCCCGAAAATTACCCCCAAAAGCACACCCGAAAAAACCCCGCAAATTACCCCTAATTTGCGGTGATATTTGACAGGGTTTTCAGCAGTAAATTTACTTCCTTTTCGTTGTTGAAAATTGACGGTGAAAATCGGATTGTTCCGCCGTCAATTGTGTTGATTTTTTTGTGAGCAAGCGGCGCGCAGTGCAGTCCGCCGCGCATATAAAATCCGTGCGACGAGAGCATTTCCGCACCCTCTGCCGAGCTTAAATCCTCAATGTTGAACGAAACCACCGGCGAATAATTCTGATAATTTTCGGGTGTGATTTCGTTGTACAAACGGATTTTCTTCAACCGCTTCACGCCCTCGCAAAACCGCTCGCAGAGCCGGATTTCGTGCTTGTAAACCGCGCCGAGCCCCTTGTTTTTCACGAACTCAACGCCCGCTCCGAGCGCGATTATTGCGGCGGTGTTCAACGTTCCGCTTTCAAAACGGTCGGGCGTGAAATCGGGCTGGACAAGGCTTTCCGAAGCGCTTCCCGTGCCGCCCTCGATTATCGTGCGAAGCGGGAATTTTCCGTCCGTGAGCATAAGCCCCGTCCCCATCGGCCCGTAAAGCCCTTTGTGACCCGCCGCGCAAAGTATGTTTATCCCGTCACTGATTTTCAACGGGAACACTCCTCCGCCCTGCGCCGCGTCCACGATAAAGCAGATGTTTTTCCTTTTGCACAGCGCCGCGAGTTCCTTTATCGGGTTTCGCAGACCGATGACGTTTGAAGCCGCCGTGCAGACAAGCGCAGTTGTTGCCGGCGTAATTGCGCGCTCCGCGTTGTACACCGTCTGCTCCTCGTCAGTGGTTGTTTCAAAAATGGTTGCGCTCCCGCCGAATTCGCGCGCCGCCGTGTACACGGGACGGGAAACGGCGTTGTGCTCGATGTCGCTCATCACGAAGTGACAGCCTCGCCGCGCCACGCCTTTTATCGCGAAATTCAGCGCGGTTGTGCAGTTTAGCGTGAAAACGGTGTTTTCCGCGTCTGCACCAAAAAAGTCCGCGCAGATTTCACGGCTTTTGTAGACAGCCTCGGCAGTTTTCACCGAAAAAGCGTGCCCCGAGCGCCCCGGGTTTGCGCCGTAAGCGCTCATTGCACGTTGCCAGAGCCGATAGACCGACTGCGGCTTGGGGTAAGTCGTGGCAGCGTTGTCAAGGTAAATCACAGGAAATACCGATTTCGCCCAGCAGAGCGCAAACCTCTGCTTTTTCGGCGCGACTGTTCGCAAAACGCAGTGCAAATCCGCAACCGCGTCCTTTGTTCACGTTTCGTTCAACAAAACAACGTATCCCGCGCTTCTGCAAAAAAGAACGCGCTTTTTGCGCTGATGTAAACGATTGCATTTGTATAGTAAAGTTCATAAAATTCTCCTTTGTGTATTTATTTGAGAGCTTTCCCCTCAAAATCGCGAAAGAACAACTCTCGCGTTATGTCCAAAAATACGGCTTAACCGCTCTACTTAATTATATGCGCGGGATTTTTCGGTGACACAAAAAAGAATTTTCGCAAAAATTATATTTTTTTTCAAAAAAGTACTTGACAAATTTCGATTGTCGTGGTATAATAATCTAGTTGAATGTGGCGGCATAGCTCAGTTGGCTAGAGCACTTGGTTCATACCCAGGGTGTCATTGGTTCGAATCCGATTGCCGCTACCATCGGCCCGTTGGTCAAGAGGTTAAGACATCGCCCTTTCACGGCGGAATCATGGGTTCAATTCCCGTACGGGTCACCATAAGCATAGCTCACATTTGGCTTAACAAAGCCTTTTGTGGGCTTTTCTTTTTGCCACGAAACCGCCGTTGGGTCTTATTTGGGTCTTATTTTTATCAAGCTCCTCTTTTAGTAAAGTTGAGAGCTTCTGCAACGGCATTGCAAGCCTTGACTTGGTTTTCTCGGAACATATGCCCGTAGATGTTCAGGCTCGTGCTCACCTGCGAATGTCCGAGGATACCCGAAACGGTTGTAGGGTCAATTCCTGCGCCAATTAGTAAGCTTGCGTGAAGATGACGAAAAGTATGAATGCCATAAAATGGGAAATCGTGTTCCTCACAAAACTCTTTCAGCCAGCCGTATGGCGTTTGTGGGTTCATCGGCAGCCCGTTCCACTTTGTAAATAGGCGGTCGTTCTCGACCCACTTGCTGCCGAGCCGCTGCTTCTCGCTATCCTGTTCGGCTCTGAATTGTTCAAGAATTGCAAGCACTTCGGGCGGCAGCTTGATGAAACGCACAGAGTTCTCCGTTTTTGTCGTGTCCGTGTAAATTCCCCTTGCCTTTGTGTAGTTTGAAGTTCGCTGAATGTGGACTACGCCCGTGTCAAAATCAATGTCCTTCCACTCCAAGCCCAGCATTTCGCCACGGCGCATACCGCTGTAAATATCAAGCGTGAAGAAAGTCCGCCATTTCAGAGGCGCTGTTTCAAGCAGTTTCAAAAAGTCCTCCGTTTCCTGTATTGAGAGGATTTTTCGCTCTTTCTTGCTGCCTTTCGGTATTGTAACACGGCGGCAGGGGTTGTCCGTGAGCATATCCATTTTAATCGCATAATCAATCACAGTCGAGATGAACGAGAGATAATGCACCATAGTCTTGTGTGAAAGCGGCTTTTTCGTAATCTCGTTCGTGCCGTCTTGCGCAAGCGAATTGATGAATTTCTGAATAAGTCGGGTAGTTATTT
The DNA here is from genome assembly GCA_945829235.1 of uncultured Clostridia bacterium. GTDB lineage: Bacteria > Bacillota > Clostridia > Oscillospirales > Ruminococcaceae > CAG-115. The sequence continues at coordinate 16,299 of CALZUA010000032.1, read as the reverse complement.
TGTCAAGCCGAATATGCCCGATTGCCGCATAAACTCGCTTTGTGAGCTGTCTTTGCCGTGTGTATGTGGTGCTTTTGAGGTTGAGCTTTGCGTATTCCTCAAACCACTCCTCGGCGAATGCTTCAAACTTCACCGCCGAAACGATTTGCCCACGCTTGCACTCCTCCTCAAAGAGAATTGCCTGTCGCTGTACCTCCTTTTCGATTTGCTTTGCGGTCATTTTCTCGTCGGGCGTCCAAGTCATTCGCTGAAAAACCTGTGTTCCGTCCGCCTTGTAGCCGCAGGATACCTTAATTCTGTACGAGTTGCCCCGTTTTTCGATTGATGCCATTAGTTTACCTCCTTGTCGGTCAAACCATTGGCATATTTCTGCAACTCTATTTTACCACTTTAAAGTGTGATTTGTCAAGTGCTTTTTTGACGTTATTATTGAAAAATATGCCTTTGGCTTGTGTTGGGTTATGTCTGTAAACAAATTTCTCAATCTGAAGAAGCGTGACAGGCTGCCCAGACCAACGAGCCTGCCGACACTTCTAACCGTCAATCAACGCCGTTATGCAATACCGTTGAGGTATGCAATCAAAGCGGCTTTGGGAATAAGTATCTTCCCGTTTTTACCCTGTCCTGCACGGACAAATGGGATTTCGTTTCTCGCAATAAGCTGGCGAATGGTGAATTCATTCAGCCCTTGGATTTCCTGTGTGCATTCCTTTATGGTCAGCATTTCGAGAGGGTGTTCCACTGTGCTTTCTACAAGCGGCTCATCGCCATCAAGCAGCTTGCTCAAAAGCGAGGTAACCTTTGCGAGAATGTCCTGTTTCTTGGCTTGCGTCATACTTCCGCCTCCTTTCCAAAATTATCTTTTATGCTTCTTTCGATTAACAGTCTGCATAGGCTGTTCGGGGGAATTTTCTTTTTTCTGCTCTGCTTCTCTGCGCTCCCGTTCGGCACGAATAAGGTTATCTATATAATTGCCCTCAACGATTTCCTCGTAGGTGCGTATCACATTCTCAATTTGTGAAAGTTGTGTTTTCAGGTCAATATCATCGCCGCCGTTCTCTGCTTTCTCCCGCAAGTTGGCAGCTATCTCATAAAGCTGTTCACGGCTTTTTATGTTCAGCTCCGTAATGGTATTAAGGCAGTACAGCAACCGTCCGATTGTAAGGTCGTTCATAAAATCATAGGGCTGTTGCTTGTTCCACTTTACAGGGGTAATCTCAAACTTTCGCACAAGAGTTATGCTTGCGTTAATAGTAGAATAAAACGGCTTCTCGATTTTGCTTGCGGCATATTCATCTTGCAAAAAGCTATCGGGAACTTTGTTCCTGTCCTCAATTCTATTTTTCAGAGAACACTCCGAATAATCAGCTCCCAGTGATTTCAAGCGAAACGGTCTTTTGGCATACGGTGGCTTAACCGCAATATATTTACCTTGACGCACCTCATAATTATTTGCTTGCAACAGCTGAATGAAATGCTCAAAGTCCCTTGCCGAATATATCAGTCGGTCAATAAAGAATTTCAACCGTTCACGGTAAGTCTGTTCGTTCATCGGCTTAAATGCGGCAAGGGCTTTCTTAACAGACGGCTCGTAGTATTCGGGTATATAAATCGAATTATTCTCCTCAACAAAGGGGCAATTCACTCGCTGTAACTGCTCGATTATGTACTGTCGCTTCTCGTCGTTGTAAATCTCAATCGGCACAAATTGCGATTTGGTCATAGCCTTTAACTGCGATATTTCTTCATTTTTCCTTGTAACAGTATCACGCAAAAAATCATTCTGATTGAGAATATCTCCAACATCGGTACTGCTCAAATCAACAGGGTTTTCCTTTTTAAGAGCATTGATATGTGCATTCTTGCTGTCGATAATTTGAGCATACCGCTTATATTCCTCGACAGACTTATGGTCGTGAAAAGCTCCGACAACCTGCCGCACGATATTGTGGTTATTCAGAATTTCCGTCAGCTTTGCTCGCTCGGAGCTGCCCCATAAAATCGCTTCGGTTTCTTTTTTGCCGCTTGCCGTAAATCCCATTTGCTGAATTGCTCGTTTCATTGACACCCTTGTGGACAAGCCTTGCTTCTGCCCATAGCACACGGGAACAAAGTTTATGTGCAGGTGCGGAGTTGCTTCGTCTAAATGCATTACGGCGTTGAACACTTTCAAGTTTGGATTGCGCTTTTCAAATTCACGCATATACTCGTCCAGCAGCTTAACAGCGGTTTCCCAATTCTCCGAGCCAACACCGCAGTTCTCGGAGTTGCCAAACATCACGATTATCTCTTGAAATAGTTTTTCCTTTTTTCCCTTTCTGATGTGTTCGTAGTAGTCGGGGATTTGTCGGTCAGGGCGTTCTTGCTTTGCGTTGTACTCGGCGAGAGCTTCATCAAAAAGCTCGTGGTATAGTTCACGCAAGTCACGCTTCACATAGGTTATGTTGTTCGGCGTTCGGGATTTATCCACATTGTCCGTGAAGAAATCTCGGTTGTTGTGTTCAATGCACCCGTCGTCCGAACGGAAAGAAATCGACAGGGCTTTTACATCGTTACTCATATCTCACACTCCTTTTCTTGAAGCCGTAAAAAGCGGTTGTAGTCGCTGTTTCGGCTATATTTTTTCGTTGTTTCTAACACATTTGAAAGCCGCCGCAGAATAGGTATAACGCATTACCTATTTTGTCAATCAGAGATTAACAAAATAGGACTGCGTTAGGGGAGAAACTCCCCTAAAACCCCCTCGCTTTTGCCACCTTAATTATCGCCGTTGCCAAGCTGATAATTCAGCCTATCGGGCAGAATGCCCTGTTTGATTTCCAAGGGAAACCTGCGGTATAATCCACTTATCGACTATGCCTGTTTTTAACCAAAAGTTCGTTGTAGTCGATATGCCGAGCATACGCTCAATCAAGCCAAGTTGCGTGTATAGTCAACCTGTTGAGCAGACCGCTTTTCATTCCTTTTGTTCGTTGTCGAGGTGGATAATAATATCGTCAACAGGGCATTTCAGGATTTCACACAGTCTGTCAATAGTCGCTGTGCTGATAGGTAGGTTATGCCGCAGACGGTTGATTGTGCTGCTACTTATGTGGTGCTTGTTGATTAGTACATAGGTTGTGAGGTCTTTACAATACAAGGTTGTCCAAAATCGTTCGTAGGTTATCATAGCTAAATCCTCCTTTCGCAAAAGTATGATGTTTGCAAAACTGAAAAGAAAATTTCTTTTTTCAGATTTGAAATACCGCTTGACATATACCGATGATTGTGGTAGTATAGTATAAAGGGCGACTATCGTGGGCGTTAATGTGATTATATCATTCCACGAATATCCTGTCAAGCGATTTGTGGGAAAATGTTTTCATTTCCACAAATATAGTCTTTTTGACAATAATGTGAGGAGGATTTCTATGGTTGAAAAAACAAAAAACACCTGCAAACAGGTGTTTGGAAAAAGATTGAGGGAACTGCGTAAGGAGAACGGCTACACGATTGAGCAGTTTGCCGATATGGTCGGCATTTCAAAAAGCACGCTCGGCTACTATGAGAACGACAAGCGTATGCCCGACATCGAAATCCTTGCGAGGATTGCCAATGTGCTGAATGTGAACGCAGATTACCTTATCGGCAGAACGAACACAACTGCCCAAAAGGGAAAGATGAAAACGGTGTGCGAGTTTACGGGGTTGTCCGATAGGGCTGCGGAGTATTTGTCGGAGCTTGTGAAGAAAAAGGACTATGCAAAGTTAGAAATAATCAATCATCTGTTCCAAGAGCTTTGCGAGGACTACGACTTTTACATCTATGAAACGCAGAACGGAGAAGAAGCCGCAAGCAGCGTTCTTGGCGCATTATTCCTCTACTTTGAGCGGTGTTCGGGTACGGACAGCGTGTGGGACGAGTTCGTTGACTTGGGCAACGACAGGCGCAAGGAGATACTTGCGGCGGCTTACAGGCAGCTTCTTCTCAATCAAGTCACCGACCTTGTTAAGGCGAGTGCCGAAGCGTATATGCGAGATAACGAGCCGATTGAAAGATAACTCCAAAGCTGAAAAGAATAGTTAAACCCTCCTGCGTTCGGACTGAACGGCGGGAGGGTTTTGCATTTTATGGGTAGGATACACAGAGATAAATCTATTGCTTGGTTGGATTTAGCGTAGAGAAGAACAGAGGTAAAAGTTTGAGGTCGGGAAATTTATCTCCCTGCTCTGACACAGGTAAATTTTAACAGCAAGAGATTTTACCTTGCCTGTGTTACCACTTAAAAAAGCGGTGCGGAAGATTTTATCTTCCCAACGCTCCGCAAATCCATTTTGGAGTATCGGAGTTTAAGTCGCTGACCGTTTGGGTAAGCGCAAGGGGTTTTAGGGGTGTTACCCTTAACTCAATGCTATATTGTGAAGCTCTGCGTAACAATATGGCTATTGAGTATAGCCTTATTGATTGAAGCCGAAAAAATAGCCCCAAAATCAAACACCAAAAAATAGCCGCACCGCAGAGGTAAATGGCGGCAACGAAAGAAGGAGGTATCCTACTATGAGTGAGGTAAACGGCAAGACGCTCTCCATTTCCTTTAGGATAGACGAGGGGGTAATCGAACACAACAATAGATTTTTCATCGCCAAGAATGTGGACGGCGAACGGGTACAGGATAAGAATAATGGCGACCTCATCATGGAAAAAAATAAGCAGAGAATTCTTCAAAAACAAAAAACGTTCAAATATGTTCTTGCATTTTTCTCGATTTGGTGATATAATGAAACAAAACAAGCGAGAAAAGTGGTGATTGCTATGATATCAGCGGCATTGGCGGTTCTGAAAACGGACGAACAGCGAAATGAACTATCCGACTTTTACGAGGAGAACAAAGGCAGGCTGTATTCTATCGCGTTTGAGCGCTTGAATAATCAGCAAGACGCGGAGGACGCTATACAGGAAACTTTTCTCGAAATTGCAGACAAACCTGAAAAGTTTTTTGCTATTCCAACTCACAAAAGACTGCCTTATGCGGTTATAATTATTAGAAATATTGCAATTGATATGTTTAATAGCAAAAACAAAATATCCACGGAACAGTTGAACCAAGAACTTGAAACCGATACAATTTCTCTTGAAAATCATCTGTTTGATAAAATCGCGCACGATGAGGTTGTGTCGTTTGTAAACCGGCTTTCGACAGCGCAGAGAAACGTTTTAATGCTACATTGTTTCTTTGGGTTATCGATTGATGAAACTTCACAAAGATTGAATATTTCTTTGACATCAGCCAACAAACACTTAACGCTGGCGAGAAGAGCAATCAGAAAATTTATTGAGGAAAGGAACAGGCAATTATGAGTGAAGATGTGTTTAGAAGTATTTTGGGAGAGGCGTTAGAGCGCGAGGTGGCGGAGTATGACAATGTTCCCGAACATAAGTTTTCTTTACGCCACAGACTTGCTATGAAACGGATTTTGGCAGTCGCAAATTCTGCTCCAAAGTCAAACACGGCGTTGCGAAAAGCAGGTCAAAAACGCTCACTCAAACGCACACTTTTGATAGCCGCGATGCTGGTGTTTTTGGCGGTTATCGCGGGAGCGGTTGTTGTGTTCAGGTCGGAGAATTTCGGCGGTACGGTATATCACGATTATACACAAATGTTTTCCGCAAACATTGAAGGCAGTCCGAAAACAATCGAATACAAATACGCTTTGGATTATGTTCCCGAGGGATTTGAAATCGTTGAAACGGATTCATCGCCAATACATGTTTACACATTATATATGAATAAATCTACCAAACAGACAATTGCATTAAGCCAATGGGTTAAGGAAAATTTTGAACCGCATTACAATACGGAACATCGCCCACTTGAAGAAGTGATTATTAACGGCAGTACGGGTTTGTGCATTGATTTTAGTCACGATGATTATAAAAGCACAGTTGTTGCGTGGGATATCGGGGATTATATAATACAAATTGAGGCAGATTTAGACAAAGAAAGTACAATAAATTTGTGCAAGGTTCACAAACTTTAAAAAGTTGAAATAGTTATGTTCCCTAATTGTTGTAAAAAACAGATGTATATTATAGAGGGACAAAAAACCTCTAAAAATTATGGAAAGGGGGTTAACCAATGCACCTTAAAAAGTTAATGGCGTCGCTTGGGGCTGTGATTTGCTTATCCACTTGCTTTAATGCAGTTGCCTTTGCCGAAACCACGGATTATTATACCGAAGAAGAAATTTCGCCGGCATACGAAATTGCAGAAAATCCGATTTCGACATTGAGCATTATTGACAGCACAGCATATTGCACAAGCGAAACAAAAGGCAATGTTGTCAGCATAACCGTTGAGCAGACTCTTGAAAAGTATAGCGGCTGGTTCTGGATATGGAATAATGTTGACGGCGCGAGTTGGACAAAAACGGTAAATACAAACAGCATATCGATGTCCAACACAAAATCCGGTCTGTCAAGCGGTACATATCGGCTGAAATCCGTTTTCACGCTGACAAGTTCAAGCGGCGAGACGGAAACTATCACGATTTACAGCACAGAAAAATCAATTTAGGCAAAAAGTTTAGCAGAAATGCCAAAAGCTTCCCTATAAAATTATGCAATTCGACAAAGATTAAAAAAGACCTCAAAAAACGCGTTTTAATTCTGTTATATAATATAGAGGGCATTTTGGCAGACGAAATTATGGGATAAATATCCCACAACAATTTAGGAGGTTTACAATGACAAAGGTTAAAAGAATTATTGCGGTAGCTTTAGCGGTAGCATGCTTGAGTACGATAGGCACGACATCTTTTGCTACTACGAGCGAAAATACATATCACTTTTTCGATTTCAACATAGGAATGCACAATGATACCGATAGGTCTACTGCTGTTAAAAAAGATGACACAGATAGTTTTGCGGTGGTTTTAATTGATGATGGAACTATCAGCGGTCCTAACAATATTACATTTTATGTTAATGACGCAGTAACCAATACAACTGTTACAGACAGCCATTATGCAACAGGATATGAAAGTTTTGGACTTTATTATAACTCCGGAAAGGGAAACAAAGGCGAATACTACTACCTTGAGGGAAAAACAGGATATTATTCTGCTACGGCAGGTGGTATGTGGGGAGCTTAAGTTCGCCGGTATAATCTAACATTTTAATCCAGGTACTTGCATTGTGATAAAATGCTTGTATCCGGATATTAAAGTTAATACCATACAGGAGAAGTATCCATGAAAAGAATTAAATACATATTTGCGATAACTTTATCCCTTTTACTCACTGGGTGTTATCCGACGGGAGAATTTCAAAGCAATTCAAGTGCGGCTTCACAAAATAACTCGGCTTTTCAAAGCGAAAAATTCAGCATTTCTGCGAATTTGCCAACCGATGTTCCAAAGAGCTTGCCGATTGTCAAGGTGGATTTCAAGAAATTTGATAATAAAAAGATGATTGACTTGCTTCTGAACGGAGAAACCATCACCGAAATGAAAGAAAACGAGCAAGGAACTTCTCGTTATGAAACCAATAATTACAGTCTTGTGGTTAATAACAGCGCGGGGATTTTAAGCTTTGAAGTTCACGATAATAAGTCAAGGTCGCAATCCTTTTATCTTAGTTGGCTGTGTGCAGGTAAGTATATCCCGATAGAATTCCCGAATTCAATGCGTGAGCTTGATAATTTCCCTGTTTCCGAGGCTCTTTCAAGAGCTAAGGAATTAACAAATGCTATGGATTTAAAGAATCTTGGAGAACCGGTAATTTACTCTGTAAATGCCGATGATGTGAACGCCTTTATTATTTCTGAAAACAATAAACAAAACTCCGGCAAATCCGAAAATAACAGCTCAAATTTATTTGATATCAACTTCGCGGAAATGGACAACAACCTTAGCAGTGAGGACAGTTTCTATTATATCACATTTCCGTCCGAGATTAACGGAATAGAAATATCCGATGGTGAACGGGAATGGAACGGTGCCGGTTTTCACCACAATTCCAATGTTAATATAGTTATTGCTAAAAACAGGGTTGTAAGTCTTGAATGTAATTTTCTTTATGAGAATGTGCAAATAATCAATAATATTCAGATAAACACTGACGCTAGAACCGCTGCCGCAAAGCTGGCGGAGTTTCATGATTTGAAAAAATCCGAGAATTATTACGAATTTAATCAATGCAATATCCGCTATATCACAAGCGAGTACGAGTATGAAAAAGGCTACATAGTTTTTTCGCCTGTATGGCAGTTTTCGGGTTGGTGTGATGACAAAGCAAGCGGTTATTCGAGAAAAACAAACGAATTTGTAGATACTAAAACAGGCGCGATGATAGTATAGGGCTTAGAATAAGAGGAAATTCGCATGACTAAGAACAAAACACATCTTTTAAGGGCGTATTTTTACAAGCTGTTAACCTCTCCGAATATTTATATCGGAATTTTCGGTATAGCTTTATTGTCGTTCTTTTCGAGGTTTGCGTCCGATTGGAACAGCCTGCAAAATAATGTAATATCCAGCTTTGATTGTCTTCTGAACATTGACTCTATGCGAAAAACAATCGTTATTTTCGGAGCAGTTTCGTTTGCCGCAAACTTTGCTGATGAATGGAAAAACTCTGTTACAACATCGGTGGTTTTGCGGTGCGGCGCGGCAAAATATGCAGTCTGCAATATCATTTGCGTTTTCGTTTCATCTGTTATAACGGTGTTTCTGGGACTGTTGTTATTTACGGGAATTGCGGCATTGTTTGCGGACACGTTCAGCCCGCCTACACTCTTCGGGAACTTTCGCAAACCGTTTGCGCCTATATTTGAGAACAACGTTCCGTTCCTTTATGTTGTATACAAATCGTTTGTAATCGGTGCAAGCTGTGGGGCTTGGTCGGTTTTGGGACTTGCCGTATCGGTGTTTTTTCCGAACAAATACGTTGCTGTTTCTGCTCCGATTGTAATAAGCTATCTTTTGGAGAGAGTAACATTTTATTGTCCCACGCCGCTGTGTATAGCGCTATTGCAGAACGCTGAACTGGGTTTTGACAGCTTATTGGGACAGCTGTTGTATTCGGCAGGATTTTTTGTTGTACTGGCAATTGTTGGAGGAATAATATTTTATGCAATGCTGAAAAGGAGAGTGCAGAATGGCATCGCTTAAATGTATCTTTTCAATCTGTTCTCAGAATTTCCGTAAATGGCAAGCAGACTATCGGATATGGTGCATTGCCGTGGTATTGCTGATTATGACATCGGTTTATATCGGAGATATTAAAAAAATCTGTGATTACGCAGGGACGCAAATGCCGATATGGATTTTCCCGTTTTTGTACTCTCAATTTTACACGAAGCTGATTTTTACCCTGCCGGTGGTTCTTCTGTTCTGTAACGCTCCGTTTACCGATTCAAATCAGGTTTTTGTTTATATGCGTTCGGGTAAGACAAAGTGGTTGTTGGCACAGATTGTTTATATAATGGAAGCGAGCGCCGCTTTTTACTTGTTTTTGCTGATTTTATCGCTGATTATGACAATGTTTACGGGAGAATTGGCGTTCGACTGGGGCGAAACGCTTTCGATGATTTCGGCAGACAGCGGCATACGATTAAGAGCTGACGCACCGTTTATTGATGTAGCATATATTATAGTCAATTTTTTTACGCCGCTTCAGGCTGTCGGTTTTACATTTCTTATGTCATGGCTGGGAGCCGTTATTTTAGGACTTGTAATATTCTTGTTCAATACGGTCACGGGAAACAAAACCATAGGTGTGTTGATTTCTTCATTGCTTGTCATTATAAGCAGTACAATTGAAAATGACATCGGCAACTGGAACGCGTTAATTCAATTTTCACCTATATCGTGGATAACGCTTGATAATATTGACGTGGGCAGTCTTACGCATAATCCGTCCTTTGAATATTGTCTTTTTGTTGATATTGGAATAATAGTTGTATTGATAGCGGCGATACTGATTTTCGGCAGAAAGAAAAGCCTTGATATGAAAGGAGTTTGAGATGGACGCAATCGTTGTAAAAAACCTCACGAAAAAATTCAAGGAAGCAACTGTTCTCGACAACGTAAATATCACGTTTGAAAGCGGAAAAGTTCACGGTTTAATCGGTCGCAACGGTAGCGGGAAAACTATGCTGATGAAGTGCATTTGCGGGATTGTGCCGCCGACCTCGGGTGAAATTATCGTCAACGAAAAGCGTATCGGCAAAGATGTTGATATTCCCGAGAACGTTGGTGTAATCATCGAAACGCCGGGGTTTCTCCCGAATTATTCGGGGTTCAATAATCTGAAATTTCTCGCGAAAATCAAAAATAAAATCGGTAAAGACGAAATCCGAAACGCAATACAAAGCGTTGGTTTAAACCCCGATGACAAGAAGCACGTTGGGAAATATTCGCTCGGTATGCGGCAACGTTTGGGACTTGCACAGGCGATAATGGAGAACCCCGAGTTGCTTATTCTCGATGAGCCGATGAACGGGCTTGACAAGGACGGCGTTTGCGATATGCGGCAATATTTACTCACGCTGAAAGAGCAAGGGAAAACCATTTTGATTGCTTCGCACTCCGCGGAGGATATCGACGTGCTTTGCGATACCGTTTGCGAGATGGATAAAGGGAAAATATTTCGGATAAGATGATTTAATTTGCAAGTAATCAAATGCCGTAAGACGACAAGTTTAAAAGAAAAGGAGTATTTTATGACAAATGCAGAAATCAAACAAGTCTTACTTGATAATGATGTAAGACATTTATACCATGCCAATACTGTTAGGACATCAACTTCGTTTTTGGAAAGTGGCGGTTTGCTTTCCAGAGGTTATTGTGAAGATATGGGACTTGCACAACAAGTCAATATACTGATGATTTAGACCGACAATATGGTATCTATTATGATATATTTTTTGATTCTATTGAAATACAGATAAGAACTGGACTTAATTATTATGGGCCTGTTCTCTTTGAGTATAATATTGATGTACTCGATAGTATAGAGGAAGGTCGTATTCTAATTACAAAACAAAATCCTGATAAATGGTACACTACAGAGAGCGATAATGAGAGGTATTTCCGGAATATAAACGAATTATCTCTCCTTTTTGAAAAGGGGAATTTTGGTCAGCATATAACGATTACGGATCAAAGATCCCCTCTTTCATTTCAGTATCTTGAAAATATTATTCTTTCAGACCCACAGCAAGATGATAATTCAATTTTTGATACAGCGAAATCTACATTAAGTTCACTTATTCAAAAAAACGGATTTGATGTTCCGCTAACTATAAGAGAATATGCATATAACAATAAATTTTATGATTTCTATTCAGTTCAGAGAAATTTGCATAAACACTTTTGTGTATAGAGCCATAAATGGACTTTCGCATAGGTTATAAAAGAGGAATATGATTCTATTCCCGATATTATTTTTTGTTGAGCAATACAATAAATTTATTCTTTTGCGGCAGACTGTCAAGCTGCCGCATTTTCTCTAACCCAAATTCCCGAAAGACAAAAAACCATTCCCGAAATTCGGGAAAAATGCCTGTGAAACCCTGTTATAATAAATGCAAAGCATTTATTATAGATTTAAAATCCTCGCACATACGCAAATCAAAGGTTTGCTCCGTGCGTATCGGATGGCAGGGGGCGATGTTTTGAAAGAGAGGTAGAGAGATGCGTTAGTTTTTTGGCGCATCTCCTACAGGCTTTATGAATTGCGTAAAAGCCGCAACCTTACACAATCGGCGGTATTGTTACGGCTTAACTGTTATCTGTCGAAACTATCCGCCTATGAGAACGGCGAAAACATTCCTCGCGATGTGTTGAGGAACTTTGCCGATTTCTACGGCGTATCCATTGATTACATACTGTGTTTTTAGGACGATAAGTCAAGCGGATTAATCACAAGTTTTCGTCTTTCAGAACAGAAGCCGCCGGATGTGTATCGAAATCTTGCACCCGATGCAAAAGCGCTGATTGACAGTATATATTCATACTTGCATTTTGTGATAATCTGTGCTATAATATAACAGGAGGGATAAGCAAGTTCAAATAGTCTGAACTGTGATAGCAAACCCCCGATACAAATTTGATAGCATTAGCCTGTATAGCTTATAGACTTTGGATAATACCTATCATTTTAAATCAAATCGCATCAAATCATCTAAACAAAATTGTTTAGCTCAGTCTTTCATTTGGTGAGTATTATTTATTGAATAATCGATTATCTTACTTCTTTCAATACGGGACATATACGAAAACAATGGGTTTGTTTTAAAATATCCGAAGGACAATGAGTGTGAAGGATTGCTTTGGCTGATACTCAATGACCGCAATCACTTTAAACAGCAGTATGAGCAACGGGCTCAATGTGAGATAAAAAAATACAAGTTTTTTTAAGAAAGGACACATACATCACAATCAGACTATCCGGCTCGTATCTCGCAAGTCGTTTCCGATAGCCTTTCGTTTTACGACAAGGTATTTTCCGACAAAGAATGGCTAAAAACCCACAAGGAAATGGAGCAACGTAAAACTATTAACACGGAAATCCTGCGGTCTTATGGAATTGAAATATAATGTCTGACAGAACCGCCGCATTTGCTCTTGCATTTGCGGCGGTTTACACATATTACAATTAAGCTGATTAACCGACAATCTTATACTTAACAGGAATAGAATTATCGGACTGCAGCAGCCCCAACATTCTCCGAGCCGTTCCGAGCGGGACATTAGTTCCCGCTTCCCACGCTTCAACGGTTTTCGGGGAAACTCCCATAAGAGCCGCGAACGTGCTTTGCGTCATATTCAGAGTATGCCGCAAGGACTTTATTTCCTCCGCAGTGAAATCGGGAATAGGAGCAACAGTGCATTTCATAACACGGGCTGTTCCCTTGCCCTTTTCGTACTCAACAGCTTCGTTCAAGCCTGTCATAATGCTTTCGTAAACGCTCATAATCATCACTCCTTTTCTGAAAGTGCCGCTTCCAATGCACTAATCATCTTGGCGATATTGTTGCGTTCGGCTTTGCTTAGGTTATCCTTTTCACTTTTAGGATATGCGGTAATCAGATAAATGCTCTCATATACCACAAAATCCACATATCAAACTCTCACGCTGCCGCTTTTGCCTCTGCCCTCGAATGCGAAACGTAGCTTGCGCAATCCGCCTGTGCCTTGCATAACATCGCCCTTTTCGGGATTGAGCAGCAGTTCCTCTTGCAATCGGCGCAAATCATTATCGTCCAAGCCCATACTTTTCCAACATCTGTCGAATTCGGGCAGCATTACAAACTTCCTAGTCATTATATCACCCTTCGCCTATATTATACCCTATCAAATAGGAATTGTCAATATGTTTTTTGATTATTGTATGTAAAAAATTGAGAGACACGCCGTAAACTTGTTCTTTATTTGTTCTTTATTGTTACATAAAACCTCAAAAAGTTACTGAAAGTGCGCTTTTTGAGATGTGCTGTAAATGGCTCTGTTATGCAGTTTTTCTGATTTCTCAAAAAGATACAAATAACTACGGGGGATTTTCGATTCCCGTACGGGTCACCATAAGCATAGCTCACATTTGGCTTAACAAAGCCTTTTGTGGGCTTTTCTTTTTGCTCCTAAACCGCCGATGGGTCTTATTTGGGTCTTATTGTTCTCAAGCCCCTCTTTTGGTAAAGTTGAGAGCCTCCGCAACGGCATTGCAAGCCTTGACTTGGTTTTCTCGGAACATATGCCCGTAGATATTCAGCGAGGTGCTTACCTGCGAATGTCCGAGTATTCCCGAAACCGTTGTCGGGTCAATGCCTGCACCTATAAGTAAACTGGCGTGCAGATGTCGAAAAGTATGAATGCCATAAAATGGGAAATCGTGTTCCTCACAAAACTCTTTCAGCCAGCCGTAGGGCGTTTGAGGGTTCATCGGCATACCGTTCCATTTCGTGAACAGGCGGTCATTCTCGACCCACTTGCTGCCGAGACGCTGTTTCTCGCTCTCCTGTTCTGCTCTGAATTGCTCAAGAATTGCAAGCACCTCGGGCGGCAGCTTGATGAAGCGTACCGAGTTCTCGGTTTTAGTGGTGTCCGTGTAAATTCCCTTTGCCTTCGTGTAATTAGAGGTGCGCTGAATATGAACTACACCTGTTTCAAAGTCGATGTCTTTCCAATCCAAACCCAGCATTTCACCACGGCGCATACCGCTGTAAATGTCCAGCGTGAAGAATGTGCGCCATTTTAACGGCGCTGTTTCAAGCAGCTTCAAAAATTCCTCTGTTTCCTGTATTGAGAGGATTTTGCGCTCTTTCTTGCTGCCTTTTGGGATTGTTACACGGCGGCAGGGGTTGTCTGTCAGCATATCCATTTTAATCGCATAGTCAATCACGGTCGAGATAAACGAGAGATAATGCACCATTGTCTTGTGCGAAAGCGGCTTTTTCGTAATCTCATTTACACCGTCCTGTGCAAGCGAATTGATAAATTTCTGAATAAGTCGGGTGGTTATCTTGTCAAGCCTTATATGCCCGATTGCCGCATAAACTCGCTTTGTAAGCTGTCTTTGCCGTGTGTAGGTCGTGCTTTTGAGGTTGAGCTTTGCGTATTCCTCAAACCATTCCTCGGCGAAGGCTTCAAACTTAACTGCCGAAACGATTTGCCCCCGCTTGCATTCTTCCTCAAAGAGAATTGCCTGTCGCTGTACCTCCTTTTCGATTTGCTTTGCGGTCATTTTCTCGTCGGGCGTCCAAGTCATTCGCTGAAAAACCTGTGTTCCGTCCGCCTTGTAGCCGCAGGATACCTTAATTCTGTACGAGTTGCCCCGTTTTTCGATTGATGCCATTAGTTTACCTCCTTGTCGGTCAAACCATTGGCATATTTCTGCAACTCTATTTTACCACTTTAAAGTGTGATTTGTCAAGTGCTTTTCTGACGATATTATTGAGAAATATGCCTTTGGCTTGTGTTGGTTCTGTCTGTAAACAAATTTCTCAATCTGAAGAAGCGTGACAGGCTGCCCAGACTAACGAGCCTGCCGGCGCTCCTAACCGTCATTTAGTGCCGTTATGCAATACCGTTGAGGTACGCAATTAAAGCGGCTTTGGGAATAAGTATCTTCCCGTTTTTCCCTTGTCCTGCACGGACAAAGGGGATTTCGTTTCTCGCAATAAGCTGTCGAATTGTGAACTCGTTCAGCCCTCGGATTTCCTGCGTACACTCTTTTATTGTGAGCATTTCGACAGGCTGTTCCGCTGTGCTTTCTGCTGGAATTTCCTCATCGCCGACAGTAAGGTCGCCAGCAGCAACCCAGCCCTTGCCTATGACATAGAATGGGCGATTTGTTGTTGTATCAATATTGCCATCATCGGTGTAGAGGTGCAGAATCTCATCAACAGAGTGAACATAAACCTTTGTTACGGTCTTAAGCTCGGTTTCTCCGGTTTCGACATTGTATGCCCATACTGTGTCACCGATATCGATGATGAAATTACTTATTATTTATTTCAAAAGTTTCAAATATAATAATAATTTTATCCCCACTACCTAGTAAGAACTCTATTGAAATACAATCAGATATATCATATCTTTTACCTGGATATCCTTGACATGTTTTTGTTTGATTAGAATCATATTTTAATTGAGATTCTAGCATATCTTTTATTCTTGTGATTATATAATTTTCATTTACTTGATAAAAATCCAATATAGTATCACGTTCGCACTTAGACCACAAATTCATTCCTGTAAAATTAAAGCATATAACCCCATTAAAACAAATTGTATATATTCCGTTTTCTAGTTGAATTCTCATGATTACAACTCTATTCAATATATCAACTTTGATATTTAATAAAATAGAATCATGCATTTCTAATGAATTCAATTTGTTAATTATATTATCCATCGTCATATGTTCCTCCTATTTATAAAATGATATATCGTGGTGCAGCAATATTTCTGAACCATGATACAACACTTTTTTAGTTAAAGTATAAACTTGCCCACGGATCAGGCACTTGATCAAATGCATAAAAGTTAATGATATTGCAAAAGATGAAGATTCATTATCAACCCATCTTACTCATTATATCACAACCAGCCAATAATTTCAATACAAAAATCAAGTCCGCCGCATAACTGTTTATGAAAAATGCAGATTAGCAGTTGTTAAGTTAACGCATATATTCGTCCAGCAGCTTAACAGCAATTTCCCAGTTTTCCGTACCAACACCGCAGTTCTCCGAGTTCCCAAACATCACGATTATCTCTTGAAAGAGTTTTTCTTTTTTGCCCTTTCTGATGTGTT
>CALZUA010000031.1 GCA_945829235.1 uncultured Clostridia bacterium | reverse complement strand
ATCTCCTGCGGATATTCGAAGAATACGGTCAATTCAGCCCAGTTTTTATCCCAGGATTTCAGAATATTCGGGTACTTCTTATCCCACTTTTCACGGAACTCTTCCTTGGCAAATTCAGCGTCATCAAGGTTCACAGCACCGTAAATTTTCTTCAAGTCAGCGCAGACTGCCTTGCGGTCTTTGTACGGCACGAACTTACAGCTGTTGCGAATCTGATGGACTATGCAGAGTTGATTTTTTGTCTTCGGGAAAATCGAGTTTATCGCATCACAAAGTCCCGTAAGGTTATCGTGACAGGCAATGAAAATGTCCTTTACACCGCGGTTTTTGAGGTCTGCGCAGATACTCGCGTAGAAGCTTGCCGACTCATTTTCAGATATCCAAGTGCCGATAATTTCTTTCTGACCATCCATATTTATGCCCAAAACCGAGTACACGCATTTCGTGACGATTTTGTTATCCTTGCGCGAATTGAACACGATACCGTCGAAGAAAACCACCGGATAAATAGCTTCAAGCGGACGGTTCTGCCACTCGTTGACTTCGGGCAAGATTTTGTCGGTTATCCTCGAAACTAACCCTTGCGAAATCTCGGTTCCGTAGATTTGCTTTAACGTATCTTCGATGTCGCGCTGGGACATTCCTTTCGCATACATCTGCAGGATTTTCTGTTCAATCTCGTCGGTTCTTGTCTGTCGTTTTTCAATGACTTTTGGCTCAAACTCGCCGTTTCTATCGCGGGGAACAGCGATTTCGCACTCGCCGTAATCGCTGATTATTGTCTTTTTACCGTAGCCATTTCTGCTGTTTCCGGAGTTGTTTCCTTCAACAGAATTCTTCTCATAGCCGAGATGTTCGTCCATTTCCGCCTCAAGCATCTGCTCAATCGTCCCGGCCAAAAGCCGTTTCAACTTCGCTTGAATATCTCCTGTCGTCTGGCAATCTGCCATCAGCAGCTTTACCAGTTCCATCTCTCTTTCGTCCAATCCGTGTGTTCTTTTCATATGCAATACCTCACTTTCTTGTGGGTATTATTGGCATTTACACGGTTGGTTATTCAGACTCGACCAAGGCACACAATATGTCTCTCATGAATATTATCGCCTAACACAATTATACAACATTACGCCGTCAATGTCAAGACGTGGCAACCCATATGACAACGCTTTAGCCGAAAACTTCTTCTCAATTCTCAAAACTGAATGCATTTACCGTCAGAAGATTGACACCTACAAGCAAGCGCAAAAACTGATTGATGACTACATCTGGTTTTACAACAATGAACGCATTCAGCTCAAAACAAAACTGGCACCGCTTGCTACTCGGCACCAGTTTGTTGCTTATTTTATACCATAGGGGGATTTTTGTACTGTCTGTACAAAATGGGGCAGTCCAGTTATAAGTTCCAGGACATTTTAAAAAAGGATATTTTTAACGCGCAGGCTCATTACATCAGAATTTCCAGAGGCATAATTGAAATCCAAAAGAATATCCGATACAAGAAGAAGTTCATCCAACGCCTTAATCTCCTGCTCATTCTCATCCACAAAAGAATTAAATGTCTCGATTAAGTACGCCGCTACGGGGTGTTTCCTTCCGGTTTCCGCTCTGTTCAGCGCAAAATACATTGATGCCCTTGAATAATCTGAAAGTGTAGTTTCAACAGTCAAGTTGAGATACTTGTTGAGCTTCTTCAATGTAGAAAGGGACGATTCATTTTCATATTCAACAATATCCGTAACCACTGCGTCTATATCCTCGGGCTTTGCAGACTGCAACACACGCTCATACATTGTCCTCAATCTGATTTTAATACTGTCGGAGGTTATTCCGTCAAATGCCTCTGCCTCCACTTGATTAAGAATCTCATCGACTGTTTTCATTGCCGTTATTCTCCTTTCTCTTGGCATACTCATCCATCATAGCATTGAGCTCTTGATGCATATCTTCTGCCTCATCACCATCACGATTTTCTTCCGCTAAAAGCATTATATCCATAATAATGCAGAAATTATCAAATTGCCGTTCACCCATATACTTGTCAAAATCCTCTTTGAGAGGAGTTACTCCGCTTTTCATATATGCCTCATGGAGTATGTCAGCGCCAACAATAGACTCATACCTTGTCATAACCTTAACTTCTCGAACATAACTTCGTTCTTGGCGATCTGGAAGTAGTTCCGACATATCCCGTGATGCATACATCTCCGTTACTCCTTCGTTCATACCGGTATTATTTGCTCTTCCGGAAAGTTTATTGTTTTTTAATCCCGTCATACCAGGAATAGCCTTGTCATTGCTGTCGTAGCGTTGTGCAAGCATATGTATCGCCTCGTGTTCAATGGTGACAAGCGCCTCATCAGTATCTGAGCCATACGCGTCAACATTTATCCTCATTCCTCCTTCAGGGGAATAATATCCCTGTATTCTTCTTGCATAGTTCAGGTCCATACCGATATCCTTGGCAACCTCTGAAAGTGTGACAAACTGAATTTTGCTTCGATAATCCTCCGCCTTGTCCAATGAAAGCGATGGGTCATGTTCCATTGCCTTAACTATCGCAACGTTCAGCACCGCCGCACGTTCTTCATCAGAAAGTTCGCTCAACTCTTTGTTTTCCTCAAGAAGGCGTTTTACCGTTTCCCTATCAGCCTCAAGGCGCTCCTCTTCCTTTGCAATAAGAGATTCTCTTTCATCAGCATCTGGCTGCGTATTTTCATCACCTTCAAGATATCTGTTTATGCTCTCATTGACTGATTCCGATGCATTATTTCCCTTCACTGTCCTGCTTCCAAAAAGAGCCTCTACAGCACCGCCAAATGACAACTTTTCGTCAGAATTGAATGTTGCTTGATTTTCATCATCTATTTCTTCAAACTCGTCATCCCTGAGCTTAACATCTGTATCAATCCTCATGTGCATAATGGTATCCGTCAAATCATAGGCGTAATAGGGCACTACATTCATCGAGGCATTGTTTTTTTGAAGAACGTTTTCAAGCCTCGCCCTGTCCTCATCATTGAGTCGATTGACATCAGCGGTTATAAAAAGCAAACGATGTGAATCATCAGGCATTCCCTGAAGTTGCTTATCAATATGTTCAATCTGTGAGGCAATATACTTTTCGTTGCCCGCTTTAGATTCAATAGCAATTTTCTCTCCCGCAGATATGACCAAACCACCATTTATTTCTAGATTATGTTTCGCAACCGCCTCAATATCCGTATAAGTAACCGTGCCATCATTATGCACCGACTTTACCGTATGTTCGGATACTTCAAAATCATTTATTAGGGTTGACTTGATCATCTCTTCCTGAAGAAACCCCTTTGCTCTGGTAATGTCAATATAGCGCGAACTCATATCAGCGTCTTTGTCAACGGTTGTGTCTTTCTCAATACGATTTTTAAGCGTATCTTTCCCTATTAACTTCTCTGCATCTTGAGGATATCCTCTTATTTCGGAAAGTTGAGAGTTAATATCGAGTATTTCGTTTTGATGCTCCACACTCTCTTTATTCTCAACATCATTTCCAACTACAGAATTATAATTTATTTCGGCAGGATTAATTTTTTCTTGAGATTCCTCCGTTTCGGGCAAATTTGACATTTCCAAATTTTCGTAATCGAAGTCAAATTTATCCCCTGCGGTATCTATTTCCGAGGCATCAAAGTCAAATTTTACTCCATCACTATCAATTTCGGAATCGCTAAAATCGAAATTCCCACCGGATTCTATTCCGGAGTCGCTTCCCTCAAAAGTGCCTGAACCTTCTCCGATACCACTGTCGCTTACACCGGAATCGTAACCGCCGCTCTCCCCGCCGGAAGAGCTTTTGTCATCATCTAATGCCATACTCCCTATCACCCCGTCTTTTTATTCGATTAAGCCAATCAATAACATTTGTCAATGATTTTGAGTATTTATCATAGAATACACTTCCAGACATATTTTCAGAAAACCAACTTGCAAGCACGCAAATCTCCCACCCTTTAAAACAGTCGGAGTCCTGTATCATTTTAACTGCTTCACGAAGCGATTCAGTATATGTCTTACGGGTTGCATCCAAAACTTCCTTGTAATTAGCAAGGTTACTTTCGGGCGATGTCCAATTCCGACATTCTCGACAATGACGACATATTGGATTTATGCTATTCTGATTGGTGAACCCAGGATCACCGCGGTTTTCTTGAGTGAAATTAACTGATATTCTTTCCAAAATATCACGTCTCGAAAATTTTTCACTCCCTTTCAGCTCAAAATCACCGGCATACGGGAACCTTACCAGCTTCGGATGATTATCACCATCAGAATAAACTGCAGCATATCCCTGCTTCAAACAGGAAAGATATCCAATTTGTTCTTTCGTCATATTCATTGCACAACCAACGAGGTTTCTGTCATCACCTGCTACTATTCTATGAACAATTTTCAAATTCGTATTCTTTATAAGGTCGGGCGCAAGTTTCGTAGGACTTTGATCAATAACAAGAAAACCCTGCCCCTTACTCCTTAACTCTGCCAACATATTGCAAAAAAACTCCACAGCATTTCCTCGTGGATCTGCTCCCTCGCCTGTTCCAGATGAAATATTCTTAAGCAGTCGATGCGCCTCCTCAATAAGCAAAATGTGTCTTATACTTTGTTGAGTAGTAGACTGCACTTTTCTACACTCCTGTATCTGCAAAAGCAAAAGACTTATTACAAAAGATTTTGCGTCTTCATCATTGACATCATCAAGCTCAATAATTGTATTTCCCTCAAGAAGGCTCTCCATATTTACAGACTTCGCTACATTGAGAGTGCTCCCCTTTGCACCAACACGAAGGGAATTTATTCTCGCTTTTAGGGAACCGATGAGATCGTTCTGCATCTTCTTATCGTAGCCCATCTCCCAAACCACCGGACCTATCTTATAGTAAAGGTCCTCAATAGTGGGATAATCTGTTCTCCCAAAACGATTTTCATTATTTTCGGGATCCCACCCATAATCACGATAAATAGCATATATCGCATTCTCCAAAACATAAGGCATAGGTGTGTACATAATGAAACTTGCCTTAAATGCCGCAAAAACGGCATCAATATGCGATTGAAGAGATACCCTCCGTCCTTCTACTTGCGGGACTTCAAACGGGTTTATCATCAGCGGGATTCCATCTGTTGAACCCACGGAAAAAATCTTGAGGTCGGTTATTCCCATATTGTAAATCCCAAAGTATTCCTTTTTTGCCGGCTCTATGACCATAAATGGACGTTTCAAAGAATAAAAAGAATGAAGTAAACTTTTTACAGTATTGGTTTTACCGCCTCCGGTAAGACCAACAATAAGTCCGTGACGATTAAGCGTGTCAATATTTAGTCTATAATCCGCAGATGTGATATTTCTCCCGCTAACTATTTTTCCTAAGCAAAGATCGCCAACATCTTTTCTATATACGTCATACTCCACACGCTCTGCTACATTAAATCCGCAAGTATCCCTTACCGGCAATGCGCTGATAGTTGCAAGCTCACTAGTTGTAAGTTTTGTTGAGGTTTCACATGACGGATATTGAATTGGAGCAACAAAACAAATATTTTGATTCTGTTGCCTGTATTCAAACGGAAAAGGACGTTGGATTTGCTCCGTTCCGCTCTTTAAGTGCGCGGAAAACATTCCGCCAAAAATATCTCTCCACTTATCATCACTTGCCGCGCAAAACATCCCCACGTTCCACTGTCCGCACCGCATTGCCTCATCAAGCTCATCGCAACTTTTCTGCGCAAGTTCAGTGTACAATTTCGTGCCGGGAAACATTTCCTGTAACGACATAGAACGGTTAACTCCGACGACGCCATATCCAAAGCTAACATTTGAGTAACGACTACACTCTGCAAGCGCCTTATACCAGCCCTTTCTGCTATTTGTAATATCAGCTTTTGATATCGGATCAGCCGTGATACACAAAATCCAATCACTTCCATCGGAACCAGTAATTATCTCGTCAATGGGTGATACATTATTTCCGGTTTCCGAATAATCGCAAACTATGGGATTTCCAACAAAAAAACCAATCCGGCTATTTTGAAAAAAACCACTAAAATCTCCGAATGAATAAGTCTTAATTTCTTGAGCACTTTCGTCTTTCTCAAAATCGATCCCGGTTATTGAACCCGAAAGAATGTCCTTAAGATCGGAACAGATGTTTTGAGTTGACTGGCTGCAACATTCACTTCCAACATAGATGTTTATTTCAGATTTGTGGTGATGAATGACCATATTAAAATGCATTCCAACCGCCCACATCGACATAAGCACTTTGTGCATCTGTGTCCTTACAGTCAATGCGGGATTTGAGGCTGTGGTTTTTTCAATAGACACGATTTTAATATATGTAATGTGATGTTCCTTTAAATTAACCTGCTTAAATCTACACTTTTTATTATGAAATGAATCAAGCTCATCGTCATAAAGCTTTTGGTATTCCTGCTCCTTTTGGATAAGTCCATTTTCATTGATATTTTCAGCCACCTATCATCACCTACCTAAAAGAACCTCTAATCAGTACGATTAATCCGGCAATCATCGCACCTAAAACAAGAACCGACGCCACTATTACCTGTATGTCATCTGCAACTCCGCCGTTGCTACATATTAAGGCTGTGACTATTCCGCCAAGTACCAGCGAACCTATACACAAAGTCCT
This sequence comes from uncultured Clostridia bacterium, assembly GCA_945829235.1. Taxonomy (GTDB): domain Bacteria; phylum Bacillota; class Clostridia; order Oscillospirales; family Ruminococcaceae; genus CAG-115. Next base: position 30,137 of record CALZUA010000031.1, on the reverse strand, counting down.
AAACTGCATCCTTCTTGAGAGGAAGATAAGTCCCAAAAAGAATATAATTGCTGTGGAAATCAAGAGTGTCTGAATAATACTGCCAAGATAGTCAAAACCACCGCTCATAATAGTCTTAACCAAGAAAAACAATCCAACAAGCACTACAATGACAATAAGAGCAGGTAGCGGATTTGTTCTATGACCGGTCGGATTTTGATTTCTCATTTTGATTTTTTGTCCGAGACCTTCGCCTATATAAACATTCTCGGTTTCAAAGATGTTTCCATTTGGACTGCCCTCAACAGTGATACGCGCACCTTGATATGGAATAGCAGAACTCAAAGCACTATACTCACCATAATAGTAAACCGTATAGGTTTGGTTGTCGTCATCATCTATGAATGTAATGTCATAGCGAGTATTTCCGTGATGCATTCCCCTAAAAAACAAAGACGCTCTCTCAAAGAAATTCTGATGTCCGACATCGCGCGGATTATAACTATCAATCACACCCGTGTGATATTTTTTCGATGTTGTGTCAGGAGCAGAATTTACGATAGGCATAGTGTCAGAACAATTACCGCTTTGCCGTGTTTTATCGGAAACAGTGGGTTTAATTTTTTTCTTTCCGGAATTATTTGCATTTTTGTCAATCACCTCATTTGTAACCGGATTCCAGTCTTTTGGAGTATATCCGCTGGAATCCTTAATATTTTCCAAAGGTGTATAGCAGTTCGGACAAGAATATAGTCCATTTGCACTCGGAAAATAAATTTTACATTTGGTGCACGCTTTCTCTATCACTTTGGTTCACCTCGCATCATTTTTTCTTAATTTGGAAAAGATTGATTTCTTTTCTTCCTGCGCAGACTCATTTTCGGTCAAAGAGGTAAAAAATTGGTCGGCGCTCTTTCTCACCAGCGTAAACAGGTAATCTACAATATTATAATTTACACAATTTGTGTCAAATTCCTTTGCATAGTACTCGGGTAAACACTCTGTAAATGATTTTTCGCCTCGAAACACCCGAATACACCACACACTTTTGACATTCTTGAGCAAGGTCTTATAGGTTTCTTTGATTTCGTTTTTCTCTTTGGTAGATTGCGCCTCGCTCAACTTATAAGAAACAAATGTTTTTGAACTACATCGAATAAGAATGCAATCTGTATCCAAAGATTTCATAGACAAATTACGTCTCATACTCTCCACCGCAGATTGATTGATTACAATAGAATCTCCAACGGGAGATGTATCGAAATCCAACTGTTTACCTCCACCGTTATCGAATATCAAAGGCAGTCTGGTTTTCATATAGTCGGTGAGTGCAAAATTAAAAGGAATACTTGTTTGTAACATCTTCTTTGCAAGTTCAACTATCTGCTCTTGTTTTCGTTCGGGAAGTTTTATTTCATCTGCCATCTTAATAATCTCATCAGGAGAAAGCCAAACCTTACCATTCCATTTCCAGCCTTCAGAACAAATAAAGAGGAGTTGCCAGCGCGTCATCATCCAAGCAGTCCGCAGGCTTTCATCAAAGCGGAGTAAAAAACCATTCAAAGACACAGAACGTTTTGTCAAATCGGTACTGCATTTCAGCATAACATAACCTTCCGTAATACATATTCCAAAAAGGCTACCGTCAAGCTGTTCAGAGGTTACTCCTACATAGTTGGTGGATATCATTCTATGTTTTAGGTCTTGATAAAAATCAATCAGAAGATTTTTACTATCATCGCAGACATTCTCCCAAGACGATTCATTCGAGTCAACGCAAGGAAAATGAAGAGAATTAAAGCATATCAAAAACGCATTTCCCATTGAGTTACTCCTTCCTAAAATTAAATCTCTTACACGAATCACCACTCGGATCGGGTTGAAAGAAATCAAGTTTTTTGGTGAAATTAATGATTGTTTCCGCCTCGGCATAAAGATCAAACAGATCTATTCCCTTTTCACAGTCCACCGGTATCATATTGCTAATAAGGCTCGGTTCTTTTTCGCTGATCTCTGCGAGTTCCCAGTAACGTGCGGAAATGTCATCATTATTTCTGTTAAATCTAATCCTTAAATTATACTCTACAGATTCCTTCTTAAATGTTCGACGCCTTATGCAAGTAATTTCATCAAATGGGTCTTTGAAGTTCAAATCCATATTACCGAGTGTGGAAAAAGTATTAACAATAGCATAGCTTGAGCCGACCGTCTCATTAAAATAATCCGCAAGAGGTCCAAAAATAAAATGCGACGGTCCATTTGAGCAATGAATATGATTACATAGATTAACCATAGCGTTACGAGCAGTTTCCGTACCCATAACTGATAAAAGTTCCTCGCTCATAGAGTTTTCATAGAATGGATTGAAAAGTAGGTCTTCGGGAATCTCAACCGATCTTCCTATCTTGTTATCAATCAATCTTCTATAAAGGGATTTATTATCACGTTCCAGCCAAAGTATGATAGACGGAATCATCGCCCAAAACAACTCTTTATCATTATATGGACAGCAAACGCCCTCCATCGACCAAACATCATAATTTCTTATTTCCTTGAGCCAGCCGCCTTTGTTATCTTCAACACGAGTGCATCTTAACAAGGCACAACAAAACGGCTCGGGCATAGCAATAAACATATATGTGTGTCCCCATGGATTTTCACAGGCACTAAATGCAGCAGTTTGTGAATTTGAGAGGTCGCCGTTAATCCAAAGGTCATTGAATCCGGACATAGCAAGCAGCATTTGTTCTGTCCAGTATGGAGGATTTGCAAATAATTGATATCCATTATCACGTTCTGCTCCTCTTCCATATACAAGGAGATCAACCTTCATTTTTTCCCTCCTAAAAATACATATTGACCAACTCAAGCAAGTTTTCAGCAGCAACAATCTCAGAGGCATTTTTTGCATATGATTTTCTTGCGTTAATCAGTTCCCTGTTTCGCCGCAGTGAACCTCTCTGAAAAATGCTTGTGCGCATCTTGATGGTATGCTGACTTTTCTTCATTTCATCGGTGAGATAGGACAATGCGTATTCTGCGGCTGCCCCAACACTTCTCCAAAATACCGCAAGAACTCCGTGAGGTTTACAGCTCTCCACGCTTAACCGAACCCCACAATTAAATCCATAAGGATCATACCAGATAAAGTATTTTATGTTGTGTGTGATTGCATAATCGTTAATAACCCGCTCGAATACAGGTCTTGGCTCATCATATCTGCACTGATTCCAGTTTTCAGGAATACCTGCTGCGATCATTGGGATTCCTATCTCTAAGCATTTTGACATAATATCATTATGTACAGACTCCGCCTTTATCTTCAAAACAAAAATCACTGCATCGGCACGATAATCCAAAAGACTTTCCACCGAATTAACACAACCAAGATTTATCCTCTCGCAATAACGCTCATCATATCTAATAGACAAGCCCAGCTCACCATCAGGAACAATATTAGGGTTCTTCAATGCCTCCGAAAGGGAATATGCGTCTGACGCACAAGACGATTTTAATGCTCCAACATATTTATCAGCACCATAAACCATCTCGTTTCCTTCTTCAAGCATATCAATGTGAACTTCTTTGTCATTCACCCTGATAAAAGTGTTCATTGTGGATTGACAAATTGCTGCAATAAGGATTTTGGCGTCGAAACTGTTCTCTGCAACAACAGCAATTCTGCGCATAAGTATCTCCCTTCATAAGCAAGATGATTATTTAAGTGTTGACACCTTCTGCAGAGCAATTTTCTTATCATTGATATCATCAAAAAAATGCTCGTTTTCAGCAAAAACATTCTTAACAACCAAAAGATCTTCCCTTTGAGCTTTAAGCATATTGCACAACCTTCTGTCTCCAAACAACCCCGAGGCATCTTTAATTTTTTTCTCTAATGCATCCATTTTCTGAAGTGTAGAAGTATACAAACAATACAAAAGAGCCTTGTCAATTCCCTTCTGATTTAACTCCGCATCGGGAAGCAAATTTTTGTTTTCATCATCAACATTTGGAGCACCGTTGCGCTTTGTTCCAATCGCAGATACAGGAATAATGCCTGTACTCCAATTCCTTTTATGATCAACCTTTGAAAATGCAAGATTATAGATATTTCGCCTGAGGTCGCTTGAAACAGTTTTGAAATTATTCCGTGTAACCTCAGGCTTAACTTGCGGACTATCAACCTGTGTCAATGCAAGAAGGAACGTAAACGCATCATTGTCAATATTCGTTATCAAAGTATTTATCCTGTTTGCGCCAAGTAATGCCCTTGCCCTGTCAACAAGGAACATACTGGGATTATTAGGTGTTGGAGATGTCATAACCTCTGCCATATCTCTTGTATTACACAGCACAATCGCAGCTTCACTGTTCTCCAAATGACCAGCAAGCAATTTTAGAATGGACTCAGGATAAGCGCGCTTTAGGGTTATCAATTCTCCCGCATAATCTGTAAATTGAAGAACACACCTGACCTCTTCATCAATTATAACATCATAAGAAAGAATGATATATCTCACGGTTGCTGTATGGCCTCTGAATCCTTCACTGATTTCAAACTGTTTTTCAAATTCAGCACCGAGTTTGAATACATTGTCAAAGCCACCCGCAATGTTAATATTTTTTACCTGTTCGTTCTCTTCCGCGCCCTTTTCTGGAGTATTAGAAGAATTGCCGCTTACATTTTCAAACGAATTTTTGCCGATTTGCGGAATGGAGTTTCCCGTAAACATAGAAAAAGCATTTCCGACTTCCATATTACTTGCCATTCCCTTAAGCTGATCCTGTGGACTGTTTTCTATATGACTTACCGTTTCGGATACTTCAACATTAGGAGAGTCTTTTTTAGCCGCAGCAGCCCCATTTGTTATGCTGCGCAAATTAAGACGAATACAGTGATTTCCTATTTTAACTTCGTCCATCACAAGTGCCCGATTTACTCCCGAAAAAAACGTCGTCTTTCCGGAACCGACAGGTCCAAGCAAACAAATTGAAATACTTGCGTAATCATGTGAAATTTCTTTCTTTGCCATAGTAAATTACCTCTTTCTTTTTTTGATTAAACGATGAATAAAAGTATTCGCATTATACAAATTACTATCACCATCGTCAAAATTGCTATAAATGAAATAAGCATCAATCTCCGTGGATGTCCCATACCCAGAAAAAATCCCTTAATAAGATTTATCAAATCAGAGATTGCTGCAATTGACGAACCCAGCACAAACAATATGTCTACACAAAATTCGCATATCTTTATGGTGTTTATCGAAACAAAGGTTTTGCAAAGCTCCAAAACAAGGAACAGCAAAAGCATCATAATCAACCAAGCGGCGTTTTGATAAAATATCATCATCTCATTCACCGCAGACATACGATACTCATATCCGATTGCATACTTTCGCTTTGAAAACAATGGTTTCTCAAGGATAGGAGCAGGAAGGAAACGGGGAAATATGTTTGAGCTGTTATCTATATATCCTACAGTTCTCCCCGCAGAGATATTTTTGTACAAGTATTTAAAACAATCCTTGCACATCCTATTGTTATCCTGATACCCTTCAAGCAAAAGTTCGACGCCGCTCTTAATTGATTTTCTGCAAAACGGGCAGAGCTCACTGTCGGTCGGCTCGAATTTTTTCCAAAAAGCCAATTAAATCTTCCTCTTTTCTTTCTTCAATAAATTCAAAGTATTCTTCGGGCGAGGGAATATCCTCCACTTGAAAGAGCTTCAATGAATCGGGAATTGTAATATTGTACTTAGCAAGATCATCGGTAGCTCGTGCAGCGGCAATAACATATTCATTCAGTCCTGCGGACTCTGCAAGCACTCTGTTAATTCTGCGATAGCGCTTTTGACGCATATACTCATGGAACTGACGAACAATTCGTGCATTTCCATTTGCAGTCTTTCCTTCGTTATAAAGAGTCTCAAGCAATTCCTTCATCTTGGCAGCACACTCGGGCGTCATTTCGTCATTCATCTTTTGACACATTTTCTCAAGAATAAGGAATAGCTGCTCTGAATTATAATCCTTAAATGAGTAAATTCTCACTCTTGATCTTAATCCTGCATTCTTTTCCAAAAAAGGCTCAACCATACTCTCGTATAAGATAAGTATAAGATTGAAGTTCCTTCGGTCAGTTTCCATCCTATTGAGAAGTGAATGAATTGCATCCGGAGATGAAAGCAACTGATATGCTTCCTCGATAACAAGTACTGCGTTCTTTTGACAGGCCTCGTCTACCTTCTTGTTCATTGCGAGAGCACCTCCGTTACGATAAGTGCTGATAAGTTCAGACGCATCAACATAGATCGGTTTTGTGCCACCGAGAATGCCAAGACTATGATACAGACCTGCTGTAAGTTGAGCGGCGGTTGACTTACCGGTACCGGGATTTCCTTTCCATATCATATGGGAGGGACCTGTATATTCAAGTCCTTTTTCCCTGCACTCAACACGCAACGCAAGCTGATCATTGAACATATCTGCAAGAAAGTCAAGCCCTATATAGTCTTTCAAGCAACTGAAAACATCATTGGTTGATAAGCCGCGTTTCTCGAAAAGGCTCTGTCTCTCGCCAAAGTCACATCGTTGAACCTCATTAGTGAAACTAATAGGTTCAGCCAAATCGCCTTTTTCGCGCAGCTCACTCAAATGTCTGTCGTTTGCGGCACGTTTGACATCGGATACAAGATTATTGATATCACGAGCATTACCAAAATCCTTGCGGTCACGGTCATCAAAATAATTCTGAAAAAAGACTGGCAGACCATCAACAACATCTTTTGAAAGATTAGTAACAACATTGTTCGTGCCTTCAGGGATGCCAAACTGGTTTGTGAATATTAACTGAAGAAGATCCGGTTGATACTCATTGAGCGTTATCACATTGGAAGCGCTAAAGCGGGAGAACAATCCTTCGTTCATATCCCACACCTCGTGCATACGAGAAACATATCCCGCAAAAATAACGCAAAAATGATAATTGGGATTTGTCATAGCGGCTACGATTGTGTTAAACACCTCTTCGCAAAATGTTGTGGTATTCTCTCCATTCTTTTCCGCTATAGAATACACCTCATCCACAAAAAGGACACCTTCTTGAGCCTCTGCAATAAGTTCCGCAGTGCGAATAGATGTTGAGCCTATATACTGTCCGACAAGTTTATCTCTTGTACCAATTACAGTATGACCGGATTTAAGTATTCCCTCTCGCTGAAGTATGTGACCAATAAGCCTTGCTATCTCTGACTTACCCACACCGGGAGGCCCTTGCAAAACGAAATTCGGAACTTTGCCACGAGAAGTTATATTGCAACTGCTCCCGGAAAATCTATCAACGGTGAGTTCATATCTATCCGGCTGGGGAGTGTCAACCGAACCACCATAAAGCGCACGATGAGTATCCACAAAGCTTTTTATGACATTGTACGCAGGCTCCCAACCCTTGGTTTTGTTAATTCTCTCAAGCGGATCTTCTTCATCCTTGTATTCATTTTTGGAATTCGGGAAAAGTGACTTGACATCCTTCGGAGAAAACCACACCTCTTGCTTCCCACTCTCCCTGATAAATTTTTCGATAATCTCCTTTATATCCTTAAGCTGATTATATCCGTTCTCTCTGTAATAAAAACCAATGGTACGAACAAGCATATTTATTTCATCATCTGTATGATGGAACAGCAATCTCGACTTAACTTCCACATTTTCAGAATTGAGATATGTATAACCGGTAATTCTGAAATGCTCAAGAAGATTTTCTATCTCATCATTAAGCGGTGAACCGATGTTGAGGCAGGCATTGTCATTGAATACTTTATTCTTAACGAACAACGATTGAAGTACAGCATTGTGGCTTTCGTGAAGAAGATTCTGAAGGTCAGAACTGCCCAAAGTTTTTGAAAGAAAAATGCATATATTTCTGTTCTCATTTGGAAGTGCTTTCCACTCTTCAAAATACTCCATAAGTTGCCTGCCGTATTCGGAAGTACTTATTTTAACGATATCCTCTATACTGTTAAAAACCAAGACTTTTGCCGTTGAGGCGTCGCACATAAATCTATTTGTCGCTATTGCAAGCTGATCTGCCTTAAAGGTGTGCTCGATATAGTTTGTGTTGTCTTTAGCGGTTTCCTCCGAGTTTTGCGTTCTATGTCTTGCATCACTTTGAAGTGCACTGTAAAATTTGCTTTTCGGTTCTTGAGGAGAAGATTGCTCTTTTACTTCATCACCGAATTTTTTCTTGTTTTCTCTCGCACTCAATGACTTAAAGCAATTTATGCCCGCTCCATCGATTGCATAGAAAATACTGCGTTGAGTCGAGCAAAATACCACACCGTCATAACCCATATCTTCAAGTCTTCTGACAAGAAACTCATCAAAATTCAAAATACGGCTGTCCGGCATACAGAAAATATCGCTCAATTCACCATACACGCAAAACATTCTCGTCGATACATTCTCAAAAATTGAACTCATATCTCACACCCTCAATCATAAATTAGTCGTTATCATTACGCATCGTAACACCGGGATTGACGCAAATCTGCTTGTACTCAACCATACCATTTGAGTGTTCGTTAAGCGTTTTACAAATTTCGTCGCGTACACCGACTCGCTTGTTTTCAATTTCCTCATCGGTTCCCTCGTAATCTGTATGGTCGTTGATATCAACCACCATTCCGATATGTTCCTTTTCAAGAACAGCAGTAAATTTCACGTCAAGTTTCTTTCCATCTCTGTTTTTGAAAACTACGGTCATTTGATCAAGAGGATTTAATTCATCAAGGCCGTCCAGTTCATACCCCGCCTCACAAAAATCGTTCACTACTGCCCGAATGGAATTGTATCGAAGAGACAGATTTTCCAAACGCTCGTGAGCAAGTCCTGCGTTCTTTATAAATCCATTCTTCCACTCGCATAATTGAGCGTAGATATCACTCAACCGCTCTTCAGAAATATCGCGGTAATCAGCCTCCAGTTCTGCACCGAGCTTTGAAAGCTCCGCCTCATATTTCTCATAATCTCCGCGGAAAAATCTACTGAAATCTTCAATTATGCCATTTTCTGCAACAAATTCATTTTCACACCTTGCAGTGCTGAATTTCTCCAAAATATTCTTACAATTCATCTGAAGCGCTTTTGTATCCGCATAAGCCTGTTTTTGACGAATCTCGATTTCCAGCATATCCTTCACTCTGATTAGTGCAGCATCATTTACGATATAAGCTTCCTCCAACGCCAGTGTAAAGCAACCGGAAGCAAGATTCCCTTTTGCCTTATTAAGAGTGTTGGTAAGCTCGTTCAGCATTTGATTTGCAGCAGTGCAATTTCCGAATCTACTCCTGAAACCTTCAATTTTCATCTCTGCCTCTGCAATCGCTTGCTCCGCATAAGGCTTTGCCAATGTCTGTTTCTCCATATCATCGGATATTCTGTTTATAGATTTTGTGATTTCTTCTCGTGTCTGTGTGAGAATTACCTGTCCACTGGCGATTTCTCTGTTAATCCGACCTAAGTACTCATTCTGAATTTTTGCTCTCTTTTCAGCAAGCTCTCTGCGAAGTATTTCCTGCGCTTGTTCGCACTTTTCACTGTATTTCGACATATCAGGTTCGCGAGAAATCATTTCATTGAGTTCCCCAATAACCTTCTCGTACTTTGCGCTGCAATCCAAAGATGCCCGTACCAAAGCATTATCAAGGTTCTCCATTGACGTATTGATTTTCATTTCAACCGAAGAAAGACTGTGCCCAAGTCCAGCAACTCTGAGAGTTTTTTGAGCACTGTTAACAGCCTTTATTACACCAACTGTCAACGCAGCCAAACCTACCGCAACGCCTGCAACAACTTCAAAAATTCCGGTTGAAACTGTTTGAGCCGCCTTGCCTGCAACCTGCGGATTAACATTGCTTGAATACGCACGACCTGTATAACTCATAACAAATTACCTCCAAAAAATAAATCTCTGCTATGAAAATTCTTGCGATTATTTCATCGAATAACTAATATTTCATTTAATTTGTCCGCCCGTTAATCAGGCGATTTTTTTCATTAAGTGCATTTCTGACTCTAGTCATTAAATCTTCACTTGGCTGAATTTCCTTCTGAGAAACGGAAATATTTTTAGCAATAAATGCATCTGCCATAATATGCTCAATCTCTCTAACTGTCTCATTTCCCGCTCTGGAAGGATAGAACCAGCTAACAAAGTTGATTATAGTTGCATCTCCTAATCTATGTACAGGACTTATTATCACCTCAAAATCCATCGTATTAAAGTTATCGGAAAATTCAATTAAAATCGGAGTATTCAACAACTCATCGTAAATAGGTTCAACAGAACTCACGTTATAACCCGCATTTTTAAGAAGTCTGATTATTCCCCACTCACTGTTGTCTGATATGATACTCAAACGTTCCTCAAAAGAGTTAATATCAACACGAAGACTTGAAATCAAGGTTATGATACGATCAAGAAGATTCTCACACTCCCTTTTCATCCCATATAAATCACTATCCCGAAAACAAGACGCATACTCTTGGTAGTTTTTTTGCAAAAAAGCCACCATATTTTCCTCTGCAATAAACTTTCCATCCACACAAAAAGGACTCATTTTTTTATAGAAATCCAAATAGTCGGAACAGATTGAAGAATATTTGTTTTGTGACCAAAGCTCAACCTTATCCTTCGGTATCTTTCTGTCAATAATATTGAAAACCCGCGCCGTATTAACAGCATTTTCAGGGAGCAGAAAAAACTCGTCATAAAGTAGTACCCGTGCTCTCTCGATCAACCTGCAAACTGTCGTGTAAATGTTCAGCCACTTTTCCAATTTGGCTTTTACATTAAGTCTGTCAAGGCGCATATTAAGCAAAACATTCTCGCCTGCGGCAGCAGCGATTTCGTACCAAGTGTTACGAATACGTTCGCTTATGTCGCTAATGCGATTTGAATACAATTTCAGATGGCTCGGAGCAAACCACTCCATCGGCACTTCCGCATCTAATCGTTTATACTCTGAAATTGTTTCTTGCAACACCTGTTCAGCCAGAATTTTTTCAGCCTCTCGGCGGGCTCTATATGCCTCCTCAAACTCTTTTTGTTCAAGCTTGATGACCTCCGTTTGCCGCACAAGCTCTGCTTTTGCGGCACTGATATCAGCACATACCTTTTCATATTCACATTCAACTCTATCAAACTCGCGCCGAAGTTCTTCCTCCTGTTTGGAAACCGCATGATTGAGCTGTTCCTCATACAGTTCGCGAATTGCTTTCTCACGCTCCTGCAATTTGATGCTCGTATCTCGCTTGATAGTTTCAACCTTTTGTTCAAATTCCTGCCTTAACCGTTGTTCTTCCCGTTCAATCCGGCGGTTAATGTCTGCCATTTGATTCAAAAGGTCTCTATGTCTTCGTTCGAGCTCAGCAACTTGCGCATTTGATACTGCCATATTATATTATTTTCCTTTCTTTTCGTAGGATAATAAACTCGCTCTGTATCTTCTGACATCTAAAAGTGCATCTTCAATCAACCCCGCAATTTGCTGCTCTATCGCAAGTAACGAACCATAATCCGACGGTCTGTTTCCGTTCTTCATTTCTTCAAGCAATCGGATATTATCTTCAACTTTCTCTGTTTTAGCAAAACACTTGAGCACCTTCAAATCCGCAAGTATCATCGCCTTAATGTCCTCATCGGTAAAACTCAAGCCGCCTGAGCTGTCCGTCTGCAAAACAGTTGTCACGGGATAAATCTCATATCCCGATTCATTCTTTTCAAATGAAAGCGTATCAACAAAGAGCTTTTCAAATTGACCGATAGTTGCTTTTTGAGCACTTTCCCCGCTTTCAAAAACGTTGTATCTTATTTCAAGATTTCTAACAGAAATATCTGCGCTCTCAAAGCGAAGTTTCATAGTTTCTATGATTCTCGAACACTCCTGTTTGTCATTTCGTATGGTGATGATGCAACCGGAAAGTTTCTTTTCTTTATCAAAATCAAAGAGAATCCTTAAATTGCAATCCGACGTAATTGCCTTGATTTTCTCAGCGTTTTGGGCAGAAACCTCTGCGGTATCCCGTCTTCCGTTAGAATCAGACATTTCTAAGAACGTTCTTAATGTATTCCCGATGTAATTATTGGAAATGTTGAACAAATTCAAGTAAAACATTTCGTTTGGTTTTAGCGTAACAGCCATTTTGCGCCATCCTTTCTTAATCATTCTTCCTTATCGGAGGAAAATAACTTAATCAAACGTTTGGTTGACTCCGATGGAATACCTATCATTGCAAAGTAATCGTCCTCAAAAATAATCTTGTTTTTCCGCTCTTTCGGGAGTTCTTCATTGCTGTACCTATCGGTAAGGAACAGCACACGCTGATTCGATGAACCACGCATAGGAGCGCCATCGTCAAGTTCTTCCACATAAGCACCATCAACGAGAATATCTATCCGAGAAAGAAACGGCTTTGCATACTCATCGTCCTTCAATTCCTCATATAGATAACCTGTATAAGTTATCACGCCAAGTTCGGGACGCTTTTCTTTTACCAGCTTGAGCAAATTTGCAAGCTCCCTTGCCTGAAGAAATGGTTCTCCGCCACTTATACTTATTCCATCTATACTCAACGAAACTATTTCATCAGCAAGCTCTGCAACACTCTTCAATTCTCCGCCTTTGGTGCTCTGCAACTGTTTGGCTATACAGTTCTTACAGCACTTGTAACAGCCCTGAACCCATACAGCAAACCTTTTCCCCATACCAAGACATTCCGTTGCGGGAGTGTACCAAGAAATTCTGATTTGCCCTTCAGGGGTATCTAAATGTTCCATAGAGCCTCCATTATCAGACTTACTTTAATTTTATCTCAACATCATAATCCGGACTGCCAAGTATCAAATGACCATCTCGCACAATATTTTTTTCTCGCCCAAACAATTTCCCAAATAAAGTTTTCACATTCTCGGTGTTGGTGACTTTCCTCTCGATTGTTACTTCAGCACTCAATTTACCATAGGTATCAACCCACAATTTAAACATAAGCACATTAGTTTCGTAATTAAAATCATCCTCAATCTTCACAAGGACGCGTCCAAAATATTTAATCCCATCATTAATTCCATTGAGATATTTCTCGCTGCACCCTTTATCGCGCTTGTAAAGCCGCAAGACATAGCAACCATCCTCTAACTCTTCACGCCGTATAGCAGTTCTGTAAGCGAAAAAGACCTTTCCATTTATGAAGGCAGTATCCGCTGATAGAAGCTTTCTAAATTCGGGGGCAGTTCCTCCAGCGGAACTTGCAACAACAATTCCGATATCCGAAAACAAATGCTGTACCGCTATCTCATTTCTATCAGCAGAATTTAAAGACGGGATCATCGCTGCGCCCCTCGCCTGAAGGGTAATATCCGACATATTTTCAATTATCTGACAGTTCATATTATTGAAAATATTTTTGATTCCATCACAAACCAACGGTACAACTGCTGCTTTTCCATTGATAATAACACAACCGATATTACGTTCAGACAATCCTGCTCTGCTTATAGATTCTTTAATCATATCAGAAACATCATCTGCATATCTTCCGATTACTTCCCTTAACCCACATTCATTTGAATTTACCGTGATTGTCTGAATTGTGGAATCCGGACGAACAAGACCGATGTCAATCATAATAGAATCATTCTCTTTAGAAAATGACATTTGGCATTTCAATTTCTCTGCCGCAGAACGAAGAGTTCTAATATTATGAATATAATTTTCAGAACTAATCTTTGATTCGCCAAGACTTCTCATAGGAATGTTCACTGCATCAAGGTGAGAGATAAGCTTTTCATAAATTCTATCGGTAACACTTCTGCCGCCGGAAATGCTATTCTCAATTTTCCACTCCAATGAACAGTTTTCACTATCGCAAATAACAATGCCTGCTCGTGCCTCCGACTCGCCAATATCCACCAACAGTACGTTCCCTTTTAAATTTTTTTCACGGAGCAAGGAAGTACCTGCGCTTTTGAGCGGGGAAACAAAGGATACATACTTTGCTTCGGAAAACACGTCTTTTCGCACTTTGTCGAGCATCTCAAAATGCTCACCGGAATAAGTAAAGCATATCCCGTCGCAGTCGTTGCAAATGGCTAAAAGCTTTCTGAAAAACGTCTCTGCTGCATTCTGCCTAGATATCTCAATTTGCGAGTCATCATTTCGCTTTAAGAACACTCTTTCTTCTTTATCGGAAAGGAAGTAGTATTTGTTGCCATTATACTCTGCTGCAGTGGGAATAGAATATTCTCCGTCTATCTTACAAGTATAAATCTTTTTATTCTCGAGCACGGATACCTTTGTCCTGTTGCTACCGATGTCAATTCCAATAAATTTTCCGCCGCTACCAAGCTTACTGGTGAGAGTAACATCTTCCCTAAAAAAACTTACCTTGACTTTCCGTGTAATTCCCCCTGTTCTGTAAGGCAACTTTATTTTTTTCTCACAAAATCGGTAAGGCATTCCTCGGAACTCCCTGCGACTCTCACCGCATACCCACACTGTTTCCGCACTTTTAAGTGAAATGGTTTCGGTCGAAATCTCGGCGTCGCTGTCTTTATCAACGAGCAAAATTTTAGCATCCGAGGGAAACTGTTCTGCCAGTACATTCAGTACCTCTTTTGCGCTGATTCTATTTTCGGGATTAGCCTCGGTCATAGACTGTACAAGCTTATCAAATGAGGAATTCTCCAGTTTCAATACCGCTCCATCCGGCTGTCCTCTATAAATGAAAGCTAATTTAGGCTTGTCTGCTTTCACCATAAAATAGAGGATAAAACCCGCTACATATACCGAATCGCTTTCCTTAAGCTCACTATCCGAATCGTCGTAACGAGGTCTAATGTCCCCGTCCTCATCTTCAGTATATTTATCCACCGGAATGCAATTATAATCTCCAAAAACCTCGGGATCAAGAAAATTATACCTATCGTCTATTATAAGACTGCTATTACGTAACGTAATGCCAACATTGCCTTCCAAAATCCAGTTAAGCATCTGTGATAAAATATCGGCCACTTTGCGGTTGTAAACTTCAACAGGTGAGTTATGCCTATGCAATAATTCAACCCATTTTTCAAGTGTAATTTCCATAGTTATCTCCCCAGTTTTACATCCAACAAGTTAGACTTATTTCCATTCTTCACTGTAATCAGCAGTATCTTATCAACTGTAAACTTGCAAATCAACTTGACTTTTTCCCTGCTTTTTAAGCCACTAAGCTTTGAAAATTTATCCATTAGTTGGACATTCTCGTCCAATATTACAGCATATCTGCCATTCTTAAAATCGTGCTCGTTATATTCACCGCGATATTCCACAATCATAATCTTAACGGCTGTAGCGTCTTTGTCTTCAATCTTAAATGTGTGCTCATAGGTTGTTTTGCCATCAATCCTACTGCCCTCTTCGATAATGTTGCTAACAGCCTCCCCATTGCGAAGGACTATTCCTATTGATGTGTATGCGATGCTTTCAACCTTCACACGCAAATTGCTATTACAGATAGCGGCACCCCTTGAAACAAGATACAATGCAAGGTTTTCAGGAGCTACAATAACATTCGCAAACTGCGTATTAAGTATTTGGTTAAGACAAATCTCGCGGGACATTCCACCAACCAGCAATACCGTATTCACCTTGTGCCTGATTTCGGTTTTAATTCCCCTAAACAAGTTGTCAATGCAAAACCCAAAACCTTCGGTAATACTAAAGGGCTTGTTGTTATCTTTATCCGTTCTGTCTTTGTTTCCATCAAAAGGTTCAGCCATAAGTCTGCAGTACTTTTCTCTCGTAATCGTAATATCCAAGTCTTTTCCGGACATTATATTCTGCTTGAAACATCTTGCCTCATCGTTTCCGGCATAAAGAGCCTTCTTCACTTCGAGAATCATTGATTTCATTGCAACAGCTGCCTTCAATTCTTCATCCGTAGCAGTGTTTGAATTATAAATATCATACGGGACATTACAGCCGTTAGCTTTATTGAACTCTTTGACCATATACTTTAAGATTACTTCATCAACTGCATCTCCGCCAAGAAAAAGCCCACTATTCGAGTCGCACCCTACCTCAATAGGTATAATACGGTCAGGCAAATCTGTACCGCCAACATAATTGCACTCCAACAAGCAAAGATCAAATGTACCGCCGCCGATATCTACAACAAGAACATATTCATTATCAGACAGCTCGGAACTATAAGCAATCGCAGCGGCAACCGGCTCATCAGCCAAACAATTTTCATCCACATAAAATCCAGCGGCAATCAATGCCTTTTTTGTGGCAATTCTTGCGTTATTGGTGAAGCCGGCGGGTACAGTGACAAACGCATTAAATGTTTCATTTGGGAATTTTCTGCATAATTCGTTATAGACTTCCTTCAAGATGTATTCCGAAATTTCTTCCGGCGACAGGTACTCCGAACCGATAAGCCACGAGTTACTCCGCTGTCCCATTTCCCTCTTTCTGTTGGGGCAACACTCTTTCGGGAAACTCATAGAATGGTCTACTGCCCCTTGACCAATTATAGGCAACTGATTGCAAATAGCAACCATTGAAGGCAACAAACAGCGGTCATCGGGTCTGCCGTTGCTAAAGCTCAACTTCTCCCAATCGCCATTTTTATCTATGTAACTTACAACAGTATTTGTTGTTCCAAGATCAATTCCAACCCTTAACATTTTTACCTCCGAAATAAATTATACTAAGTTCGCAAAAAACTTTATTGTTTCTAAATGTTGATCAATAAAAGCAGGCGTAAATAATATAATCAGCACCATAAGTAAAATCCCAAAACGCATTAACATATACCTTATTTTCGGCATTACAACATATATCGTGCGCTGAATATATTTATCATCATAATCCTCTATTATAGTCAGTTGAGTCAATCCCCGAAACATCATACACTTTGTTTCTACCACATCGGGCATATTCTTCTTGCCATATTCCGGAATTGAATATAAAAACACATAACCATCCGCATCAACTTTATCTTTATGCACAAAAGACTTCGCTTTTTTAGTAACCAAAGGATGCTGATCAAAAAAAACATCAGCGACAATACGAACAGCCTTCATTTCTGTCTTTATTCTTTTTGAATATTCCTCACCGTATCTCAAATCATCAATAATTTGTAATTTTTTCCCCAATAATTTTCCCTTGTTAACAAGTGGACGATTATCAGCAGATTTTAGCGAGATATAAACTCTCTTGTTCAGAAAGTCGGTTATCATATCGCAAGAAACTATTATGATAAAAAAAACAAATGCTACAATAAACTCCAAATGTAACTCAACAGAAATCAGTCCCGTCCAAGACAATATAAACTCCAGAATTTTTCCAAGCACTCCAAAAGCGACCATCAGCCAAAGCTGTCCAACCCGTAGAGAGCAATTATATGAAAAACGCTCATCTTCGGGGTGTTCTTTTTTCCAAATTAGAAACGGTATAATCGCCCCCATCACATAACACAATGCCCCAAAAACAGGAACAACAAGAATTACAAGCCACCACAACATATAATGAAGTGACGCAGAAAATCCCTTGTGACGCTTCCCAAGCATACCCTTTTTTTCAAACCTTATGCAGAGAAAAAGGGATATGATGTGAATTGCAGCAAACAGAATTATAAACCAAACCGGCTTACCGGAAAAAATCTCCCCATAAGCACTCCATAGTGAAAATACATCATATATCAATGCAAACACACCCTTTCATTTATCCCATATAAAAATGCCCAACGATTGTTTACATAGCCTTAAAATTGTTTGACGAATACACTTCCTTTTGAGAACTCCCGAAACATATTAGTAACAATAAAAGAAGAAATCGACACAAATATACTGTCTGTGCCGATCCCCCTTTCATCGCATTTCCTTGATTAGTGTCGATGAACAATCATCCCCACGGATCTTTTTCGTATGTTGCTTTCACACAATGACCGCCTTGGCAGGACGACTGGTTATCAGAGTGCTTTGCAACTGCGACATTTACATCAACCTTCTTGATGTCAGGCTTTACATAGCTCATCATATAAACCTCCTTTCCAACAATATTTGATCTAGCAAATGATATTGCTTAACCACTATATTAAAACCGGCGGTTTCTTGGTATCGTGAAACTCCTTTCTGGCAAAGGCGACTTTACAGAATGTTTCATCGATATGTTCAACATCCCCATACAATGATTCCATTTCAGCAGGGCATATATCGCAGTAATCATAAGCCGGACAATTGATACATTTATAATTGTTTGATGCTGTTGTGGTCTGAATTGCAGCAAAACTATTCCATATTTCCCCAAAATTTTCTCTTGTTATTATAGAGCCTTTGTGCTTAAGTTTCATACAAGGGCACAATCTGCCATTGTAATCAATCACGCAGCTGATTTTTCCAATTTTGCATCGGTATATCAAATTGTTATTTCTAGCACTAATAGCCATCGAAGGAACAGATGATTTATCTGGTTCGGAGCTAATAAAATCATCATATTCACATTTCAAAACAGATTCGTATGGTATCTGATATATTTTGGTAGATATATCATTTTCAATCGTTGGAGTAATATCAAAACTTGCTCGAAATGGAACATTCATTGATTCAGCAATTTTCTTCATTTCTTCAAGTTCCGAAAATGATAGGGTTAATATTGGTGATTTTAAGGCAACTCGTATATTCTTATCGACCATTTTCTTACAACTGTCGATAACTTTATCAAACATATTGCTTATTCCGGTAATTTTTTTATAGGTTTCCTCACAAGCACCATATAACGATACATCTACCAGTATAGGCGGATATTTCTCCAGAATATTGATTGCATAATCAGTTATTAGAGAAGCATTCGTAAACAGTTCTATGAGAAATCCTCTTTTTTTGGCATACATATATATATCTAAAAAATCATCACGAAGGAATATTTCGCCTCCGGTAAATGTAATAAACAATACTCCTTGTTCATACAAAATATCAAGTATCTCTATAACACGTTCAAACGAAAGCTGCGTCTGGGAATGAACATTCTGAAGATAACAATGAATACACTTAAAATTACATTTGGGAGTAAGCTCAAAATGGACCGAACAAAGTTTCCTTTCTTTTTCCCACTTTGAAATTTTATCTGATCCAAAATCAATAAGCTGCATTTGGGTGTCTGAAATCTCCACGAAACTTCCTCCTTAACCTAGTATAATAAAACCATTTCTCTCCAAAGAAAGCAAATATTCTTTTACATCATTGAGTATGACGTCATAATCCGTGTCATCAACAATCATATCCTTCAGTTGACGGGCAATTGTATTTTCGTCACTTATACCGTCAATCTTATTCCAGATAAAAGAAGCAATTTCATTGAGTTCATATAAAGAACATCTATCGTTAAGATAGTTTGAATTGATATCAATAAGAAAGTATGTATCATGGATTTGCCTGCCGACAATTGAACTGTTTTTTATATACATAAGAATAACTTCCTTTCGTGATAAGAATACAGCGATACAGGTACGCTACCAATCCGCCGAAACACCATTCACACAAATCGATAATGAAAACTATATCTGCACACCAAACACATTTGAAATGATATCTTCCATCACGGCATAAAACCTCTGTTCTTCCTGAAATTTATCCGCACTTTTACCGGCATTCAAAATCATTTCACTGAATTTTGAGCCGAGTTTATACGATAAAGACTTACCCTTGCGGTCTTCCTTAGCAAATTGGGCGCGTCCTTCTTTTTCCATTTGTGGACTTCTTCCGAATTGGTTAATAGTTACAAAAGGAACTTTGCCTTGAAATGCAAGAGATACGCAATATTTATAATAATCATTTTGATGATTTGAGTTTGCAATAATCAAACACTGAACGCTATCCGAACTGAACATACCGCCCTTTCTTATTTCTCCATAGCCCATAGCAAGCGAAATGCCATATTCATCGGCAAAGTAGGAAAACTCCTTCTTAATATTCTCAAGCGTAACATTCTCAGAACTCGTCATTCTTATTATCGGCATAAATTCCCACAAATTATCTGCCTTCAAGGAAGTCTCTCCTCGGTACTCGGTGACATAGTCACTGTTGACC
The DNA here is from genome assembly GCA_945829235.1 of uncultured Clostridia bacterium. Classification (GTDB taxonomy): domain Bacteria; phylum Bacillota; class Clostridia; order Oscillospirales; family Ruminococcaceae; genus CAG-115. The sequence goes on along the minus strand of CALZUA010000031.1, from coordinate 10,019 downwards.
ATCTTTCTTTCATCTTCGACCTGTTTCAAGAGAACCGCCGCTTCGTTTACACCATTCTGGAGCGCTTTTTCAAGCCAGAGCTTCGCTTGTGCAAAATCTTGTTCGGTGCCCTCTCCATACGTGTACAGATTTCCCACTTGATACTGACAATCGCCATCGCCACTTTTGGCGCCTTCTAGGAAATAACCAAATGCCTCTGAATACCTTTGCTTTTCCACATATGCCAAACCACACAAATATTGAGCATCTTGACGGTGTAGAATGTTTTCATCCTCAAGCGACTTCTTGAAATGGAATATTGCCTTATCAACGTCCTTTGGAACAAGTTTTCCGTCAAAATACATTACGCCCAACATAAAGTGAGCATCTGAATCTCCCGCGTCTGATGCTTTTGTAAACCACATTATCGAGTCAGTCGCGCTAACGGGCAAATGATCACCGTCACGATACATACACCCAAGAATAAATTGAGCTCGTACATAATTCTTATTTGCCGCCGCCCTCAAAAGATTAACCGCCTTATTGCTATTACTCGGAACACCAATCCCACCGGCGTAACAAAGACCAAGTTCAGCCATTGCCTGCGGAAACCCTACTTCAACAGCCTCATTCAATAACTTTATTCCCTGTTGAATATCCTTGAACCCGCTTTTATCGTTCAAGTACAACACTGCCAAATCCGTTTTAATCTTAACGTTATTGTTTTTCGCCTTTTCCCAATAGCTTACACACTCCGCGCGTTTCCCCTCAATATCCATTTTTAAGCCGTATAGACCCGCAGCGATATCATTCCCACCATCCGCCGCCTTTTTCAGCCATGTATTCGCTTTGTCCACATCTTTAGCAACAAATATCCCCTCATCGTAAAGCTTCCACATTATGTACTGTGCATCGGGATTACCTGATTCGGCAAGCTTTGAAACAATTTTGAAATAGGACTCTTTATTGAGTTCATCAGCCGTGAGCTTATTGAAATACTCTGCCATCAAGTCTCCGGCAAGTTCACTTCCATTGTCATATGCGCTCTCAAGGAGTTCAAGACCTATGGTTTCATTCTTTTCTGCACCACCAATTCCATCCATGTGATAACAAGCTTTAGCAACCATAGCATTAACATCTCCGGCATCAGATGCTATCGAATAATGTTTAAATGCCTCGGGAAGATTATGTTCCATATCTTCTCCACTCTCATAAACAAGAGCAGCATAATAATTGCCTTTCACATCTCCCAAATCAGCCGCTCTAAGAAAAAACCACAGTGCCTTTTTATGGTCTCGCACGATTTTTTCTCCTGAATAATATTCAAAACCTGCGAGCATAGTAGCTACCCTATCACCCTGTTTTGCTCCCTGCGAATACCAGCGCATAGCTTTCTCAATATCTCTTGTTGTTCCCTCTCCATCACGGCAACAATTTCCCGCCATTCTTGAACAAGATCCATCACCTGCATTTCCACCCTTTGCCCAAAGCTTATATGCAAGTTCCTTATTCTGATTAACAAACTTTCCTTCGTTATATACACTTGCAAGAATAAATGTTGGCTTGGGAGCACCTGCATTTGATGCACGAGTTAAATAGTTTACTGCCTCAACAATTTCCGTGCGAGTTGCATCTTCCAAACCAAATATGCAACAAGCAAAATCACTTACAGCATAATCATATCCGTGATCAGCACTTTTCTTGTACCAAAATGCCGCCTCTCTCAAATTTTTCTCTATTCCATCTCCTATTTTATAACAAAATCCCAATTGAGATTCGGCAAATTCGTTGCCATTTTCGGACGCTTTCTTCCAACAATCAATAGCAGTCGGAACGTTTTTCTCAACGCCTTTACCTTCCGCATAACAATACCCTAGACAATACAATCCTCCGGTATCTCCTGCATCAACGGCCCTTTTGTAATAGTTGAAAGCCTTTTCATAATCCTGATTTACGCCAATTCCTTCACTATACATGTCGCCCAATCTTATCATTGCCATAGTGTTACCCGAATTAGCGGCAATAACATAATGATTTTTTGCTTTAGCGAGATCTTGTTCAACCCCATTGCCATCAGCATACGCCTTTCCAAGATTGACGTGTGCCTCAATTGAGCCAAATGCAATCGCGGTCTTAAAGAATGCAACACCCTTTTCCTGGTTTTGAGCAATACCGTGTCCGTGGATAAAACAAAGTCCAAGCATATTATTTAAATCAGCATTTCGAGGATCAATCGAAAACACTTTTGTGTAATAGAGATATGCCTTTTTGTAATCCTGCTCTCCGTCGTCTCCAAAATAATAAGAGTCTGCAACTTGAAAAAGAGCATCAAAATCGCCTTCTTTTGCCTTTTTCAACAATTCTGGATCAATCATACTCAAATCTCCTTTAAGTCATTTTGTTATAATCCATTGCACGATATCTTCACATTTTATCACAAAGTAGAATAAACTTTGTTATTTTAAATTATACCACACTTTATATAAATAGTCAAGATACTTTTGTTATGTTTTTATATACCATACAGCATTTCATAACAGAATTCAATCAGCATAATGTAACAATGCTTTTATACATACAGTACACCTTATCATCAAACATCAAGTCCGAGTGATAATGCCCGAAAAACCACTTTCTAAACTCGACTTCCCGAAATACCCACTCAAGAAATCCCGTCAATTCCGCGCCGCGAGGATTTGGCGACAGTCCCATACGCATTATCACAGAATCTGGCGCGTCATGAGTCAAGATGTAGTCCACTTTGTGATTGCACATCTCGAGAGTTTCAGACGCCGTGCGATACTCCTCATTATTAGGAAGCTCCTGCTCCCACCAGCTCACATCGCGTACCCGCCAACCTCGGTCTACAGAATATGCCCCGCCCATTGTGAAGAAGGTCTTGCCGTCAATCAAAAACAAATGACCGCGCATCAAGTGCGCAATATTCGGCGCTATTCTATGAATTTTCCCGCCACACCATTCTTCGATGGGATAATTGTATATCTCCGAGAAATTCTCGTGATTTCCGTCAACAAATAGAATTGTAAACGGCAGTTCCTTCAGACGCTCAAAGTCCGGTTTCTGCATTTCAGAGAATATAAAACCAAAGTCCCCGCACACTATAACAATATCATCTGAATTCGGTTGATGATTAAATCTTCCTATAAATTCATCAAATGACCCGTGTGTATCCCCTGTAATGTAAATCATATTCGTTCCTCCGATAAAGACTTCAATTTCCTGTTATGGACGCAAACCAATTATCAACCATATTTTTATCGAGCGTTTCATACGCAACTGCCTTCATATTTCTCTGCTCATCAACGGAAAGCATTTTCCAGAATTTTAATATAAGCGTTTCCCAAGCCGCTATGCTTCTTGATTCAACGGCATATTCCATAATCCGCTCGGCAGAACGGCGACTAATCGGCAATCCATTTATCACAGTCTTCTCTGTCTTAAAGAAAACCTGCGTTCCGGTTAACTCAAGCAATTCCGACAAAGCTGAAAGCGGCTTTTCTCCGGAAATGTACTCATCAATATCCAACAATTTGTCCTTCTTTCCAAAAAGCCCTTGACTTTTCATTATTTTGATGATATAATGTATTTCCAAACCAAATATTATTTCTTTTCTATATATCCATTATATTGAAAAAGCCATATCAAGTCAAGTCCCCAAAAACAATGAGGTTTTCCGGAAAACCCACGAAATCGGAGGTAATAGCTATGTTCGGAGAAAAAGACTACAACACCTATGACAGAATAAATTTGCGTGACCTGTGCGCAGAAATCATCGCATTCAGCAAAGGTCATCGCAGCTCTTCGAGTTTGTCGATGTACTCGTCGCGCGATGCTATTCTGAAAAAGATCCTGCCTGATACCAATGATTGGTCTGCAGAAATCAAACAAATCAACAAACTCGCTTCCGGCAACGGCTCTATTGATTCTCTCCGAATGATTCCGCCAAACATTGAGCAGAAGGAATTTCGCTGTATTGTTATGAAGAACTGCGCTTTTCTTGAACGCGCTATTCGGAACACCTATGACCGCGGTTCAAGCAATATGAATGGCAGAGAGCTGCTTCAATCATTTATGGAGAGCAGCAACAGCATGTTCTTCAAAGAAGATGAGATAGCCGAACTTATCGAGTGTTTTGCTGAAGAAAAAGTATCCGAGCGCTTGAATTTTATGGGATTGCTTTTTCTTCACGCTTTGGCCAACATTGCAATCAACCTTCCTCATTTTACCGCAGAGCGTTTTTTCCGCGAAGCATTATCGCTCACACCAACCACCGCAATGCATATGAAGCTTATGAAATGTGCGGCTGACTGCGGTCATGGATACGCTGCTTTGGTATACGCAAACCATGTCTATGAAACGGATCCCGATACCGCTTTGGAATACTTTATAATTGCAAGTGGCTTGCGTCACGAAGACCCAAATGGCGGAAGACCGGCAAAGTCCGACACTGAATCAAATGCGCTGTGGGAAATTGCATTTATGTTTGAAAATCACAAGCTTAACGAAAACAAAATCAGTTATGTTGACAACATTATCGGAATTGATAAAAGAATCAGCGATACCGTTAACAGCAGGCTAAAGCTTGATGACGATGAAATTATCGGTCAACGCTTTGACCCGAACAATAAGCTTAACCTGCGAGATTATATTCTCGGATTTTCTTTTGATGACAACGAGGTAAGTCAAGTCACACAATATACTAAAGATAAATGCGTTGTCTATGCACTAAAGCTTTATTTGTACATAGCAAAAAAGGATTTGTCATTCCCGAAAGCGTTCAACAGTCTTGGCAAACTGATTCTCGGTGAGTATATTCAGGGAATTGAACAAGTACCGAAGAAGGATATTGACAAGGTGAGATTTGGTTTAGCTAAAAACTATCTTGACACAGCTATTCACTTTGGTAATATCAACGCAATGGTTAACCTCGCGGTTTATTATCACAACAGGCTCAAACTCGGAAAAAAGCTCAAGGAGTCTGAAATGAAGGAGATGCGTTACTATCTGGATGTCGCCGCAGAATTGGACGAGCGCGAAGCACAACAGCATTTAGGTGAAATCCTGATGAGCGAGGGCAATTACAAGCAAGCCGAAGAATATCTCAAGTATGCCGCAGATAAAGGAATCGCAAGCGCCTGCCACAGTCTGGGAAAAGTCTATGCGTTTAATTTCCGAGACGATGAGGCTATCGAATACTACGAAAAAGCACTGTCACTTAATTTCCACGATGCAGCCTACGACCTTGCCGAGATGTATCTGCTCCGCAAATCGTCCAAGGAAGGTGAGCCGCTCGCCTCAACATATAGGCAATATGCAATTCATCTGCTGAAAGACAGAATACCGCTTATGTCGCAGGCATACAGGGAAAAGGCAGAAAAGATGTTGAATGCCTTTAATGCCGACACATAATTCGTCCTCATTCCAAATTGAAGCGTCCGCCCTGTACCTATGTTTCAGCTGAAGATAATTACGTTTTTCCACAGACTGATGTCCCCATTCCAGTGGAATGGGGACACTTTTGTTTTAAAGAAATGTGTATGGGTTAGTCGTCAATCTCGCCGCTGCCGTCGCATGCTTTTCACTCTACCTTACCATCGCCGCCACAATAGTAGCATTTTGATCCGTCGGTAAAAGTCCCGGTACCTATATTTGCTAAAATAAACCTGAGCCACCCAATCCTAAAACGCCAAGAAAAAACTGAGCCACTTGTGGAAAAATCTCGTGTATAATAGAAGGAAATGGTACACGGGAGGAAAGAGGAGTGGCAATAGCAGTGGAGATTTACGAAGAAATCAGGCGGTGTCGGGAAATATACGGGTACGGGCAGCGGCAAACGGCGCGGCTGCTGAGGATATCGCGGAATACCGTCAAAAAGTATTGGGAAGGAACAACGGTGCCGTGGGAACGCAAGCAAGGCAGCGGACGCAAAAACGATGTTCTGACCGATGAGCATTTAAAATTCATAGACGAATGTCTTGATGAGGACAAGCTTGCGCCGAAAAAACAGCGTCACACAGCGCACAGAATTTTCACGCGACTATGCGAGGAAAAGGGTTATCGGGGCTGCGAATCGGCGGTGCGGGCGGTGGTTGCAGAGCGCAGAAAGCGCATAACAACAAGCTTTGTGCCGCTTGCCTACGAGCCGGGTGAGTCGGTGCAGATAGACTGGGGCGAAACAACGGTCTTTCTGAAAGGCATCAAAACCAAGGTCAACATCTGGTGCATGCGCGAGTGTTTCAGCGCGGATATTTTCGTGATGGCGTTTATTCGGCAAAACGAGGAGAGCTTTCTCGAGGGCATTATGAACGGTTTCGAGTACTTCGGCGGCGTCCCGAAAAAACTCATTTTCGACAACGCAAAGGTTGCTGTAAAGGACGGGTTCGGCGCAAACGCTGTGGCGACCGACAAGTACAAGGCGATGGCTGCGCATTATGCGTTCACGCCTGTTTTCTGCAACGTCGCTCAAGGTCACGAAAAAGGCTTGGTAGAAGGGCTGGTGGGCTTTTCAAGGCGCAATTTTCTTGTGCCGCTGCCGCGGTTCGAGAGCCTTGACGAGCTGAACAATTATCTTCGCGAGAAATGCTTGGGATACCGAAAAAACAAAATTCCCGGCAAGCCGATGAGCGTTGGCGAAATGGCGAAAATGGCTTTGCAAAGCTATATTCCGCTGTCTGCATATAGGTTTGACACGTCAAAAACCGTCGAGCATAAGGTGGACAGCTTTTCGCTTGTGAAATTCGACGGGAACAAGTATTCCGTGCCGTATCAGTACTCAAATAAAACGGTTACGGTTAAGGGCTACGGCGACCGCGTGGTTTTCGTTTATCGCGGGAAAATTATCGCGGAGTACGACCGGGATTACCGGCACGATGAAACGAATTTTCGCTTGGAGCATTACATAGACATCATCGAGCGAAAACCGCGCAGCGTATACGACGCAGCGCCCGTCAAAAAGACGCTACCAAAGCCGTTTTACGAGTTTATCTTGACGCTGAAAAATCCGAAGGAAGTCGTTCGGATAATTCGGTGTTATCTCAACAATCCTGACGCTGCGATGAGCGCAATTTCGGCTGCAAATTACGAAGAATTTATGCTGAAATTCGATTTGAGTGTCGGTAAGGAAAAGTGCGCGAACGCGCTCTGCAAGCGGGTTGAGCAAAACAACATTCCTGTCAATTCACCTCATCTTCAACCGTACGATGACCTTCTTCGAGAGGAGGTGATTTGATGGAACAAAATGCGGTGAGCGAGCTAATAAAGCTGTACGCGAAGCAGCTTCGACTGCCTTCGTTCAACAAGTTTTCAAAGGTTATTCAGCAGCTTGAGCCGAGCGAGAGTTACGCGGATTTTTTGCTGAAATTGATGAAAACCGAGCTTGATGACCGCCAGAAACGGCGCAGGAAAAGCGCATCAAAACCGCGAAATTTCCCACAATAAAGACGCTTGACGAGTTTGACTCGCATAGGTTGGAGCACGTCAGTGAGGGCTGTATTCGCGAGCTGGCGACCTGCGATTTTGTCGGGAAACGGCAGAACGTGATTATGGTCGGAAACCCGGGCAGCGGGAAAACTCACCTTGCGATTGCGCTCGGTATAAACGCCTGCCGCGCCGGATTTAAGGTTCGTTTTTGCACGGCGGGGGCGCTTGCAAACGAGCTTTCCGAGGCGCTTCAGGAGAGCCGATTGTCCAAGCTCGAAAGGTCTTTGAGCAAATTCGACTTGCTGATAATTGACGAATTGAGTTATCTGACGTTCAACCGGAGTCGTTCGGAGCTGCTGTTTCAGGTGATTTCCGAGCGCTCCGAGCGTGCGAGCGTCATCATAACCACAAACCTCGAGTTTTCGCAGTGGACGCAACTTTTCGAGAACGAGATGATGGTCGCGGCGCTGGTTGACCGCGTGACCTTCAACTCGCAGATTCTCAATATGAACTGTACGACGTCATACCGCATGGAAACGGCGCTGAACGCGCGGCAGCCGCGCCGCTCATAGCCCCATTCCATCGGTCGCTACGCTCCCTCAAGAATGGGGCTATGAGCGTTTGGCAATAACTTTTAGGTCGAATGTGGCTCAATTTTTTTCTGGCGTTTGGTGGCTCAAAATTTTTTTAGCAGGTGGCTCAGTTTTTTCTTGACAAACGCACGGTACCATCACAGCGCGGACATTTCATCAAACCTGTACCACTGCAGCATGAACATTTATGTGTCATATCACTCACCTCCTTTCAAGGTTTCAATTTTCTCGTGAGAATTATCGTGCTCCGGTCATACCGTGCTGACATTGCGAACAAATAATTTTCACGATTAATTCTGCACGATGAGCAAATCGAAGCAAGAAGTATTCCGGAAAAATATAATAAACTGCATATTCAATTATCCGAAGCCTATCTTGTGCTTGTACTTATTCATTGTATTATTAAGGGCGTTTTCAATATCTGCCCTGCACAAGCCTTGTCTTTGCTCTTTCATAACAGAACGAAGATAAGCAGAAGATATAGCGTTCTCAAAGACCGACTGATATGCCCGAATACTTCTTATGCCATCTTTATACATATCCGCAACAACATCATCCACAAATCTATACTCTATCATTACTTCTTCCTGGCAGTCAAGTTTATTCAGCAATTTGGGGATAATATTCTTTTTCGACACATCGGCAATATGCTCCATATCACATTCGGGGAAACGGATTATTTCACATCTGTCAGCAAGCGGTGGAGAAATGTCATCAATTTCGTTGGCAGTCAAAACAATAGGACAGTAGCTTGCATTAAATGTAATTTTCAAAAAATTATCCCTGAATTCTTCTGCCCCCTCATCAAGAAGATTTAATGCCTCATTCTGAAGATTGCAGTTGGCATGGGTGAATTTTTCGCTGGCTTTATCAATTTCATCGATGATTATTACTGGGTTTCCGGAATGTGTTATTATCATTGCCTCTGCCACAGCACCGCAATCGGCATCCTTATATGTACCCGCATCTCCGTAAAGTCCATGCGAGTTGCCCATTCTTGGTGCATTAACAAAGAAGCACTCCAAATCAAGCATTTGCGCATACACCTTTGCCGCCGTAGTTTTTCCGCAGCCGGGCTGTCCTACTAAAAGCAATGGGCGAGTTTTTCCTGTCTTACAGTACGATATAATATGGAGCAGCACTTTCTCAAAAATGTCGCCTAATCCAACAACATTGTTATCCCATACTTCTTTCGCATTCTCAATATAATTCTTTACATCGCCATTTGGAAGGTACGCATATTCGGGCATTTTATCCCACAATTCACTTCTTCTTTGATGACTGTATTCCCCGAAAGAACGGATTTGAGAGTTGAAATCTCCCACTTTCAAACGGTCAAAAATCTTCACCTTACGAAATCCTGCCGAAATATAAATATCATCAATAGCAGAGTCCAAAGCATCGATAATTTCAGTATTATCAAAATGATTGTTTTTTTCATCTTGTATTATGTTGGGCTTGTGGCTGCAATATAAATGTATAATCTCGTTGAGTTCATCTGCATCAAATTTCGACAGCAGATTCAAAAATGAAATTCTATCATTGATATCCTTATTCTCCTGCAAATTACTCATAGCACTTATCCTCCCCATAAATTTATAAATGCGTCAACAGATTCTCACTTTCAGGCTTGTCCTTCTGTTGTTTTATAATTATATTATACTCATACATTCGCCAATTGTCTATTGCTATAAACTGTCAGGTTTTCCGGAAAAGTATTTTTCTATTTTCATAACAATTTTCCACTTAATACATAGCGGGAGATATTAGAATTTTTTGATGATAGATTTATAATATTAATGCAACACTCGAAAAAAATAATGACACATAAGGCAGCTCGTGTTATAATGGGAGTAACCACACAACCATAAACAGGAGGAGCAATATGTGTCATTACACTCATTTTACCACAGAAGAGAGGGAGTTGTCAAGAGTTTTGAAAGCCCATGGGTTCAGCATTCGGGCAATTGCCCGAATGCTGAACCGGTCGCCGTCTTCGGTGAGCCG
>CALZUA010000030.1 GCA_945829235.1 uncultured Clostridia bacterium | reverse complement strand
GTTAACTGCGGCACGGAAGGGGTCAGTCCCCCCACACCTAGTAATCATCGTTTACGGCGTGGACTACCAGGGTATCTAATCCTGTTTGCTCCCCACGCTTTCGAGCCTCAGCGTCAGTAAAAGCCCAGCAAGCCGCCTTCGCCACTGGTGTTCCTCCTAATATCTACGCATTTCACCGCTACACTAGGAATTCCGCTTGCCTCTGCTTCACTCAAGAAATACAGTTTCAAAAGCAGGCTATGGGTTAAGCCCATAGTTTTCACTTCTGACTTGCATTCCCGCCTACACTCCCTTTACACCCAGTAATTCCGGACAACGCTCGCCACCTACGTATTACCGCGGCTGCTGGCACGTAGTTAGCCGTGGCTTCCTTGAGCGGTACCGTCATTATCGTCCCGCTCCACAGAGGTTTACAATCCGAAAACCTTCTTCCCTCACGCGGCATCGCTGCATCAGAGTTTCCTCCATTGTGCAATATCCCCCACTGCTGCCTCCCGTAGGAGTCTGGGCCGTATCTCAGTCCCAATGTGGCCGTTCAACCTCTCAGTCCGGCTACCAATCGTCGACTTGGTAGGCCGTTACCCCACCAACTATCTAATTGGACGCGAGCCCATCTTTCAGCGGATTGCTCCTTTGATCATCAAGTGATGCCACTCGATGATATTATGCGGTATTAGCAGTCGTTTCCAACTGTTGTCCCCCTCTGAAAGGCAGGTTGCTCACGTGTTACTCACCCGTCCGCCACTGATCCGGGAGCAAGCTCCCTTCACCGTTCGACTTGCATGTGTTAGGCGTGCCGCCAGCGTTCGTCCTGAGCCAGGATCAAACTCTTTAAAGTTTGTATCAAATCGTGAGTTTCCTCACGGTCTAATCTGCTCAAATAAACAAACGCAGCGTTTTTTAAAACGCAATCTGTTTATCCGAAATTATTGTTTCTCATCGGTTCCCCAAACTGTTGGTCCGAGAAACCAGAATCGACAAGGTCATAATTCGTTCTTCATATTGTTCAATTTTCAAGGAACAGGTGCCGCTCGCTCGTTTCGCTCTCCCGAGCTCTCTCGCGGCGACTTGATTATTATATCACATCTTTTTGCATTTGTCAAGCACTTTTTTCAAATTTTTTAAAAAATTTTCAAAATTCTTTGAAATTCGCTTGATTTCGCAAACTTTTCCGTGACACCATAAGATTATAACACATCTTTTGCCGTTTGTCAATACTTTTTTTGAAAAAAATCAAACTTTTTTATCTTTCAGCTCAGAAATGATTTTAACAAAGCTGTCAACGTCGTTAAAATCGCGGTAAACGCTGGCGAAACGAACGTACGCCACATCGTCAACCTCCTTGAGTCTTTTCAGGACAGCCTCGCCGATTTTGTCCGATGTAACCTCGCGGGTGAGCGAATTTTTCAGCTCCGCGGCGATATCCTCGACAATATTGTCAATAGTTTCCAGAGAAACAGGACGCTTGACGGTCGCGCGGCAGAGCTTGTCAACCAGCTTCTCGCGGTCAAACGGCTCGATGGTGTGGTCCTTTTTGATGACCATCAGCGGAACTTCCTCGATAATTTCGTAAGTAGTGAACCTCGCGCCGCACTGTATGCACTCGCGGCGGCGGCGAACCTTATTTTCCGTTGGCCGCGAATCGATAACCTTGCTTTCCTCACAACCGCATTCGGGACATTTCATAAAAAAGCTCCTTTCAAAAACAAACACTATATATTGTATTATAACATAAACTAAAAAATATTTCAACAATTTCTACAAAATTTTTTATGAAAAATGTTGAAAAATTTTCCCAAACGTGATATACTTATTATATAATCAAGGGGGGCGAGTTTTATGAGTTTTTTAGGTTTAATGATTTTGTTGTATCTTCCGATAACAGTTTTTCTTGTTATGTCGATTTTCACCCTTTCAAGAGCAATTCGCTTCGGTGTAGAGTATGAGCTGTTCACAAACGCAACGGTCGGCGTGGGGATTTTTTCGGCGGCTGCGCTGTATGTCTACGCTTTCATCAACTACAAGGGCGTAATCTGGGAATTTATCCTGCCAACGCTTTGTTTGATTATCGCGCTTTTCCTCAAGAAAATTTTACGTTGCTTTATGGAATATTTTGACAGAAGCCACCAAATTCCCGTTAACCCCGACGACGCTCTCTATCGTTTTCAATTCAAGCAGGATAGTTCCGATAGCTTTCTCGATGAGAACAGTCGCTTTAACGGGGAATTCAAGAATTTTGACGATATTGATAACTAAAACAAAAGCTCCGCGCGAAACGGAGCTTTTCTTATTATAATAGCAAGCGCTCGGTTAACCGAGAATTTCCGCGTTATTGATAGCCGAAACCAGCGCGTAAATCGATGCGTTGATAATATCCGTGTCAACTCCCGCACCCCAGCAAACCTTGCCGTCCGCTGTTGTGATGCCTATCATACACATCGCCTTCGACTTTGAACCAAGCTCGGTTGCGTTTTCGCTGTAAGTTGAAATAGTGTAATCAATGCCCAAGCCCTCTTTCAGCGCGTTGGAAACAGCGTCAAGTCTACCATTACCCGTACCCGCGAGTACTCTCGTTTCGCCGTCTTTCTTGACGGTAACTTCGGCGGAAATGCACTCGCCCTGCTTATAATGCGCCTCGGTGATTGCAAAGCGGGTTGTCTTATTTACATAAGTGTTGTTGAAAATATCGTACAGCTCTGCGGGGTGCAGTTCCTTGTGAGCGTGGTCGGAAACGCTCTTTACCGTGTAGCCGAAATTCTCGCTCATCTTCTTCGGCATAACAATGCCAAAATTCTGCTCCATTATGTAGCCAATTCCGCCCTTGCCGGACTGCGAGTTTATGCGAATAACATCGCCCTCGTACTCCCTTCCGAGGTCGTGCGGGTCAATCGGGATATACGGTACATTCCACTGCTCGAGATTTTTCTCCTCGCGCCACTTCATACCCTTTGCGATAGCGTCCTGATGCGAGCCGCTGAACGCCGCGAACACCAGCTGTCCGCTGTACGGCATACGCTCATAAACGGTCATTCTCGTCAACCGCTCGTAAACCGCGCACAGCTCGGGCAGATTTGTCAAATCGAGGTTCGGCTCAACGCCGTGGGTGTACATATTGAGAGCCAGCGTGATGATATCGACATTGCCGGTGCGCTCGCCGTTTCCGAAAAGCGTTCCCTCAACTCTGTCCGCGCCCGCCAGCAAGCCCATTTCGGTATCCGCGACAGCACAGCCGCGGTCGTTGTGCGGGTGCAGTGAAATAACCAGATTTTCCCTGTTGTGCAGCGTTTTGCACATATACTCAACCTGCTGCGCGTAAACGTGCGACATACTCTCGGCAACGGTTACGGGCAGATTGATGATAACCTTGTTGTCGGGCGTGGGTTGCCAGATATCGATAACCGCGTTGCAGATTTCCATCGCGAACTCGGGCTCGGTTCCCGTGAAGCTCTCGGGAGAATACTCGAAGCGGAAATTGCCGGGAGTTTTCGCCTTGTACTCGTTGAGGAGCTTCGCGCCGGTCGTGGCAATCTCGATGATTTCTTCCTTGGACTTCTTGAAAACCTGTTCTCTTTGGGCAACCGAGGTTGAGTTGTACAGGTGAACAATCGCGTTCTTGCAACCATCGAGCGCTTCAAACGTCTTCTTGATGATGTGCTCGCGGCTCTGCGTGAGCACCTGAACGGTTACGTCATCGGGAATGAGGTTTCTCTCAATCAGCGCGCGGCAGAACTCATACTCGGTTTCGGAAGCCGCGGGGAAGCCGATTTCGATTTCCTTGAAGCCAACCTTTACCAGATAACCGAAAAATTCCAGCTTCTCCTCGAGGCTCATCGGGATAATCAGCGCTTGGTTTCCGTCACGCAAATCCACACTGCACCAAACAGGCGGCTTGTCGATGTACTCCTTTTTCGTCCAGTCAAGGCAGGGGAACGGCGGCATAAAATAACGTCTTTTGTACTTGTTTGCAAATTTCATAAAAATCTCCTTTCAAACAAAAAAAATTCTCGTTCTTATCAAAAGACGAGAATTACCCGTGTTACCACTTTTGTTCGCGCAAAGCTCACGCTCCGCACCTCACGGTGTTCAATAAAACACCTGCTCTTTAACGGGAGCTCCCGAAACAGACTACCGCAGTTACTTACTGAAACGCCGCCAACTTTTTGACCGCCTTCGCCGCCCTTCATTTAGCCGCTTTCTCTGCCCTTCATTTAGCCGCCTTTGCCGCCCTTCAATTAGCCGCCTTCGCCTGTTCTGCTCGGAGGTGAGTTATCTCCCTGTTGCCCTGTTGCTTCGCACCAAACAGCAACTCTCTGAAAAAGCTCGAGGGTCTTGTTCCTCTTCAACGCATTTGAAAAATATTCATTACCAAGATTATAACACATCTTCCTCGATTTGTCAAGAGGAAAAAGAAATTTTTTCGCTGTCGAAAAAACACTTGACAAGTTATACAATATATGCTATACTATATGTGTTCCTTATCAAGAGAGGCTGAAGATGGATAACCAAAATTATCTATCGGGGGACTGGTCCCTGAAAAGCCCGGCAACCTACTTAATAAGCAAGGTGCCACTTCCTGCGATTTTTAATCGAAAGATGAGGAGTGACAGTAGATTTTACCGCTCACTCCGAAAGTGAGCGTTTTTTATTTGTGTGAAAGGATTGAGAAAAATGACGACAAGAAAACTGTTTACATCTGAAAGCGTTACCGAGGGACACCCCGACAAGCTCTGCGACAAGGTTTCCGACGCGGTTCTGGACGCGATTTTGGCGCAGGACCCTATGGGGCGCGTTGCGTGCGAAACGACCGCGACAACCGGTATGGTTATGGTTATGGGAGAAATTACGACAACAGCGCAGATTGATATTCCGTCACTTGTAAGAAAAGTGGTGACCGACATCGGCTACGTCAGCCCCGACAGCGGCTTCAACGCGAACACCTGCTCCGTTATAACAACTCTCGACAAGCAGTCCCCCGATATCGCTATGGGCGTGAACAACGCGCTTGAGGGCAGAGAAGAAAACGCAAACGACATCGGCGCGGGCGACCAAGGAATGATGTTCGGATTTGCGTGCTCGGAAACTCCCGAGCTTATGCCGATGCCGATTAGCCTCTCGCATAAGCTTGCGAAAAAGCTCACCGAGGTTCGCAAGAGCGGTGAAATTCCCTATCTTCTCCCTGACGGAAAAACACAGGTTACCGTTGAATACGACGACAACAAGCCCGCGCGTATCGACACGGTTGTTGTTTCTTCTCAGCACCTCGCGTCCGCTTCTCTCGAGCAAATCCGTGCGGATATCATCGAAAAGGTTATCAAAACCACAATTCCCGCCGAGCTTCTCGACGAGAACACCAAGTATTTCGTGAACCCGACTGGGCGCTTTGTTGTCGGCGGACCTATGGGCGACAGCGGTTTGACCGGCAGAAAAATTATTGTCGATACCTACGGCGGCTATTCCCGCCACGGCGGCGGCGCGTTTTCGGGAAAAGACCCGACAAAGGTTGACCGCTCGGCGGCTTATATGGCGCGCTATGTGGCGAAAAATCTCGTTGCTGCGGGACTTGCCGAGAGAGCGGAAATCCAGCTCGCTTATGCAATCGGCGTGGCAAACCCCGTTTCCGTTATGGTGGACACGTTCGGCACGGGAAAGCTGTCCGATGAGGATATCGCGAAGGCGGTTATCAAGGAGTTTGATTTGCGCCCGTCCGCGATTATCAAAACGCTCGATTTGAGAAAGCCGCAGTATGAACAGCTTGCCGCTTACGGTCACATGGGACGCGAGGATTTGAACGTGGCTTGGGAAAAGACCGACCGCGTTGCTGATTTGCAAAAATACCTGTAAACGTTTTACCGCGCTTGATTTTGCTGTCGAGCGCGGTTTTTCGCTGTTTTTTTGAAAAGGCAGATGTTTCCGCATTTGTCAAATTACACAAAATTTTCCGCATAAATTCTACAACCCTTAACGCCGCCAAGAGCGCGAATTTTGTAGATTTTTTTCGCCGGATATGTTATAATTGATATGGTTGTATTGTGGATTATTACAATATAATGTTATTAACCATCGGGACAAACCCGAAAAAATATCAAGGAGGCTAAAAAATGGCTTTTAAAAAGAGCGCGGTTCCCTTTGCGGGAACGCCCGAGCAGGAGGAAAAGCTGAGAAAAATCATCGCCGATCACAAGGACGACCCCGGCGCACTGATGCCTATTCTCCAGCAGGCTCAGGAAATCTACGGCTACCTTCCTATCGAAGTGCAGACCATTATTGCAGAGGAGATGGATATCTCGCTCGAAAAGGTTTACGGCGTCGTAACCTTCTACGCGCAGTTCTCCATCAACCCCAAGGGCAAGTACAAGATTTCCGTTTGTCTGGGAACAGCTTGCTATGTAAAGGGTTCGGGCGACATCTACAACAAGTTGCAGGAAAAGCTCGGAATCGCCGGCGGCGAAATCACCCCCGACGGGAAGTTCTCGCTTGACGCGTGCAGATGCATCGGCGCGTGCGGTCTTGCTCCCGTTCTTACGGTTAACGAGGACGTTTACGGCAGACTTACCGTAGATGATGTTGACAAAATCCTCGAAAAGTACAACTAACAAAATACTGAAATCAAGGATTGCCGAAAATCGGCGAAATCTTTATTTCTAGTTTCCGGAAAGAAAGGAAATTTCATCAATGAACGTAATTAAAACAATTGACGAGCTTAACGCTGTCAAGGCGGCGGCTGCGGAGGTTGTCGCAACACGCGTCGAGGGCAAGGACAACGGCGTTAAGGACGTTCTGGTGTGCGGCGGTACGGGCTGCACCTCGTCCGGTTCGATGAAAATCATCGAAAAGCTTCAGGAAGAAATCAAGAAGAACGGTCTTGAGGGCAAGGTTAACATCATCAAGACAGGCTGTTTCGGTCTTTGCGCGCTCGGTCCGATTATGATAGTTTACCCCGAGGGCACGTTCTACTCCAAGATGGAGCCCGACCATATCCCCGAAATCGTTGAACAGCACCTCAAGAACGGTCAGCCCGTCAAGAAATATCTCTATGCGGAAACCGTTGACGGCGATGTTATCAAGTCGCTTAACGATACCGCTTTCTACGCTAAACAGCACCGTGTTGCTCTGAGAAACTGCGGTCTTATCTCCCCCGAGCACATCGAGGAGTACATAGCTCGCGACGGTTATCAGGCACTCTACAAGGTGCTTACATCTATGTCGCAGGACGACGTTATCAACACCGTTCTCGCTTCCGGACTTCGCGGACGCGGCGGCGCAGGCTTCCCGACAGGCAAGAAGTGGCAGCTCGCAAAGGACCTCGTTAAGGACGCAGACCAGAAGTACGTTTGCTGTAACGCCGACGAGGGCGACCCCGGTGCATTTATGGACCGTTCGGTACTCGAGGGCGACCCCCACGCTGTTATCGAGGCTATGGCTATCGCAGGCTACGCAATCGGTGCAAATCAGGGCTACATCTACGTTCGTGCAGAGTACCCGATTGCTGTTGAGCGTCTGAAAATCGCAATCGCGCAGGCTGAAGAATGCGGTCTGCTCGGCGACAACATCTTCGGCACAAACTTCAGCTTCCGTCTTGGTCTCAGACTTGGCGCAGGCGCATTCGTATGCGGCGAAGAAACCGCTCTTATGACCTCTATCGAGGGCAACCGCGGCGAGCCTCGTCCGCGTCCTCCGTTCCCCGCTGTAAAGGGACTTTTCGGCAAGCCCACCGTTCTCAACAACGTTGAAACCTATGCAAACATCTGCCAGATTATCTTGAACGGCGCAGATTGGTTCGCGTCAATGGGTACCGAGAAATCCAAGGGTACAAAGGTATTCGCGCTCGGCGGTAAAATTCACAACACCGGACTTGTTGAAGTTCCTATGGGAACAACGCTTCGTACCGTTATCGAGGAAATCGGCGGCGGTATCCCGAACGGCAAGAAGTTCAAGGCTGCCCAGACCGGCGGACCTTCCGGCGGCTGCATTCCTCCCGAGCACCTCGATATCCCGATTGACTACGATAACCTTATCGCAATCGGCTCTATGATGGGCTCCGGCGGACTTATCGTAATGGACGAGGACAACTGTATGGTTGATATCGCGAAGTTCTTCCTCGAGTTCACCGTTGACGAGTCCTGCGGTAAGTGCACACCCTGCCGTATCGGTACAAAGAGAATGTACGAAATGCTCGACAAGATTACCAAGGGCAAGGCTACTATGGAAGACCTCGACAAGCTCGAGAAGCTCTGCTACTACATCAAGGACAACGCGCTGTGCGGTCTTGGACAGACAGCTCCGAACCCCGTTCTTTCGACAATGCGCTACTTCAGAGATGAGTACATCGCTCACGTTAAGGACAAGAAGTGCCCTGCGGGCGTCTGCAAGGATTTGCTCCAAATTCAGATTGTTCCCGAGAAGTGCAAGGGCTGCTCGCTCTGCTCCAAGAAGTGCCCTGTCGGCGCAATCAGCGGTGAAATCAAGTCGCCGTTCCACATCGACCAGAGCAAGTGCATCAAGTGCGGCGTCTGCATGAGCAACTGTAAGTTCGGCGCTATTGTCAAGGCATAACGAAAGTTTGAACGAAAGGACTAAAACCTATGGTTAATATAAAAATCAACGGCGCGGAATACGCTGTTCCCGAGGGTTCGACCATTCTTGAAGCGGCGAGATATGCGGGAATAAAAATCCCCACGCTGTGCTATCTTAAAGAGATTAACGCAATCGGCGCCTGCCGTATCTGCGTTGTCGAGGTAAAGGGCGCGCGTTCACTCGTAGCGGCTTGCGTTTACCCCGTAAACAACGGAATGGAAATCTTCACCAACTCCCCGAAGGTTATCGAGAGCAGAAAGACAACTCTCGAGCTTATCCTCTCCAACCACAACAAGTCCTGCTTGTCCTGTACAAGAGGCGGAAACTGCGAGCTGAACGAGCTTTGCGTTGAGTATGATGTTGACATCAACAAGTACGAGGGCGAAAACCCCGTTCCCGAGATTGACTACAGCGCGGCTCATATGTATCGCGACAACTCCAAGTGCATTCTTTGCCGTCGTTGCGTTGCCGCTTGCGGAGTTACACAGGGAATCGGCGTAATCGGTGCAAACGAGCGCGGTTTTGCAACTCAGATTGCTTCCGCATTTGATATGGACCTTGCTGATACCGCTTGCGTATCCTGCGGACAGTGTATCGTTGCTTGCCCGACCGGCGCTCTTGCCGAGAAGGACGACACCCAGAAAGTTATGGACGCAATTGCTGACCCGACAAAGATGGTTGTTGTACAGGCGGCTCCCGCGGTTCGTGCGTCTTTGGCAGAAGCCTTTGGCAATCCTATCGGTACAAACGCAGAGGGCAAGATGATTGCCGCAATGCGCAGACTCGGTTTCGACAAGGTGTTCGATACCAACTTCTCCGCTGACCTCACCATTATGGAAGAGGCTCACGAGTTCCTCAACAGAGTTCAGAACGGCGGAACACTCCCGATGATTACTTCTTGCTCACCGGGTTGGGTTCGCTACTGCGAGAACTACTTCCCCGAGTTTATCCCGAACCTTTCAACCTGCAAGTCGCCGCAGCAGATGTTCGGCGCGGTTGTAAAGACCTATTACGCGCAGAAGCTCGGCAAGAACCCCGAGGACATCGTTTCCGTTTCCGTTATGCCCTGTACCGCGAAAAAGTACGAGGTATCGCGTGACGGACAAGCGGCGGCAGGTATCCCCGATGTTGACATCACGATTACCACAAGAGAGCTTGCTCACCTCATCAAGAAAGAGGGCATTATGTTCAACGAGCTCCCCGAGGAACAGTGCGATTCGCCGCTCGGCGGTTACACGGGCGCCGGCGTTATCTTCGGCGCAACAGGCGGAGTTATGGAAGCGGCGCTCAGAACTGCCGTTTGGAAGCTCACCGGTGAGGACAACAACGCTCCGATTGATTTCAAGGAGGTTCGCGGCACCGAGGGTATCAAGGAAGCAACCTACAATGTTGCCGGCAAGGACGTTAAGATTGCGGTTGCAAGCGGACTTGCAAATGCCAAGAAGTTGCTCAAGAGCATCAAGGCGGGCGAGGCTCAGTACGATTTCATCGAGATTATGGCTTGCCCGGGCGGTTGCGTAAACGGCGGCGGACAGATTATCCAGCCCGCGTCGGTTCGCAATTTCACCGATATCCGCGCGAAGAGAGCGGAAGTTCTGTACAAGATTGACGAGAACTGCGCTCAGCGTCGTTCGCACGAGAACCCCGTTATCCAGACGCTCTACAAGGAGTTCTTCGGCGAGCCGAACTCTCACAAGGCTCACGAGGTTCTTCACACAAACTACAGCGCGAAGAAGCTCTACAAGTAATCCAGCAGATTAGTTTGTAACAAAACCGCTCCCGACCACAAATCGAGAGCGGTTTTTTCTATTAAACAAATTCTGAAGATTTTCTGACAATTATTTCAATAGCAGGATTTTCCGTTGACTTATCCCAAATGCCGTGGTATAATTAAAAAAAGTTTTGTGCGATTTGAAAGTGAGGCGCGTTATGACCAAGAGTAAAAAAAGAGTTCTCGCTGTTGCTATATCGGTTGCAGGCGTGCTGGCAGTATTTTGCACGGGTTATGCATTTTGGGCGATAGGTTTGCCCGAGGAATTATGTATGAATATCTTCGACGAGGGCTGGGAAGGTACATTATCATATTCAATGCTCTCGAGCAACCTTAAAGAAATCATTTCGGAAGAAGAATTTAGCGATAAATCCCCGCAAGACAGGCTTTCAATGTACAGAAAACTTGAAAATCTCACTCTCGACAACAGACCGACCACGGATTTCAAGGGAAGCACTTCTCACTTTAAATCGCCGTACGAGGAAATTATCGAGATTGACAACAAACATTATTATGTCGATATTCAAATTGACCTTGACGCGGGGTTGCTTGAACCAAAGGTTGTCAATTTCAAAACCGCAATATTTTCAAGCGAAGCCGGAGCATAAAGATATCGCTCAAGACGCTCGGCAAGCTAACCCGACAAAAACGGCGCGGTTGGGAAATCCGACTGCGCCGGATTTTTGGGATTTGCAACTTGTTGCCGAGAACCGGCGGAATGTTCTCGATAAACAAAAAGGGCGCTCGAATGGGCGTCCTTTGCTTGTCAATATTACAAAAGAGTTACAAATCTTGCAAAAGAATTACAATATAATTACAGTTTTGTAATAAAGGTTGACTTTTGCGAAAAATGTGGTAAAATAGCATTAAGAGGACAGGAAAGCAGTTCTCCTGCGGCGGAAACGCCGACAGCTTCGCGTCCTCACCCCTTCCATTTTAACAGCCGCGCAATTTTACATATATTGCCAACCATTGCTCACCTTTCACACTTTTTTAGCGCGGCAATTTGCTCCCGAATTTCTTCGGGAGCTTTTTTTGTGCGTTTTTTGTGCATTACAACCGGAAAAGCTGGCGTTCAAACCGCTCGAATGCGTATTCGAGAGCGTCAAGACTGTCGATGTTGGTTGTGCCGTTGTCGAGGCGCTGGTTTTGGTGAAGGCTTCGCGTGTCCCAGAGTGCGCCGCGGATTGCTTCGATAGTGTGCGGGCAGTGGTCGAGAACGAAAAATCTGTTCGCGGCAATCAGCCGGCTCAACATATTTATCCGCGTGTTAATCGGCTTTTTGAGCGCGTTTTTGACCTCAATCCGCACCGCTCCGCGAAAACTCTTGATTAAAAGCTGTTCCGCGCTGTCGCAGAACGCGGTTGTAAGCGTCGGGTGTTTCTCCTTTTCATCGCGCACAAAGTCCCGAAATGCGTTTATCAGGCACTCCGCCGAGCGATTTTTGTTGTCGTAATACTCCGACAGGACGTAGACATTTTTGAACCCCGCGTCAAAGCCAACGTGCGCGAAGGCTGAGCTTGAGCCGTTTCCGCCGTAATCCACTCCGATAACCGAGTGTACAATCGGATTTTGTGCGGTTTTTTCGCGAAGGTCACCGATAGAAATAATATGGCTTTTCCCAAAGCCATCGTAAATTCTCCCCTCAGCCGCCGTCCACTCGCCGAGAATAAAGCGGTCGTAGAACACGCCGCTGAACTCGTTTTTGAGCTGTTCAACGTACTTTTTCGGGAGAAACGTGTTGTCGTCAAGGCGAAATTTCAGCGAGAGCAAATCCACGGATTTGTTGTCGAGGTAATCGCGTTTTACCCAGTGGTTCGGGTCATCGGGATTTGTTGTCGCGAACAGCTTCGCGCCTTTCTCCGACAAACGCGAGAGGAGCATCACGAAAAAGTCCTCCGAGAACAGCGTAAGCTCGTCACAATAAGCGCCCGTGAGCGTCATTCCGCGGATTTTGCTCTCGCTCTCGGCGTTGGACGCGCCCTCAAGAAAAATCTTGCGCCCGAAGAGCAAGCCCTCTTTTTTTGCCGTACTGTAGGTGAAGCAGTCGCCGAAAAGCGCGCGCATTGGCTCAAGGACGTTTCGCTTGAGCGTGCAGAGCGTTTTACCCGACATCAGGTACGCGCCGCTTTTCGGTGACGCGGCAACCCAAAGCCCCCACATTACAATCGATATGTAGGTTTTTCCGCTTCGGACGCTCCCCTCGAAGATGTTGATGCGCTTCAGACCGCCGTTTTTGAGCAACAACAACGCTTGCTGTTGTTTTGGAGAAAAGGTCATTGCTCGTCCTCCTCCGTGAGCGAAGTATAGGCGGCAATCAGCTCAGCCGCTTTTTCCGCGGAATCATCGCGGGTGTTGTCACCGAGAAGCTCAAACACCAGCTTGAATACCTTCGCGAGCTTTTCCAAGTCCTTGTGAGCAAGCTCGTTGATGAGGGTTTCATCATTGAGATTTGCGATAAAGGTTTTGCCGAATTTGATGAAATTTTTTGCGTTCGCGTCGAAAAAATCCTTAACCGAGGTTTTTGCGTTTTTTCGTTGCATAAGTCACACTCCTTTTTAAGTAATACACCGCGGTTGATTGCGCGGTTTTGTCCTAGATGTTCGGATTTCATTTATATAGTAGCGTGTTTTTGACTGCATTTTACTGCAATTTTTTGCATATATTTCTACGAGAACAAAACTTGTATTTTAATCGGAGGTTATCTTATGGACGATATGAAAAAGCTGATAGAGCGCTACAAAAAGGAGCTTATGGATATGAGCAAGAGCCGCCCCGCTCCCGCACCCGAGCCGCGTGCCGAGAAAAAACGCACGCCGCAGGTTATCGGGTATGTGGACGAGGGCGCGCAGATTGACGAGATTTTCTCGCGACTTGCCGAGAACCCGCCGCAGTCTGCTCCAACCGAAACCGTTCCCGAAAACATTTCAGAGGAGCAAACCGAGGAAATGCCCGAGGAAGTTGCCGAGGAAAACGAAGCTCCCGCTTACGAAGAACCCGAAATGCCTGCTCCCGAGATGAATGAGCGAGAGAGAACTGAGCGTGAAATGCCCGAGCCGGAAAATCCCTCGGCAATCGCGGACGGTTATCCGACAAGGCAAATCGCGCAAAATGACGAGGATATCACAGACAACCCGCGTTTCACCGAGCCACGTTTTACGGAAATTCCGTCCTTTGAGCAAACCCGCGAGGATATCACCAACGAGAGTATGCCCGAGAACAACGCTCCTGCACCGAATGCTTCGGGTGTCACGGACAATTCCCCGACAACGCCGCGCGCGGACTTCGCCTACGAAGGAACAGCTTCCGAGGAACGCGCCGAGGGCTTGAACCGCCAGCCGATAAGCGGCACTGAGTACGGCGAACAGCTCACCGGTCGCAGTTTCCCCGATGAACGCACGCCCGAGAACTCCCGTTCGGATATCGTCCGCGAGGGAAGCCAGACCGAGCCGGGAAATTACCCCGAGCCTGTTTACGCGGATTTCGCTGAGTTTGAGCGCAATAACACCGGCAGAGGTACAATGTCGTTTCGCGTGTACACCGCGCGAGAAGCTCTTCCGGTTATCGGAGCAAAGGTTATTATCACCAAGCAAATCGGCGGCGAAATGCACACGTTCAGCGTCCTCACAACCGATATGAGCGGGCAAACCGCGCCGATAACTCTCCCCGCGCCCGAGAAAAATCTCTCCCTCGACAGCGGGAACAAAATCCAGCCGTTTTCGCTCTATGACGCGATTGTCACGAAAAACGGCTACGCGGCAATCAGGTACACGGGAATTCCCGTGTTTGACGGCGTAAATTCGGTTCAGCGCGCGGCGATGGTTCCCACGGAAGAACAGATGACCGAGAATATAACGGAGGTGAGCGAGAATGCCTGAAGTAAACCTCCCGTTTGTGCCCGAAAACATCACTGTTCACCTCGGGCCGCCCAACTCAAATGCGCAGAATGTCACGCTCACCTTCCCGAATTACATAAAAAATGTAGCCTCAAGCGAGATTTTCCCGACGTGGCCCGAGGCGGCTCTGCGAGCCAACATTTACGTTCAGATATCTTTTGCGTTGAACCGCGTGTACACCGAGTGGTACAGAAGCCGCGGCTACAATTTCGACATAACAAGCTCTACGCAGTACGACCAAGCGTTTGTGAACGGGCGCGATGTGTTTGAGAATATCAGCAGGATTGTCGATGAGATTTTCAACAATTATGTTGTGCGCAGAGGGAGCGTTGAGCCGCTTTTCACGGCTTTCTGCAACGGCACAACCGTGACTTGTGAGGGACTTTCGCAATGGGGCACGGTAACCCTCGCAAACCGTGGCTACACGCCGTATGAGATGCTTCAATACTACTACGGCAACGACATTGATATCGTGTACAACGCGCCGATTTCTCCGAATATCCCGAGTTATCCGGGAACGCCGTTTGGGTTCGGTTCAACGGGAAACGAGGTGCGGTCAATTCAGGTTGAACTGAACAGAATCAGCACAAATTACCCCGCGATTCCGAAAATTGTTCCCGCAAACGGAATTTACGGCGAGGGCACGGTTGAGGCGGTGCGGGTATTTCAGGGCGTTTTCGGGTTGCCGCAGACGGGGATTGTCAACAAATCAACGTGGTATCAGATTAAGTACATTTTCACGGCGGTCAAGGGTTTGTCGGAGCTGACGAGCGAGGGGCTGACCGAAGAAGAGGTGTCGAACATTTTCGAGAAAGACCTGCGCCAAGGCGATTACGGCGAGCGCGTGCGGGTTGTGCAGTACTATCTGAACGTTATCGCGTATTTTAACCCCGAAATTCCGATGGTAACGTCGGACGGTGTGTTCAACTCGGCGATGGATAATCAGGTTAAAGCATTTGAGCGGTTTTACGGGTTAAATCCGGACGGGGTTGTCGATTTCAGGACGTGGGAGCTGATAAACGAGATTTACCGTAATATCGTGAACAACTTGCCCGAGGGCTACGCGGGAGCAACGGCGGCTCTTTATCCGGGGTACAACCTAACGCCGGGTATGCGAAACGACGACGTGAAGGAGTTTCAGACGTATCTGCGGGTAATCGGGCAGAATATCGGGCAAATTCCGGTGATTGAGGCGACGGGGTATTTCGGACCGGAAACGGAACGAGCGGTAATGACGTTTCAGCGGCTGTACGGGATTGAGCCGACGGGGATTGTCGGGGCGTTGACGTGGGATACGGCGGCGAAGGAGTACAATTTCATTCGGTTTGGGACAACGAGGACGGGGTAAACGAAAAGTTGTAATTGAGCACGCGAAGCACTAAAGTCTTTTTGGAGGTTCCAAGACTGAAGCGAAGCGTCCACTAAAAGCGAAGCCGTCAAATCCAAAAAAGGACGATTTTACAAACTATTCGTTTACAAACCGACTTGAAATCCAATTTAGCAACCATTGCCAATTTTTTTGCGAACGCAAAAAAATCGCAAACCCCATTTCGCAAACCTAAACTCAACAGGCGGGTTCCTTCGCGCGCACGGTCTGCGCGTGAAGGAACCCGCGCGATTTCGGCGGTTCGATGCCGCCGAAATCGCCAAGGCTTCGCAGAAGCCCCAAATCTGTTCGCAAAGCCGACCGAGAGTTCCCACAAAGCTTGCTCCAACGACGAGAGCAAAGCCGGTTCAACAAGAAATCAAGGTCTGTTCACAAGACAAGGTTCTTGCGTTGCAAGTTGTCCGGAAAAGAAAAGCGGCACGTCCGAAAACGCGCCGCTTTTTCGCTAATTCAAGTGAATAACGCTCACAGGGCAAGCGTCCGCGGCATCGGCAATTTTTTCGTCCGAGCCGTTTGCGCCATCGATAACGGTGGAAAGCCCGTCCTCGGCAATCCTGAACACCTCGGGACAAATTTCTGCGCACAATCCGCAGCCAATGCACCCGTCACGGTCAATTTCAATCTTCATAAAAATTCCCCCTTTTCACCGTTATTTTACACGGAAAACAGGGGGTTATTCACAAATTTCACCGCTCAGATTTATCCAAGCGGATTTGCTCAGCAAGCGCCGAGAGCTTCTTCAAACGGTGGTTCAGACCGCTTCGGCTTATCGGTTCTTCAAACATTGCGCAGAGCTCCGAGAGCGAACTTTCGCGGTTGTTGAGGCGAAGAAGCGCGGTTTCACGAAGCTCACGGCTCAGGTTCTCCGCACCGATTTCTTCAAGCACAAGCTCAATATCACGGCAGCTTTTTTCGCTCGCGGCAACCGTTTTGTCGAGATTTGCGCTGTCGCAGTTCACGGAACGGTTCGCGCGGTTTCGCAAATCCTTCTCAATCTTAACTTGCATTATCTCAAGCGAGTGCGTGCCCGCGCCGATATAAGTGAGAAAATCCTCGATTTGTTCACTTGTCTTTGAGTAAAGCACAGTCTGTGACTTACGCTCGGTGGTTTTGACGAACATTCCGTGCTCGGAGATAAAGTCTACCAGCGTCTTCGCACGTTCACTGTCGGGGAGAACAAGCTCGAGGTGATACTCCTTTTGAGGGTTCGTGACATAGCCACAGCACACGAAAATTCCCCGCAAAAATGCGCTTGCGTTATCATCGCTACCCGAAACTATAGTTTCGTTTATCGAAAGAAAATCGCCGAAAA
This sequence comes from uncultured Clostridia bacterium, assembly GCA_945829235.1. Classification (GTDB taxonomy): domain Bacteria; phylum Bacillota; class Clostridia; order Oscillospirales; family Ruminococcaceae; genus CAG-115. Next base: position 21,765 of record CALZUA010000030.1, on the reverse strand, counting down.
AATCCGACTTTACGCTCAGCGTGTACAACGAGCCGCCGTTCTTGACAAGACGGCGCGTTTCGTAATGCTCGTTCCTGAAAACGCGCGCGCAAAGCCCCTGCGCCGCCGAGAAGATGTCAAGATTTTCCGTTCGCACAGCGGGTTTACCCGAGATACTTTTCCCCGCGAAAAACATTCCGTAAAGCATCGCGGTCATCTCGCTCTCGGTTAGCTCCTTGACAATGCAAAGCATTTTTTTGATTTCGGAAGAAAATGACATAACTCACCTTCCTACAATAATTCATCGGTTCAACGGATAAAGCTCGTCTTAATCGGCGTTTCAAGCGCGGGGAAACCAACTCCCGCCGCTTTTCCCGCCTCAATGCACTTCAACAGCCACGCCATATTGTTGCCGAGCGTTCTCATCGTCTGCAATCCTTCCTCGTCCTTGAGAACGTCCTCAGGAACGCTTCCGTGTACCTGATTCCAGTACTGCGAGGACACAATCGGCATACAGCTTATCGTGAAATACTTGTTAATCTGGTCAAACGCGGCGGACGCACCACCTCTGCGACAGCTTACCACAGCCGCCGCGGGTTTGCCCAAAAGATACTTTTTCCCCGAGAAAAACGCTCTGTCCATAAACGAGGTGAGCGCGCCGGAAGCCGCCGCGTAGTGCACGGGTGAACCAAAAACAAAGCCGTCCGCGTCCTTTGCCTTTTCGACAAAATCGTTCACGCAATCACCGCGAAAGCACTTCCCCATTTTCGAGCAAGCTCCACAACCGATACAACCCGCAAGCGCGTCCTTACCCAGCCAGAAAATCTCGGTTTCAATGCCGTTTGCCCGAAGCGCCTTTTCAACCTCGCAAAGCGCGGTGTATGTACAGCCTTTTTCCTTAGGTGAACCGTTGACAAGAATTACCTTCATACAAAAACCTCCAACTTTGTATCTATATTGTAACATATTTCTTTGTATCTCTATTGTAACACATTTCAAGGTAAATTGCAAGGGTAAACCCGCGCGATTTGCTCCGATATTATTCGACAGTATTCGTCAATATCTTCAGAATTTTTGTGAAAAATGAACAAATTTTCAAAAACCCCTTGACACTACAAGTTTCTTGTGATATAATCTGTTCATAGGGTAAAACAAAATGAAAGAGGCGGTGAAATGGATTTTGTTGAAATATTAAAGGCGGCGCGTGAAGCTGAAATGGAAATCACGGCGGAGCTTGAACAAATTGAACGGTTGCACAGAATAATGAGAAACACAGGTCACAGCCTTGAGTATGCACAGACGCTTGCTGATAATCTCGCCAAATTTGAGGAGGAGCTGAATGCGAACATCGACCGTGCTGTTGACGCGAAACGCGAAGCACTGAAGGTGCTGAGCGCGCTGCACGGTGACGAGCGCACGATTTTGTACCAGTATTACATACTTGCAAAGGATTGGCGGAAAATCTCCGATGAGATGTACATAAGCGAGCGGCAGGTTTTCAACCTCCGCAAAAAGGCGCTCGACAGCCTTAACAGGCACTACCAATACGCAAGGCAAACGGTTTGCGAGGTGGCGTTATGACAATCGGCGAGAAGATTTCCGAGCTTCGGCGAAAAGCGGGGCTTACTCAGCGGGATTTGGCGTTGAAAATCGGCGTTACTCCGTCCGCAGTCGGCAACTACGAACAAGGCGTGAGCTTCCCGCGGGAAGATGTGCTGTATCGGCTGTTTGACGCGCTCGGTTGCACCCCGAACGAGCTTTTCGGTTTCAAGGAGGAAACCGTGGCTATTGCCGCGAGAAAAGGCGGCGGAACGCTTGTCCTCAAAAAGCGCGGCAACAAGAGTATTTTTGACGCGCCGGATTATCGTTAGCGAAATGTTCGGCAACGAAAGCGGCTCTTGACAGCGGATTACCGTTAGCGAAATTAGTCAAAGAAAGGAGAGAAAAATGAAGGTTTGCGATGTGTATGAAACGGCTGAAATAAGCGATTTGCCGATAAATCCCGCCAAAGCCGCTGGTGCGCTCGGGATAAAAACCGTGAGCTACAACTCAATGACGGAGTATTTTGACATCAAGAAAGATATTCTGTACAGCAGAAGTGCGGACGGTTTCGCGTTCAAGACGGAAAATCGGTTTGTTATCGCGGTGAACGAGAACTCCTGCGGTGAAAGAAAACGGCGGTTTACCATCGCTCACGAGCTCGGGCACTGCGTTCTCGGGCACGCTTGCAAGCTCACGGATTTCCGCTTTCCAACTGCCGCCGAGGAACACGCCGCCGATAAATTTGCCGCGGATTTTCTCGCGCCGCTTCCCGTTCTGATTTTATGCGGCACGGAGAGTGCCGAGGAGATAAAAAAAATCTGCGGGATTTCAGGTCAAGCCGCAGAAATTCGTTATAGAGAGCTGGTTCGTATGCGTCGGAGCAACTTTTTGATGTTCAACGACAACAGAAAAATTGCCGATATGTTTTCCGAGTTCATCGAGAGATACCGCGCGGTGATGAACAGGTAGGTTACTTGTCGATATCGCGGTGTACCTCGCGGACAAGAAAGCCGGCGCTTTCGAGGTGCTCGGCGGTGCGCTTGGCAAAGGTCACGGAGCGGTGCTTTCCGCCCGTGCAACCGAACGCGATAACCAGCCTGCTTTTGCCCTCGGAAACGTACAGCGGGAGCAGAAAATCCGTCATATCGAAGATTTTTTTCTCGAACTCAACAGACTGCGGGTGCTTCATCACAAAGTCGCGAACCGCCGCGTCAAGCCCCGTGAGCCGCTTCAGCTCGGGTACATAAAACGGATTCGGCAGACACCGCACATCAAATACCAAGTCCGCTTCGCCCGGCACGCCGTACATAAACCCGAAACTCATACAGCTCACCATCATTCTGTCCGAGGGATTTTCGAGGAACAACCCCGAAACCTGTTCCTGGAGCTGGCGTGAGGTGAGCAGGGAGCTGTCGATGATGTAATCCGCGCACGCGCGAATGTCCGTGAGGAGCGTCATCTCCGCGTCAATTGCTTTCGATAAATCGCCGTCTGCCGCCTCTTCGAGAGGGTGCTTGCGGCGGGTTTCGTTGTAGCGGTTCATCAAGACCTCTTTTGACGCTTCGAGGTACAAAATTTTCACCTCAATACCGTTTATCGCACGAAGCTCCGAGAGGTTCTCCGAGAGCTTGAGAAACATTGCTCCGCCGCGGATATCCGTGACAATAGCAACGCGCTCGATTTCCCGATTTTTCGCGCACATTTCCGCAAAATTCGGTATCAACTGCGGCGGCATATTGTCAATGCAGAAAAAACCGATGTCCTCCAGTACCTTCACGCAGGAGGATTTTCCCGAACCCGACAAACCTGTTACAATCAAAAATGTCATAAATTCCTCGTCATTTGTCTACAAAAATCATTTCGCATTCCGGCTCAACGCCCTTTGCTCGCGGACAACTTTTTGCTATAATCAACCGGCGCGGCAAGTTATCAAGCACCGCGCTTTTTTTACCGCGAAACCGCTTTCAGAGCGCGTTTATCGCTCACTTGTCTACGATAATCATTTCGCATTCCAGCTCAACGCCCTTTTGTTCGCGGACAACTTTTTTGATATGCTCAACCAGCGCGACAACGTCCCCGAACGCCGCGCCGCCTTTGTTTATCACAAAGCCGCTGTGCTTTTGGCTCACCTGCGCGCCGCCGATTGTACAACCCTTCAGCCCGCACTCCTCGATAAGCGCCGCGGCAAAATAATTTTCGGGACGCTTAAAGGTGCTCCCGCAGGAGGGGTATTCAAGCGGTTGTTTGTCGCGGCGACGCTGCATAAGTTCGTCCATACGCGCTTTTATCGCGGTTTTCTCGCCGTCTTGGAGGTTGAACACAACCGACGTTATCACAAAATCGCGCTTTCGGAAAATGCTCCCGCGATAGCAAAGCTCCATCTCCTCCGCGCTCATTTCGCGGATTTCGCCGTTCTCGTCAATATACCGACAGCTCTCCACAACGTCCTTCATTTCCCCGCCGTAAGCACCCGCGTTCATAAAAAGCGCACCGCCAACCGAGCCGGGGATACCGTAAAGGCTCTCCATTCCCGAAAGTGAGTTGTCGAGCGCGGTTTTGCAAACAGCCGCGAGCAACGCGCCCGCGCCCGCCGTTATAGTCAGACCGTCAGCCTTGATATCGCAAAGCTCCGCCGTTGAGATAACAACGCCGCGAAATTTATTTATCAGCACGTTTGAGCCTTTGCCGAGAACAAAATACGAAATCCCACTCTCGCGACAAATTTCAAGAATTGCGCAGAGCGATTTTTCATTTTTGGGCGCGGCAAAAACGTCACACTCCCCGCCGATTTTCATTGAAGTTTTATCGGCGAGCGTAAAATTCCGTTCACAAAAACCGCCGCTTTCGCGGCAGTTCTTTAAAATTTCGGCGTAATTATCCACTGATTTCCTCCGAATTAGATTTTAGATGCTGTACAGAAATGCCGCGCCGATAATTCCCGCGTCGTTTCCGAGCTTGCAGATATCGAGCTTTGTGGACTGCTTTTCATCAACACAGTAGCTGTCGCGCTTGATTATGTCGTACAGCGGCTTGGTGAGGTTTTCGCCCTCCTTGCAGATGCCGCCGCCGATAAGCAGAACCTCGGGCTGGAACGTGTTGACGATATTCGTAAGTCCGCAGCCGAGATACTCTATGTACATATTGATAACGCCCTTTGCGGCTTCGTCATCGGCTCTCATACCGTCAAACGCGGTTTTTCCGTCAACCTTTTCGATGTCACCGCCGGCAATTTCCCACATTTTGGAATCCTTGTGCGCTTCCATTGCCTCTTTAGTCATATTTATAAGCGCGGTTGCCGAAGAATATGCCTCAAAGCAACCTTTACGTCCGCAGCCGCACTGTCTGCCGTTGAACTCGATAACCGTGTGACCGAGCTCCGCGCCGCAGAAATTGAAGCCGGTGTAAATCTTGCCGCCGATGATGATGCCGCCGCCAACGCCCGTGCCGAGCGTTACGACAACAACGTCCGAGTAACCCTTTCCGGCACCCGCGAGAACCTCGCCGAACGCCGCCGCGTTTGCATCGTTTTCAACGTAAATCGGCTTGTCAAGGCGCTGTTTGAGGAGTGTACGCAGGTCGGTGTTGTGGAAATCGAGGTTGCAGGAATAGAGGACAACGCCGCTGTTTCTGTTGGCAACGCCGGGCGTTCCGATACCGATTGAGTTCACCTCGCCGATAGTAACCTTCGCCGCGTTCAAGCACTGCCAGATAAGCTCGACAATAGTTCCGCAAATCTCCGAAGCAGGCCGCGGAAGATTTGTTTTCGCGGTTGCCTTCTGAACAATGTTGTAATTTTCGTCAACCAATCCAACCTTGATATTAGTTCCGCCCAAATCAATTCCTATATTATACATAACCCAAATTTCCTTTCATCAAATATTCAAATCCGACATAATTTCCTCGCTGTCCGAGTCAATTCCGAGCTGTCTGAGCAGGTCTTTCGCGGCGTTGTAGCCCATTTTCTTCTGACGGTTGTTCATTGCCGCAACCTCGAGTATAACCGCAAGATTACGTCCCGGTTTAACGGGAATGTTCAGTAACGGCACTTTAACGCCGAGAATTGTCATATAGTGCGTGTCAACACCCATTCTGTCGTAGGTTTTCTCGGGGTTCCAGAGCTCCATTTCAACAACCATATCGATTTTCGTGGACATTTTAACAGCGCCGATACCAAAGAGCTGACGCGCGTTTACGATACCGATACCGCGAAGCTCGAGGAAGTGCCTGATGTTATCGGGCGAAGAGCCGACAAGCGTGATGTTTGAAGCCTTGCGGATTTCAACCGCGTCGTCCGCGATAAGACGGTGACCGCGCTTTACAAGCTCAATCGCGGTTTCGCTCTTACCAACGCCGCTCTCGCCGAGAATCATAACGCCCTCGCCGTAAATCTCGATAAGAACGCCGTGACGGGTAATTCTCGGAGCAAGCTGTAAATTGAGGAACGCCATCAGCTTGGAGATGAAAACGGTTGTGCTCTCGTCCGTGCGCAAAATCGGGATTTCGTAGTTCGGCGCAAGCTCCAGCATTTCGGGGAAAATCTCCTCGTTGCGCGTGATGACAAGCGCGGGGAAATGATAGCTCAACAGGTCGGCGATACGCTTTCTGCGAAGCTCGGGGTCAAGTCCCGAGAGGTACGCGCACTCCATTTTTCCCATAACCTGAATACGCTTGTTGTCAAAATACTCGTAAAATCCCGCGAACTGAAGTCCGGGACGATTTGTATCGTTGTTGGTGATAAGAATGTTGCCACCGTTTTCGGGCATATAGATGACCTCGAGCTTGAACTCATCAATCATTCTGCAAAGCGGGAACGAAAACTCCCTTGTTATTTCTTCAAGCGGCATAAGAACTCCCCTTTAATTCCGTTATTTTTACTTTTCGGCATAGAATACCGTTTAAATGCTGTAGTTAATATTATTATACAATATTATGGCGATTATTTCAAGTATTTTTTACAATTTTGATTAAAATTGTGCAAACCGTCAAAGCTATTTCCGTGACAACCTTTGGGTGAACGGAAAGGACGTTTTATGAAAAGAGTACTTACATCAATTTTTCTGGCAATCGGCGCGGCGTTTTTCTTTTGTGTGGGCGGGTTTTTGACATTCGCGGAGAACTGCGAGGAGGTGTGCGGCGAGGTCTTGCGGCTGCACATTCCCGCGAACTCCGACAGTGAGGCTGACCAAGCGATTAAGCTGAAACTGCGGGATTTTGTTCTCGGGGAATTTTCGGGTGAGCTTTCCGAGTGCAAAAGTCTTGCGGAGGCTGAGGAAAAAGCGGAGGAGCTGTTGCCCGAAATTGAGCGCAAATCAACCGAGTTTCTCGAGAGGAACGGCTTTTCCTACGGCGCAAAAGCTGAGCTTGTGACAATGGATTTCACCACGCGTGAATACGACACGCTCATTTTGCCCGCGGGAAGATATCGGGCAATTCGGATTACCCTCGGAAGTGGCGAGGGGCACAACTGGTGGTGCGTGATTTTCCCTCAGCTTTGCTTGCCGGCGGCTTCCAAAATCGAGAACACCGAGGAGGTTCTCGCGAATTTTGGTAAACCGCAGGGAATTACGATTAAATTCGCGCTTTTCGAGTGGCTTCAGAGCTTGTTTCGTTGAACGGGAAATGCTCGTTTACCTGAACGATTTAGGCTAAAGCTCAACACTCATCTATGGATTTTGTGGAACATTCCCCAAAAATTTCACGAAAAAAGACGCTCTCGAAAGAACGTCTTTTTTCTTGTCGATGAAGGGAAAACGACAATGCCGGAATATCTGAGAAAAACTTGTCCCGTTATCTGAGCTTATCTGAACGCGCCTGTGAGAACGCCGCCGTTTTGCTTGGATTTCAGGCGCAGATGGTCGGCGATAAGCGCAATAAACTCCGAATTTGTCGGCTTTCCGCGAGAGGTGTGGACGGTGTACGAGAAGATTTTGTTCAGCACGTCAATGTTTCCTCTGTCCCACGCGATTTCAATTGCGTGGCGGATTGCCCTCTCAACTCTCGATGAGGTTGTCTGGTACTGCTTTGCAACCGTCGGGTAAAGCAGTTTTGTTATGCAGTTTATCATCTCATCGTTGTTCACCGAGAGCATTATCGCGGTTCTCAAATAATGGTAGCCCTTGATGTGCGCGGGGATACCGACTTGATGAATTATCTCGGTCACCGCAAGCTCCAACTCCGTTTCATCGGTAGATTCCGCGGGCTTTTCGGCAACACCGCACATTTGGTTGATTTTCGACACGAGATACTGCGGGTCAACAGGCTTCAGCGCAAAGGACGCGCCGAGATTTGCCGCCTCGCGCTCAAGATTTGGGTCGGGAGTGCCCGAAACTATGATTACGTTCGGGACGTATTTTTTCTCCACTTTCAGTCTGCGGATAACCTCAACCGCATCGCAGAACGGCATTTTCGCTTCGAGTACAGCCGCGTCCGGTGCTTCCGACTTAATCGAGTTCAACACCGAGTTTCCGTCGCAACGGCGCGTAATCGCGTACATTCCAGCGTTCTTGAGTGCCCCAGCCCAAGCCATTCCGCAGTCCGCCGAATCATTTCCGATAAGTACCTTAATTTGATTTGTCATATCTTTCTACCTCCAAATTTTCCGAATTTCTGCGATTTTGCTCGCTTTTCTTTCGGTCTGGTTATATTTTACCATATTTTGGAAACAATTTCAAGATATTTTTGGAAATTTCTGGGATTTTTTTTGCAATTTCGCGAATTTGGCATAACAGCCGCGTTTGTTGGAGTTTTCAGATGGATTTGATAGGAGAACTTTTGACAAAATGGGGGTTGTTTTGTCGAATAATGTCGAATTTTGTTGAGGAGATAAAAGGGGGTTGGGGGAACTTTTGTTTCGGTGAACAACAGGAGAAATTCGGTGGAATTTGCCGATTTTGGCGAAAAAACGGAGTTTGTTGAAGAACCGCCGGAGGTTTGCGAGTAGGTCTTGGCTTCTGCGAAGCCACGGCATTTTCGCCGGCATCGAACCCGAAAAATCGCTTTCACGATGCCGAGTTTGCTGGTTTGGATGGATATGCGAGAGGTGTTGGCATTTTCGCCGGCATCGAGCCGCCGAAAATGCGCGGGTTCCTTCACGCGCAGACCGTGCGCGCGAAGGAACCCGCCTGTTAAGTTTAGGTTTGCAAAATGGGATTTGCGAATTTTTTTGCGTTCGCAAAAAAATTTGGCAATGGTCGCGAAACTGATGTACAAGTTTCTTCGTTGATTTAAACAAAGCGAAATAGTCCTTTTTTGGATTTGACGGCTTCGCCTTCAGTGGTCGCTTCGCTCCAGTGCCTCCGGCGGCAAGGAACCTTTTTCTGAAGAAAAAGGTTCCTTGACCTCCAAAAAGACTTTTTTCGCTTCGCGGTGCTCAACCCTTACTCCGCAAAAACTCCCTCGCTCGTTCAAGTAGCGCCGCCTTATCATTTTCTAGTGTTCCGTCCACAACCTCGTTCAGCAACTCCCCAAGTATTTCCCCCATTCTCGGCGACGGCTCCATAATCTCCCGCAAATCTCCCCCGTTCACCGCAAGCGCCTTCAAATCCAAACACGGCTTCTCCTCCGCAATCTCCTCGGCAATCCTTATCGCTTCCCGCGCCGTTTCCGTCCGCGCTTTTGTAAACTCCTGCTTCGCCGAATCATCGGCAATATGCGCTTCCATAACATCACAAAACAGCTCCCCGCCCAGCTTCGACAAGCGCCGTTTTATCGCCCGATGATTGAGTTCAACGGGAATATCATGGTACTTAATAATCTCACAAACCCGCATCCTCAGCGCATTGTCACACTTCAGCTCCCGCAGAATTTTGTCGGCAAGCTCCGCGCTTTTCGCCGCGTGCCCATAATAATGCCCCTCGCCGTTTTCATCGGTTGAACGACAAGCAGGCTTTCCGATATCGTGAAAAAACATCGCAAGCCGCATTTCCGCTCTTGTCGGTGCCGCTTCAACAGCTCTCGCGGTGTGCTCGAAAAGCGTGCTGTTGTGGTATTTTGAGTGTTGGTCATAATCGAACATCTCGCGTATTTCCGGAATAATCTCGGCGAAAACCTCGCGGTACTCCAACAACACACCTTTCACGTTTTCACCGCAAAGCAGTTGTTTCAGCTCGGAAAAAATCCGCTCCTTCGATACCTTTACAAGCGTTTCCTTTTTTTGCAACAGCGCGGATTTTGTGTTCTCCTCAATGTCAAAACCCAGTACCGCCGAAAACCTCAGCGCCCTCATCACCCGTAGCGCGTCCTCGGAAAAACGCTTTTCCGGTTCACCAACGCAACGAATTACCCGCGACTTTATGTCCGCTTCACCGCCGAAAATGTCGATTATACCGCGGCGCGGGCTGTACGCGATTGCATTCATCGTGAAATCACGCCGTGCCAAATCATCATTCAAATTTCTCGAAAACGAAACATTTTCAGGGTGCCGACCGTCGGGATAATCCCCATCAATGCGAAATGTCGTAATTTCCACGCTCATTCCCTTGAACAAAACCGTCACCGTGCCGTGCTTTATCCCCGTTTCCACAACGCGGCAATCCGAGAAAACACGCTCGGTTTCACGCGGATCGGCTGATGTCGTTATATCGTAATCGTGCGCGGTTTTCCCCATAATTCCATCCCGCACGCACCCGCCGACTATATACGCCTCAAAGCCCGCATTCTCCAGCTTTTCAAGCACTTCTTCAATCTGCTTCGGTATCTCCATTTTATCACCACCATTTATTTTAGTATATCACTTTTTTGCGGCAAATTCAAGTTGCATTTTCCGAAAATATGTGGTATAATGAAAAGATAGGATTTAGTTGGATTTTAAAGAAAAGAGGTTGTTTATCGTGCAGATACCAAAAAGAATTGCTTCGGGTTTGATAAACGCGCTCAAGGGCGGCGTTGTTCCGCGCACGGGACTTGGTTACATCGCAGTCGGGCGCTCCGATGAAATTGACGCGCTCCTCAAAGATGTCGCGATAGCCGAGGACGGCGGCGCGTTTTTCCGGTTTATTGTCGGGCGTTATGGAAGCGGCAAGAGCTTTCTCCTCCAAACAATGCGCGCTCACGTCACCGACCGAGGTTTTGCAACAGCCGACGCCGATTTGTCCCCCGAGCGCCGTCTTTGCGGTACAAAAGGTCAGGGCTTGGCAACCTACCGTGAGCTGATGAAAAACCTCTCCGTTAAGGCAAAACCCGATGGCGGCGCGCTCTCGCTTATTCTCGAGAAGTGGATTGACGGTGTACGAAACGAGGTTCTCGCCGAGGGCAAAATCACCCGCGACAACCTTTTCTTTAGCGTTGAGGTTGAAAAGCGCATCTTCGCGAAAATCAACGGTCTTGAAGATATGGTACACGGATTTGAGTTCGCGACAATTATCGCGGAGTATTATCACGGCTTCCGTGACGGGAACGATGAAAAACAGCGCAACGCAATCCGCTGGCTTCGCGGCGAGTTTTCCACGAAAACCGAAGCGCGCGAATGTCTGAACGTCAGCACAATCATCAACGATGAAAACTGGTACGATTACCTCAAGCTGATGACGTCTTTCCTCGTGAGCGCGGGCTACAAGGGGCTTGTCGTGATGATTGACGAGCTGGTAAATATAATGAAAATCTCAAATTCCGTCACGCGGCAGTACAACTACGAGAAAATCCTGATGATGTACAACGACGTGATGCAGGGCAAGGCGCACAATCTCGGCATAATCCTCGGCGGCACTCCGCAGTGCGTTGAGGACACGCGCCGCGGCGTTTTCAGCTACGAGGCGCTTCGCTCGCGCTTGGAGAGAGGACGCTTTGCAACGGACGATGTTAAAGACTTGATGTCGCCGATTATCAGGCTGTCGCCGCTGAATTACGAGGAGCTTACCGTGCTCACGGAAAAGCTCGCGGAAATCCACGGGGTTGTGTTCGACTATGAGCCGAAAATCACGCTCGAGGACAGAATTTTCTTCGTCAAGGCGGAGTTCGGGAGAATAGGCGCGGACTCGAATATCACGCCGCGCGAGATGATACGCGACTTTATCGAGCTGTTGAACATCGCCTACCAGAATCCCGACAAGACAATCGCCGAGCTTATGGGCGAGGACGAATTCAAATTCGCCGAGGGTGAGGGCGAGGACAAAGCCGACGGTTTCGAGGATTTTGATTTATGAGCGAAAACGCGATTTTTTACCGGCTTGCACCGTTTATTCAGGACTTCATCTACCGCAACAAGTGGGAGGAGCTGCGCCCGATACAGGTTGAAGCGGCGCGGGTTGTCTTTGACACGGACGACAACCTTCTTCTCGCTTCGGGAACGGCAAGCGGCAAGACCGAAGCCGCGTTTCTGCCCGTCCTCACGCACCTTTGGGAGAACCCGTCCGGCTCGGTCGGCGTGCTTTACGTTTCACCGCTCAAGGCGCTCATCAACGACCAGTTTGAGCGGCTCCAAGAGCTTCTCGATGAACAGGATATCCCCGTCACCAAGTGGCACGGCGACGCTTCTCCCACGGCAAAAAAGCGCCTTGTCAAGAACCCGCGCGGCGTTATGCAGACAACTCCCGAGAGCCTTGAAAGTCTGCTTATCCGCAACAGCAACGCGGTTTCGCGGCTTTTCTCGGATTTGCGTTTCGTAATTATCGATGAAGTTCACTATTTTATGGATAACGACCGCGGCTTGCAGTTGCTATCGGTGCTCGAAAGAATACAGCGCATAATCGGCTTCACGCCGCGCAGAATCGGTCTTTCGGCAACGCTCGGCGATACCCGAAATGCCGAGAAGTGGCTGAATATGGGCACAAGCCGCGCTTGTTCAACGCCGAAATGTGCGGATAAGGGCAGAAAAGTTCGGCTGTCCGTGCGTTTTTTTCCCATCGCCGAGAAAATCCCGAACGGAAACAGCAAGACGCTTTTGCAGAATTATTACGATTATCTCTACGAGTGTACGCGCGGAAAACGGTGCATTTTGTTCTCGAACAGCAAGGGCGAGGTTGAGGAAAATATCGCGCACATCAAGGCGATTTCCGAGAAAAATCACGACGGCGGCTGTTATCTCGTTCACCACGCGAACATTTCTCCCGCGCTGCGTGAGTTTGCCGAGAAAAGTATGAAAAACGGCGAATTGCCTGTCTGCACGGGAGCAACGGTTACGCTGGAGCTGGGAATTGATTTGGGAAAGCTGGAGAGGATTGTCCAGACGGGCTGTCCGCTCACGGTTTCGGGGCTTGTACAGAGGCTTGGCAGAACAGGTCGGCGCGGCGGTGAAGCGGAGATGCGCTTTGCTTTTCGGTACGATATGAGCCTGCCGAAAACCGATTTTTACCGCGAAATCAACTGGGATTTCGTGATGTGCGCGGCGCAGATTTTGCTGTACACGCGCGAAAAATTTGTTGAACCGATGTATCTGCCGAAGCTCCCGTTTTCGTTGCTCTATCACCAAACGATGTCGATAATGGCGGCAAACGGCTCGCTTCAGCCGCGAGAGCTTGCGCGGCAAGTCCTCACGCTTTCCGTGTTCTCAAATGTCACAAAAGAGGATTACCTCGCGCTTTTGCGTGAGCTTTTGGAGAACGGTCACCTTGAACGCTGCGAGGACGGCGCGCTGCTTATCGGCGAAAAAGGTGAGGCGGCTGTCAACAACTACGAGTTTCTGGCGGTGTTTTCGGTACCGGTTGAGTTTACCGTGAGAAACAACTCCGAGGTTATCGGCACGGTTCAGAATCCGTTCCCGCCGAAAAGTCAATTTGCGCTTGCGGGACAGGCTTGGGAGGTTGTCGAGCTGGATAAAAAGGCGCAGATTATCTACGTCAAGCACGTTGAGGGAATTTCCGCGAATATGTGGACGGACACCGGCAACGAGTACGTTCACACGCGCGTGATGAAGAAAATTCTCGAGGTGCTCACGAGCGGCGAGGAATACGGCTTCTTGGACGAGAGCGCGAAAAAACGGCTCGAGGACGTGCGCGCGCTGTTCGGGAACGCCGTTGCGCAAAATCACGACGAGCACATCGTCCTGCCGCTCTCGGACACGATGTACGCGGTTTTCCCGTTTATCGGCACGCGCGGGACAATGGCTCTGCTGTACGCTTTGCGGGAGCGCGGGTTTGCGGCGGAGGTGTATCTGTCGCGGTACATTCCCGTGTGCATCGAGGTTCACACGGACAAAGGAAAGCGCGCTCTCGTGAACGCGCTCGATGAAATAAAGCGAAATAAGGCGGACAAATACGGGTTTTCGATACCCGACAACTGCGAAATCAGCGGGAAATACAACGACTATATCCCGCGCGAGCTGCTCAAAAAGCAGTACGTTGAGGATTATCTTGACGCGGAGGATTTGGTTAATCTGGAGTAGCTTTTTCGAGCGCCTTTGCTATGACGTTTCCCAAAAGTTCACCCGTATAAACCGCTTCGTCAAGCGAATTTCCGTGGCTTCCAACCTCAATCAAAAGCGCGCCCTTTGACAGATTTTGGTTGTAATTCCGATAATCAAAAAGCACGGGGCGCGCGAGATTTGGGTACATTTCTTCGGCGGTGTTCTGCAAAAGACAGGCGAGCTTGAAATTCTCGATATAATCGGGCATATCAAAATCCTCGTTCTCGCAACACGAAATTATCATAAACTGCGCGGCGGTTTTCCCGTTCACCTCGCAAACAGGTGCTCCGAGAGAACCGTCGTATTGCACAATCCCATCGCGGTGCAAATCAATCACAATGTCGATATCGGGGTACTGCTCGAGAAGCGCGCTCACGGTTTCCGCGGAGCGATAATACGCACCCGTGTACATCGGGTAGTCGTGCTGTTTACATTCGTGGATAACCGTTATTCCGTTCTTTGCAAGCGCCTCGCAGAGAGCATCGCCGACCGCAATCATATTCCGCGAGCAATCCGCCGAGCGTATCGGGTACTCCTCGTCAAACCAACTCGCGTTCGGCAAAAAACTCTCGTTTGAGTGCGTGTGATAAATCAGCACTCTCGGCGAGTTTTTCTCGGTGTTTTTGTTGAACTCGGGAAGCTCGTCCGCGGCTTTTTCAAGAATTTCATTGGCAATATCGGTGTTGTTCCGAACCTGCGCGCCGCTTTTCAGATTTATGTAAAAATCGCCCGTCATTTTCCCGAAATTATAGCGATAAATCGCGCCGCTCTGCGAATTGTACACCGAATAATCGGTATCATCGGCAACAGTCGTTCGGTTCAGCGTGATAACCTCGCCGCGCGATTCGTTGATTATCGCAGAGCTTTCGCTGGGTTCAACGCTTGACGGCTGTTCAACCGAGGGTTGCGATGAACTTTCGTTATTGTCATCAACAACATCGGTGCTTGCACTCCCGCTGTCGGAGCTTGGCTTGTGCGTTTCATCGGGATTTTCGGGTTTTTCGTAAATTCCCGCCGAGGCAAAAGCCACCTTTCGCATAAAATTCCCGACATCGGTTCCCGTGCAGGTGAGAATTGCCAGCGCAACAGCCGCCGCGCCGACTGTCAGATTTTTGAATTTCCCCATACCTTCACCCCTTTTGGACATTGTATGCGGAAAATTTGCGCGTTATAACCGATTGTCCGTGAAATTGAAACGGTTGCTTCGCAGAAAAAGCAACCGTTTTTATTATGGAGAAAATGTGTGAGTTGTACTTTTGACGCGAAAAATTTGAATTAGAACAGGCTGTTCAGCCGGTTATAAAAGCGTTTGCCTAAGTAATCAATCATTTCAATTCCTCCGTTTTGTTGTTTTGACCTTTCATTTATACGATTGAATTTGCGCGCGGGATAATATTTTTGGGAGTTTTTTATTACTTTACAACAAAAGCGCCCTCGTTGTCGAGAGCGCATATTTTTGTCGAAAACAACAAGCCGTTCAGCTGTCAATCAGGTTAAACAGCCTGTCCGCCGTATCGGGACCGGTTTCGCCCGTTTGAACAGCCTGCTTTCTGCCAACGAAAAAGTTGCCCGAAACGCGTACCGCAAACAGCTTGTACCCGCTCAGCTTTGCGAGCGCGTTTTGTTGAACAACATTTGCCGCGACAATTATCTCGGCTCGCGGGTTTTGCGTTTTTATCCGCGCGATGACGTTCAGGACGGAGCTTGCCGTGTTGACAACGCTGTCCGCGATTATCACGATTTCGTGCCGCGATACATCGGGAAAGCTGTCCTTAGCGGGATTGTACGGGTAAAGAACACCGCCGAACGCGCTGTACAAGCCGTCACCGAAAAACCGCCCGCCCCGCTCCATAACCACAACCGCGGTTTTTATCGCGGGAAATGCCTTTCCGATTGCCGCCCCCAGCTTTTCGCCGAGCCGAAAATGCGCCGCCGCAAGCCGCCCGCCGTTTACACCCGAGTCCGATTTTGTAAGCTCAATAGCTTCGGTCAAGCTGTCGTCAATATCCGCGAGAACAATGGGTTCTCTACTATATATAAGATTTATTCCGCTTACATCTACATTATATAGTGACCTGCTCATTCGTTCACCGAGGTACAAAAAGCCCTCGTTCGCCGCCCTCAGCATATACAAATCAATTTTGCTGTCGCCGAACGCCGTGACGGTGTAGCCGCTCTCCCTCAGCAGTTTCACGACAAAAAATTTCGTATCCGCGGAAATCAGCGGGCTTGCGAAGATATTTTTTATCCCGAGCAAAGCGCCGAGCTGTTCCCACAACTCCGCAATCCCCGATGACAACACAATGTACCCCTCGCCGCTTATCCTGTCGAAAACCTCGCTGTTCAAGTTGACCCTGGAGAGCTTTCCGCAGTCAAACTGCACATCTTTGGTTTCCTCGGCAAAGCAAAGCGACTGATAACCCGTGTAAAAACCGCCGTCAAAGGTGTGCGTTGTACGACTTGAGCAACAGCCGAACAGGTCCTCTTTGACCAGCGTTTTGTCCCCGTCAACGATGTTGATTTTGCACACCTGCGGGAATTTTTCCTTAACTCCGGCGACTATCCTCTCGGCAACCCCAAACGAGCTGTAACCGTTTTTTATCTCGCCGATAAAATCGAGAAGCATTTTCGGGGTTAAGCCCTCGCTTTTCAGAACGTAAAAATCACGGTTTCGCTTGTGGCACTCCTCGCGCAATCGCTCTATTTCATTGATCTGCCAGTTTGCAATGCGCGTTGTCGGGAGTTTTCGGTAGCGTTCGTTTTTCGGGGAATTTTGGTAACGCTCGCTCAGCACCTCGGGGTTACAGTAAAGATAAAGAAAAACGTCGTACACATCAGCGTCCGCGTCGGTAAAAACAACCTTATCGAGAAAGGAAAAATGTCCGTCGGAGAGTACAATTTCGTTGTCTAGCGAACGAAGATACTCGGTGTATTTTACACGCGCGGCGGTTTGCTCACTGTCCGATAAATCCGAGAAATTGCCTTTACAGAGCCGTTTCAGCTCCTCGCTTCCGCTCACCGTTTTTATCTCGGTGAGCTGTGCCAAAAGCGTGGTTTTCCCCGCGCAAGGCAGACCGTACAACGCAATCCTCATCTCATCGCCTCCTTGTAACAAAACCGCCTGTCGAACGGTTTTATCCCTAAATCAATCTCGTCAAGCGGTGTATCGGCTGAAATCACGGTCGGCAAGTCCACGCAGTTTCCGCATATAAACACGCTTCCGTTCGCAAAATACGGGTTATCGATGCCCGCGCCGCACTTCCCACCGTACATTGTACAATCAAATCCGCCTGTCCGAACGGACAGCTTGCGGGACGCTCTTTCAAGAAAAGCCCGAAAATCCGCCAAGCTGATACCGTTTTCACCTATCATTCGCGAGAAGGTAATCCTGCTGTCAAATGGCGCGAAGAAATCTATCGTTTCATCAGCACGTTCGAGGACATCTTGTCCAACCGTACAGTTCATCGAGGGGTAAAAGCCGTTGATTTTGCGGAAAAGCTCGATGCCGTTCATCGTGCGGTCAAACGAGTTACAGCGCAGTTTGTTGTGAATTTCACGAACACCGTCGATTGAAAAACCAACGTTTATCTTGTGTTCCCGAAAAAATCCAAGCATTTCCTCGTTAATCAGCGTACCGTTGGTTATGGTGTAGGCGGAAATCACGCCGCTTTTCAGGTAATCGGCGATGTACTCAACATATCCGCGCAAGCTCTCAAAGTCCAAGAGCGGCTCGCCGTTTCCCACGAAACCGATTTTGAAAAGCGGAATTTCGTGCTTTTTGATGTGAGCCTTAACGTTGTCGAGCACCGCAAAAATGTTCATCTCGCGCGGCTCGATAAAAGCGCTTTTTTCGTGAAAGTGACAGTACTTGCAGTTGAGATTACATCGGTTGTTGATTGAAATGCAAATTCGTGTTATCATCGCTTTTTCCTCTTGTTTTTCCCGCCGCGTTGGAAACGATTTTTCAAGCGCCCGAACACAAGATAATCATTGTAATGATCCTCTGCGGTTTTGTCGTTAATATCCGAGATTTTCGTGTCAGCGCCCGCTTTGAGAAGAATATCCCGACATTTGACATCGCCGTTCGCGCAAGCCTTGATAAGCGCCGTGAAGCCGTTTGCGTCCTGCTGATTTAAGCTGGTTCGCTTGTCACGGCAAAGCGCCTCGACAAATTTGTCTTTCCCGTCCCAAGCCGCAATCATAAGCGGCATATTCCCCTCGTTCTTTTGCCGGATTTTACCAGCGTCATACGGATTTCTGCTGGCAATATTTGGGTTTGCGTTGCACTCATTCAGGAGAAACAAGAACATTTCATAATCGTTCACCTGAATTGCGTGAGATATCGGTGGGAAATATCTGCGGCAACAATCGCGCTTGTTGACATCAGCGCCCTGCGATATAAGCCACTTTATTTTGTTCTTGCGCTGTTCAAACGTTGCCGAGTGGTTTCTTACAGCGGAGATTATCAGAGTATACCCATCGGAGAGATGTGCGTTAACCTCGGATTTGTTGAAAGGCTCGATGTTGTCGTAATTATCGGCGTAATATTTCTCGAACTCGTTCAGCCGAAGCATATTGACAAGCTCCTGTTTGGTTGACATATATTCGCGCAGGTGCAGAGCAGACACGTTTTCATCGCTCTTGAGATACGCGGAATAATCGATATCATCGGTGAGAATATCGGCTTTGCAACCATATTTTTCCACGGCATCGCGGGCAATTGAAATGATTTTGTAATCCTCGCTCTCGTTGAAATTGCTTCCACGATAATTCATAAGCTCCGTCCTTGCGCCGGAGCTTATCCCGCGGAGAACCTCCCACGCTTTTGTCCCGAGCGAACCCGAGTGTTTGTTCTTTATTCTGCCAAGCTCATCGACAACGTTTTTTGCAATGACAACCCGCCCGTATTCCTTATTAAGTTCATCGATAAGCTGAGGATTTTTCAACAGCGCCGAAGTGTCCGGAACCGCGATTTTAACACCGCGCAAAAACTGTTCAATCTGCCGTTCGTTCGTCATACCAAACGTCTTGCAATATTCAACGGCGTATTCTCGTGTGTTTTTCGCACCAAGCTTTCCCGCTTCAATCCGTGAAACCGTGGATTTGGTTAAGTGGAGCTTTTCGCCCATTTCAACCTGATTTATGCCGTTCTTTTCGCGCAACTCCTTCATTCTCCGACAAAGAAATGTGATATCGCTTTCCGTTTTCATTTTTTCACTCCTTTCACAAATTTGTCGTTTGTGATAATTCAATTATACAGTATGGTTGCAGAAAAGTCAACACAAAACGCAAAATGTGCAACTCATATCCCATATTTGCAACTATTTTGTGAAAACCGTGTTTTCTGCAACAAATTTTCCAAAAATGCAACAGCTTCGCGTTGTCAACAACTAACGCTTTGGCGCGGACGGTCGGTAAGTGCAACAGCTAACGCTTCGGCGCGGATGAGCGGACGCTTATAAACAAAAAGCGCTCCCTTTTCAGGGAGCGCTAATGTGCTATTTACGATTCAAGATTACTCGTTAATCTTGGTAACAACGCCGGAACCAACGGTGTGGCCGCCCTCGCGGATAGCGAAGCGGAGACCTTCCTCGATAGCGATAGGAGTGATGAGCTCAACGTCCATGATTACGTTATCACCGGGCATGCACATTTCCTTGTCAGCAGGAAGAGTGATTACGCCGGTAACGTCAGTAGTTCTGAAGAAGAACTGCGGACGGTAGTTGGAAACGAACGGAGTATGACGGCCGCCCTCTTCCTTCTTAAGAACGTAAACCTGACCGCTGAACTTGGTGTGCGGGTGAATGGAACCGGGCTTGCAGAGAACCTGACCACGCTCGATTTCATCACGGGTGATACCACGGAGGAGTGCGCCGATGTTGTAGCCTGCAACAGCCTTATCAAGGCTCTTGTGGAACATCTCAAGACCGGTAACAACAGTGCTCTTGGGCTCGTTGGTAAGACCGGTAATCTCAACGGTATCGCCTACAACTGCAGAACCACGCTCAACACGGCCGGTTGCAACAGTACCACGACCGGAAATGGTCATAGTGTCCTCAACAGGCATAAGGAAAGGCATATCTTCCTTACGGTCGGGAGTAGGAATATACTCGTCAACAGCGTCCATCAGCTTTGCGATGCAAGCGTAGATGGGGTCGCTGGGGTCCTTGGAATCAGAGGACAGAGCCTTGTAAGCGGAACCGAAGATAACGGGAATGTCATCGCCGGGGAAGCCGTTCTTGGAAAGCTCGTCGCGGATATCCATCTCAACGAGTTCGAGCATCTCGGAGTTCTTGTACTCGCCGGTAGCTGCATCGTACTCGCAGTCATCAACGTCATCGCACTTGTTTACGAAAACGCACATAGCGGGAACGCCAACCTGACGTGCAAGAAGAATGTGCTCCTTGGTCTGAGCCATAGGACCATCAGTACCTGCAACAACGAGGATAGCGCCGTCCATCTGAGCCGCACCGGTAATCATGTTCTTGATATAGTCAGCGTGGCCGGGGCAGTCAACGTGAGCGTAGTGACGCTTGTCGGTCTTGTACTCAACGTGAGCGGTGTTGATTGTGATACCGCGCTCTCTCTCCTCGGGAGCCTTATCGATCATATCATAAGCCTCGAACTGTGCCTGTCCTTTAAGAGAAAGGTACTTGGTGATAGCAGCGGTAAGGGTGGTCTTGCCGTGGTCAACGTGACCGATAGTACCGATGTTTACGTGGGGTAAGCTGGAATCGTATTTTTCCTTAGCCATTGGTATTTCCTCCTTTTAATCACTGAGCTTTCGCTCAAAAATGCTATAATACTATTTTAACAGATTTTACTGCAAAAATCAAGGGGTTTTCTTGATTTTTGCAGATTTTTTAATTAGTCATTCTGCTTGCGCTTGGACATAATGCCCTCGGCAACAGACTTCGGAACCTCAACATAGCTGTTCGGCTCCATAACGTACTGTCCGCGGCCCTGAGTCTTGGAACGGAGGTCATTGGAGTAACCGAACATCTCCGACAGCGGAACGAGAGCAGTTACCTGAACGTTGCCCGTTCTGGTTTCCTGATTCTGAATCATACCTCTGCGGGAGTTGAGGTCACCGATAACGTTTCCGATATAGTCATCGGGAACAACAACGACAACCTTCATAATCGGCTCGAGAATAACCGAGTGAGCCTGCTTGAGGGCTTCCTTGATAGCCATTGAACCTGCGATTTTGAACGCCATTTCCGACGAGTCAACCTCGTGGTAAGAACCGTCGTACAGCTCAACCTTCAGGTCAACAACAGGATAGCCTGCGAGAACACCCGCATTGAGAGCGCCCTGAATACCTGCGTCAACGGCAGGAATGAACTCCTTCGGGATAGAACCGCCGACAACAGCGTTGATGAACTCGTAGCCCTTGCCGCTTTCGTTCGGGGAAACGCGGATTTTAACGTGACCGTACTGTCCGGAACCGCCCGACTGACGCTTATACTTCATATCAACATCGGCATTGCCGGTGATAGTTTCCTTATAAGCAACCTGCGGTGCGCCTACGTTAGCCTCAACCTTGAACTCGCGGAGCAGTCTATCTACGATAATCTCAAGGTGAAGCTCGCCCATACCTGCGATAATGGTCTGACCGGTTTCGGGGTTAGTCCATGTCTTGAAGGTCGGGTCTTCCTCGGCGAGCTTGGAGAGGGCGATTGCCATCTTCTCCTGACCTGCCTTGGTCTTGGGCTCGATTGCAAGGTCGATAACGGGGTCCGGGAACTCCATCGACTCGAGGATAATCGGGTGATTTTCATCGCAGAGCGTGTCGCCTGTGGTGGTGTACTTTGTACCAACAACCGCCGCGATATCTCCGCACGGACAAGCATCGATATCCTGTCTGTGGTTGGAGTGCATCTGGAGAATACGTCCCATACGCTCGT
>CALZUA010000029.1 GCA_945829235.1 uncultured Clostridia bacterium | reverse complement strand
CTCCGAAACCGAAACGGTTCTTCTGCCGAAATCCGCGGTAACAGCAAAATGCTCCGAAACCGAAACGGTTCTCTTGCCGAAATCCGCGGTAACAGCGAAATCCTCCGAAACCGAAACGGTTCTCTTGCCGAAATCCGCGGTAACAGCAAAATCGTCCGAAACCGAAACGGTTCTTCTGCCGAAATCACCGACAGCAGAGAAACCATCTGAGGCTGAAACGGTATTCATTCCAAAGGCTACAGCAACAAATGCGGAAACGGAAAAGCAAATTCAGAAAGGTTCGGTTAGTAAAACCGTTAGGAAAAGGAAATCCAACAAGATAATCATAATAGCAATTGTTGTTGCGGTAATATTGATTGTGGCGGGGATATTTGCATCTGGTATTCTTTTCGGTGGTGACAAAGCCAATATTGAGCGGGCGCAAAGGTATCTTGCTGAAGAGCAATACGAACTTGCGGCAACGGAGTTTGATAAAATAATAATATCCTATCCGATGAATGAGAACGGCTATCTTGGCAGGGCAGAGGTTTACACGGCTCAGGGAAAGAATAAGGAAGCAATCGAGGTGCTGGAAACAGGTTTCCGAAAGACAAACAGCGATAAGATATGGGAAAAACTCAGCGAATTGAAAAAACGTCAAAACAAGGAGGCGAATTAAGGTGCTTGATGACCAAACATACAGCATTTGCGAGGTTATAGGTCAGGGAAGCGGAGGTACTGTATACAAAGCTTTTCATAAAAGGCTGAATAAATATGTTGTTATAAAGCAAATAAAGCATAATGGACAGCCTGTTGCCTCCAACCGCACGGAAGTTGACTTGATAAAAGGGCTTAAGCACTCGTATATTCCTCAGGTATATGATTTTATTGAACAAGACGGCGAAACCTATACGGTGATGGAATATATAGACGGCTCTGATTTTGGCAAGCTTGTCAGTAACGGAACAAGGTTTACAAAAAAGCAGATTCTAAAATATGCAATACAGTTATGTGAAGCTGTAAAGTATCTGCATAGTTGCAAGCCTGCTGTAATCCACAGTGATATAAAGCCCGAAAATATTATGCTTACCAAAAATGACGATATATGTTTGATAGATTTTAATGTTTCATTGCTTTTCGATAAAAACGGAAGTCAAGCAATAGGAGGAACGCCGGGATATGCGCCTCCGGAACAGCTTGGCATTCCGCTTGCGGATATCAGCCGCGGAATAGAGGGAAATCTCCCGATAGGGAAAGCGAAAATGTACATAGATGAGCGCTCGGATATTTACAGCATGGGTGCTTTTTTGTACTATATAATAACCGGAGAACGTCCGGATACGGCATATAATGTAAAGCCGCTGACAGAGCTGGTTCCGCAGGCTTCGGACGGTATCGTGCATATCGTGAGCAAGGCTATGGAACTAAATCCCTCAAAAAGATATCGTTCTGCGGAAGAAATGCTGACAGCACTGCGGAATGTAAACAAGCTCGACAAGAGATATGTTGCCTTGAAAATTCGCAGAGAGATAGTAACTGCCGTGGCGGCTGTATTTGTTGTCGGCGGTATTTTTTTGAGTTATCAGGGAAGCGGTGTGATGGAAAAAGAGCGCGATGAAAAATTCACCGAATATATAAATCGGGCAGAGGATTTTATCAAGCAGAATGATATGGCGAACGCCGAAATTGTTATTGAACGCGCCGAAAAGCTTTATCCTACACGGCTTAAGCCATATTATTTTACCGAGAAAATTCTTCGTTCTCAGGAAAAGTATGAGGAATGTGCGGAATATGCCGAGAGTGTGATAACTCCGGAAATGCTTGCCGACTCAAATAATACCGACCGTATTTTGGCGGATATGTATATGCTGAGTGCGGACAGCGCATTTGAGCTTGCGGAAAAAAGTGATGATAAAGACGAGAGCAGTAAGTATTATCTAAAATCGATTACTCTGTATGAAAAGGCGTTGTTTTACAACAACAGCACTCCCGAATGTTATCGCGATATCACCATTGCCTATGCGAGAACAGGACACATTGACGAGGCGGAAACAGAGCTGAAGCTTGCGATGAACAATGGGCTTAGCGATGATCAGCTGGATATGCTTCGAGGTGAAATAAGCTGGTCAAAAGGCGAATATGAAAAGGCCTATTCCGGCTTTGAGAGTGCGCTCAATACAACCAATGATGATTATATCAGATACCGCACAATACTGGTTGCATATAAGATGACCGGAGATGAAGCAAACAAGCTCTCCGGCAAGAATTCCCGAATGTTAGCGCTTCTGGAACAGCAGAGGGAGCTTGTTGCCGAGAAATACAGCCGTGTTGTAACCGAAATGCTTGCTTATGAGTATGTTCAGCAAGGAGAGAAAACCGGAGAAAAAGAATATTATGTTAAAGCGGCAAGTTGCTACGATGATGTTTTGAAGGAGGGAAAATTAAGCTACACTCTCCAAAAAAATTACTTTAACATTTTGTATTCCAAATTAAAGGATTATGACCGTTGCACGGCGTTGCTGGATATTATGAAAAATCAAGCGGAGGATTACTGGGTGTATATGAATTACTGCTACACCTGTATTTCTCAGGAGCAGGAAAAACCTGCGGCCGAGCAAAGCTATCGGAAAGCATACGAATACTATCTGAAAGCCGAGGAGCTGTATGACGGAAAAAGCGTTTCCGACCCTGATATGGACACACTTCGTAGCACCATAGAAACGCTTAAATCTTTTGGTATGATAAAGGAGAATTGATATGGAAATAGAGCTTACAACGGGCTTTTTGATGTTCTGGGGCGGGATAGCATTATCCGCTTTGTCGTTCCTGTTTGCAGTGATATATTTTGCGGCATCGTCAGCAAAGGCGAAGAAATTGCTCAAGAAGCTGGATAAAGAGGATTTCTGATAACGAAAGAAAGATGCTGTATGACCTGCAAAACTGCGGTAATCGGAATTTTTTTTAAGATGTAACACTCCTGTTGTTCGTGTGTATACACTAATGAAAGGCAATAAAGCCAAAAACAAAAACATAATACAGGAGGAAAAAACAATGATTACAGAGGCATCGGCAAAGAGATTTGGAGAGCTTTCCAACAATGAGGAATTTATGGCTAAAATGCAGCAGGCGCAGACGATGGAGGAAATCCACCGTTGCCTTAACGACAACGGCGTTGACGTTTCTCTTGAGGACGTGAAGGCGGCTTATGAAGCGGGCAAGGAGCAGTACGAGGGTGAGTGCTCGGTTGAGGAGCTGGACAACGTTGCCGGCGGAAACTTTTTCAAGGACGCAGCAAAGCTTGCTACAAATCTTGTTTACGGCTTTTGCGCGGTAGGGTTCAATATGCTCACCGGCGGCAGATACGTTAAGTATATTCCCAAATGCAGATGGTAAAAGCTACGGCTTGTGCAGTTGCTTTTAACCCCGCTTTTATCGGTATAGAATGAAGACAAACCCGCTGTTGC
Source organism: uncultured Clostridia bacterium (assembly GCA_945829235.1). Taxonomy (GTDB): domain Bacteria; phylum Bacillota; class Clostridia; order Oscillospirales; family Ruminococcaceae; genus CAG-115. The sequence goes on along the minus strand of CALZUA010000029.1, from coordinate 35,355 downwards.
TGAAAAATGCCGCGGCGGGTTTTCTCGTAAAAAAAGGACTATTTAATGCAATTTTTGGGAAATATTATTGAAAAACAGCTTGATGTGTGATATAATATATATGGTTTCGTTTCTAAATGAAGCTGTATATAAAAATACATATAATTGAGGTGGGTTATGAGGATAGCCAAAACTTTGGATGAAGAATTCTCGGAGTATTATAAAAAGTATTTTAATATCGCGGTAAATTATACCGTGAAGAAAATTCAAAATATGCAGGACGCAGAGGATATCACTATGGATTGTTTTGCGAAATGCTATGAGAATTTTGACAAGTTTGATGAAACAAAAGCTTCATTCCAGACTTGGCTGTTCGTGATATTGAATAACAGAATAAAGAACTACTATCGTGACCATAAGAACAGTGAGGAAATAGCCGAGGAGGTTGCTTCCGAAGAGAAGCTTGAAGATACCGTTGTTGAGGCGGAATATTTAAGTCAAATGAGAACGGTACTTAAAGACGCACTTGAAACCCTTAACGAACGTCAGCGTGAACTGATAATTATGAAATATTTTAAGAATATGAATTCAAATGAAATCGCTGAAGCAACCGGTATGACAGCGGTTAACGTTCGCGTTACGACAACCCGTGCAATGACCGCGCTGCGCGATTATTTCAGCAAAAACAACATAGAACTGGAGCTTTGATAAATGAAACAGCTTTTCAGAAAATCAATGGTAGAAAAAATGGCAAATCCCGAACAGCTTGACAAAGCCGTTCAGGTTACTTCATCAATGTCATGGCTTGCACTTATCGGCGTGGCTTTGATAATTGCCGCGGCGGTTGTATGGGCTTGCTTCGGAACATTGCCGGAAACGCTCACTGTAAATGGCATTATCGTGCCGCCGGAAAACAGTTGCGCAATCTATGCAAAATCCGCTGGCATAATCGAAGAGGTTACGGTTTCGAGCGGCAGTTTTTCTGCCGGTGATACAATTGCCCGCGTCCGCAGCAGCACGGGCGCGATAACGGATATTACTGCACCCGAAGACGGTACTTTGACAACGTTGCTTTGTTCCTCGGGAAATGAAACTATACCGGCAACCGAGGTATATCCCGGCTATGAGATTGCGAGATACTCACCGTCTGTCAGCGGAAAACTCTTGGCATTATGTTTTGTTCCCGTAACCGAAGCTCGAAAAATACACAGCGGAATGGAAATACAGATTTATCCTGCGGGCGTTGACAATCAGCGGGACGGTCACATGACGGGAACTGTTGTTTCTATCGGTGAATATGCTGTCGGTGTAAACAATATGGCTTACGTTCTTGGTGTTGATAACCAGCTTGCTGATATTTTTATTTCATCGGGACCCGTGGTATCGGTTGTGTGTGAAATAAAGACCGATTCCGGTTCGGAAAACGGTTTCTTTTGGACGAACGCGAACGGCAAAAAGCTTGCTGTTGGCAACGGTACACTTTTCTCGGCGAAAATAATTACCGGAGAATATGCCCCAATCTCAAAGATTTTCGGAAATCTGAACGGAGGCAATTCTTGATGAAGAAATATGCAAGAACTCCGACAGTATATCAGATGGAAGCAACGGAGTGCGGAGCGGCTTCACTCTCAATGATATTTGCCTATTTCGGCAAACATCTTGCGCTTGAGCAGATGCGAATTGAAACAGGAGTATCCCGCGATGGTTGCAATGCGGGAAACATAATGCGCGCGGCAAAAAAATACGGACTTGAGTGTCACGGTTACAGAAAAGAGCCGGAAGCGCTGAAAAAGCTGACGCCCCCTTGCATTATCCACTGGAATTTCAATCATTTTGTTGTCTTCGAGGGCTTTCGCGGAAAAAAGCCCGTGATAAACGATCCGGCTGTCGGCAGAAGAGTTCTTTCAATGGAAGAGCTTGACAGCAGTTTTACAGGCATTGTTTTAACGTTTTCTCCCACATCGGAATTTAAGAAAGAGAAAAAGAAAAGCAATATAGGCGGTATTTTTTCAGAGCGTCTTTCGGGACAATACGGTGCGGTTGCACAAACCTTGTTCGCGGGGCTATTGTTGGTTTTTCCGGGACTTGCGCTTCCGATGCTAAGTCAAGTTATTCTGGACGATGTGCTTATATCGGGAAACACAGACTGGTTCTGGCAGCTTATTATTGCAATGGCTGTTATAATTGTCATTCAGTTTGGACTGACGCTCTATCGAAGCAGAGTGCTGTTAAAGCTACAGAAAAAGATGGCATTGTTGTCCTCGCGGAAATTTCTCTATTCCTTGTTTCGGCTTCCGATAAGCTTTTTTGACCAGAGATACGCAGGCGATATTGTAAACAGAATTTCAAGTAACACCGGCATAAACGACTTTCTGACAGGCGATTTGGCAGAAACAATTTTGGATATGGTGGTAGTTGTATTTTATCTCATTATGCTGATAATTTACAGCCCTCTGCTTTCTGCAATTGCCGTTGTAAGCGCACTGATAAATATTTTGATAACGCGGATTACTTCTCACAAGCTTGGCGAGCTTTCAATAAAATTTCGTCAGGATAACGGCAAACTAAACGGTGCTGTTTGTGCGGGACTTGAGATAACAAGTACTCTGAAAGCTTCCGGCGCGGAATCGGCATATATTGAACGAATTTTGGGATATAATGCCAAAGCGGTTTGTCTTGAACAGAAGCTCAGCCGTTATCAGCAGATTGCAAATGCAATTCCATCGGCGCTGAAAATTGCCGCTGATGCGGCTATACTCCTGACAGGAGGATATCTTGTAATCAACGGGAAAATGTCAATCGGTCAGCTTGTTGCATTTACGACGCTGTTTGGTTCTTTTTCTGAACCCGTGGAGAAAATGGTTGGATTTGTAAAGAGTTTTCAAGCGGTTAAGGCGGATATAGACCGTGTGGAGGACATTGAAAACTATTCTGTTGATGAAAAATTTACAGATAAAACTCCGAATCAGGGTTTACGAACCAAACTGAACGGCTCTGTGGAATTACGAAACATCTCATTTGGATACAGCAGTTTAAAGCCGCCTTTAATACAGGATTTCAGCTGTAAGGCAGAGTGCGGCAGGTCGATTGCGTTTGTTGGTTCATCGGGTTGCGGAAAGTCAACGGTATCAAAAATTGTCAGCGGACTATATGCACCATGGAGCGGCGAGTTGTTGTTCGACGGTATTCCGGCAAAGGAGATACCGAACGAGGTGCTGAATGCAAGCATTTCAACGGTAAGTCAAGACATAACGCTCTTTTCCGGCACTATTCGCGATAACCTCACTATGTGGAACAGCAACGTTTCCGAGGCGGATATGATTGCGGCGGCAAAGGACGCTTGCATACATGATTTAATTACGCAGAAGCCCGGCGCTTATGACTACCGTTTGTCGGAGGGCGCTGCAAACCTGTCCGGCGGACAGCGTCAGCGCCTTGAAATTGCAAGAGCGCTTGTGCTAAATCCCACGGTACTCATAATGGACGAGGCAACCAGTGCTCTTGACCCAGTTGTGGAGAAGCAGATTATCGACAACATTAAGCGAAGAGGTTGTACTTGTATAATTATTGCACATCGATTAAGTGCAATAAGAGATTGTGACCGGATAATAGTTATGTCGCACGGCAGAATTGAGCAAAGCGGAACACACGAGGAGCTTTGCAATGTTGATGGTTTGTATCGGAGCTTTATAAACAATAACGAAGGGGAAACTCATGAAACAAGATAATTCTGTATTGCTCAAGGGCGGCGGTGTTTATATAACCGAATCGTCTGTAAACGCATATCGTGTGAGCAACGGAGAAGTTCTTATGTACATTGTTCCGGTAATTAACGGAAAACCGGGGCGCAGGTCTTTTTGCTATAAAGCAACAGTCGGAGAGGTAATTCCGGGATTTTGCTACAATGACATTGACGGCAATTCTTGGCGTTTTTGCTTTGCGGCGGCTGAAACGGCAAGTCTTGAAATCATTGAGAATGGTGCAACAAAAATTCTTTGTGAAAAATTCGCGAAGAAAGCAGGTATCAGGAATTATGAGGTTGAGGGATTCAACGGAGGACTTGTAGACCAATATAGGATAAATACAGTTGCCGAGGACAGTTTTATTATCAAGAGCCAGCGCGACAGGGAACAGACTGCGCGTAAGATACTGGAACTGATACAGGATTCGTTCAGCAAAAACAGCGAAGCACAGCTTGGTGATAAAATCGGGAAACCGCTGTATGACTGCATTTCTGTAATCTGCCGCAAGAAGCGGATAACAATTGCTCCATACGAGAAGGTAAAACAGGCATACGGCGATGAACCTCAGCTTTCGGATATTGCCAGAGTATCTCACTTTTCCTATCGCAAGGTAATTCTCGAAGAAAACTGGTACAAAAACGATCAGGGGGAAATGGTAGCGTTTCTCGCTGACGGAACGCCGGTTGCGCTTTTTCCAAAAGGCGGACATTCCTATGAAGCTTATAATCCCAAAAACGGTGAACGGAAAAAGATTACTGCAAAAAATGCCGAGAAATATGATGTGAATGCATACGTTATATGCAAGCCGCTTCCAACGAAAAAACTTGGTTTTAAGGATATTTTTCATTTCGGAATTGCAAGCCTAAAGGCAACCGACGCTGTGATTTTGCTTGTGCTTTCCGTTGTTGTTGCACTTATCGGATTGATTGTACCGATTATAAGCCAGAAGCTGTATGACGAGTTTATACCGCTTGGCGCTGAAAGCATATTGTTTCAGCTGGGCGGCTTGATGACCGCGTTCTTGGCTTCAAATGTAATGTTTTCCGTGGTGAAAAATCTTTCGCAGTATAAGATAGCACATCATATTTCGTATGATTTTCAGAATGCGGTATATGACCGTCTGTTCAATTTGCCGGAGAGCTTTTTCAGACAATTTGAATCGGCAGACCTTGCACAAAGAGTTATGGCGGCATCGGGAATAGTGGCTTCGTGTGTAACCGTGATGGTTGTAAGCATAGCGGCAATTATAAATCTTGTTATCTGCCTTGTACGAATGGGATTGTATTCGGCAGAATTGATGTGGATAGGATTGCTTATGACTGTGGTTTATTCGGCGGTTTATTATATAATCAACAGCCTGTCGCTAAAGCACGATTTTGCCTGCGCGGAATTGGAGGGAAGCACCTCCTCGATAATGTACCAGTTTGTCGGTGGTATATCCAAGATAAGAATTGCCGGAGTAGAAGACCGAGCAATATATGAATTCCTGAAACCATACAGCCGCCTGCGTGTACGAAAAGAGGTTTCGGGCAAAATAGCAGAATTGGGAAGCGTGATTTCACTTGCCGCCGGCAGTATTTTCTCAATAGTGTTTTATATAATTGTAGTGAAATCCGAGTTGAAGGTAAGCATTGGCGAATTTATTGCGTTCAATACCGTTTTCGGTTCTTTTTCTGCCGCGGTAGCTCAGTTGGTTGACGGAATGCTTCAGATAAGGCGGCTCAGACCGGCAATTGACAGACTTGAACCTATTCTTTCGGCATTGCCGGAATATGACGATGCAAAAGAACTTCCCGGCAACATTACCGGTGAAATTGAAATAAGCAACATAGTTTTTTCGTATTCCGATGACTCGCCAAATGCGATTGACGGACTTTCTCTGAATATCAAAGCGGGAGAATATGTAGGAATTGTGGGAGCGTCCGGTTGCGGAAAATCCACACTTCTGAAAATACTGCTGGGATTTGAGAAGCCCAAAAGTGGAAAAGTTTTTTATGATAACAAGGATATTGAAAGTCTTGACAAAAGGGAGCTGAGGAAAAAGATAGGCGTTGTTCTTCAAGACGGAAAGCTGATTTCGGGGAGCATTTTTGAAAATATTGCAATAACTTCACCGTCAGCGAGCAAGGCTGACGTAGAAGAAGCTGTGAAATCGGTCGGACTTATGGAAGATATCAATGAGATGCCGATGGGATTGAATACCGTGCTCAGCGAGAATTGCGGAACAATTTCCGGCGGTCAGAAGCAACGTATCCTGATTGCTCGCGCCCTTATCTCCAAGCCTAAGATTTTGTTTTTTGATGAAGCAACCAGCGCTCTTGATAATGTAACGCAACGAACAGTAACCGATACTCTTGAAAGAATACCGGCAACGAAATTGGTTATTGCGCACAGACTTAGTACGGTTATAAATTGTGACAGAATAATCGTATTGGACAAAGGAAGAATTGCCGAACAGGGAACCTACGCTGAGCTTATGCAGAAGGAAGGTCTTTTCCGGCAGTTTGCAAGTCGTCAGATGGCATAGAAAACGTTTTGAATTTTTGTTTAGGACGTTGACGTGGTTGTTGATTTTCCGAATAAAGATAGTCCTGCCGACAGTTTGTTGGCAGGATTTTTTGTAATTTTACAATCCTGTAAAATCAAAAGTGTTCGCCGGTTCAGAATGGTTTTTAACACAATAAAAATTATAGTTTATATAAAAGAGATACTTTTTGGAGAAACAAGAAAATGTTTTGTGAAAAAATGTAACACATACGGCGATACGGTGTATACACAAATGAACGGTGAGAACACCGGAACAGAAATTAAATTTACGGAGGAAAAAACAATGACAACCAGAGAAAGTGTAATCGCAGTACTTAGCAATGAAGAGTTCGTGGAGAACATGAAGGCGGTATCTTCCCGCGAGGAGCTTGAGGAGCTTTTCAGAAAGAATGGCGTAACCGGAAGCATGGAGGAGATAAGCGAGGTAGTAAAGGAGTTCGCAGAGGCTGAGGGTATAATCGAAGCAGACGAGCTTGACGAAAATGCTCTTGAGAATGTTAGCGGCGGATTCTTATCTCTCTTGGCAGTAGGTGCTGTTACAGTAGCATGGACAGCGTTTTGCGCATACGGTTGCGTATCAACTACAGTCAGCGGAATCAGACAGATACTTTCCAAGTAAAAAACGAAAATGTAACACATACGCCGCCAAGGTGTATACATAAACGAACGGCAATAACGCCGGAAACAAAATAACAATAACGGAGGAAAAAACAATGACAAACGAAGAAAAGATGAAGGAACTTCTGCAGAACGACGAGTTCATGGCAAAGCTCAGCGCGATTGAGGAGAAAAGCGAGGTTCAGAAGCTGTTCAAGGATAACGGCGTAGAGCTTACCGATGAGCACATTGAGAAGCTGAAGTCGGAGCTTGAGAGCGACGAGCTTGACGCGAACGCTCTTGATGCAGTAAGCGGCGGACTTTATGACGCGCGCGGTCGTAAAAGAACATGGGGTCAATTCTTTGCATATATCACCACTGCTATGTTTTTTGGCCAGAAAGCGGCGAACAAACTCAACGATTCATGGGGCTGATTGCTTAACCACATAATGAACAAACTGCGCGAGAACATCTCTTGCGCAGTAGTTGGGTCTGAAAAAAGAACTGTGTAAACGCGAATAATCCCCCAAAACGTACCAATACTAAAAATGTAGCCAAACAGGGCAACGCTGGGGAGCGACCCGATGCAGGCTGTGGAATAAAACGGTGAAGGACAGCAGCAGGAATGTTGCTGCCTTTGCATTTTTCACCGGATATTCCTAAAGCGGATAAACCTCGGGAGCACGAGGGCAGAGCCCTCGTCAGCCGTCAGGCTGCGAACCTATCCTCGAAGAAAATCGCAAATTGCGAGTATGCCAGTCCCCAGTCTCGTATAGGCATAGTCCACTTCTTTGAAATCTCCACAACGCTCATATAAACGACCTTGCGAATAGCGTCATCGGTCGGAAAAATCGACTTGGATTTGGTGAATTTCCGCACCATTCTGTGGTAACCTTCGACGGCATTCGTTGTATATATTATCTTCCGAATCTCCTGCGGATATTCGAAAAATACGGTCAATTCAGCCCAGTTTTTATCCCAGGATTTCAGGATATTCGGGTACTTCTTATCCCACTTCTCGCGGAATTCTTCCTTGGCAAATTCAGCGTCATCAAGATTTACCGCACCGTAAATTTTCTTCAAGTCAGCGCATACTGACTTGCGGTCTTTGTACGGAACAAACTTGCAGCTGTTGCGTATCTGATGGACTATGCAGAGCTGATTTTTTGTCTTCGGAAAAACCGAGTTTATCGCATCACAAAGCCCCGTAAGGTTATCGTGACAGGCGATGAAAATGTCTTTCACACCGCGGTTCTTGAGGTCTGCGCAGATGCTCGCATAGAAACTTGCAGACTCGTTTTCGGATATCCAAGTACCGAGAATTTCCTTCTGACCTTCCATGTTTATGCCGAGAACAGAGTACACGCATTTCGTGACAATTTTGTTGTCTTTGCGTGAATTGAACACGATTCCATCGAAGAAAACCACCGGGTAAATCGCCTCAAGCGGACGGTTTTGCCACTCGTTGACTTCGGGCAAGATTTTGTCGGTTATCCTCGAAACTAACCCTTGCGAAATCTCGGTTCCGTAGATTTGCTTTAACGTATCTTCGATGTCACGTTGTGACATACCTTTCGCATACATTTGCAAGATTTTCTGTTCAATCTCGTCGGTTCTTGTCTGTCGTTTTTCGATGACTTTTGGCTCAAATTCGCCGTTTCTGTCGCGAGGAACAGCGATTTTGCACTCACCATAATCGCTGATTATCGTCTTTTTGCCGTAACCGTTTCTGCTGTTTCCGGCAGCAGAGTTCTTCTCGTAGCCGAGATGTTCGTCCATTTCTGCCTCAAGCATCTGCTCAATCGTCCCGGCAAAAAGCTGTTTCAACTTTGCCTGAATATCTCCTGTCGTCCGGCAATCCGCCATCAGCAGATTTACCAGTTCCATTTCTCTTTCATCTAATCCGTGTGTTCTTTTCATGTGCAATACCTCACTTTTTTGTGGGTATTATTGGCATTTACACGGTTCGATATTCAACCTCTTACCCAAAAGCTCGGAGAAAACAAGCTTTGCTTTAAATCCGTTGTGAACGCTTTCAGGAACGCTGTCATATTATCTCCACTCCATTCTGGGCATCAATTATGATACGCCTTTTATCAGCCATAGGTTCTTCACACCCTGTCTGCTTATTAACCGTAATACCTGTTTTTCTTATTGTGCATACCCATGCCGGAATCATCTTCGCTTTAGCTATGTTTATTTTCCCGTCAATGTAATTTGGAGTTATAACGTACATTAGTTCCAGCTTGTCAAACTCAATTTTTTCAATCCCCATGACATTTGCGTATTTACGTTGAACAACCTGCGCCGCCGCTTCGGGAGGAATGAGCTGCGTTATTTTTTCAATCTTGCGGTATTGATCAACACTTAGCCCCACCAACCCATCCGAACAATAAACAGCAGTAATTTCCGGATGAAATATTGTCAAATCCTTTATTGACTTATAGCCAAGATTATCATTGTATAGCGGAACTCCACCGTATTCCTCATGAAAAACCATATAATAGCACTCATCCGATTTATCAACAACGTATGATGTAATGGGCTTCAACTCACCATCTTCTAAGTATGAATTAAAATCGTAAAATGTTCCTTCCGCACATTTTTCATCAACGACTTTTTGCATATCGCTCTGATGTAATGCATATACTTCTGCATTTTTGTAAATATTTACTCCAAACTTGGCAAGAATATTCACAACGTTTGCCACGGCATTTTCTCTTGTGCAAAAGTCAAGATTTTCATTTAGATGCTCGTAGAGTTCAATATTTCCATCGTAATTTTTGTGGGCTTATCAAGAAGGGTTTCAGCCAACATTGACACATTTCCAACAAGCTCAACATTGGGAGAGTTATTATTGATAATAAGAGATAAATCGTCCTTATCCCACTTATAAATCGGATATTCATTTTTATCACGTCTTATAATTTCGGGAGTTATATCTATATTGCCCAATATTGCTGATTTGACCTTTTCGGTATCATATTCCCCAAACTCAGCAATGCAAACACTATATTCCGCTTCAGAAAAATCAATTTCCGCAGTTTGCGAACCACCCGAATTTACGCTGTTGTCGCCAAACTCTATCGGTGCAATATTCGGTTTGGAAACGCCGGAGAGGTCGCTTACATCAATGCGTTCCAAATCGGTGTCTCTCGTTTCGGAAATACAACCGGAAAGTGTGCCGACAAGCATAACTATCCCCATTGCAAATGCTGTTATTTTTTTCATAATATATTCCCCCAATTATTTTACGGTATCCATTTTCCGCTTGCTTGTCCGGATTGTTTTCCCCAAACGCAGAGGACAAATTCATCGCCGATTTCGGCTTGTTTATCATAATCAATCTGCAAGGTGTGAGCGCCGTTATCAACGGCAATTCTTCCGATACATTCCCGCGTTTCACCCTCGCGGTACACTGCAAGAGAGATAACACCTCTGCACTCAATCTCTACGGCTGCGTATTGCTTATCATCTTTTTTCGTCACGGCTACGGTAAATACGGGTGCATTTTCATCGGTGAAAAGAGTAATTTCAAACTCACCGATATTGCCTTTGCGCTCGTGAAAACGGGCTCTGCGGATATCGGCTCGGGTTCGCTTTCGATAACGGACGAAGTTCCCGAAATCACGCTGTCATTCGGCGCAACAATGCGCGTTCCGTACAACTTTACAGCCGCAAAAATTCCCGCCGATATTGCACAAACCGCTGCCGCTGAAACCGCAATTCTGCGAAACGAAAAATGTTCTCCGTGCTGATAAATAACCAGCGGCTGTTCGGGAACATCGGCTATTTCATCGATAAACTTGTCATCGATATCGTCCACAATGCTCAGAAATTGCTCCTTTGTCATATATCAAAACCTCTTTTCGACAGATATTTTTTGAGTTGTTTTCGCGTTTTTGCAATGTTTTCGGAAACTCCGCTCGGTGACATTCCGTGTTGTTCAGCGAGTTGCGCGATATTAAAACAGCCCCAGTATATCCCGACAAACAGTTGACGTTGACGCGAGGGAAGTTTGTCCAGAAACCGGTTTAACGCGGCAACAATCTCTTTGCGCTCCGCCTCAATTTCAACGGAATATTCACCCGAAACAAAATCGTCAAGTTCGTCAAACGACAAATCCGTTTCACCGCCGCCGCGATTTTCGGTTTTAAGGGAACGCACTCTGTTCAGCGCGAGATTTTTCGTTATACGTCCCAGAAACGCGCGTAACACCGGAGGTCTTTTCGGGGGAATGGACTCCCACGCGCGAATATATGTTTCGTTTACACACTCGTCTGCTTCCTCGGAATTATTGAGAATATTCCGCGCGATAGTTTTGCAGTAAAGCCCGTATTTTCGTGAAACATCGCGGAGAGCCGCTTCGCTACGGTCAAAGAACAACTCGATGATTTCGCAATCCTCCATACAATTCCTCCTCGGTGCTTCCTATAATTACAAACACTTTTTTCGCAGAAAATTTCAATGCTTTCATAAAAATTATAAGCTAAAAAACAAATTTTGTCAATCTGCGCAAATTCAGTGGAGTGCAGGGAAAGCGTATTTATACATCTTTACTTTAAAATGCAAAAAGTGATATAATAAGGGCGTAGAGATGCGCCGTAAAGTAGCACTCTAACTCGACTACAACCGTAAACTTCCCGAAAGGACACACCTCACAAAGTAGCTACAACAAAGAGCGTTACCGCTGAAAAGCAGTAACGCTCACTTTTTTGAGTTCCGGCATTGAATATAGGCTAAGGCTCGTTTTAACATACAAACGAATAATGCAAACCCGCACACAAAATATAATTTAACACGACATTTTTATTAAGTATCACAACAAAACAATGCGATTTTGCACAACAAAATTTTGTCAATTATGCTATAATTAGATTATAATTATACGCAAAAGCGAGAGGTTATATTGCTGTCGGGGTGCAAGAAATGCACGCACTGCGGAGTTGGTTATATTTGACTTTTGGAGGAAACGAATATGTTCTGTTCAAACTGTGGAAAACAGATAAACGACGGTTCACGGTTCTGCGAGTTTTGCGGGGCGCAGACCTCGCGTAGCATTGAAACGCAATCTGACGCGCGGACACAAATGCCGCAGGTGCAGATGAACGCTCAGCCCGCGAAAAAGCCCGTCAACAAGAGATTGATAAACCGTATTGCGATGATAGTATCGATACTGGCGTTTGGGGTGGTGATAGCTTTACCGATAATCGCGCTTAACAACTCCCCAAGCTACGAAAACCCGTACAATAACAGCGGCGGCTATATTGGCGGCGGGACAAGCAAGCCGCAGTCTAGCAGCTCAAGCAAGCCGCAGCAAACAATTCCCGAAACGCCGAAAGAAACCTATAAATCGTCCAAGACAGGCAACACGTTCACCGTACCCGATAAAGGGAATGCGAACATTTTGTGCAATAACACGAAGAAAATGACCGTGCCCGCCGAAAACGCAAAACATACGGGCAAGTACGACAACTCTTTCTATGTGTACGTTGACGGTCTCGCGTCCGGCTCGGATTGTTTCATAAAATTTGATTTGCAATCGCAGAGCGGCTGGGGGAAAGGAACAACATACAGCCTCTCGGATATGAAAGAACAATATGTCAATCAAATAATGCAGCAAGGGTTCTATACTAGCAAGGGCTACAATTATTCTTTCACATGGGAAAAATACGGAAATGTATTTAAAGACGCGCAGTTTACGATAATTGACTTTTACCCATCAACGGGCGAGATGAAGTGGTATTTCTATGTGAAAATGAGCGGGGGTGGCACGGAGTGCATTGTCGAGAGCGTGGCTCATACCGTTCTCGGCGAAAAGCCAAGCTCGTCTTCGGGAGGCAACTCGAGCGGCGGTTCAAGCGGCGGTACGGTTAAACCCGGGGGACACCAATGCGGCGTATGCCGAGGAAAAGGCTTGGTAAAATGTACAAAATGCGATAACGGCTATCAGCAATGCCCGTCCTGCCACGGCACGAAAACCTATTACTCTTACGCGCAGAAAAGAGATGTGGTTTGCCCGAGATGCAACGGCGGCGGAAGTATCAGATGCACCGCGTCGGGTTGCAACGGCACAGGCTACAAGAAATGCACAAGTTGCGGCGGCGACGGTTACACTTGATTTTGGAGGAAACGAATATGTTCTGTATAGATTATTTTGGATAATTCCGACAAAATCACCAAAAAACTATTGACATTATATACATAAAGGCAGTATTTATACCAAAACAAAATTGGAAAGGACGATTTTTATGTTTTGTGAAAAATGCGGTTGCGAAGTTAAGGACAACGCGGCGTTCTGCGAGAATTGCGGAGCACAGTTTACTCCTGCTGTAATGAGCACAAGCGCCGCTGTGGCGAAAAAGCCTGTTCCGTTGAAGTACATAGTTATTCCCGCGGTAATTTTAGCGGTTGCCGCTATTGTCATCACGGTGCTTATTCTTGTGCTGAAGCCCGGCGGAAATGCTCCTGCGGGTAATATCACAAATCCCGGATTCTCACAATCCGGCAATACGGGAAATTTGCCCGGCGGAACATCTTCGGGAATTCCCCAGCAGCCTGTGACGACAAATACGCTTACCTTAAACGGAACAGCGGTTCAGGGCGCTGAGTTTGCATATACCTACGACTCTGCGTATGGACATTATTTTGTTGTATCTTATACCGAAGGCAGCGATACGATGGCGTTTATGGCGGTTCTGCCGGAAAATTTGTGCGTGAGCGGTGCAAGCTACAGCGGAAATAATGTGTCGGCTAACGGCATTATCTTTGATATTATTCTTGCTTCGGGGTCGGATTACTACGAGTACGATTCGAGGAATCATCCTGAGGTTTTCGGAAATTTGTCGGTAACTCTTTACAGTGTAAATCCGTATCAATCGGCTCAGTATATGATTTCGGGAAATGTTTACATTAACGGACGCACAACAAGTATTTCAGCTTCCGGAAGTTCGGCATACAAAGCCTCCAGCACCGCGACCGGCACAGGCACAGTCACGAATAACGGAGGATACAACGGCGCAAACGTCTGCGGCGAGTGCAACGGAACAGGCTATTGTTGCATCTGTAACGGCAGTCGCATCTGCACGATCTGTCACGGCTTGGGCAGGTTTTCCGTTACCACCTACGGAAACGGCTCGGAATATGTGACCTGCAGCGGCTGCAACGGCACGGGGCAGTGCAAATACTGCTCAAACGGCAAGTGCGGCTCATGCGGCGGCACGGGACATTATTGATAGGAGAAAATAATATGTTTTGTAGAAATTGCGGACAAAAAATTGAGGACGGTTCAACGTTTTGCCCAAATTGCGGCACGCCGGTATCAGGCGCAAACGCCGCTCCTGTCAACAACGCTGAAAATGCTCAGCCAAACAATGCTGTAAACGCACAGCCAAACAACGTTGGAGCGGCTCAGCCTAAACAGCGCAAAAAGCTCGGGACGGGCGCTGTTGTTGCAATTTCGGTCTCGGTGGCGGTTGTCGTTATCGCGGCGGTTGTGGTGTTCTTCCTATTCTTTTATAAGGGCGGAAACAGCGGTTCATCGGGACAGTCTTCCGGCATAGGCGGTATAGTCGGACCGTCCGGCGGCTCTTCGCAGACTGTTCAGACGGGACAGCCTGTGATGACCGTAAACGGAGAGAATATTCCCTTGGAGCTTTCGGGCTTTGCTTATACCGAAGTCGATACGGGGGATTATGGATATGCGGCTGTTTTCATGGGAAGAAAAGGCACCGAATTGTACAGCGTACAAGCGTTGTTTTTAACCGATGAAGACCCCACCTGTCCTTCCGCAAACACTACATACGACACTTTAAGCAGCAAATATGAAGATACGGTTGCCGTTCAGTTCAATTATATGGATTCATCAAAGGGGACTGAAATCTATGCGGCTTCATACGACGGCGGATTTGACCGCGCAGAGGTGAGCGTTGGCGATTTCAAGCCGAACGAGAAAATGGTGATTTCTATTAACGGTAAAGCCTCGGAAGACGGTCTGACTTTTGATTTCTCGGCAAGCGGAGATTTGGAGTTCTACCATGACCCCGAAAAGTTCATAGATAAAATCGAGTCAATAGTTAAGTCGGTTCGCAATTCGGGCAATAACAAGCCGTCAAGTGGAAATTGACGCAAAATACATAATATTTAGGAGGAAAAATTATGTTTTGTAGAAAATGCGGGCAAAAACTTGAGGACGGTTCAACGTTCTGCACAAATTGCGGCACGCCGGTATCAGGCGAAAACGCTGCTCCTGTCAACAATGTTGTGAATACTCAGCCTAGCAATGCTGTAAACGTTCAGCCAAACAACGTTGGAGCGGCTCAGCCCAAACAGCGCAAAAAGCTCGGGACGGGCGCGATTGTTGCGATAGTGGCTTCGGTGGCGGTTGTGATTATCGCGGCGGTTGTGGTGTTCTTCCTGTTCTTTTATAAGGGCAACGGCAATAACAACAGCGGCGGTTCATCGGGGCAGACTTCCGGCATCGGCGGTATAGTCGGACCGTCCGGCGGCTCTTCGCAGACTGTTCAGACGGGACAGCCTGTGATGACCGTAAACGGCGAGAGTATCCCTTTGGAACTTGCTAGCTTTGATTACTGTAGGGTGGATACGGGAACTGATGGAAATTTTGCTGCTTTTGTAGGGAAAAAGGGCACCGAGATGTACATCGTAGCAGCGTTGTTCTTAACCGATAAAGACCCAAGTTGTCCTACCGCAAACACTACATACGACACATTAAGCAGCGAAGATAAAAATAAGGTTTGTGTTTGGTTCGATTATATTGATTCATCAACGAGAGCTGAAATATTTGAGTATTCATACTCCGGCAATTATGACCGCGCCGAGATTATTGTCGGAGATTTCAAGCCGAACGAGAAAATGGAGATTTCTATTAATGGAAAAGTTTCGAATGACGGACTGACTTTTGATTTCTCGGCAAGCGGAAATCTGGAGTTCTACAATGGTTCCGACAGTTTTGATGATAAACTCTGGGATGAAAAAGATGCGTTTCGCTATTCGGGAAATAACACGTCGTCAAGCTCCAAGCCGTCAAGCTCATCAACACGGCAGGAAGTTGAAATCGCAGGAACAACCTATCCCGTTTCTACAACATTTCTTGATTTGAGCAACAAGGGGCTGCGCGACAGCGATATCAAAAACATTAAGTATCTGACAAACCTCACTCGTGCGGAACTCAGTGGAAACAATCTCACGGATATCTCGGTTTTGCAGAGCATAACCTCGCTCGAGGAGATTGACGCAAAGGATAATAAAATAAGCGACATTTCCTTTATGAAAAAGCTCCCGAATCTGAAGATAGTTGTTATGAACAACAATCCGATAAAGGATATCTCGGTATTCAGCAATTTCTCCACGATAGAGAAAATTTGGCTTAACGACACCTATGTAACGGATATCTCTCCCATCTCCAAGAACAAAGGAATGACGGAGCTTGGCTTTGACAACTGCAATATCAGGGATATTTCCGCAATTAAGGGAATGAAAAAGCTTCAAATGTTGGAATTGCATAATTGCGGGAATACCGATATAAGCGCCCTTTCAACCTGCACGGGACTTAATTGGCTCAGTATTACAGATAACAAGATTAAGGATTGGTCACCGATTGATAAACTCAATATAGCAGAATTGTATCGTGACTGATTGAACTGATTGAAAGAAATAGCCGCCCTCGAGCGTAAAAACTCAAGGGCGGCTTTGTTTTTATTTCGTGTTTTCCCAGATAAAATCCACGGCTGTTTCGTAGCTCATTTTGTGCTTTATCGCGTAAAACACCTTCGCGTCGAACATATTTTTTACATACAGCGAAGACCTTCCGGCAATATTCAGCATACGCTGAAAATCCTCAACGGACAGCCCCAGCAGCAAGCCTATTCGGATAAGACAATCCCTCGTCGGAATGCGCGTGCCGTTCAATACCTGATAGCCGTAATTGCGGTCCATATCAAGTGCCCAAATCAGCTCCGCCCGTGAAATTCCCGCGCGTTCCATACAAGCGGTCAAAAAATCTTTCAGCTCGGGGCAAAGGTTTTCCTTGATAAGTTCCTCGTCAAATTTCTCATCACGTTCGAGCTTTTTTTCGATATCCGATGTAAGCATATTTTCTCCTCACGCGTTCTCAATAACAACGCTTTTTATTATCATATTATCCCCCGTAAATCCAAGACCGCCGCAGATTTTCCCAACGATATTTTTTGGAAGAATAACCGAACATTCCGTGCAGTCAAATGCGGGAAAAATGCCGAGGTTTTGCGCTCTCGTGATAAGCGCAGAGCCGTTTTCATCATAGGTCTGAACCGTCTCGGCGAACTCGAAGATGTGATTTCCCAAACGGCCGAACGTTTGTAGATACAGCATCTGGTATTGATTGTCCTCTTTTGGCATTTTCGGAGAATACTCGATTTGAAACGTTAATTTTATGTCGCCGTTGAAGCAGTCGAATGCGGAAACCGGAATATAGTTTGTCATATTCCCGCCCCAATCGGTGACATAATATTGTTCGTCAAGTTCCGCCGATATCGTAGCTCTGCCGCCGTTTCCTGTGGAAACAGAATAATTCGCCGTGCTATTTTCGGGAAGTTCGCCGTTTTGCAGCTCAAAGCTGTTGTACTCTCCGTCCGCTGCTTCAAGAGTTATGGACTTTATTGCGACGTGGTACGTTTCAAAGCCGAAACCGCCATTCAGCTTTCCTATTCCTTCGCTCGTCAGCACAAATGAGAATTGCCGCGCGTCCTGTTCTATCGCCACAGCACCCGAAACATCGGCGGTGCGCTGTTCACCGAATGCGGCACAGGTGCGTATCATATTTGAGCCGCCGCTGTCAACGGGGTAAATTAGATAAACCTCGGGGAAGTTGACGAAATCCGCCACGGTTTCAATATCCAGCGTAATTTTCACATCGCCGCCGAAGCTCCTTAATATATTTTTGGATATTTTGCCGACATATTGACTGCTGAAACTCCCCTCAAAGTCGCTGAACTCCATCGTAAAAGGTAAAGCGGGCGTTACCGAGGATTCTTCTTGTTGCGCTTGGGAGCTTGTTGCCGAAGATTGTTCCTGTTGCGTCCGGGAACTTTCGATGCGCGGTTTATTCAAGATAATTACGGGAGTTAAAGCCGAGCCGCAAAGCAAAATTCCTGCGCACAGTCCGCCCAAAAAATAACGCGTTTTCGGGGAGCGGATATCTTTGGTGACTTTATGCGTATTTTGCGGGAAAAATTCCTCGCTCGACAAAGAAAACCCTTCGCCGCGTATTTTCGTATCCGACAGCGCGTTCAGAAACTCCGCGGCGCTCTCGAAACGCTCCGCAGAGTTTATCGCCGCCGCCTTTTCGACAATGTTCCTGAAATTCGCGGTCACAGCCCACAGGTTTTCGGAAAAATCACGGTCGTTTTCCATTCGCGCGAAAACGCTTTTTCGGTTTTTTACCGGTAAGCGCGTAAAACAACGTCATTCCAAGCGCATAAATATCGGTCTTTGCGGTAAGCTCCGCACCGTCGGAGTATTGCTCCACGGGAGTAAATCCCGTTTTCATCATCACGGTGAGCGATGTTTCCTCGGACGGTTTTCGCGCCGCGCCGAAATCAAGCAACTTTACCTTACCGTCAGAGCACAGCATTATATTATCTGGCGCGATGTCGCGGTGAAGCAGTCCCGCACTATGTATCGCAACGAGTGCCGAAGCGAGCTTTTCCGCAAGATACACGCACTGCTCGACGCTTGCCGCGCCGTGATTTTCAACGTATTTTTCAAGCGTTATCCCCGAGAGAAATTCCATAACGCAATATGCCGTACCGTTTTCACGAAAGCACTCGAAAAAGTTGACGATATTTGGGTTGCCGTTGAAGCGCGAAACTTGTTCCGCCTCCTCGGAAAAGTGCCTCAGACCGTTGCTGTAAACGCTGCTCTTTTTCTCACTAATCGGCTTGACCGTGAGCGTTTTGCGCTTTCTTACGGCGATATTCGGAGGAAAGTATTCTTTTATCGCGAGTGTTTTGTCACTTTTTATGTCAAGAGCAAGGTAAGTTTTTCCGAAGCCGCCGCACCCGATAACGCCTCCAACGATATACTTTTCCGCGAGTTTTGTTCCATGCGGAAGTGCTTCCGCGTCGGACGCAGATGTGTTTTTGGAATATCCGCAATTCGGGCACGGCTCGGATTTTATTTCGCAAAAACAATTCGCGCAACGCTTTTTCCCGTTAATACGCGGCAAAACGCTCACCTCCACACAAAAAATCTTTATATACATTATAGCATAGAACGTTGGAAAAATCAAGGCTTTTGAGATGGCTTGTGACACATTACAAGAAATGTCTTGTTGTGGACAAGGACAAAGAAACCGCTTGTTTAGGCGGTTTGGTGGAAGAATTAGATGTGTGAATACTTTGAATGTGTATTGTCATCAGTTCCAAAACGCACAGGCGAGAGTAGCCGAAGCTATGGACGGGGCTTTCGGTTTCCTCGACAGTCGCAAGATGGAAGCTTAAAGCGTGCATCTCGAAAATCCGCAATAGCCGACAAGCCGAATTTTTGGCAAAAAGAAAAGCCTACAAAAGGCTTTGTTAAGCCAAATGTGAGCTATGCTTATGGTGAAGCGTCCCCAAACACAGAAGAACCAATTTACTTTTTCAACACGTTTGGGTTTGTGGTTTTTCTCTGAAAATATGTGTAAACAGCGAGAAGTGAGTATCTCGCTGTTGTTCATAATTGCCAAAAAATCGCATCAATATATATAATGTCAATAGAATTTTGGCGAATTTTGTCTTATAATTATTATGAACAAAAATCTTGGAGGTAAAAAATATGAGCTTTTGGCGTAAGTTGAACAAGGCGGTATTCATCATAAGTCTGGCATTTTCGTGTATAGCAGTAATTGTCGGCGCTATCTGGGGATTCAGTCAGAAATCTGAAGGTCCGGGCGGTGTCGATAATTCTTGGTTTGGCGCTGTTATTCTGTTCGGAGGTATAGTACTTATCCTTGTTTTGTTTTCATTATGGGGTATATTTATTGAGTTTCTCGATAATGTTGCCGATATCCGAAATGCGGTATGCGGCGGTCAGCGTATATTGAGCAAGAAGCAGGTTTACAGCGTTCAGAGCAATCAATCTGTTCAGCAAGCTAACAATGGAGTACAAGTAACAGATGACAATATAGCGCCCGCATCTTCTCAGGAAACACCTCAAGCGGAAGCGGTATATATCGAACAAATTATTACATCGGGAAAATGGACTTGCACCGGTTGCGGAAAAAACAATGACGCTGATTCGGGTTTCTGCTATAATTGCGGAAAACCGAGAGAATAAGGTGGTGAAAATATGAGCGAAAAACAAGCAAAGCTCAAAAAAGCCACAAATATTGTCTTTTTGGTTGTAACCGCCGTTGTGGCAGGGTGGTTTTTGTATAACGGAATAATCAATAATCAAGACTTTTTTAGCGGCTCGAAGATTAGCAAGTTTTGTCTTTCTATAATTACTGTTTTATCGACAGTATTGTATTTTCTTCATATCAGATTTAAACGTTCGATACTCTTTGGGATTGCAAATCTGATAGTTTTATTCTTTTTATTGTTCTTTACGGAAAATAAAGACTCTTTATTTTTTAATATGATTTGGGTTACAATATATGCCGCTTTATCCTCAATTTATTTTTTCTCATATAAAATAATTCGTAAATTTTTCCCGAATTGTCCGACTGCTTTATCTCTTTTGAATTTATTTTATTCCATGGTGACAATCTCTGGGGAAGAGTGGGGTAGCTATATAATTGTTACATCTTTTATGATTTTAGCATATATTCTATGTGAATTGTTAGCGTATTATTTTTCATCGCCGTGGTACTGCGAAAACTGCGGAAACAAGAACGGCGACAAGCACTTTTTCTGCACAAAATGCGGCGGCAAGAATCCCTATTTGAAATAAGTATTTAGGAGTTTGTTATGTCTGATAATATTGAAAATAATTCTGCTGTGTATTTTGACAGTGAAACTTGGGTTTGACCGTCCTGCGGAAAACCCGACAACGGGCAGTTCCGAAGCTCGGGGATTTGACTGCCTAAAACGCTACTGACCCATAAATATGATAACAGGCTCTCTGGTTAAACGGAGAGCCTGTTTTTGCTGTTGTGCTTAATTTTTGGCAATTCACAAGCACTTCTCAATAATCTCCCCTATATCCCCGTCAATGCAAATCGCCCGATTTTGTATTTCGGCAGGGCAATAGCACTCCCCGAGATTTACGCAAGCATAGACAGCATTTGGGTTCTGCACTGTCATCTGCCAAAACGGATATTTAATGATAACAGGCGTGTTGAAGCCCACGCCAAGTTCAAGAAGCAGGATATGTGAATTGCTGTGTTTGCTGACAAAATCCTCGTATCGTTTTGCGGCAGCATACCAACCCTCGTCCTGCACAAATAAATCGTCACAGCGCAGGTTCATAGTCATTGGCGCACCGCATACGGGGCATTTCGGGATAAGCTCATCGGAGATTTTCATATCCTTTTGAAGCGCTGTCATTTTGCGAACAGCGGCTTCGTTATCATAGGTTTTGTTGTGGCAGGCTTTGCCGCATTGCCACAAGCCGTAATCTCCCTGCGTATAGAAAAGCCGCTTTTTATCAAAGCCGGCTTTCTGAAATTGATGGTCAACATTGGTTGTCAGCACAAAATAATCCTTGCTTTCAACCAGCTTCAGCAAGTCACTGTAAGGCTTTCCGACAGGCGCGTCATAGCGGTTTATCAATATATGCCTTGACCACCAAGCCCAGTATTCCTTTAGCGTTTCAAAGGGATAAAATCCGCCCGAATACATATCCGTAATGCCATATTTTTCGCGGAAATCGCTGAAATATTTCTCAAACCGCTCTCCGCTATACGTAAAGCCCGATGACGCGGAAAGTCCTGCTCCTGCGCCTATCAGAACAGCGTCAGCGGTTCGTATTTCATTGGAAAGCCGATTTATGTTATCCGAAAAGCTCCCTGTAAATTTCGTAGTCTGTGTCCTTGAATACATTGAATATCACCTTAATTCTGCTATGGGTATTTTCCTTAAAATCCGTAACTGTTCTCACCGCAATTTCTGCGGCTTCTCTGTTCGGGAAATGGAACTCGCCCGTAGAAATACAGCAGAAAGCAATACTTGCAATTCCATTTTCCTCCGCAAGTGCAAGGCATGAGCGGTAGCAGGAAGCAAGCTGTTCTTCGTCATTTCTTGTGACTTCGCCGCCGATAAATGGACCTACCGTGTGCAGAACAAATTTGCAGGGCAGATTGTAGGCTTTTGTGAGCTTTGCTCTGCCAACAGGCTCGGAATAGCCCTGCTTTCTCATAATCTCTGCACATTCCAGCCGAAGCTGAATGCCCGAAAAGGTATGTATCGCATTGTCAATACAACCGTGACAGGGACAGAAACAGCCCAGCATTTCGGAGTTTGCCGCATTGACTATTGCGTCACAGCGAAGCGTTGTAATATCCCCTTGCCACAAATAAATATCGCCGCATATCGGTGTAAGGTCGGACAAATCCGTTATCCCTTTTTTCATAGTTTCAACTTGCAGATATTCGTCCTGCAACTTAAGAAAATCATCGCCGATTGGGTGCGGTCTGCGGATATTCATAAGGGCGCGGAGCAGTCGTTTTTGCTCCGTTTCGGATTTCGGAACAGGCGTTTCCTTGTACTGCGGCTGTTCTTCCAACAGCTTGTTGATGAGGACTATTCTCATTTCGGATTGCGTCATATTACAACCTCTTTTCTACCGCATTCACGGGATGCACAAAGGCTGCCGTTCCCGACAGCCCCTGTTTTCATTTTATTCCGAAACTACGCTGATGCGCTTCTGAATATTGTTGCCCTTTACTATTTCGTCAACCATTGCAATTGCGTAATCCGCATAGCTGATAACGCTCTCGCCCTTGGAGTTCAGCGTCAGTTCCTCACCGCCGAGAATATATTTGCCTGTTCTGTCACCGTCTGCACGGAAATCTCCCGCGGGGCTGAGGAATGTCCACTTCACATCATTTCTTGTGCGCAGCTCTTCGAGCGCCTTGACCTGTGCGGCTGCAAGAGGCTTAAACATATCCGGGAAATCGGGACCGTCCATAACCTGAACTGTATGCTCGGGATTTACATAGAGGCTTCCTGCACCGCCGACTACCAGCAGACGTATATCTGTTCCGCTGAGAATATCGCAAAGGTGCTTGAGAGATGTGGAGTGCTGCGGCAGAACATCAGGCGCCCATGCACCGAATGCGTCAACAACTGCGTCAAAGCCCTTGAGATCATCGGCGGTGAGGTCAAACAGATCCTTTACGATAACTTTCTTTGCGGCAGACTTGTTCTCACCTCTTACAACGGCGGTAACATCAAGACCTCTTTCTACAGCTTCCTTTACGATAAGCTGACCTGCTTTTCCGTTTGCACAAATAACTGCGATTTTCATAGTATTATCCTCCTGAAATATGGTTTTGCTTTTCGGAAGATTTC
Organism: uncultured Clostridia bacterium; assembly: GCA_945829235.1. Lineage (GTDB taxonomy): Bacteria > Bacillota > Clostridia > Oscillospirales > Ruminococcaceae > CAG-115. The sequence continues at coordinate 11,996 of CALZUA010000029.1, read as the reverse complement.
AGCGCTGTTTCTCTTTCCTTGTCTATATGATACCACAATGCAGTCGGCTTGTAAAGTACGCACTTTTTTGTGATATAGTTACCAAAATGATACTAATGGACGGTTACCGCAGGGTAACGATTGTTTGAAATAGGGGTTTGAGAGCATTTTTCTGCCCGAAAAAATTTTTATTGACTTGTTTTGAGCAGTATGGTATAATTAGAATGTAAGTTACTATTTGATACATTTGAGGAGGCTTGTTATGAGCGAACAGAAAACGATTAAAGAATTGCCCTCCTGTCCCGTTGAAACAACCCTTACCCTTATCGGTGACAAGTGGAAGGTGCTGATACTCCGTGACCTGATTACAGGCACAAAGCGCTTCGGCGAGCTGAAAAAATCTATCGGAAGCGTATCGCAGAAGGTGCTGACCGCACAGCTTCGGGATATGGAGGAAAGCGGACTTGTGAGCCGTAAGGTTTATGCAGAAGTGCCGCCGAAGGTTGAATATTCCCTTACGGAACTTGGTAAAAGTCTGAAGCCTATTCTTGACGCTATGCAGAGCTGGGGAGAGGGGTATAAGGCTTCGGTAAAATAGAGTATCGACCTATCTTTGTAAGTTATTTACGCTCTCTTGTTTTTTCAACCGCACCGATATAGATTTCACCCGAAACCTGTTCATCGGAATTTGAAAGCTTCTTTAGCTACGAAGGACAGACGGCTCTCGCAATGTTCCGTCATTACAACGAAAATAGCTTTTGGGGGAACGCATTCACACTTACGAATACTCTCGGACGCGAACCGGTCACAATCAACGAATATTTTAGAAAGGCTTTACAGATTGAATAAGCAGGGAAGGAGAGCCTGTAATGGAGCTTGCGATTTTCTCGTTTGCTTAATTACAGATTTTCACCGTTGTTTTCAATTACAGTTTTGTACCAGTATCCCGAATCCTTCACAATGCGTTTTTGTGTGGGATAATCAACAAATATCATTCCGAAACGCTCGCTGTAGCCCTTTGCCCATTCAAAGTTATCGAGCAGTGACCACTGAAAATAACCACGAATATCCGCTCCGTTTTCTGCAGATTTTTTCAGTTCAAGGAGATAGCGGTTGAGATAATCAATGCGGTTGGGGTCGTGTACCTTTCCGTCGAGTGAGATGCAGTCGTGAGCGGACATTCCGTTCTCGGTAATATAAATTGGCAACCCGTACCTGTCGTAATGGAATTTTGTTCCCCAAAATAATGACGAAGGGACTATATCCCAGCCGATAGCCGTCCGAGGGTGTCCCGCAGGACAGGGAACTATTTCGGCTGAACCGTTTTCGTCTGTTTTTACGAGTTTTCCCGTATAAATATTCAGCCCGATAAAATCAATGGGTGCGGAGATGAGCTTCATATCCTCTGCGGATTTTTCAGGGAAGATATCCCCGTATGCGTTCATAAGTTCATCGGGATATTTTCCGAATACGATAGGGTCCAACCAGAAGCTCTCGGAAAACACAAAATTACCTTTGCCGCAGCTGAAATACGAATTTTCGGCAGTTTCAATATCCTTATCGGACAGTGGAACAGATGGAGTTGTAGCTATTGTAAAGCCTATTTTTACATCGCGCACATTTTCCCTCAGCACTCGGACAGCCTTACCGTGAGCCTTATGTACATTATGACTAATTCGCAGAAGCTCTTTGTCGGAAAGACTATGTCCGGGAGCGTGGTTGCCCTCGGAATATCCGAAGCCTATGAAAATCTGCGGCTCGTTAAAGGTGATGAAATTTTTAACTCTGTCGCCGAAGCTTTCCGCAACTATTGTTGTGTACAGCTCAAAGCAGTCAGAAATATCATCATTCAGCCAGCCGCCTTTTAGATGAAGCGCATAGGGCAAATCCCAGTGATACAACGTAACATACGGCTCTATACCGTATTTCAGAAGCTCGTTTATCAGGTCATTGTAAAAATCAATGCCTTTTTGATTTACCGCACCCGTTCCCTCGGGAAGTATCCTGCTCCACGATATGGAAAAGCGATACGCCTTTATCCCAAGCTCCGCCATAAGCTTTACATCTTCCTTATAGCGGTGATAATGGTCGCAGGCAATATCGCCTGTGCTGTTGTCGTAGATTTTTCCCTCGGAATGGGTAAATTCGTCCCAGATGCTTCTTCCTTTGCCGTCCTCGTCAAATGCACCCTCGATTTGATATGCAGCGGTAGCCGCTCCCCAAACAAAATCTTTTCTGAAGCTCATAAAATCCTTCCTTTCAATAATAGCTTTTATTTTTCCTTGTCCGCAATATGCTTGCGGTATTCGGACGTTGTAATTTGCATTCTCGTTTTGAACTGCCGCATAAAATGCAGATCGCATTTGAATCTGCACATTTGGGCTATTTGTGTAATGGGTTATATATTTATTATACAATATTTTTCCACAAAAATCAACCCAAAGTTTTAAGTGTTTCATTCATTAACTGCCGGTTTAAGCACTGTAATTTAATCATAATCGATTTAAATTCACTTTACAATGATAATTTCTGCATTATCACTGACACATTTCACTAATTCCCAAATTACCAATATCTCAATAGCAGGATAAGTCAGTATTTTAGCAGGATAATATATTGACAAAACAAGGCACATTGTATATAATTTAGGAAAGAATATAATTAAATCAGAACAGTCACTATGAAAGGACAATCACTATGGAAAAATATCTTGACAGCTCCCTCAGCGCAGAAGAAAGAGCGGTTGCGTTAACCGATGCAATGACGGTGGAGGAGCAGGCTTCTCAGCTCAGATACGACGCTCTTGCCGTAGAAAGGCTGGGTATTCCCGAATACAACTGGTGGAACGAGGGACTTCACGGTCTGGCGCGTTCGGGTATAGCCACAATGTTTCCGCAGGCTATCGGTCTGGCGGCTATGTTTGATACGGAGCTTACCGGTAAGGTCGCGGAGATAACCGCCGAGGAAGCTCGCGCAAAGTATAATGCATATACAAAATACGGTGACAGAGATATATACAAGGGACTGACCATCTGGGCGCCCAATATCAATATTTTCCGTGACCCTCGCTGGGGCAGAGGACATGAAACCTACGGCGAAGACCCGTATCTGACCGCAGAAAACGGTAAAGCATTTGTAAAAGGCTTGCAGGGTGAAGGAAAAACAATGAAAGCTGCCGCTTGCGCCAAGCATTTTGCTGTTCACAGCGGTCCCGAAGCATTGCGTCACGAGTTTAATGCCGAGGTTTCCAAAAAGGATATTGAAGAAACCTATCTTCCGGCATTTGAAGCACTTGTCAGAGAAGCTCACGTTGAGGGCGTAATGGGCGCATATAACTGTGTAAACGGCGAGGCTTCCTGCGCGAGCAGTTTTCTTATGTCCAAGCTGAACGAGTGGGGCTTTGACGGATACTTTGTGTCCGATTGCTGGGCAATACGCGATTTCCATGAGCATCACGGTCTTACATTCGGTCCGGTTGAATCTGCGGCTCTTGCCATAAAATCGGGATGCGATGTAAACTGCGGCTGCACTTATGTGTATCTCCTTTCCGCACTTAACAAGGGACTTATCACAAAGGAGCATATCCGAAACGCCTGCATTCACCTTATGAGAACAAGAATAAGACTTGGTATGTTCGATGATAAAACAGAATACGATGATATACCTTATACCGTTGTCGCCTGCGATGAGCACAAGGCGGTTTCGCTGAAATGTGCTCAAAAGTCCATGGTATTGCTGAAAAACAACGGCATACTACCGCTTGATGAAAGCAAGCTAAAGACAATTGCGGTTATCGGTCCAAACAGCGACAGCAGAATTGCGCTGGAGGGCAACTATAACGGTACTGCGGACAAGTATGTTACATTCCTTGACGGTATCAGAGAGCGTTTTGCGGGCAGGGTGATTTACGCCGAGGGTTGTCACCTTTATAAAGACAGAACCTCGGGACTTGCACAGGCAGGCGACAGATATGCCGAGGCGCTCGCCGCTGCGGATTGCGCCGACCTTGTTGTACTTTGCGTTGGACTCGACTCCACCATTGAGGGCGAAGAGGGCGATACGGGCAACGAGTTTTCTTCGGGAGATAAAAATGATTTGCGTCTGCCCGAATGTCAGCGTATCCTAATAGATAAGATAATGCAGACGGGAAAGCCGGTTGTCGTTGTGTGCGCCGCAGGAAGCTCGGTGAACACCGAATGTGAGCCGGACGCGCTTATCCACGCGTGGTATCCCGGCTCGGAAGGCGGCACGGCACTTGCGGGGATACTTTTCGGCGACGTTTCACCTTCGGGCAAGCTGCCCGTAACATTCTACGAGCGTTCCGATATGCTCCCCGACTTCACCGATTATTCGATGAAAAACCGCACCTACCGTTATGCGGAAAATAACGTGCTGTATCCTTTCGGATACGGTCTGACTTACGGAAAAATTGTCTGCACATCGGTTGAATATAAGGCAGGCAAGGCTGTTGTGACCGCCGAAAACACGGGCAATAATGCAGTGGAGGACGTTATTCAGCTTTATATCAAGGACTATTGTGAAAACGCTGTGTCAAATGTGAGCCTGTGCGGTTTCAAGAGAGTAAAGCTTGCATCGGGCGAGAAAAAAATCGTGGAAATTCCCGTATTGGAAAGAGCATTTACCGCTGTTGACGAAAACGGCGAGCGCAAACGCTTCGGCAACAGGTTTACTTTATACGCAGGCACTCATCAGCCTGATGAAATCAGTGAAAAATTGTGCGGAACAAAGTGCGTCAGCGCAGAAATAAATTTATAATATTTCGGAATAAAGTTTAAAGGCAGCGCCGCACAATTATTGCGTTAGTTGTGCGGCGCTGTTTTAAGCTTTTTTGCTCGGGATAACAGGCAAAAGAAGATACGGGCGATTTTCGGCTTCGGAATATACCGATGTTGTGCCGGAAAACGCTTTTCCTTTCAGATAGTGAACCAGAAAATCTTTTTGCATTGTCCTGCGTAATCGGTGTAAAATTCAAGGAATAGTTAGATATCCTTCTGTATTGCCGCGAAGGTGCAGAGCGTTTCCGCCCCGGTTTCCGCAAGATAAAACGAGAATTTCTATTCTTGACAAATCGATAAGCCTGCGCTGATAAACATATGCATCAATCAGCTCGTTTTCTTCAATCTCTTCAAAATAGTTTCTCCTGTTCTTAATGAGTTTTTTTCGTCAGGGTTTTGGGTCCCGACAAGTAGTTTCTGGAGATTTTCCCGACCTGTCCGTATTTTCCAAGGCCATTTTGAACCGCGGCGACCTGTAGGGGATACCAGGCATTTACAAAATCAGACCCAATGCCGCCGTGTCGTGCAAATTCTCTGTAAAGATCACATACACCCTCGAATGGGATAATCGCTTTAAGATAAGGAGGACGCTGTGCAGCTATTGCCCATTGCATAATGGCATAGTAAGAAATTCCAAGCCCTGCTATATTTCCGTCACACCAGGGTAAAGAAGCAATTTCCTCAATGCATTCTGCATAATCTTCTGCTTCCTGAATCGTCCAATTGTCAATAACCCCTTCCGAGCGTCCACAGCGCGGGAGTCAATTTTTGCAATTGCATATTCCTCGGAAATCCATTTTTCAGGGTCAACGGTTTCCCAATTCATATATTTTCCGCTGGTACCATTGAGAATTTCCGGATACTTTTCCTTAATATCGTGCCAGAACAAGCTATATCCTTGAGAGAAATGCATTCCTTTGCTGTAAGGACCATAAGTCGTAATACACGGGTATTGTCCTTCCTTGTTGGGACGGTAAACGTCATATCGAATAATTGTGCCGTCACGCATCAGGATTTCACAATCAAATTCAATAATCATTCCATTCTCTTTAACAGTTATCATTTTTTCTCCCGTTTAACGCCTTTCTTTATTATTATTGTCGTTGCTTTTACTTTGATTATGAATACGGAAAGCGTCTGCAAAGACAAACATCAGCTTTTCGGCTTGCTTGTGTATATCTTTGGGCATTGCCGAAATCATAGAATTGAGCTTTGTGTTTTCCTTGTAGGGAGTTGTGCCGTAAATCAAATAGTCTGTTGAAACGCACAAAGCCTGCGCTATTCTTCCCAAATTCTGTACTTTCATACTCTTGCGTCCTGCTTCGACTTCCCATAAAAAATCTGCTGAAATATTCGCAAGCTCGGCTAATTTCTCACGAGAATAACCTCGTTCCTCGCGCACTTGCCTTATCCTTCCGCCGATTGCCGTATTAGACATATCCATAGTTTTTCTCCATTTCTTCTTTTTTCAGTATAGCAATTTTAGTATTGTTTGAAAACCGGCAACAGATAGAAGCAAATTATATCTATTGATAGAATTTGTTATTGATTTTGCAAGGAAAAATTCTAGAACACAGAGCCTAAAAATTGTTGTGCTCCATATTTGCGCGACTGTGGGGAAGTGGATTTTACTGGAAAACATCCGGAATTCGTTCTTATAAAGAACTTTTGTGAATTTCTTTTGAAAGATGACGATTTATATTCTCGACAAATTTTCTGGCAATTTCATTTGAACCGCTGTTTTTATAATATACTCCAAACGAAATTTCCTTGCAGTCGGAAACCGGAATTTTGTGCAAATTCGGGCTGTTTGGGGCGATTCTTTCGGGGATTACAGCTATTCCGCAGCCGACCTCCGTAAGCAGGCAGGCTTCTTCCGCAGTCGAGCATAAATGAACAATAGACTGCGTCCTGTTGCCGACAAATGCTTTTTCGGGGTCTGTTATTTCCTTAAACGACTGCGGCGCGGTCAACAGGATTATCGGGCAATGAACGAGGGAACGGATTTCATCAACGGTTATGCTTTCATAATTGTACACGGGAAACTTTTCGGTGCAAATACATAAAATTCGTTCCTTGAACAATTGCGTGAAGGTGATATTGTAATAGCTTGTTATCTTGTTTTCGGTATCGAACACAACATCAATCTGCTCGTCATATAGCGCTCTTAAAAGCTTTGGCGTGGTTTCAATATGGAGCTGCGGATAAATCTTATCGTATTTTTCTAGCAGCTCTCTCAGTGGTTCTGTAAGGAACTTTATATGAGACAGCAATCTAACTCCAATTGTAAAATTCGTTAATTCTTCATCGTTGCCGCTAAATCTTTTTTTCGCGCGGCGGCTTGTCCTGATAATAATCTGCGCGTCGTTTATCAGCAGTTTTCCCTCTCTCGTCAGCTCCACATTTCTCGTAGAACGTCTGAAAAGCCGCGTGTTCAGCTCGTCCTCAAGACTTTTTATGTTTTTGGTAACAGCAGGCTGCGTAATATTCAGTATTTGCGCGGCTTTTGCAAAATTCAGCGTTTCCGCAACGGTCAAAAAGCATTCCAGCTGAAATGTATTCATAAGAACTCCCCCGTAATATGTATTGATAACTTTTCGTTATCTATTATAACATAAATTTATTTTACTTTCAACCATTATTATGATATAATATAAGAAATAACTTAAAAGAGGGATTTTTATGAAAATCAAAGACAAAATCTGCAAAATCGGACTAAAAGTAACTTTGGCTGTTCTCGTTGTACAAATTGCGGTTTTTCTTGTGCTGTTCCTGTTTGTCAATTACTCGCTGTCGAGCGCTATGAACAACAGCGCCGTGAGCAACATAAAAACAGCGGCAATCGACCGTTCCGAGATTATCGAGAACTACATAAAATCCGCAGAAGACACGCTTATTGCGTATGTGAAAGCCGACCAGATTAACAATCTTCTAAAAGACAAAACTAATCCCGAATATATCTCTGCCGCGCAGAAATATACCGAGGATTTCGGCAAAGACATTTCCAATCTTGAGGGTATTTATATAAGCAGTTGGGATACAACAACTCTGGCTCATACAAATGCGGGAGCAATCGGTCTTGTTACCCGTCCGAGCGAGGAAAAACGCAAGCCGCTTCAAGATGCAATGACAGCAGCGAACGGAGTTTACAATACGGGTGTATTGATTTCGCCTGCAAGCGGAAATCAAGTTATCTCTATGTATAAGGCTGTTAAGAACAACAGTGGCGATTATATGGGTTTCGGCGGAATAGCTATTCTGACAAGCGGTCTTGTGGATACGTTAAACGGGCTTGCTCTTGACGGGCTTCAGTCCGCGCGGTATTATCTTGTAAATGCCAAAACAGGCGAGTATATTTTCCACCCCGACAGCGAAAAAATCGCAACCGTTGCCGAAGAAAAGTATGTAAACGATATTATCGCCAAGGTTAAGGACAGCTCCGAAGATGTATGCGATTATTTACAGTACAACGAAAACGGCGAGGATAACATCGCCGCTTTCAAGAGCATTTCCTCGCAGGGCTGGGTTTTCATCATCGCCGACAGCACAAGCGAGGTGTTTGCCGCGTCAAACAGCCTGAGAATAACGCTTTTGTTAATCTGCATCGGCAGTGCGCTTATTCTTTCGGTTATTGTTTATATGGTAATAGGGCGTTCTGTTCGTCCGATAAAAACCGTTGAAAATGCAATCAACAGACTGGGAAACATTCAGCTTGATGACTCCGTAGAAATTAAAAAACTTGCTGTCAGAGATGATGAAATCGGTCACATCGCAAAAGCGTCCGATTTGCTGTGCACAAATCTGAAAAATGCAGTGGACGATATCGGGAGAATACTCGGAGAAATGGCGAATAAAAATCTTGCCGTTGACACGGAACTTAACACAAGCTATTATTTCGGTGAATTCAGCAAACTGCTGGAAAACCTGAACCAAATCCGCAGCAGTCTGCTCAACGTTATGGGTGATATTTCCGAGGCGGCAGAACAGGTAAACAGTGGCTCTGTTCAAGTTGCAGACGGCGCGCAGACGCTCTCTGACGGTACTATTGAGCAGACCGCCTCTATCGATGAACTGGCGCAGAATATCAGCACTTTCGACAGTCAGGTTCACACCAACACCCAAAATTGCGTAGAGGCGCGTTCTCTTATCGAAAAAACATCGGATTATGTTACCCAAGTGAACGACAAGATGGACAGTCTAACCGAGGCTATGCAAAACATCAACGATACCGCCGGAAAAATCAGCAACATCATCAAGACAATCGAAGATATTGCTTTCCAGACAAATATTCTCGCGCTGAACGCCGCTATTGAAGCCGCAAGAGCAGGTCAAGCGGGCAAGGGATTTGCGGTTGTTGCCGACGAGGTAAGAAATCTCGCCGCGAAATCAGCCGAAGCGGTAAAAGACACAACCGCGCTTATTGACAGCTCGATTGAAGCGGTAAACAATGGCGCGGACATCACCGCTGAAACTGCGCAGGCAATTCTTCATCTTAATGAGTACACGCTTTCCGTGAAAAACATCGTTGACAATATCGCCGACTCAAGCGAAAAACAAACGGAAATGGTCAGCCGCGTAAACAGCGATATTCATCGGATTTCCGGCGTTGTACAGGCAAATTCCGCAACCGCGGAGGAGAGCGCCGCAGCTTCCGAGCAACTTTCGGGACAAGCAGCCCTTCTCAAAAGTCTTATCGCTGAATTTAATCTCTGATAAAAATGGGGACTGTTAAAGCAGTCAATGCTGTTCGTTTCGGCGTTTCAGACCGTTATAATACATATGATTTGAATTATAGGTCAGCTCAACCTGAATCTTGTGATAAATCCCGCCTTTTCTGCCGCTTTTCATCTCATCTTCAAGCATTTCCGCAAGCGTAGTCGGGACGTTTGTTACAGTCGAAGACGCTGGCGATTGCGCTTTGCAGAACTGCGGGGGAGTAGTGAGTACATATTTGTGGATTTTCGCTCTTTCCTTTTGATATTCGCTAATCGGGTATTTTCGTTATAAAAACGGAGCAACCGCGCGGTTGCTCCAAATTTTTTGTTTGATGAATTTCAGTCTGTCGGTTCAAACGAGCAATGAACGTGTTTAACCTTCCAAGATTTTTGCAACTTTTCCAAGTACATTGTCGTCCGAATACCAGGCCTCGGGAAACTCTTGTATCGAGCTATAAAACAAAGGCAGGCGGCGTCCTGCGTTGAAAAAACATTGAATTGCTCGATAATCAATTCTTCAACCGCTCCGGATTCCGTTTGCTTACCGTTTCGGAAAAACTCGGAAACCAACTGTAAATGTTCCCGAAGCGTGTAGGTGTCATTGCCCTTGTGATTATCGAAGTAAATGAGCTCGTTGTGTTCAACGTCATAGAACTCACTCAATTTTTCAATATTCTTGTTGTACCACGACTGATTGTAGTCATTCAAATACTTTTCAAAAAGCGCTCTGATATCTTCCAAAGCATATTCGCCTCCTGTTACATATCATTTGAATTTGCAAGAATTTATCGCAATTTTTGCGATGAGCGAATAATCCTGATTAAGGTCAAGAGTTTGTGCTCCAGAGAACCTTTAAGCTCTTCGCGAAGCTTCCGGCGGTATGCGGTTTTCCCGACCTATTTCAGTTCAAAGAAATGTATACTGAAAAAGCTCGGAGAAAACCATATTCCGCTGTACCTTGCAGGGAAAATAAAGGAGATTTTTTAGGCGTGTTTGGGGGCGTTTCCCATCATTTTATTGCCCTATACCACTCATTTTATCGGCGTTGTGACCTTGCTTTCCAGTTCGCAATGTGTTACATCGTTCCAGTGACGGCGAATGGCAATATCGGCAAAAAGTTCGGTATTGTTATATGAGATAGACCATTGTGTGTTGCTTGTGATGTCATTGGGTTTTGGGTCTTGTGCCGCCGATTTCAATGCGTTCCACACGGTATCATTTGTGTAATTACCTTTTTCATTCTCAAACACCTGCAATACAGCATCATAACGCTCCTTGCCGTGACCTAAGATACCGTTTTTCCGATTTGGTTCAACCTCATCTTTATGACGAATAAAGAAATTAGTAACCGCCTCTGACGGAGTATCTATAAGCTCTCTCGGTTCACCGTTAATGTCATACTCTATTACTCTGCCATCACCCGATGCATCGGTTATGTAGAAATGGTAATCTCTGCCGCTTGAAGCGAACATATCATAGCTTCGCATAAGCTCGACCGCTTCCTCTGTTGTTGCCGCCCTGTCAAGCACGAGACGAATTGCAAGAGTAGTTGAAATGACAGGCTTGCCAGTGTTCTGGTGTACAGGCTCGCTGTCAAGCGTCAGCACAGCGATAGACACGCCCTTCTCGTTCATACCGTCAAGACAGATAAATGGAGCTGTGAGGCTTGCCAGCTTACTTTTGATATTCGCATCGGGAACATTTGCTGAAACATTGTCAAGCGCGGCAAAGGCAATAGACTTATATCCGTCTTTTGGAGCACAGTAAACCAACATAGCGGAAGTGTTTTTGCTGAAATCATAATTGCGTCCCATATGAACGTCGCCGTCCGTATCGGTCAGAGTAAACGCCGTACAGCCGAACTTGGGCGCTTTGATACTCACAGGCAACAGCGGAAGAGCCTCTTTCAGAATTGCATCAATCATCGTTTGGTCGTCCTTAATGCCGTAATTGATTATACTGTCAAGGCTGTAATCGTATTTGACATCCATGCGATAGAGATTGAACCCATCTTCGTAATTCGTAAGCTTTTCAATGCTTCCGACAGTCTGGATTCTGGTGAAATACAGTCCAAAAAATACAAGAAAGACGACTAAAACGACCGCCAGAATTGCAAGCAAAACAATCAGAATACGTTTCTTCACTTTACTCATAACTTTTTCTCCTTTTCAATTCGATATTAACACCGGTTATTACAGTGCTTTCGGGTTGTATTTCGTGATAAATAGCTCAAGGGTTTCTTTGAGCACGGCTAGCTGTGATTTCAGGTAAAATTCGTCCTCAAACAGCGCGTAATGCACGCAAGCTCTTACCAGAATAAATATCAGCGGCGTTAGCTTCTCGTGCGGAATACCCAGCTTGACCTCAAGGCTTTTGGCATATTCGGTATAACGCTTATCAACTCCCGCAAAGAATTTCTTGCCGTATTCTCTGTACTTTGGGTGGGTGTAGACCTGATACATCAGGCGGTATTTCTTCCCGTGCTTTTCTGCCGTCCAGTAGGGGA
>CALZUA010000028.1 GCA_945829235.1 uncultured Clostridia bacterium | reverse complement strand
TTTTTTTGCGCTGAAAAAACTCAATTTTATGGAGGGCGGCTGAGATGATTGAAGTAAAAAATGTTGGCTTAATTTTGCAAAAAAACGAGATTTTGAAGGACATTTCCGTACACTTTGAGCGCGGAAAAATTCACGGCTTAATCGGGCGCAACGGAAGCGGAAAAACAATGCTGATGAAGTGTATTTGTGGCTTTGTTAAGCCAACTGCGGGCGAAATCACCGTTTCGGGAAAGCGTATCGGCAAGGACTGTGATTTCCCGCAAAACACGGGAATTATCATCGAAACTCCGGGGTTTATTCCGTATTATTCGGGCTACAAAAATCTGAAATTGCTCGCGGATTTACGCGGGAAAATTGCCGGTGAAGATATCAAAAAAACAATGGAAAAAGTCGGATTAAACCCCGATTTGAAGCGGCACGTTCGCAAGTATTCGCTCGGTATGCGGCAACGACTTGGACTTGCACAAGCGATTATGGAGAACCCCGATTTGTTGGTGCTGGACGAGCCGATGAACGGCTTGGATAAAGACGGCGTTGCGGATATGCGGGAGTATTTGCTTGACCTGAAATCGCAGGGCAAAACGATTTTGATAGCCTCGCATTCCGCCGAGGATATTGACATTTTGTGCGACACCGTCTGCGAAATGGACAAGGGAAAGCTTGCGAAAATTCGGTGATGAGCGGGGATTTGCGGCGAGAATTATTGCCTGTTTCGGAGAATAGTTTCGGCAGTTGTCGCGTCGGAAACCTGCTCCCAGAACGTCCCGTCCATTGTGTTTTTGCCGCCCGCGAGCTTCATTATCGCGAACTCGTCGTACTCGGCAACGCCGTGCTCGTTTAGCCTTTCGAGCAATCCTTGTCGCTCCGGCGGCACAACCCTGTCCGAAATCCAAAGCTCAACCCATTTCTCGGGAAGCTCTCGGCAACCGCTTTGTATCGCCAGCTGAAACGAAAGCGGGTACTCCGACAATTGCTCGGGCGATTTTGGCGGGATAGGCTCGATTGTGAGCCGTTTTGTTTCGTGAGAATAGCTTATCAAGCCGATAATTTCGCCGTTTTGGTCACTGTCCTTCAACAAGAATTTTTCTGTCTTTTGCATAAAAGTACCTGCTTTCAAAAATCTCCCAAGCCTTGTTCCCGACAACGCTCGGCAAGTCCTCCATATCCCGAAAAAGCTCTGTTCTGAAGCCGTTTTTCGGCTTGTTTACAACCACGTTTTTTTGTATTAACCGCAGATTTTCCTCAAGACTTTTCGAGCCTAAAAAGTTGTTCACGGGCATATCTCTGAGCGGGTTGAATTTCTCGATAATTTCCAAATTATTCCCATAAGGCGCTACAAAGGAAAAGCCGTTGTCAAACAGCGGAACGGGCTTTGTAGCGCCGTTTTTTGTGTAAAACTCAAGATTTTTTCCGTGCCTGTCCCTGTTGCAAATCAAAAAGTCTGTGAGGAGCAACCGGTCGATGAAATCGGAAAAGCCAAGCCTTCTGAGCGTTTCCAAAGCGGTTTCGCCGTCCTTTCCCAGCAACAGGCAAAGTCCCTCGGCGGTTTCTTTTTTGAAATTTCCTCGGAAATCGCGTGACGCGCAAAGGTGCGTTTCGATGCACTCGGAGTTGTTCGGGAGGAGAATTTTCGCGCGGATAAGCTCGTAGTTTACGCACTCAATCCCAAGCTCTCGGCACAACCTCGATGCAATCACCTCGAAAAACGACTCGTAGCCGATAATTTTGTTTAAAACAATATCCGCAAGCGATAATTTGTAGAAAACTCTGCCGCAGGGCAAATCGGCAACAGCTTTGAGAAAAGAGCCGGTTGTGGTTGGTTTTCCGGCTTCAATTCCTTCCCAGTGCAAATGCGTGAGGTCGGTTAAGGGTAGCATTTTTCTCCTCCGTTGAACAAAATTTTGCGAAATATCCACAATTTGAGTATATCACCAACTTCAACATAAGTCAAGCAAATTTTATTTAAAAAATCTTGACACGCCGAGAATTATGTGTTATAATAACGTCAGGTTTTTTAAAACTATAAAGAAAAGAGGGCTGAATTCAATGAACATAATAGGCTGCACTTTAATGCACAAAACCACGCCTGTTGCGGAAATTTTTCTCAAAGATGCAACTTGTATGATAGAAAAAATCGGTGAGATTTTCTCGGTTGAACACCTTCCGGTTGGCGTGCGAATCAAGAACGGAATTGTAAATCGCGGTGAACTCAACGCGTGGTGGCGTAACCGCGCTATGCCTATGGAGCGCTTCAGAATACGCGATTTGCTCTACGAAATGAACGTCCGCACAACCCGACTTTTCCTGCCGGAAAGCTTTGGGCTGTGCCTGTCTGACGCTTACTGGATTAAGCCGATGGACAGCGACTTGGTTTGGTCGAAAATCAATTTTTACGACAACGCATTTTCCGAGGATATGGGCAGACTTTTGTTCGGGGAAATGCCGCCGAGCCTTGCTGACAGCCTTTGCTCGCCCGATGTAACAACCGAGGGTTGCCTGAAAAAGCGCTGGGAAATCATTGACGGAAAGCGGTATCTGATAAAAGCGGGCGAGCCGCCGTATCATCAGCAACCGTTTAACGAGGTGATTGCATCGATGATAATGGAGCGGCTTGGGATTGCACATATACCGTACACGCTCGTGTGGCGAAACGACGAGCCGTACAGCGCCTGCGAGGATTTTGTCACGCCCGAAAACGAGCTTGTGACCGCGTTCCACGTTATGAAAATCCGCCCGAAGCCCAACCACCACAACGACTATATGCACTACGTCACGCTCTGCAAGGAGAACGGACTTTCCGATATTGAGCACGCGCTTGATGAGATGCTTGTGCTGGATTATCTTGTCGCGAACGAGGACCGGCATTTCAACAATTTCGGCATTTTGCGAAACCCCGACACGCTGAAATGGACGAGTGCCGCGCCGATTTACGACAGCGGCTCATCGCTCGGCTACTGCAATTTCGCGGAAAATCTGTTCAACAACCTGATTTGCAAGCCGTTCAAGAAAACGTTTCTCGAACAGCTTAAACTGGTGACCTCGTTTGACTGGGTTGAGTTTGAGAAACTGAGCGGCGTTGAAAAGGATATCTGCGATTTTCTTTGCGATGAAAAAACGATTTTATTCATCGACAGCAAGCGGCGCGCGGCAATTGCGGATTTGGTTCACAGCAGAATAACGTGGCTGGAGAAATTCGCGTTGGGAAAGCAACGCGGCTGTTGAGGTTAATTGCAAAAATTGCTCCCAAAAGAAAATTCAACAAATTACACTTGCAAAAATTGCCGAATGGGTGTATAATATGCGTATGCGAAAGTGATTTGGGGGATTTTAATGGAGATTTTTATCACGGTAGTCGTGACGTTTTTCGCGGGAATGGGCGCGGGACTTGGCACGGGCTTTGCGGGAATGAGCGCGGCGGCGGTTATCGCGCCGATGATTACAACCTTTCTCGGCGTTGAACCGTATCAGGCGGTGAGCATTGCGTTAGCGTCCGATGTTCTCGCAAGCGCGGTTTCGGCTTATACATACGGTAAAAACAAAAATCTTGATATCAAAAACGGCTTGGTAATGATGATAAGCGTGCTCGTTTTCACCGTTGTGGGAAGCTATGTTTCAAAGCTGTTGCCGTCAGCGACAATGGGCAATTTCTCGGTGATTATGACATTTTTGCTGGGAATAAAATTCATCGTAAAGCCCGTGATGACCACAAAGGAAAAAATGCAGTCGGTATCGCCGAAAAAGCGCATTGTACAGTCGATTGTCTGCGGTGTTTTAATCGGGTTTATCTGCGGATTTGTCGGCGCGGGCGGCGGAATGATGATGCTTATGCTGTTGACGAGCGTGCTGGGCTACGAGCTGAAAACCGCGGTCGGAACAAGCGTGTTCATAATGACGTTCACCGCGCTTACGGGCTGTATTTCGCACATTTCTTTTGGCGGAATGCCGGACCTGCTTGTGTTGATTTTGTGCGTTGTGTTCACGCTGATTTGGGCGAGAATTGCCGCGGTTTTTGCCAACAAAGCCACTCCCAAAACCCTCAACCGTGCGACAGGAATTGTGCTCACGGTACTTGGCGCGGTGATTTTTGCATTCAAGATTTTCGCGTAAAACAATTGCGGTTATTTTGACGATTTTGCAAGATTATTCACAAAATTTGGGAACTTTTCCATAATTTTATTGACAACAATCGGTTTTTCATATATAATAAAACAGTACAAAAAATGTTAGGAGAAATCGCAATGAACGGATTTGATGAAAACGCAGAAACGCCGTTTGATAAAAGGGAGTGCGAGAAAATGAAAATTACAGATATCAAATTCAGAAAGTTTTTCGATGAGGGAAACCTCAAAGCGATTGTATCGGTAACGTTTGACGATTGCCTTGTTGTTCACGATATAAAGGTGGTTCAGGGCAGTGCAAGGCGGTTTGTGGCAATGCCAAGCCGCAAAGACGAAACGGGTATTTTCAGGGATATCGTTCACCCCATTAACTCGGCGGTTCGCGATGAAATCGAGGGGGCAATTCTCGACGCGTATGAGCGCTACATTGCCGCAAACGAGAACGCGTAAACGGTATTTCGCGCCAAGTTTGTTTAAGCGAAAATGCAGAATACAGCGAGCCAAACGGCTCGCTTTTTTGTTGAAATGGGTTAAGGAAAGCTGAAATTTCTCGTATTGATTTTGCGGGAGTAATGTGCTATAATGTCAGATGAAGGGGGCGATGGAGTGATAAGAATAGCTGTTTGCGATGATTGCTCGGAGGTTGTCGAGCAGGTGAGCGAGTACTTGTCGGAGTACCGCCGGCTCAAAAATCGCGAGCTTGATGTGAATGTGTTTTCCAATGCCGAGGATTTGTGGGAGCAATTAAAGCGTTGTCGTTGCGACCTGATAATACTTGACATAGAGCTTGTGGAGATGAACGGCGTTGAGCTTGGGCATCGGATAAGGGAAGAGCTGAATGACCACGATGTAAACATTGTTTATATTTCCGCGATGGATACATACGACCGCCAGTTGTTTGACGTACAGCCGCTGAACTTTCTCCCGAAGCCTGTTGACAAGGAAAAGCTGTTCAGAATGGTTGACCTCACGGCTGAGCTTTTGAGCAAATCCGAGCGGGTTTTTGTGTTTGAAAACAAGCAGGGAACGTTTAGGATAAAGTTCAGCGATATCCTTTATTTTGAGAGCTATAACCATAATTTCAAAATTGCCACAACGGGTGGGAACTACGAATTTAAGTCAACGTTATCGGAGATTATGTCGCAGATATCCGAGTCGGGATTTATACAGGTTCATCGTTCGTATATCATAAATTACAATCAGATAAGGCTGATAAAATACGAAGAAATAACAATGTCGAACGGCGACTCAATCCCCATCAGCCGAAACAAACGTAAGGAAGTTCGGGAAACGCTGATGAAATTCGGAGGAGAAAAGCTATGATTGAGTTTACTCCGTACAATATCGCAAATCTTCTCTCGCAGATGTTGGGTGTGTTTGCCGTTTACAAGTTTATGCACGCATTTTTCGATAACAGATGCGTGAAAAAATCAACCGAGATACTTGCGCTTGTCGGGTATTATGTGTTGACCTCGTTTGTGGCGTTGGTTATCAATATCCCGATTTTAAATCTTATCGTAAATCTTTTGGCGTATTTCCTGCTGACGTTTTTGTACATCTCGTCAATAAAGAAAAAGATTTTTGTGAGCTTGGTTGTGTACACTGTTTCGATGTGCATGGAAATGATTGTGGTTACGCTGACGGGGTACATAAACTTCCCGTTGACCGAAACCAACAACTATAATTCGATAATCGGCATTGTTGCTACAAATTGCCTGCTGTTTGCCTTATCGATGGCGGCAAACGGCTTCAAAAATATCAAAAAGGGGAATACCTTGCCAAAAGCATACTGGATTGCTCTGCTAACCGTGCCGGTTTTATCGCTGTATATGCTTATTGTATTTTTTCGGTACCAAGGGCTTACGGTGTACGAAATCTCGTCTGCGGTTGCAACGATTTTGATAATAAATTTTATGGTTTTCTTCTTGTTCGACAGGGTATCGCTTCTTTTTAAAGAACAGCAGGAAAGCGCTTTGATTAAACAGCAGAATGAATATTATGTAAATCAGCTTTTGCTTGTGGAGGATTTGCACAACACAACGGGCAAATTGCGGCACGATATCAAAAACCATCTTTTGACGATAAATTCATACCTTGAGGACGGCGATATCGACGAGGCGAAAAATCACATTTCAAGCATTATCGGCACTTATCAAAACAAGGCGGAGATTGTCCACACGGGTTTTCCGGCGGTGGACGGACTGCTGAATGCCAAGCTCCAGCCTGCCGCGGAAATGGGGGTTAAGATTAACGTCAAGGCTTCCTTGCCTTCGGATTTCAGCTTCCCTTCGTTTGACCTGACCATAATTCTGGGTAATCTGATTGATAACGCTCTGCAAGCGGTTTCGCTTGTTGATGAAAACAAGTTTATCGATTTTGGAATGGATTTTTCAAAAGGTATGCTGATAATCAAAGCCGCAAATTCTTTCAAGACTGCCGTGCAAAAAGAAAACGGCAGAATTGTTACCTCAAAGGCTGACAAGGAAAAACACGGCTATGGATTGAGGAATGTTGACGAGGTGCTGGAGCGGTACAACGGAACATCGGAAATCAATGTAAAAGACAATGTGTTCACAATCACGGTTGCGTTGTACACGGAATAAAGACAAACGGGTTCGCGGGATTTCTCGGCGAACCTGTTTTTTTTACCATTCGTGTTCAATTTATATACATTTCGCGCTCGGTGCATTGACAAATGTTCGCTCGGGCGATATAATTATTATGCAATGATAACTTTGCACAAAATATCTCACCAAAATCTCGGTACATTCAAAATTGACCTCGGCTCAAAATCGCAGTAAAAATTTCAGCAGAAACGTTAATTGCATTGCTGATGAAAGACTGCTCTGCGGCTTAAAGCAGAGCACGTCTGATTCATCAAATTGCGGTTCATAAAAAATCAGTTGTTATTTTGGAGAATTTTTTCAAAAAACACTTGACAAAAGCCGGAAAATATGTTATTATTAAATTGTTAATAACAACTTGATAATATCAAAGGAGGCTTTTCTATGAACTGCAACGAAATCTATGAAACCGGCTTGCTTTATCACCACTACGCGAACACAGCTTATCCGCTTACGCCTCATTCGTTTATGGAGTATAAGCTCACCGATGAAAACGAGATTAAGAGTTTCCTCTCGGAGCAGTGGAAAAAGGTTGACGAGCTGTGCTTGTATGTACACGTTCCGTTCTGCAAATCCCGCTGTAAATTCTGCGAATACACGGTTCTCGAAAACACCGATGAGGACATTGAAAGCGAATACACCGAGCTTTTGTTAAAGGAAATGAAGATGTACTCCGAGTTGCTTCGCGGCAAAAGGATTGCGGGCTTTGACCTCGGCGGCGGCACTCCCGCAAAGCTCTCGGCAAGCAATCTGACGCGCATCACCAAAGCCGTGCGGGAGCTTTTTGATATCGAGGACGGAGTTGTGTTCAGCGTGGAAACAACGCCTGCAATTGCCGCAGACGAGCCTGAGAAGATGAAGCTACTCTACGACCTCGGTTACCGCAGAATAAGTATGGGTGTGCAGGCGGTTTCCGAGAAACTGCTCGCGGAGCTTGGAAGAGAGGGAAGCGCTTCGGTTTACGAAAAGGCGGTTAAGAATATCCGCGCGGCGGGCTTTGAGCGGTTCAACATTGACCTGATGTACGGCTTTTTGCACCAAACCGATGTTGATTTCAGGAACACGCTGAAATACGCGGTAGGTCTTGCGCCCGATTATATCACGTTGTACAGAAACCGCTACAAGGGCACGAAGCTCGAGTTTGAAGCGGGCGGCGTTTCGGTTTACAAGGCGATGTATCAGTACCGAATAGCTTACAGCGAGCTTACCGGCGCGGGTTACGCCGCGAACATCGGAAAGAATACATTCAGCCGGATTGACGGCGATTACGGCACGAGCGACTATCTCACAAAGCGGGTTATCGAGGGAATGCCGTATCTGGGAATGGGACTTGGCGCGCAGTCCTTCGGTATCGATTATCTCGCGTACAATCTCGGTGCCGCGGAAAAGCGTATGGAAAGATACCGTGCCGCCGTAAATGCCGGAAAATTCCCCATTCAGGACATTTACAGACTCCCCGTTGAGGAAAGCATCGCGAAAATGGTTTCGGTTGCATTTTATTTTGCGTTCATCGACCTTGATTGCTTTAAAAAGCGGTTTGGTTTGGATTTCACGAAGGTTTTTGAGGAAGAAGTGAAATTTGTTCTCGAGAACGGTTTTATGGAGATAAAGGGCAACCGAATTTATCTCACGGAACGCGGCTCGGACCACATAAACGGCATTATACCGCTGTTTTACTCAGACAAATCCAAGGAGGAGCTGAAACGGGCGTTTGCAAATCAGCATTTCTCGGAAAAGACGGACGAGGAGTTGTTCCTCTCCGCGTACAATATCAACAATTACGACCGACCGTCCGTGGCTTGCGATATCGCGGCGTTTGCAATCCGCACAAGCGATGACGACAACTACCGCAAGGACGGGAGCGCAAAGCTGTCGCTCTTGCTTATCAAGCGCGGTGAGCACCCGTTTGTGAACAGGTGGGCATTGCCGGGAGGATTTTTGAGGGCTGATGAAACTGTTGAGGAATGCGCGTTGCGGGAGATTACCGAGGAAACAAACGTAACTCCGTCGGCAATTTTGCCCGTGGGCGTTTTCAGCAAGCCAAACCGTGACCCGCGCGGAAGAATTATTTCAAACGCGTTCGCAAGCATTATCACCGAGGAAAATGTTAAGGCGATGGGCGGTGATGACGCGATTGACGCGAAATGGTTTGACGTTGATTTTGAGAGCGAGGACGGAGCGGATATTCTGACGCTTGCTTGCGGCGAGATTGTGCTCACGGCAAAATTGCGCGAAAAGGACAGAAAATTCGGTGAGGCTCGCTTCGAGATAATTCAAAGCGACGGACTTGCTTTTGACCACGCGGCAATTATTGCGGCGGCGCTTTCAAAGCTCAGGAATTGCATCGGGAACTTTGACATCATCTTTGATTTTCTCCCCGAAAAATTCACCCTCGCAAGCCTTCAGCGCGTAATGGAAACGGTTGGCGGAATTTCCGTGCTTTCCGCAAATTTCAGGCGGAAGGTTTCGGATTTTGTTGAGGAAACCGATGAGTTTATAACGGGCGCGGGGCACCGTCCGGCAAAGCTTTTCAAGAAGAAATAAAAAACGGCGGTTCCGAAACAGCTCGGAGCCGCCTGTTTTGTTGTTTACGGCAAAATTTGCTGAAAAGCGTTTTTATACAATTGAACAAAGGTTTGTGCGATTTGATGAAGTTAGTCTTGGCTAATTGAGTAAAAATGTGGTTTTTCAACAAAATTGAATTTTTGCTCGGGAAATTATTCAAAACCTCTTGACAAATCGGCTGAAATGGGGTATTATAGTACTTGGTTAGTGAGAACTAACCGATATATTTTGAACGCAAGTTAGTTTTTGCTAACTTTTGGCAAGGAGGAGCAACAATGCCGCTTACAATGGCAAATCTTGGTGAGGAGAACATTATCAGAAAGGTCGGCGGGAGCGCGGACACGCGAAGGTTTCTCGAAAATCTCGGCTTCGTGGCGGGCGGCTCGGTCACCGTCATCAGCGAGATTAGCGGGAATGTTATCGTGAATGTCAAAAATTCGCGGGTTGCCGTTTCAAAGGAAATGGCGCAGAAAATTATGGTTTGAGGTGGTTTGATATGCAAAGTGTGGGTGCGCAAACGATTGAAACCGAGCGGCTTCTGCTCCGGAAATTTTCCTTTTCGGACAGCTCGGATATGCTGAAAAACTGGGCTGGAGATGAAAACATACAACATTTCTACGGCGAGCCTGTTTATTCGACGGTGAAAGATGTGCGCGAGCTTCTTGCAAAATACATATCTTCCTACGCAAGTAACGATTATTACCGTTGGGCTGTTGTTGAGAAAAAGAGCGGCTGTTGTATCGGGCAGATTTCGTTCTTTTTGGTGGACTGCAAGAACCGTTTTGCCGAGATTGAATATTACACAAGGAGGGGTTAAAATGTCAACATTGAGAGAAGCCAAAATCGGCTCAACCGTCACCGTGAAAAGGCTGAACGGCGAGGGCGCGGTGCGGCGCAGAATTATGGATATGGGCATCACAAAGGGCGTTGTAATCAGCGTTCGCAAGGTCGCGCCGCTCGGTGACCCGATTGAAATAACGGTGCGCGGCTACGAGCTTTCGCTTAGAAAAGCTGACGCTGAGATGATTGAAACCGTTTAATTTTGTGCAGGAGTTAGTCTTGTCTAACATCAAGAAAGGATTACAATTATGGCAATAAAAATCGCGCTTGCGGGAAATCCGAACGCAGGCAAAACCACGTTGTTCAACGCGCTGACCGGTTCAAATCAGTTTGTCGGAAACTGGCCCGGCGTTACCGTGGAGAAAAAAGAGGGCAGGCTGAAAGGGCACAAGGACGTTATCATCACCGACCTGCCGGGAATTTACTCGCTCTCGCCGTACACGCTCGAGGAGGTTGTCGCGCGTAATTACCTCATCGGCGAGCGTCCCAACGCAATTCTGAACATCATTGACGGCACAAATCTCGAGCGCAATCTTTACCTCACAACTCAGCTTTTGGAGCTTGGGATACCGGTTGTATGTGCGGTGAATATGATGGACGTTGTGCGGAAAAATGGCGACAAAATCAACATCGAACAGCTTTCCGAGGAACTCGGCTGTAAGGTTGTCGAGATTTCCGCGCTGAAAGGAACGGGCGTTATCGAAGCCGCCGAAGCCGCTGTTGATATCGCAAAATCCAAAGCTCCGGCAGTGCCGCGGCATAAATTCTGCGGTTGTGTTGAACACGCAATCGCGCATATCGAGGAAGCGGTTTTGCACGATTCGCCCGAGCAACTGCAACGTTGGTTTGCGATAAAGCTGTTTGAGCGCGACCAAAAGGTGTACGAAGCGCTGAATGTTCCCGAGGAAAAAAGGGCGCACATCGAAGCCGACATCGCCGCTTGTGAGCGCGAAATGGACGACGACAGCGAGAGTATTATCACAAACGAGCGCTACATTTACATAGCAGGAATAATTAAGGATTGCCTGAAAAAGAAACACAAGGGCTTGACGATTTCGGACAAAATCGACAGGGTTGTCACGAACCGAATTTTGGCGCTTCCGATTTTCGCCGCGATAATGTTTGTCGTGTATTTTGTTTCGGTAACAACGGTCGGAACGTGGGTTACCGACTGGACAAATGACGGACTTTTCGGCGATGGTTTTCACCTGTTCAACATCGGCGCTGAGGAGTATGAAAAAGCGGTTTCGGAGTACGCGGAGGAGCGGATTTTCACGGACGAGTTGCTTGCACTTGCGCAGTCTGCTGTTGACTCGGGCGCGGTCGGTGCGGAGGAAATTCTAGGCGCTGTTGAAGAAGCGGATTTCGGTGCATTTGACGAGGCTCTCGGCTCTTACGCGGACAGCCTTGCGGAAAGCGGATTCGATATCGCGGCGCTTGTTGAAGCGGATTTGGAGGAACTTCCCGCGCCCGAAAATTACGGAATTTGGGTGAAGGGAATACCCGTTTTGCTCGGCAACGCGCTGGAATCCGTGAACTGCGCCGAGTGGTTGCAAAGCCTTATTGTTGACGGAATTGTCGCGGGTGTGGGCGCGGTACTTGGCTTTGTGCCGCATATGCTGGTGCTGTTTATCTTTCTCGCGTTCCTCGAAAGTTGCGGCTATATGGCGAGAATTGCGTTTGTTATGGACAGGATTTTCCGCAAATTCGGTCTTTCGGGCAAGTCGTTTATACCGATGTTAATCGGCACGGGTTGCGGCGTGCCGGGGATTATGGCTTCTCGTACAATCGAGAACGAGCGTGACCGCCGAATGACGATTATGACGACAACCTTCATTCCGTGCGGCGCGAAAATGCCGATAATTGCGCTTATCGCGGGCGCGCTTTTCGGCAACGCGTGGTGGGTTGCGCCGAGCGCGTATTTCATCGGAGTTGCGGCAATTATCATCTCGGGAATTATCCTGAAGAAAACCAAGCTGTTTGCCGGCGAACCCGCCCCGTTTGTGATGGAACTGCCCGCGTATCACTTGCCGACAATCGGCAATATTCTGCGCTCAATGTGGGAGCGCGGCTCGAGTTTTATCAAGAAAGCGGGAACGATAATTCTGCTGTCATCGGTAATCATCTGGGCGGGCTCGGTGTTCGGAAATCTGCCCGATGGCGGTTTCGGTTTCAGCACGGAAATTGTGCTTTCCGACAGCGTTCTCGGCATTATCGGCGGGGCAATCTGCTGGATTTTCGCGCCGCTTGGCTTCGGCGAACCAACCGCGGCTATCGCCACAATAATGGGACTTGTCGCGAAAGAAGAGGTTGTCGGAGTGTTCGGCGTTCTCGACTTTATGGGAATGTCGGCGCTTGCGGGGTACTCGTTTCTTGTGTTCAACCTGCTTTGTGCGCCGTGCTTTGCGGCAATCGGCGCAATCAAGCGTGAGATGAACAGCGCAAAGTGGACGCTCTTTGCAATCGGTTATCAGTGCGGCTTCGCGTATGCGATATCGCTGATTATCTATCAATTCGGGCTGTTGTTCAGCGGCGCGGTGAACGTGGTTGGGCTGATTTTTGCGGTACTTGTGCTGATGATTATGATTTTTATGATGATAAGACCGAGCAAGTTTAAATCGGGCAGAAAGGTGCGTGTGTAAAGTGGCGACAATTATCATAGGTTTGGTTGTAGGAGCGGCAATTTTCGGCGCGTTATACAAAATCCGCTCGGACAAAATGAACGGCAAATGCTCGTGCGGCGGGAAATGCTCGGGCTGTCCGAACGGCTGTAATTGTCGTAAAACGGCAGATGTTGAACATACTCGGAACAAGGGATAACCGACAATTCGGAAATTTCGCCTCGCCGGAAGTTCTCAAAAATAAGCGGCAAATCGTTATCCGAAAAGCAATGTCCTCGTTTATCAAGGCACTTGACACTTGTTGAAAAAAGTGCTATACTAAAAAAGTGAATTTGACTTTTTTAGGAGGAACAGCAATGAAAAACGTACTTATTATATCCACAAGTCCCCGAAAGAACGGCAATTCCGAGTGCCTTGCAACCGAGTTTGCAAGGGGAGCGGCAGAAGCCGGAAACAAAGTTGAAACGCTGTATTTCAGGGAGAAAAACATCGGATTTTGCAAGGGCTGTCTTGCTTGTTCAAAGACGAACCGTTGCGTTATCAAGGACGACGCCGCTGAGGTTGTCGAAAAAATGTTGGCGGCGGACGTTATCGCTTTTGCAACACCGATTTATTACTACGAGATGAGCGGGCAAATGAAAACGCTCCTTGACCGCGGCAACCCGATGTATTCCGCAGATTACGCTTTCAGGGAAATTTATTTGCTTTCCGCCG
Organism: uncultured Clostridia bacterium; assembly: GCA_945829235.1. Classification (GTDB taxonomy): domain Bacteria; phylum Bacillota; class Clostridia; order Oscillospirales; family Ruminococcaceae; genus CAG-115. The sequence goes on along the minus strand of CALZUA010000028.1, from coordinate 26,616 downwards.
CCGCTGAGGACGGCGAGAGCGTTCCGAACCGCGCTGTGAACGGGCTTGAGGGCTGGATTGAGTGTTTCCCGAAGGCACGTCTTGCGGGAACTGTTTTCGCAGGCGGGGTAAACGCTGTCGGTGATATAAAAGGTCACCCGTCGTTGATTTCGGCGTATGATATGGGCAAATCGGTTTGATTTTACGCGAAATAATACATAAAAAAGGACAGCAGGTGAGAATTTCCAACTGTCCTTTTTTCAGCCCATTATGAGTGTTTTTGCGTTCTCTAAGCGTTTTTTGTCAATCCGTGCCGAGCAACGTATATCGTTTCTCACTATCGTAAACGGCATTGTGAAAACTGAAGGTGTATACTGCGCGAGAAATGGGAATTTGTCGGGAACGCCCGACAGCGAATTCCGCCTTTTACAGCATTGCTATAGGCATAAATAGTCAAACGGCGGAGTTACAACATAGCGATAAATTCCGAAACATTTATCGCTATGTTTATTATATCACAATCCCCGAGAAAAGTCAATCCCGAAAAGACCGCAGTCCAATCGGGATTTTGGGTATATTCGGTTAACGGGAATTACCGAGTTAAACCGAGCCGTTCTTGATAATATCCCGAATTTTCGCGGCTTGTTCGGCAAGCTCTTTTTCGGAAGGCTCGAGCGGAATTTCCTTGATAATAATGATGTTGTTTTCGCCGTCGTAGGTGATGTCGATTTCGTCGCCAAATTCATTCAAATTCCACTTCAAGCCGTCAACGCGATTTTTAACGCCTTTATGTATGTGAAAATCGCCAAGCCTAGAATTTTTCCCAAAAAGCTCCACGTCCCCCGATGAATGTTCCACCTTTACTCCGGCGAAGACGTGACCGTTTTCCAGACCGCTGAAGACGGGACTTATAATGTAACCGTAGTTGCGCTCGGAAGCTGTTATCAAATGTTTCATTTTAATTCCTCCTGAATTTTTTTGGTAAATTTATTATAAAACATTTTCCGTGTTAATACAATTCGCTTAATAACCAAAAAAATTTCGGACGAAGCGCAGAAATGGGAAATAATACAATTTATGGGAAAATAAGTAAGCCAATGTTCTCGACAAAAAAATCAATGTATACCACAAAAAGTCCAATGATTATAGTTTTGTGCAATTTGACGAACAGCTTTTATGTTTAGCAAAAATTTTTTGAACGAACCGGCAAAACCCTGCTTAAAAGAGCTTCGACTGCAAATAATTCAAGAGCGCGAGCCGGTCATTTTGCTTTTAGCCTGATGATAACGAATATTGCGGCGATGATTGCCGCCGATAGAATGACGAAAAAATTCCGGATGTTTTCGTTCACCGTCACTTTCCTTTGAAATCTCGGTCGGCTCTTGCGATTCTCCTGTTACTGATTTTACGGCAAATTCGGCTGAAATGTTGTCGCAGATTGCCGTGTAAGAAATCGGCTGAACGACATAGCTGTACGAGTTGCCGTCATTCTTCACGTTAACCGCAAAAGTGGTTTTGGCGGTTCTGTCGAGCATACGGAAAAGAGCGGTGTTTTCGCAGTATTCAAAAATCTGATACTCAACCGCATCGTCAACAGCTTCCCACGAAAGCACAATCGTGTTCGGCAACACGGTCTTTGCCGTTACAACAGGCGCGTTGAGCGTTGCCAGCTCGACCATTTGCTCCGGCTCTTCGCCGTTCAGCACCTTTATCACGCGAAAACCAACGTCCTCGTAAGCGCCGTTTGAAGCTCTGCCTTCCTTGTGGTGCTCGGTGCGGCAGTTGCCGCGATGTATTCGGCATATTCTGCGGGTCCCAGATGTTTTCGAGAACGCGGTAATTTTGTCGTCAATCTCAGACTTTGCGGTAAGCAACAGCACGGACGTTGCGATATTCTCTTTTCGCGCGCGGACAAGCACGGAAACGCCGTCTGCAACGGGCATCATAATATCGAGAACAGCCGCGTCATAAAGCCCGCTGTTAAGATAATCGAACGCGTCGCCGCCGTTATCGACAGCATCGACGGTATAGTTGTTCTTTTGCAGGATAGAAACAAGCGCCCGACGAAGCGAGGAGTCGTCCTCGGCAATCAGTATTTTCATATTATACCTTTCCGTCAAAAAATGTTGTTCTTTTGCAATTTTATTATAATCGTTGAACCTTAACCCGAGCTCAAAAACTTTTTTATATTATAACACAAAAACTGGAAAAGTCTATATTTGTCGAGCAATTCTTCTGCGGTAATTCAAACGGTGAGTTAAAAGAATTTTTGAAAAAGCTGTAACATTTTCAGAAAAACGGTGTCTATATAAATGAGAGGAAAAATCCTTTCAGGTATGCGCATATTTAACAGCAGAGAGGTAAGATGAACGAGGAAAAGTTGCTTTCAGCGCTTGCGGACGGCGATATCAAGGCGCTTGAAAGGGTAGTGAAGAAATATTCGGGATATGTTTGTACCGTGGCGCGAAATTTCTCACGCGGTGCGCTTTCCGAGGAAGATATTGACGAAATTTCCGTTGAGGTTTTCTGTAAATTGTGGAATTGTCGCCAAAATCTCGAAATAAAAATCGGGTTGTCGGCATATCTGTCGGCGGCAACGAGAAACGCCGTTAAAAACCGCTTCCGAAGCCTTCCGCCGCCGTTTGAGGACATAACGGAGCTTGAGATTTCGTCCGATATTTTGGTCGAGGACAAAGCGGAGATTTCCGAAATGATGGAGTGCCTGAATGAGGGTGTTGAACAGCTTTCGCCGAAAGACCGAGAAATCTTTCTGCGCTTTTATCTCTACGGTGAAAAGTCCTCGCAAATTGCAAGCGCAATGAACCTATCCGAAAGCACGGTGCGGACAAATCTGCACCGTGCCCGAGAAAAGCTGAAAAAATTTTTGAGCGAAAGGGGTTATGACAATGTTTGACGAATTTTTTAGGAATTGTCCGCCGGAGGGTGAAATCAAGCTGTCAAAAAAGCGCATCAAAAGAAATATTGTCGCCGTAAGGTCGCTTGTAGAAACGAATGAGAGCAAACGCAAATTCCGATTTAAACCGCTTGTTATTGCCGCCGTGATAACGCTTTTTTCAACGACCTCGCTTGTTATAGTCAACGCGGCGACTGAGGGAGCGTTGGTTAAATTCTTGATGGGCGGTGAGAAAATCGAGGGCGAGTTCAACGATTATGTGGACGGTGACGGTTACCGACACGTTTCGTTCAGCGCAGTGATTCCGATTTACGAGGCGAATTTCGCGATAATCTATGACGTTGACGCACCTCAGGGTGAAAACGTGCGCGTTCTCACCGATGAAACCGACCGCGATTTTATGGATAAGCTTCGCCGTTACAGAGAAGCGATTGAAGCAACGAGCGGAAAGCTCGTGTACAACACATCGGGAGAGGGATTCAGCGGTCGGCTTGAAACAGTTGATTTGCCGCCGAAACCCGAGGATTTCGGGCTTGTGTTTAAGGACAGCGAGCTTTGTATATTCAGCTTGGGTTATATCGGAGAAATCTACACCGATTTTAACACATTCAGCGGGGAACTCGGCGGGAATTTTATGCACACGGGAACAGCCTACGGAAAGCCTGCGGGAACGGACGAAAAAAACGGGTGCAGCTATGATTGGGAGAACGAAATCAAAACCTATACACACTCGTTTTTTTACTATGTGGGAAAATAAAGACAAATCGGCGGGCGCGGATAAAACGTGCCTGCCGATATTGATTTTAATTTAACTTTTGCTCGTAATCCTCAACGGGAAGCGGCTTGCTGTAATAATAGCCCTGAACAACCTCGCAACCAAATTCCCGCAACAGCTCAACCTGTTCTTTAGTTTCCGCACCCTCTGCAAGACAGGTGAAATTGAGGTCCTTAACCATCGCTATAATGTGCTTTAAGACAGCGCAATCCTTGCGTGCTTCCTCGGAACTTCCAATCCTGTCAACGAACGATTTGTCGATTTTTATTGTATCGATGGGCATTGCCGTGAGCAGTGAAAGTGACGAATAGCCTGTCCCGAAATCATCGATTGAAATCTTGAAACCTCTCTCCTTGAGCGCTTTGATGACGCTTATCATATAGTCCTGATTATCATAAGCGGCGCTTTCGGTAAGCTCAAAATCAATCAACGAGCGGTCAACACCGTACCCGTCAACAATTGCCGTGAGATGCTCAACGAGGTCGTGGTCGCCCATACTTTTTCTCGACAGGTTCACGGAAATCGGGTGCAACTCCAAGCCCTGTTCATGCCACTTTTTCAGATAAGAGCACACCTTTTTTAGCACGATATCATCAAGCTTGCTGATAAGCCCGCCCGTTTCAAATATCGGAATAAACCGCGCGGGGCTGAGCAACTCGCGACCGTGATATTTCCACCTGATAAGGGCTTCCGCGCCGTGAAGCTTTTCGGTTTTGATGTCAAATTTCGGCTGCAGATAAACGAGAAATTCATCTTGCTTGATTGCCGTATCGAGGTAATATCTTGTTTTTGTTGACCAGTCAAGCGTGTCGTGCATTGAGTCGGTGTATAACAGCACCTCGGTTTCGTACAGCTTGTTTCCGAGCCGCTGAACCTGCTTTCCCGCATCGGCAACCCTGTCCCCGAGAAGCAAAGTGTTTCTCATCGGGACAACCCCGCACCTGTAATAAATCCGATAGTTTTTGTCCTCCTCCAGAACGGAAATCTCATCGAAGAATTGAAGGAGCTTTTGCCGAGTTTCTTCCTCGGGCATATCCTTTATCATCATCGCGAAATTGTCGTTGTCGCACCGCGCGCTGTAATAAATCCAATCGGTTTCGTTCATGTGCTTTACAAGTCTGTCGAGAACATAATTTGCAACAGCGTGTCCGTAAACGATATTTATTGCCTTAAAATCCTTGATATCAAAGTGAACGAACGTGAAATCCTGAATACCCTTCAGCCCGTATCCAGCGATAATCGGCCAGATATAATTCCAGTTGTAGTGACCGGTAAGACCGTCGCGGTAAGCGAGGTTAAAAAGCTGTTTTTCGGTTTCCGAAACGGGAGAAATCGGCTTGAAAAGCTCCTCTGCGGAAATATCTTTTGTTTTAATGAGAATCCTGTTGTGGTTGTTGAACGTAGAAATCTGTATAATATCGGGATTTTCCAAAGGCTTCAGGGTACTCCAGTAGAAATTCAAAACATCAATCTTGTTTTGAACCTGTTCAATGCAATCGCAAATAGTTTCATCGTTAAACTCATCAACATTCAAAAAAGAAGCCGAAATCATAAAACCCTGCGGAAGCATAACCGACGCCAAGCCTTTCGGATAGCTAATGCGAGAGTCATTCGGACGAAACTCAATTCCAAGCAACTCCGTTTGCTTTTCACCATCGTTCAGCAGAAAAAGCCCGGGGTTATCATAAGTACCGAAAGCGCCCTCAAAAGCCGCGAGAACCTCGGGGATTTTGCCGGAGTAGAAGTCACGCTTTTCTTGTTCGGTTGGCTTAATGTAATAAAGAATCCTGTTCGGTTTAAACACGCGTCCGCAGTTGATGTCCATATTCTCCTCCGTAAAACTTCCGTATTTCTCAAACGCCAAGTTTTTCTAATAACATTATATCACTCGACAACATTTTTGTCAAGAAAAACCTGCCGCGGCGGTTGAACAAGCTGTTTTAAATAATACAACAAAACAGCCCCGTTAACGAGGCTGTTGTTGATTATTGAGCGGCTTAGAGCTTGATATCAAAGAAGCCCAAGCCCTTGAGCGCTTTTATGAAGCGTTTCATATAATCGTGCGAGGTTACGGGCCAGCGGAATCCCATTCGGTAAAGAACCTGCATTGTGTACTTGTTGCTCTTTTCAACGGGGAAAATCTTCTGACCGTGCGCCATATTCTGATAAGCAATCATACTCGACAAAATTTTTGCCTTTTCGGGATTTTGCTTTGCTTCGTCAAGCGCCTTTTCGTATTCATCATTTTCCGCCGCCTCGGAGTGAAGCCCGTTTCTGTCCATTTCCATATAAAGGTCGCCCATCATCAGCGTGTGGTTGTTGAACGGGTGGAAAACGGTACATTCCTTCGGGGTTTGCGCGAGGAGGAGAATTGCCTTTGCGACATAATCAATCGGCGACAGCTCAAACGGCTTTTCAATCATCTCATACGGATATTTCCCGATAATCAGGTTTGATTTAAGTCTGCCCATAAACGTGTTTGTGGTGAAATTTATCTGATATTCACCGTCGATTTCTCTTGCGGAGAGGTTGCCAACGCGCATTATTTTTGCGTTGAAGCCGCGCGTTACCTCGTCGAGAATTGCGCGCTCGGAGAGGAATTTTGACATCGTGTATTTCGAGGATTCCTGCTGTCCGAAATAAAGCTGAGTTTCTTGAAGTTTTGTGACATCGCCTTGTTCACCGACAAAAATTCCGCCGATACTCATCGTAGAAACGTGGATAAGCCGCGCGTTTGCACGCTTGCAGAAATCCACGGTATTCAGCGCGCCGTAAAGGTTGACGTCCTCGATATCCGTGCCCTTTGAGAAATGCTTGACGTTTGCCGCGCAGTTGATAACCGTATCAATCCTGAACTCAAGGAACTTGTCAAATGACTTGCGGTCGGTAACATCGCCGTTTAAAACGACAACTCTGTCGGAGTATTTCTCCTTGAGATTTTCCTCAAAGTAATAGTAGAACACCGAGTTAAGCCGCGATTCAGCTGAATTTTCTCTCTTGTCGCGGAGCATACAGTAGATTTTTCCGTTGTAACCGTGAATAAGCTCGTGCAGAATATGAATACCGAGGAAGCCCGCCGCGCCCGTGAGAAGCACATCGCCGATTTCCTGTTTTTCGCCGTTTTTGAAGCAGTCGAGGTTGTTCTGAGCGAGGAGCTTGTTGATTTCGCTGTAATCAAAATTGCCCAAATCGTCAAGCTCGTTTTCCTGCGCGTCTTTATCAAACAGCTTTGCAAGCGCCGCGGGAGTGGGATTTGCAAAAACATCGCCGTAGGAGATGTCAATTCCCGCCTTGTTTGCCAGTATGACAATTCTCGTTACCGTAAGCGAATTTCCGCCGATATCGAAGAAGCTGTCGTTTGCGTACACCTTGTCAAGCTCGAGGACCTTTGCGTAAATATCGCAGAGCGTCTTTTCAAACTTGGTTTTAGCTTCGGTGCCGTTCTTTTTGGTTGCGGCAATCGGCTCGGGGAGCAGTTTTGTGTTGATTTTGCCGTTCGGGGTGAGCGGCATACTTTCAAGCTGAACATACGCTGTCGGTATCATATAATCGGTGAGCGATTTTTCCAGCTCGCTTCTGATAAACTCCTCGCTGAGCTGAGTTTCCGCGGTAAAATACGCGCAGATTGCGTCCGCTTTGTTCACCTTTCGGATAAGGGCAATCGCGCTCTTTACTCCGTTGATGTTCGACAGGCACTTTTCAATCTCACCCAGCTCAATTCTAAGACCGCGCAGTTTAACCTGATTATCGGTTCTGCCGAGGATAATGACATCGCCGTTTTTCGTCCATTTTGCGTAGTCGCCGGAGCGGTAGGTGCGCTCACCGTTGAACTCGATAAACGCTTTTTTCGTCTGTTCGGGGAGCTTGTTGTAGCCCTTTGCAACACCGATACCCGATATCAAAAGCTCGCCGACAACACCCACGGGGAGCAGATTTCCGTCGGTATCGACAATGTGCTCGATGTAGTTCATAAGCGGCTTTCCGATTGAGATTTCATCGGCATTGGTCAAGTCCTTGCAGTTGGACGAAACGGTAATTTCGGTTGGTCCGTAGGTATTCAGTATTGTCGCCGAGGTCTTTTCGCGCAGGAGTTTGAGGAGCTTGTCGGGGTATTTTTCACCGCCCGAGAGGATAACCTTGCAGTTCGCCATAGCCTCGGCAAATTCGTCAAGCTCCATATATTGAAGCAAACGTGACGGCGTTGAGTTGAACACGTCAACATTGTTTTCCCTCAACAACCGAGCAAGCGCGATGGGATTTACCGTCTGCTCATCATCGGCGAAAACAAGCGTCAAGCCGTTGCAGAGCGACAAAACAGTTTCCTTGAGCGACATATCGAACGAAACGGTTGTAACCGAGCCGTAAACGCTGCCCTTGTCAACTATGTTCTTAACGTGAGTGTTGGCGTTGCTGTACGTCAAGTAGTTGCAAATTCCCTTGTGGCGCAACATAACGCCCTTCGGCTTGCCCGTTGAACCGGAGGTGTAGATGAGGTAAGCCAAATCCTCGCCGCAAACGTCAACGTTGGGATTTTCGGAGTTGTTGCCCGCAAGAAGCTCGTCAACATTCACGGTTTTGTCGTAAGCACCGAGCAAATCTCCCTCGGTTATCACAAAATCCGCTTCGCTGTCCTCGATAATGCTGTCGATACGCTCCTTCGGATAATCGGGGCAGGTGGGAATAAACGCGCCGCCTGCTTTGAGGATACCGAAAATCGTGGTGAAGAATTTCGAGGTTCTTTCAAGGAGCACAACCGCTTTCCCGCCCTTTTTGAAGCCATTTGCGATAAGCGAGTTTGCGGTGATGTTCGCGAGGCGGTCAAGCTCCGCATAAGAAAGCGTTTTGTCGCCGGCAACAAGCGCGTTTTTGTCGGGAGTTTTTGCCGCTTGTTTCTCGAACATTTTGTGGAGCAGTTCATCTTCAACCGGCGCAAGAAGCGTTGACGAAAAGCTCTTGATTTCGCGGAGCTGTTCATCATCGAGCAATGAAACGCTTCTGATTTTGCCGCTAGGGTTGCCGACAATCTGCTTAACCGTGTTCAAAATCGAGCTTGCAAGCGTTGCCATAAGCTCGCTTGAGTAAAGCGCGTCGTTATAGTGAATGACAACGCAAGGCTGTCCGTTGTGGCTTTCGATGCGGATAGAAACCTTGAATTTTGACTTTTCGAGCTCGAGAATATTTTTCTCAACAGTTTTTCCGTCAATAACAAGCTCGTCAGTAACACCGAGCTGATACTCGTACATGATGTTCGGTGCGTAGCCGAATTTCGTGCAGATTTTCGCGTAAGGATAGATTTCATTTTCGATTGCGCCCGTAAACACAGCCTTTGTTTTCTGAACAAAATCGAGCGCGGAAATGTCCTCAACCTCGATTCCCACGGGCAAAGTCTTGACGAACATACCGAAGCAGTCCGTAAGCCGCATATCGCTTCTGCCGTTGCTGATTGTGCTGAGGAAAACGTTTCGGCTGTTCACGAAGCGCGATACCGCGTAGAATGAACCCGCGAGGAAAAGCTGAGCGGGGGTTACGCCGTTTTTGGCGCAAAATTCCTCGAAAATCGGCATCTCAAACGGAACAACAGCCTCACCGCAAACGCCGTTTTCGGGCAACCCGCCAAGGTCGGGAGTTATCTCGGACGCAGACTCAAAGTCCCTCAGCATTTCATCGAAGAAACGCTCGGCGGCGCGATAATCCTCGCCGTTTTCAGCCTTAATCTCGTCCTCAACATAATCAAAATAGGTATATTCCTCGGGCTTAACCTCGCCGCCCTCGTACACGGTTTTGAGCTGAGTTAAAAGTATATTCAGCGAAGCGCCGTCAAAAATGAGGTGGTGGAAATCAAGCAGGATATAAACATTTTCCTCGGTTTGAACGAGCAAAATTCTGAAAAGCGGAGCTTTTTGCAGATTATACTGTTTAACAAAGTCGGTTTTCAGCTCGGCAAGTTCCTCTTCCGTAATAGTTTTAACGGGGATTTCAATTTCGGATTTTTCGGGATAAACCTGCTCAACATCATCGTTTTGAGTTGTGAGGTGAGTGAAAACATAGGGGTGCGCGAGAATTACCGTCTTAACGCTGTCGGAGAGCCGGTTGACATCGACTGTTTTCGGGAATTTGAGCATTGCCGGAATGTTGTAAAGCGTGCTGAACGGGTTTCGCATACAGTCGAGATACACGCCGAGCTGAGTTTTTGACAGCGGGTAAGCGGCTTTGCGTGCATTTTGCATTTTCTGCGATTGAACCGAGAAATGCCCGCTCAGGATAAATTCCTGAATCTCGTTTTCGAGCGTAATAACCGAAAATCCCTTCATCAGCTTCTTGACCTTTGCCTCAAAGCCAAACTGCTTGTTCAGCTCAACGGCAAGCTTGATGATAGACAGCGAGTTCATTCCCGCGCGCAAAAGGTCATCGGAAACGCCGAACTCGTTGTGCCCGATAATTTTCGCGACAATCTCGGAAAGCTTCTTTTCAAGCACCGTCAAAGGCTTTGAAACAGCGGCACTGTCGGCCTGTTCTTTGGGAGCGGGCTTGATTTCAAGCAGTTTTCTCTTGTCAACCTTACCGTTGACCGTGAGCGGAATTTCATCTATCTGCATAGTCGCTTCGGGAACCATATAATAAGGCTTGCGGCTCTCGATAAACTCGTTGAGCTTTGCGATATCGATTTTTTCATCGGCGGTGATGTACGCATTTATGGACTGTCCACCCGAAGGAAGAGTGCGCGCAATAACAGCCGCGTCCTTTATCCCGTCAAATTCGCGGATAACCTTTTCCACCTCGGAAAGCTCAATTCTGAAGCCGCGGATTTTCACCTGACCGTCGTTTCTGCCGACAAAATCGATGTTTCCATCGGGCAGATAACGCACGATATCACCGGTTCTGTAAACGCGCTCGTAGCCCATTTCATCGGTGAACGGGTTTTGGATAAAGGTTTTCGCGGTCTGCTCGGGACGGTTCAGATAACCTCTCGACACGCCGTAACCCGCAATCCAAAGCTCACCGGGAACGCACGGCGGCAAAATTCTGCCGTGTTTATCGACAACATAGAGCTTGGTGTTATCGAGGGCTTTTCCTATCGGTACGCGAAGATAATTCTTGTCAACCTCAAATGAGGTTACACAAATTGTACACTCGGTAGGACCGTAAATATTGACGAAATCAAAGCTCTTCTCGGGATTTGTGGGAACCAGCTTTTCACCGCCCACCGAGAGATATTTCAAGTTCTTGCAGTTAGTTTCGAGTGCAAACTGTCTGCCGACCTGAGTTGTCATAAAGCTATGGGTGATTTCGTTTTCGTTGAAGAATTTCTCCATAGCCATCAGGTCAAGGCGGATATCCTCGCTGATGATATACAGCGCCGCGCCCGCCGTGAGCGTCGGGTACATATCCATCATATTCGCGTCAAAACCGAAGCTTGCGTAAGCGGCGGCTCTCGACTGCGCCGTTAAATTGTAGTAATTTCTGTACCAGTTGCAGAAGGACGCAATATTTCCGTGCTCGAGCATAACGCCCTTCGGCACGCCCGTTGAACCCGAGGTGTAGAGCAGGATAAACAAGTCCTGCGGCTTGGGTGCTTCGGGGATTTTCGTACACTCGGGGAGCGCGGGGATTTCCTCCAAAAGCAACACTTTTCCGCTGTAATTCGGCACACGTTCAAGCAACTGTTTGTCTGCAATCAACAGCTTTGCGTCCGCGTCCTTGAGCATAAATTCAAGTCGCTCGGACGGATAAGACGGGTCAAGCGGCTGATACGCGGCACCGGCTTTTGACGCGCCCATTGACGCGATAACCATATACTCGCACCGCGGAATTAGGATAGACACAACGTCCTCTCTGCCGATACCGAGCGCTGAGATATACCCCGCAATCCTGTCGGAAATCTCGTCAACCTGCTTGTATGTATAACGCTTGTCGAGGTACACAACCGCAGTATTTTCGGGGTTTGCCGCCGCTTGCTCACGGAACAAATCAACAACGGTTTTGCTTGTATCGTAGGCATTTTCCGTCTTGTTAAAGCTGTCGATAAGGGCTAGCTGTTCGCTGTCGGCGAGTGAAATTTCGCTCAAATTCTGCTTGTTTAGGAACTCGCAAACCGCCTTTTCAAAGCAACGCGCGAAAATCAGAATTGTTTCCTCCTCGTACAAGTCAACCCTGTATTCAAGCGTTGCAAAGAAACCGCCGTTTTCTCTGTACACCTCGAACGTTATCGCCGATTTCGGGTCGGTCGAGTCAATTCTCTCGACAGCAACCTGCTGTCCGCCGCAGTTTACGCTATGCAAAACGTCGCCCTGATATGTGAAAAGAACCTGCGGATTTATCTGCAAATCCGCGCAAATGTCCGCGTAGGAGTACAAGTCGTATTTTCGGTTATTGTCAAGCTGAACATCGATGCCGCGGAGATACTGCGCGGTATCATCGGTTTTTTCGTTGCAGTAAACGGGGAAAGTCTTGACGAACATTCCACAGCTTTTCGCAAGTTTTTGGCTTCTGCCGTTGAAGATTGTCGAGAACAGGCTCTCCTCCGCACCTGCGAATTTTGCCAAAACAAACCCAAACACACCCGTGAAAAGCGCGCTTGTTTTTATACCGTGAGCGTGGGCAAAGCTTTTGATATCATCGGCATTGAACGCGCTGAAATCGAAGCGGATTTTCCTGACCTTGGGATTGCCTTCGTTCTTGTCGCTAATCGGAACGGATTCAAGCTCCAGCCCGCCGAAAACGGACTCGTAATATTTTTTCGCCTCGTCAAATTCGGGCGTAGAGCGGCGTTCAACCTCCTCCTCGGAAACGTCATTTCCCGTGAAAAGCTCAGGCTCGAGCGGCTCTCCGTTTAGCACTTTGTTTACATCTTCAATAAGAACACGCACGGAAAACCCGTCAAAAATGATGTGGTGAAAGTTCAGACATAGCAGTACCGCACATTCCGTCTTGACGATACAGCACCTGTAAAGCCTGTCGTTCATCAAATCAAACGGCAGAATAAGCGCCTGCTTGTCAAAGTCCGCCGAGCGCATTTCCTTGACCTCAACAGCCGCGGGCTCGTCGAAAATGCACTTGCAGACATTTCCGTTTTCATCAAAGCTGAGGCGGGATTTGAGATACGGGTGATTGTCGATTACCTTTTCAACGGCTTTTTTCAGCTTTTCGACATCGGTGTCCTTGTCAAAAGAAAAATTACGCGCGACAGCATACGCCGTGCTTTGAGGATTTTGCGCAAAGTCAACATAAATTCCGTATTCGGTTTTTGACAGAACAGTCTTTTTCTGATTATTCATTTTGAGCACCTCTTATCAAATTTTAATTATCAGCCTGTTGAAGCCGAGAACGCTTGAATATTCAACGCTTTTTGAGATTGCCCTAACCACGCTTATATCGGACATTTCCTCACTATCCTCGGCGGTGAAGTCAAAGAGCTTGCCGTTGGTTCGGATTGAGATGATAATTTCCTCGGCGTTGCTCAGTAAACGGATATCGATATCCGCGTCCCTTTTGTTTAAATTGTGTTGCGCGAGATTACCCAAAAATCCCTCAATCGCCACGGCAACGCGGTTTGCTTTATTTTTCTCCGTGCCGTGAGAAACGAGAAACGATTCGAGATACATCGGAATTGCCGAAGCGTTTTCCTTTGTGGACTTGAACGAAATCGATGTGATTTCATCATTGTCGTTTGTGTCGAGAAGATAAAAGTTTTTGTATTTGCCCTTTGATTTTTTCCTGATAACAAGGGTGATTATATAAACAACAATAACCGTTCCAACCTGCGCGGCAACAAACGACCACCACACGCCGTTTATACCGAAAAGATTTCCCAAGATAAGCGACGACGGTATCTGAAGAACAATTCCGTTAAGCACGGCGATTGTTGTTGAAAGGGCTTTGCGTTTTGTTGACATATAGTAGTACAAAAGCAAAAACGACAGCGCGAGGAACGGCAGGGAAAGCGCGTTTATCTGCAACGCGGGCATTGCGTTTGCGATATCGTGTTCCGTGACAATGCCGAACATCTTTATGAAAATCTCGGACATTGCACAAAGACCGAGCGTTATCACGGCACTTGCAACCGCGAGCACGGAAAACGCTCGCCGGAATGCATAGCGTATACCGTCATAATCCTTTTCGCCGAGGCAGACGCTTGTGATAAGAATCATAGTCTGCGACGCGCCCGTGATAAACATTGAAATCAGGATTTGGCACGGTCGGCAAACCGAGTATGATATCATACCGTCGAAACCGCCGATATCCAGAATAATGGTGTTGAGGAAGAACATTTTCACGGTAATCAGCATTGTTCCGAGCGCTCCCGACAAGCCAACCGTGAAAAATTCGCCGACAATTCCAAAGAACTCCCTCGGCTTTTTCAGCACGGAAAAATCAAAGCGAACCGTGCTTTTCCCCGAGATAAAATGCGTCAGCAGAATGATAAATCCGACCAGATTTCCCGCCACGGTTGCCCACGACGAGCCTTTTATTCCCATATCGAGAACGCCCATAAACACATAATCCAGCCCGAGATTTACTACATTTGCGATGATGATTATGTTTGAAGAGAAGCGCGGGCGGTTGTCGGCGCGGACAAGATAAATCGCGCACAAAAGGAAAAGCTGAATCGGCGTGCCGATTATGAACGGTATGTAGTAGTCGTAAGCAAGCGCGTGAACCGTATCGTCACCCGTGATGAGCAGAGAGCAAATTCCGTCCGCAAAAACAAGCTGTACGGTGATAAGCACAACGCTCAAAATCCCCAGAACCAACAGCTCGGCTGTAAAGATTCGGTTTGCTTTTTGAGCGTCGTTTTTGCCCTTTGCAACGGCAATAATGCTTGACGCGCCCAGCCCGAACATTATTGTAAGGGAAAAATAAAGCTGAGATATCGGCGACAAAATGCTGATAGCCGACAGCGCATCAACTCCGAGGAGATTACCTGCCATCATCGAATCGACAATATTCGCGATGTTTGTTGCCATAGCCGTAAGGACGGTCGGCAGAAGGTATTCGGTGTATTTTTTGTTGATTGTGGCGGGATTTCGTCCCATAACTGTAGTTGCCATAGTTTACCTCTAAACAAATCAATTTTGGCTCATTATATAAATTCCACAAAGAAATTATACCATAATAAATGCAACAAAACTGCAACATTCGGTTCGTGGCATAAAAATTGTTGTATAACAAAAGCGAGCCAAAAGGGAATAAATGCTTTTGGCTCGCTGTTTTGTAAAAAATTGTATTTGAGAAAACAGCAAATCCGAATAGCTGAGCGGTCAAAGAGAAACAGCTGTTTGTTCGGGAACAACCGCAAGTCGCTTCAGACGCTCGGTGAGGATTTCCCAATCAGCGGGCTTTGCAAAGAAATCCGCCGCACCCGCACGCAGACATTTCAGCTGAGTTTCCCTGTCGTCATCGGAGGTGTAAATCACCACGGGAATGTAGCTGTACAATTCGTTTGCTTTCAGATTTTTGAGCAGGGAAAGCCCGTCTGAACCGCTGAGGTTGAGGTCAAGCAGAATGATATTCGGCAACTCGGGTGCGGTGCCGTTTTCCTGCGCTTCGGAGGATATTGCGTTGAGCATATCCAGCGCTTCCTCGGCGGATTGCTTAATCGTGATATTGCCAAAGCCGTCACGGAGCATTCGCTTTATCATACTGCGGTACATCAAGTCGTCATCGATATACAGCACGCTCAAGCCGCTGTTTTCAACAACCTCGTCAGAGCTGTCCAGAGCGGCTTTTATACGCTCAAGAAGCTCGCTGTATTCATTGAGCAACGCCTCGGTGTTTTCGAGAATAAACTCGGTATCGCCGTTTTTTGCCGCCATTTCAAGCGAGAACGCGCGGTCGGAGAACTCGCCTGCACCGATAGTCCGAGAGCCGCTTTTCAGCGCGTGGACTTGAATACGGTAGTTGTCGAAATCCTTTTCCTCAAAGTAATTTCGGATAACCTCCAGCCGATTTTCCGCAACATAGGTGTTGACAATCTGCAAATAAAGCGCCTCGTTGTTGCAACAGAACTGCATAGCCGAATTTACATCAAGGAACGCAGAAAGCCGTTCAAAAGCACCGTCTGCGGACGTTTCCTCTTCATCAAAGAGCGAACCGGCGTTATCGGGACGGATAAGGTTCTCGGGGAGGTGCTTTCGGACAGCCTCGAGAAGCTGACGGCTGGACACGGGCTTTGAGAGGTAATCATCGAAGCCTGCGTTGAGGTAAACGCTTTTTTCACCGGGCACTGCGTTTGCGGTAATCACGAGGATAGGCACGCCCTGACAAAGATTTTGCTTCTTGATAGTTTTAAGCGTTTCCATACCGTCCATAATCGGCATCATATGGTCGAGAATAATCAGGTCGTATTTGTAACGGCTGATAAGCTCAAGCGCTTCGACACCGTTAATCGCGGTATCAATCTGAATTTTTGTATCTTTCAGACTGCCGCGGTACAGCTCCAAATTCATACTGTTGTCGTCAACCGCAAGCAGTCTTGCATCGGGCGCAGTAAAACCGGGGCGCAACGTGCTTTTTTCGGGAATACAGTTAAGCTCGTCCACATTTCCGAGCGGCGTTGGGTCAACGATACCCTGCATCAAGCGGAAGCTGATAGACGTACCCTTGCCGTATTCGCTTTTAATAGAGAGCTGGCTACCCATCATTGAAAGGAGCTTTGTGACGATGGTGAGTCCAAGACCCAGCCCTTGAATATGCTGATTGCGTTTTTTATCGGCGCGCTGAAAAGCGGAGGTAATTCTTGCGATATCCTCATCGCGCAGTCCTATACCCGTATCGGTAACCTCCGCGTATATCCAGCCGGTAAATTCGCTTTTCTGCTCCCATTTTATAACGATATCGATATGACCGAAATCCGTGTATTTAACGGAGTTTGACAGCAGGTTGCTGAAAATTCTTGTGATGCGGGCATTGTCGCCGTGGAGCATTTTGGGAATGTTGGAATCGATGTCAACGCGGATTTCGATATCCTTCTTCTCGGCATAATATTTTCCGCAGGTTGTGATATCGGCAATCATAGACGCGGTGGAGTAGTTTGTTTCCTCAATATTTATGCTTCCGGTTTCAATCTCGGTGTAGTCGAGCATATCGCTAATCATCGACAGCAAAGTTTTTCCGGCGCTCTGGATATTCACGCAGTACTGCGCGATATCGGTTTTTTCGGTATCCCGAAGCACCATTTCGTTGTAGCCGAGGATTGCGTTTATCGGAGTGCGAATTTCGTGCGAGATATTTGTGAGGAACTCGGATTTTGCTTGGCTTGCGATTTGTGCGGCGGCCATAGCCTCCTCAGCTTCATCGCGGGTTGTTCTCAGCTCGTTCATGGTGCGGTTGAGAGCCTGATAGTCGGGTGTTTCCATACCGAACATCAGCAACATCAGTCCGATAGATACCGTGAACAGAATAAACAGCACGTTCGGATAGAGGATTTGCACGACAGGACCGGATGCCAGAACCAGAATGTACAGAATAATGGAAAGGCGTTGTCTTTTGTTGAATTTTTTGAAGTTTATCAGCATCATTCCCGCCGTAAGGGATTCCTCGACAATCGGCACTATGTGAACAAACATATAAATAGGTCCGTGCTGATAGCCGTTCTCGTCAAAATAGAACACCCAGCCCGTGAACAGGTTCGTAATCAGTATAACAGTGCAGACAAGTGCAAATATTCCCGCAATCTGAGGAATATGCCATTTATCCTTTGTGCCAAACGTAGCGTACGCGCAGTACATTATGAAAATGTATTCCATAACGATGTCTGCGGCAAAATACACGGAGTTTATTGCCACATTCGCCCATATCGGCACATATTGATGATAGCTGATAGTTGTTGCGGTTATCACGTCCAGCATAACCGCAACAAGCATCATTTCGGCGAGATACCGAAAGTACTTGTTGCTCGGCGAAGTATCGGTGAACTGAAGCCTTATGTAGATGTTGAGAACAATGAGATAAGCAATAGCCGCCGCCTCGAAATGTATGTTGTACAGCATAGGCAAAGCCCCCTGTTATTATTTGTCGGCAAGCAACGAAGCCACTCTTTCGGTAAGCTCATTCGGCAAAAACGGCTTTTTGAGGTAGGAGGTTACGCCAAGTCTGATTGCCTCTTTAACGGTATCCGGAGTAGCAGTAGCCGTGAGGAACATCACGGGAATTTTCATCAGCTTTTCCGAATGACGAATGCTCGAAAGCGTCTTGAAGCCGTCGAGAAGCGGCATTTCGATATCCAAAAGAATGCAGTCAATAGCGGGATTGCTTTCATCGCGCAAATATTCCAGACAGCGCTTTCCGGACTCCACGGTAATGACCTCGTAGCCCTCTTTTGTCAAGATGAACTCACACATCATCAAAATCATCTTGTCATCGTCAACAACCATAATTTTTTTCTTCATCGTTAATTATCTCCCTCAGATTTATTGCTGTAAAGATATTTACTTGCCGCTTTTTCAAAGTTGTGGCAACATTCAATCAGCACTCTGTGATTATCGCGAATATAGGATATATCGCTGTTTTTAGCGTGTTTCTCCATTTTTTCCGCAAGCTTTGAGAGCTTTTCGCTTCCGACCGTCTTTGAGGCACTTTTCAGCCCGCAACAAAGCTGTTGATAGGTGTGCCAGTCACTGTTGCGGAACGCGTTGTCGAGCTGAACGGCTCTTGTGTCGATGTTAACCATACAAAGGATTTTGCAGTACAGCTTATTGTCCCCGCAACACCATTGCAAGCCTGCTTCGCTGTCGAACTCGGGTACATCGTCCGTGCGAGCGGTGCTTTTTTTCTTTGGTGTGGGATTTTCGTCTGCGGGAATAATAAGCTCGGGGGGAAGATACTCCATCAAAAGCTGTTCAAGCTTGTCGCCCTGAACAGGCTTTGCGAGGTAATCCGCAAAGCCGAGCGCCGTATATTCTTCCTTTGCGCCCGCCATAGCGTTTGCCGTGAGGACGATTACGGGAACATTGTGGTTGGGGCAGTCAACCAGTTTTTTCATATACTTGAATGTCTGCACGCCGTCCATTTCCGGCATAACGTGGTCCATAAAAATCAAGTCATAGCTGTTTTTCTGCACCAGACCAAGGCACTCGATACCGCTGTAAGCGGCGTCCACACGAACGCGGGTGTTTTTGAGCAAACCCTTGAGCACGTCGATGTTGAGCTTCACATCGTCCACGACAAGAATTCTTGCCGCGGGTGCCTGAAACCGCTCGTGGTAATCCTTGCTGTTTTCGTTGGAGATGATTCGGTTTGGTGTAAAATAACCGGTCGGCTTGTCGGAGGCAATCTGCTGAGGAATTTCAAACCAGAAATCAGAACCGACACCAACCGTACTTTCCACTCCGATAGTACCGCCCATTTTGTCCACAAGACGCTTGGTTATGCTAAGACCAAGACCGGTACCTTCGATATTTCGCGTATTGGTTTCGTCAAGACGGTTGAAGTCGCTGAACAACTCCTGTTGATTTTCGGGCGAGATACCCATACCGGTATCGCGAACGCTGATTTTAAGAATAATCGTATTCTCATAAGCTCTGTGGAAACCCAGCGTCATCGTGATTTTTCCGGCTGAAGTATATTTAACGGCATTTGTCAGCAGATTGATAATCATCTGTCTGACGCGTATTTCATCGCCGATAAGTCTTGACGGCATATTGGGGTTGTTGTGAACCTCAAGCAGAAGATTTTTCTTCTCCGCCCGCATAATAATCATATTGTAGCAGTCGTTCATCATCTGCTGAATACTGTATTCAGCGGGAAAAATCTCCAGCTTACCCGACTCAATTTTGGAGAAATCGAGCACATCGTTAATAACCGCAAGGAGCACTTGACCTGCGGATTGGATATTGGTTGCGTAGCCGAGAATAGTTTCGTCGTTGCACTCGCGGAGAATCATTTCGTCCATACCGAGCACGGCGTTGATGGGTGTACGAATTTCGTGCGACATACGCACGAGGAAGTCGGTTTTTGCGGCGTTTGACTTGTCGGAACGGCTCATCGCATCGCGGAGCTGATTTTCCTGTTCAAGCATCTTTTTTTGCTGTTGGTTGTAGATATAGACCTGATACTTTATCGCCATACCGAGAATAGCGGCGACAAGGATAATGACCTGAATACTGTCGATGATAATCCATTGGGTGAGTTCTCTGCTGGTCGGGACAACGAACAGCTCGGGAAGCCAGTATTGCACGCCGAAGCAAACCACGGTGATAATCGAGTTCAGCACGAACATCACGATGCACATAGCGCCCTCGCACACCAGCCACGGGTAGATAAGCCCGAAGGTGAGCCAGATAGGCACGCCGCTGTACACGCCGCCGTTGAAATAGAACATCAGCGGGAAAATGATGAGATTTATGACAATAAAGACAATCATTAAGCCGGCAGTTCTTTTCCTGCGGACAGCGGATATGTAAAACGCGGTTATCAGCGATAACAAGCAGAATGATGACAGCGCCTTGCTCATAATACTTTCATTGAGCAGGAAAACAATCAGGACAGATATACCGCTTCCGACAATGCTTATCGCGAGCAACATATTCTGGAGCTTGTGTTTAACATCAAATTCGTCGCTCATAATCAGCTCGTGCATGAAGCTGAATAACCTAGGCATTTTCAAGCAGTATCGCCGCCTTTCGCATTTCGGGATAAAACCGTGCGCCGCTCAAAAGACAATGATAGTGTTCAATTTTATGTGCACACAGTCATTATACCATAAATCGGGGAACTTTTCAACATAATTCACAAAAAAATACAAAAATCTTTTGAAAAACGCCTTTATAAAGCAAACGAACGTTAACCGAGCACGCCGACAGGAATGTTTATCCGGAAAAGCTTGCGCGGGTTATTTTTCGGCAAAAATTTCTGCCAGTTCTTTCATCATATCCTTGACATTGACAGGCTTTGCGATATGACTATGCTAAACTTGCCGCCGGAGTTTGTGTACTTGAAAGTGTTCTGATAAATCCTTATCATACAACAGATAATATTGTTTTAGAAAGATTTTCTTGCCTGTAACCTTATCCTATTTCCTGCCCAACACATCGTGAATCACCTGAATAAATTCCTCCATATTTATCGGCTTGGAGATAAAGCCGTTCATACCGCATTCCGATGCCGCTTTGCGGTCCTCGTCAAAGGCATTTGCCGTCATCGCGACAATAGGAACAGCCGCGAGAGATGAGTTATCGAGCGCTCTTATGCCGCGCGTTGCCTCATAGCCGTTCATAACGGGCATCTGAATATCCATCAGCACAAGGTCATAATCGCCGGACTTTGAAGCCGCAATCTTATCGACAGCTTCCTTGCCGTTTTCCGCTGTATCGACAATAAACCCATACTCATTGAGTATCTCAAACGCAATTTCACGGTTCAGCTCGTTGTCCTCAACAAGCAACAGATGTTTACCCTTAAATCCATCTGTTTCCTCGGTAACGGGCAGAACGCTTTCTTCCTCTTTCTTCTGATGACCGAGAGCATTGAGAAGCGACTCGCGCAAGTCGGACATAAACATAGGCTTTGAGCAAAATCCGGTTACACCCGCCGCTCTTGCCTCAGCTTCGATATCCGACCAATCGTACGCCGTGAGGATAATTATGGGCGTATTATCGCCGAGAGCGCGGATTTGTCTTGTGACCTCAATTCCGTTCATATCGGGCAAACGCCAGTCGATGATATACGCGTGAAAAGCGTCGTTCATTTCAATTGCCTGCTTTGCGCGGAGCACGGATTCCTTGCCGGAAAGCGTCCACTCCGAGCGCATACCGACCTGAGCGAGCATTTTTGTCACGCTGTCGCAGGTGTTGAAATCATCGTCAACAACAAGCGCTTTCAGCCCCACAAGCTCCTTGATTTTTTCCACGCTTCTGCTCTCGGACTGGAGCTTCAGTTCAAGGGTAATCACAAACTCTGTCCCCTTATTCTGCTCGCTGTGTACCTCGATTTTACCGCCCATCATATCGATAATATTTTTGGATATTGCCATACCAAGACCTGTGCCCTGAATTTTGCTTACAGTTGAGGAGCGCTCACGCTCAAACGGCTCAAAAACGTGCTCAGCAAACTCGGGGCTCATACCGATACCCGTATCCTTCACGCGAATTTCGTACAATCCCTTACCCTCGGGAGCGTTATGCAGTTGCGTAACACGAACCGAAACCGTCCCCCCCGAAGGCGTGAATTTTATCGCGTTTGACAACAAATTCAGCAACACCTGATTGATACGAGTTTTGTCGCAAATAACATCTTCGTCCGAAACATCGATAACGTCCATAAACAGCTCAAGCTGTTTAGCGTGAATTTGTCCGTTGATAATAGTCTTGATATCGTGAAGCATATCCGAAAGATTTGCCTCTGTTTCATCAATCTTAATTTTTCCGCTTTCGATGCGGCTCATATCAAGGATATCGTTGATAAGTGAGAGCAAATGATTGCCGGAAGAAAGGATTTTCCCAAGATAATCCTTAACCTTCTCGGTATTTGTCGAATTTGCCAGCGCAAGCGTGGTAAAACCGATGATTGCGTTCATAGGTGTACGAATATCGTGGGACATATTTGAGAGGAAAGTGCTTTTTGCTTTGTTTGCGTCCTCGGCGATATGGAAGGATTGCTCAGCCAGATGCCTTGCCTGATCAAGCGATGCGTTGTTTTCGCGAAGCTGTTGGTTGAGCTTTTCAAGCTCTTTGTTCTGCGCGTTTGTCTTTTTCTGCGACTGATAAACGATAAAGGAGATTATGATAAGCGAGAACAGCACAATAAGCACAACCGCAAGCAGTGATGTACCTGTTATTTTCTCCACACTTTGAAGTCTTGTTCCCATAACAAGCGACTGGTCTATGGAAATAACAATGTGCCAATCCATATCGGGAATTTTTGAGAAGCTGATAATTTCGTTCTTGCCCGACTCGAGCACAACGTGAATTGCGTCGCTTTTTCCCGAGAGGACGTATTCTCTGAAGGAATTGCTGTCCTTAACGGTATCGTGGTGGAGAAACTCAGCGTTCTTGAATGTGCTGAAGAACAGATATCTGTTCTCGGAATCGGGAAGGTTATCGGAATGGAGCAGGGTAGTGCCTTTGCTGTCGATAATTCTGATTTGCCCGTTTCCGCCGAAGGACTCCATTTTGAGCAGGCTCAGATAGGACTCCAGCTTGTAGTACACGAACAGATAGTTCATTTCCTTTTCTTCGACAAAGAACGGCTTTATCCTTGTGCCGAACATCAGGATATCGTTATCCTTATCCTGCCGCAGAAGCAGAATTCGTTCCTCGTCCTGTATCAAAGGCATAATATCCTTTGAAATCTGCTTCAATCCCCAAGCGCCGGAGCTATCCAGACAACTGCCTTCGTTTGAAAGCAGAAGCATATTATATGCATCGGGTGACGAGTTTCGCAAAAACGAAGCAACCTTATCAGCCGAATGGTTCGCCATATTTTCAAGCGCCACGCAAATTGTATCAATCTGCTTCCAGTTGTTGGTCAGCTGATTTTCGATAATGCTGTCCATCTGCACGGCGTTTTCGGTCAGGAGCGCGAGAGCCTCCTGCTCGCTGACATCGTTGACGGAATCCATAGTGCTTGACATAAGAAAATACGTCAGCACCGAAGCCAATACGAGAATTATTGCAACAATAGGCGCTAATTTAATCTGCTTCTTCATAAGATTTCCCTCAGAAATGCTTTTATTTCACGATTGTCAGACCGGTCGGCGCGCCGGAAATCTCTTTGCCCTTGCTGTCAAGGTAGCTGATGAACATATCGCGGAATGAAAGCTCATCGTAAGACTTCACCACGGGAAGACTCTTGACAGCGCCCTTTACGGAAGCCGCGGTAAATTCGTCCTCGGGTGCAATTTCCTTACCGTTAAACTTGATTGAAACATACCTTTCGCCCTCGGGCTTTGACGGGTCATATACAACATCAAGCCCCGCAAGCCCGACAAATGTATCCTTGTTCTCCTCGAGAAGCTCCCTGAGCTGTTTTCCGGTGATTTTCACGGTAACGATTTTGATATGATTCGGGTCCTCGGCAACAACCCCCGCGCTCATTCTCGTGGTAATCAAAGCGTTAATCGCCTTACTTGTAATAGGTCCCTCAAACAGTCTGTTTTTCATACCAAAGCTTGCTCTGCAAGGGACGATACCGATATCCGCGCCGGTTGCGTGGAGATACGCTTCTCCGACAACAACAGATGTTTCCTCAACGGAAAGCATTTGCTTGGAATTGCCGTAGGATTCTTCTACAACAGGCTTGCTTTCGAGCGCCTCGTCCCTTATTCTGTCAGCTTCTTTTAACCAATCCGCAACGGTTATTTTCCCGTCAACAAGGTCAAGCGTTGACTTGTGCATATAAGCTTCAACCGCGCCCGATTTACCCGCGTAATTGAAGCGGGAAATAATTCTGCCCTGACTGAATGTATCTCTGACTTCATCGTAGAACGGGTTATCGGTGAGATTGCTGTTCTTGAGGAGATTTATTTCTCCGCCGCCGCCCTCAATCATAAGGTCCTGACCTTCCGTGGTGCTGAGGAAATTGAAGATATCGAGAATTGCTTTCTTTTTCGCCTCATCTTGCGCGGCTTTTTTTGTCATCCCGAAACAACATCTCGGCATCGAGAACAGATAATCCGAGCCCTCCTCATCGCTTGTGTAAAACGGCATCATACCGATTTCGTGAAAATTATCGGGAGTTTCGGCGTTTTCACGCTCATTGTAGCCAATCGCAGACTGACACTCGATAGTCATAAGCGAGGTGTGGTAACGGTAGAGCTTTGCCGTACGAACGGGCGCTCTCATTTCCCAGAGCGCGGGCGACAAAATCCCGTCGTCAAACAGCTTGATAAGCTTCTGCGCCGCACCCTCCATGTGACCTGTCATACTTTCGTCGCCCTGCTGATACTTGTCCAGCCATAGCGCGTTGTCAACACCCTTGAGGTAATCGTCATAGATATACGAATCGAAAATAAACGTCCACATATCCGCCCACTTAACCGTAGGCACAAACGGCTCAACATCAACCGTAACCTTTGCATTTGCATCGTTTTCGTCCGGCTCCGTGCCCTTGAGGTTCATCGCTCTTACTTTGTTGAGGAGATTAACAAACTCCGTGTAGCTGTGCGGAACATCAAGCCCAAGCTCGTTAAACGCAGTCTTATCGTAAACAATTCCGTAAACATACACGGGACCGGGCAGGAAATAAAGTCCGCCGTCCTCGTTGACGCATTCGGAAACCGCGGAGAGGTAGAAATTGCCCGTAAATTCCTCCTGCGACAAATCGTAGAATTTATCCGCGACAACCTTGTCGTCCATTTGATACAAGCCCTCGTAAAGATAAATATCCGGCTCGATGTTATGCTCCATTTCTTTTGCGATGATATAATCGGGCACGCCGACAAGCTCGTCCGTTATAATGTCAACATTCGGGAACCTAGCTTCAAGGATAGCTTCCAGATCCATATTCATTCTGCCGCATTGATACTGGACTTTAATCTGAATTTTGTCATTCGGGTTGTTTTTGTTGCCGGAACTGCACCCGCTAAGCGAAGCGGTAATCATAAAGCTCGTCAACAATGCGGCAACAGCTCGCGTCAAATGGTTTTTACTGCGTTTTTTCATTATTATCTCCTTTGGGATTGCTAAACCAAACGTAAAACAGGGCAATATTTCATCACTATTATAACATATTTCCCATAAAATGTCAAGATTCGAGCCGAAAAGAAAGTTCATTGCCGTCAATCATAGTAACACTGCCAAAAACAGCTTGGGCAAAGTTGTACAAAATAACGAAAATAATAAGCGGTGCTATAAAAATTGTTTACAGAAAAATTTAATTGTGATATCATAGCAGTTACAACAAGCAAAGCAATCTGTTTATGATAAGCGAAAACGGAGAAACGGATTGATAATTTTGTTGTGAATTATTTTTAAAAGCGAGGTAATTGAAAATGATAATGGATATGGTACAAAAGCGTATTATTCGGAACAAGGTTGAAAAGGGCTTTAACACCACGGACATTGAGCAGGAATTTGCGAATTTGAAATGTGAGGTTGAAGAGGCGCTGGACGCATACCGCAACGAATCGGTCGGAAGAGTTGCGGAAGAGCTTGCAGATGTTGCTATTTACACGTTGGGGATTGCCCAGCTTCTCGGGATTGATATGGAAGCGGCAATTGAAAACAAAATGACCGTGAACGAGGACAGGGTTTACGTCAAGCGTGAAGACGGAACGCAGGCTAAACTGGGCAAGATATACTTGCCGTCCGGAGAGGAGCTTGGAACGCCGTTCGGGAAGATTAAGCTTGACGAAAACGGAAATGTTGATTGCGGGGAACTGATAAAGCTTCTCGGCAGATTTTATCGCAGATATTTCGAGTACCCTTATCCGACCGATGACCTTCAAAAGCTTATTTTGGTTCGCTTTGATGAAAATGAGGTTGAACAGCGAAAACTGGCTGAAGTTGCCGAAGAAGTAAATTGGGACAGATTTGAATATTTCGTTCCGACTATCAACGGAAAGAAGCTGGTAGATTTCTTTATGATTGATTTGACGCAGGCGGAAATAATTGAGAACTCGGAATTTATCCTGTTGTACAAAGAGTGTACGAATGAGCTTGGAGAAGTTGACGATATAAAATTTTATCTCACCTACCTCCAGCCGTACACCAACTTAATCTAAGGCAAACGGGAGATGTTCCCGAACAACATTTTTTGAAAAAACCATTTGGCTACTCCGATAAAAGTCAACACTAGACCGTATTTTCCACAATAACGTCAACCTACCCAATCCGTGTAAAAAATATACTTGACAACCCAAGCTTTATGTGCTATAATATTTGTGAAAATATGTGAAAATTTGATGAAAATTGTTGAAGAGAGGTTGACAAATTTTGGAAAATGTGGTAAAATATAGACAGACAGACAGACAGACAGACAGACAGACAGACAGACAGACAGACAGACAGACAGA
>CALZUA010000027.1 GCA_945829235.1 uncultured Clostridia bacterium | reverse complement strand
GACTTCCAATTTCTGTAACGCTGTCCGGAATTGTAACGCTTGTAAGTCCGGTGCAGACGGAAAACGCACGACTTCCAATTTCTGTAACGCTGTCCGGAATTGTAACGCTTGTAAGTCCGGTGCAATTGTAAAACGCATATTCTCCTATTTCTGTTACGCTGTTCGGGATTGTCACGCTTGTAAGTCCGGTACATTCGAAAAACGCTTTTTCTCCTATTTCTGTAACGCCATTCGGGATTGTTACATTTCCATTTATCTCTGTAATACAAGAATGTAACGTTAATCCGCCGTTTTCATTTTTTTCGAGTATTTTTCCATCGCTTAAACTGTATTTGGAACTTGCATTGCCTGCGTTTATAAAAACAAGTCCTGTGCAACCACTAAAAGCTGTAGTTGAAATACTGTCAACACTGTCCGGGATTGTCACGCTTGTAAGTCCGGTGCAGTTTTCAAACGCATATTGTTCTATTTCTGTAACGCTATTCGGGATTGTCACGCTTGTAAGTCCGGTACAGCCGGAAAACGCGCCTCTTCCTATTTCTTTTACGCTGTTCGGAATTGTTACGCTTGTAAGTCCGGTGCAACCGTAGAACGTACACCACTCTATTTCTGTAATGCTGTTGGGGAGCGTCACGCTTTTAAGTCTGGTGCATTTGGAAAACGCACCTTTAGCAATACCATTTTCATAGTATCCATCTATTTTTTTAACGCTGTTCGGGATTGTTACGCTTGTAAGTCCGGTACAGCCGTAAAACGCGCCGTATCCTATTTCTGTAACGCTGTCCGGGATTGTTATGCTTGTAAGTCCATTGCAACTACCAAACGCAAAATTCCCTATTTTAGTAACGCTGTTCGGGATTACAACTCCTGTTAGCCCAACACAGCTATTAAATGCACTCCAACCAATAGATTTAACGCTGTCAGGAATTACTACTATCGCTATGTCAACTTGCATGCGAAATGCATCTTCTCCGATCTCAACAACCTTAACTCCCTCAATAGCAGACGGAATTTTTACAGAAAACTTATCGCCTATGTATTTTGTTATAACAACGCCGCCGAGTTCTTTTTTGTATTCATACTCAAAATCACTCGCAGGCGCTTCGGTAATTGAATCAACATCAATCTGCGGTTCTGGAGTTGTGCTTGTAGAACTGCTTGTGGTTTCCAAAGAAGTGCCAGTGTTTTCCGAAGAACCGCTCGAATTCGCCGAAGATGATGTGATACCCGAATTAAAAATGTCTAATGGGTTGCTGGTGGTAGTGTCGCCGCTACACGCGGTCAGAGTGAATGCCATCGCCGCTACAGTGATAGCAGTCAGGATTTTTTTACTGATTTTCATAGTTTTTCCTTTCCATAAATTGTCATTTTATATCCACAAAAATGGATTTCCTATATTATTATAAATATTTATAGGCATCTTGTCAAGAGGGGGCGAAAAATTTCGGTTTCTAGCTTGAATTCCGCGACAATTTCTGCACAATCGAGCTTTTGTATAAAACCTTATCATAGTTGTATACACAAAAATTTCAAACGTGTTACATTTTTTTGAAATTATTTTTAACTTTCGATTTTCTCGGATATGGTGGTGTTTTCGCAGTACGCGATGCAGGTCATCATGGCTTTTGCTATGCTCACCGTGATGATAGTAATGCTTCCGAGAGTAATGGTCAGCGTTTACCGTATCAACGAGGTTTTGGATATGCCGGTAAAGATAAAGGACGGCAAAAAAACCGCGCAGGACAGCACGGAAAAAGGCAAAGAACTTATTTTGCAAAACGGAATATATGCTGAGCTGTATAACAGTCAGTTTGAGCAGGCAGAATGAATTTTATCGAACAGAACTATTTTTGGAGCAATCACGCGGTTGCTCCGTTTTTGTTATAATGCAAAATGTCGAATTGTGAATTACATCAAAAATTAAAAAGGAAAGAGCGAAAATCCGCACTCACCGCTCCCCCGCTGTTCTGCAAAGCGCCTCGGACTGTAACAATGTTTTCTTTGAGAAATCCTCTTAACTGTTTAAATTTTCACTCGGTGATGAGCGTAAATATAATGAAAGAAAGAATCTGTAGCTCATGTAAACTGTAAAAATTTTCTAATTTTTGCTTTAACCGCTTGACAAAATTTAACGAGAGCGCTATAATATAAGTAAGCATTTACTTTATTATTCAAGAAGGGAGGAAATCTATTGCGAACTGCTAATGAAGAAGCACGCAGGGCTAAGCAAATCGAGATTATGGAAAAGTGCTTCGACTGCTATGCGGAAAACGGACTTGCCGGTGTCGGTGTGAAAGCTATTGCGGACGCCTGCGGCTGTAATGTCGCGAGCCTGTATCAATATTTTGAAAATCTCGATGACATTATTATTCAATCCACAGAATACTGTATGAGTAAGGTAGAAGACGATTTTATGGCGAAAGCACCCATAGATGTCGAGGAATTGTGGCGGTTTATCGACGAGATACCTTACTGGACGGCAGAAAAGTACGGGAAGAAATACCGCCTGATGTATCAGGTCTACACCCACCCAAAGTACAGAGAATACGGCAAGAAATTCTTTGCGGGAGTTGATAAGCGTTATACCGAATATGCCAAAAGCCTTGAGGTCAAGCTGGGTATTCCGCACGAGAAGCTAACGCCGCTGATATTTATTCTGGTAAGAGCTTGCGTGCATTACGCGCTGTTTGAGGACGAATTTTACCTGAAATCACAGCTAGCCGTGCTCAAAGAAACCCTTGAGCTATTTATCACGAAATACAACCCGAAAGCACTGTAATAACCGGTGTTAATATCGAATTGAAAAGGAGAAAAAGTTATGAGTAAAGTGAAGAAACGTATTCTGATTGTTTTGCTTGCAATTCTGGCGGTCGTTTTAGTCGTCTTTCTTGTATTTTTTGGACTGTATTTCACCAGAATCCAGACTGTCGGAAGCATTGAAAAGCTTACGAATTACGAAGATGGGTTCAATCTCTATCGCATGGATGTCAAATACGATTACAGCCTTGACAGTATAATCAATTACGGCATTAAGGACGACCAAACGATGATTGATGCAATTCTGAAAGAGGCTCTTCCGCTGTTGCCTGTGAGTATCAAAGCGCCCAAGTTCGGCTGTACGGCGTTTACTCTGACCGATACGGACGGCGACGTTCATATGGGACGCAATTATGATTTCAGCAAAAACACTTCCGCTATGTTGGTTTACTGTGCTCCAAAAGACGGATATAAGTCTATTGCCTTTGCCGCGCTTGACAATGTTTCAGCAAATGTTCCCGATGCGAATATCAAAAGTAAGCTGGCAAGCCTCACAGCTCCATTTATCTGTCTTGACGGTATGAACGAGAAGGGCGTGTCTATCGCTGTGCTGACGCTTGACAGCGAGCCTGTACACCAGAACACTGGCAAGCCTGTCATTTCAACTACTCTTGCAATTCGTCTCGTGCTTGACAGGGCGGCAACAACAGAGGAAGCGGTCGAGCTTATGCGAAGCTATGATATGTTCGCTTCAAGCGGCAGAGATTACCATTTCTACATAACCGATGCATCGGGTGATGGCAGAGTAATAGAGTATGACATTAACGGTGAACCGAGAGAGCTTATAGATACTCCGTCAGAGGCGGTTACTAATTTCTTTATTCGTCATAAAGATGAGGTTGAACCAAATCGGAAAAACGGTATCTTAGGTCACGGCAAGGAGCGTTATGATGCTGTATTGCAGGTGTTTGAGAATGAAAAAGGTAATTACACAAATGATACCGTGTGGAACGCATTGAAATCGGCGGCACAAGACCCAAAACCCAATGACATCACAAGCAACACACAATGGTCTATCTCATATAACAATACCGAACTTTTTGCCGATATTGCCATTCGCCGTCACTGGAACGATGTAACACATTGCGAACTGGAAAGCAAGGTCACAACGCCGATAAAATGAGTGGTATAGGGCAATAAAATGATGGGAAACGCCCCCAAACACGCCTAAAAAATCTCCTTTATTTTCCCTGCAAGGTACAGCGGAATATGGTTTTCTCCGAGCTTTTTCAGTATACATTTCTTTGAACTGAAATAGGTCGGGAAAACCGCATACCGCCGGAAGCTTCGCGAAGAGCTTAAAGGTTCTCTGGAGCACAAACTCTTGACCTTAATCAGGATTATTCGCTCATCGCAAAAATTGCGATAAATTCTTGCAAATTCAAATGATATGTAACAGGAGGCGAATATGCTTTGGAAGATATCAGAGCGCTTTTTGAAAAGTATTTGAATGACTACAATCAGTCGTGGTACAACAAGAATATTGAAAAATTGAGTGAGTTCTATGACGTTGAACACAACGAGCTCATTTACTTCGATAATCACAAGGGCAATGACACCTACACGCTTCGGGAACATTTACAGTTGGTTTCCGAGTTTTTCCGAAACGGTAAGCAAACGGAATCCGGAGCGGTTGAAGAATTGATTATCGAGCAATTCAATGTTTTTTCAACGCAGGACGCCGCCTGCCTTTGTTTTATAGCTCGATACAAGAGTTTCCCGAGGCCTGGTATTCGGACGACAATGTACTTGGAAAAGTTGCAAAAATCTTGGAAGGTTAAACACGTTCATTGCTCGTTTGAACCGACAGACTGAAATTCATCAAACAAAAAATTTGGAGCAACCGCGCGGTTGCTCCGTTTTTATAACGAAAATACCCGATTAGCGAATATCAAAAGGAAAGAGCGAAAATCCACAAATATGTACTCACTACTCCCCCGCAGTTCTGCAAAGCGCAATCGCCAGCGTCTTCGACTGTAACAAACGTCCCGACTACGCTTGCGGAAATGCTTGAAGATGAGATGAAAAGCGGCAGAAAAGGCGGGATTTATCACAAGATTCAGGTTGAGCTGACCTATAATTCAAATCATATGTATTATAACGGTCTGAAACGCCGAAACGAACAGCATTGACTGCTTTAACAGTCCCCATTTTTATCAGAGATTAAATTCAGCGATAAGACTTTTGAGAAGGGCTGCTTGTCCCGAAAGTTGCTCGGAAGCTGCGGCGCTCTCCTCCGCGGTTGCGGAATTTGCCTGTACAACGCCGGAAATCCGATGAATATCGCTGTTTACGCGGCTGACCATTTCCGTTTGTTTTTCGCTTGAGTCGGCGATATTGTCAACGATGTTTTTCACGGAAAGCGTGTACTCATTAAGATGAAGAATTGCCTGCGCAGTTTCAGCGGTGATGTCCGCGCCATTGTTTACCGCTTCAATCGAGCTGTCAATAAGCGCGGTTGTGTCTTTTACCGCTTCGGCTGATTTCGCGGCGAGATTTCTTACCTCGTCGGCAACAACCGCAAATCCCTTGCCCGCTTGACCTGCTCTTGCGGCTTCAATAGCGGCGTTCAGCGCGAGAATATTTGTCTGGAAAGCAATATCTTCGATTGTCTTGATGATGTTGCTGATTTTTCCGGCGGTATCGTTGATGTTTTGCATAGCCTCGGTTAGACTGTCCATCTTGTCGTTCACTTGGGTAACATAATCCGATGTTTTTTCGATAAGAGAACGCGCCTCTACGCAATTTTGGGTGTTGGTGTGAACCTGAC
Organism: uncultured Clostridia bacterium; assembly: GCA_945829235.1. Lineage (GTDB taxonomy): Bacteria > Bacillota > Clostridia > Oscillospirales > Ruminococcaceae > CAG-115. Next base: position 35,659 of record CALZUA010000027.1, on the reverse strand, counting down.
TGTCGAAAGTGCTGATATTCTGCGCCAGTTCATCGATAGAGGCGGTCTGCTCAATAGTACCGTCAGAGAGCGTCTGCGCGCCGTCTGCAACTTGAACAGAGCCACTGTTTACCTGTTCTGCCGCCTCGGAAATATCACCCATAACGTTGAGCAGACTGCTGCGGATTTGGTTCAGGTTTTCCAGCAGTTTGCTGAATTCACCGAAATAATAGCTTGTGTTAAGTTCCGTGTCAACGGCAAGATTTTTATTCGCCATTTCTCCGAGTATTCTCCCGATATCGTCCACTGCATTTTTCAGATTTGTGCACAGCAAATCGGACGCTTTTGCGATGTGACCGATTTCATCATCTCTGACAGCAAGTTTTTTAATTTCTACGGAGTCATCAAGCTGAATGTTTCCCAGTCTGTTGATTGCATTTTCAACGGTTTTTATCGGACGAACAGAACGCCCTATTACCATATAAACAATAACCGAAAGAATAAGCGCACTGCCGATGCAGATTAACAAAAGCGTTATTCTCAGGCTGTTTGACGCGGCAAACACCTCGCTTGTGCTGTCGGCGATGATGAAAACCCAGCCCTGCGAGGAAATGCTCTTGAAAGCGGCGATGTTATCCTCGCCGTTTTCGTTGTACTGTAAATAATCGCATACATCTTCGGAGCTGTCCTTAACCTTGGCGATAATATCGTTTACATACTTTTCTTCGGCAACGGTTGCGATTTTTTCGCTGTCGGGGTGGAAAATATACTCGCCTGTTTTGGCATTTACAAGATAATACCGCGCGGACTGAAGCCCGTCAAGAGCAAGCCCGTTTAACGTATCCACAAGACCGCTTGTCAGAATAGCTATTCCGCCGAAACCCATATAATCGCCACTGTTGTTCTTAACAGCCTTATACATAGAGATAACTTGATTTCCGCTTGCAGGCGAAATCAATACACCCGTATTGTAAACTCCGTTCGCTGCTGTCATTGCATCTTGAAGCGGCTTGCGTTTTTCCTCGCTCGGACGGGTAACAAGACCGATTGCTCCCGCATTTGTATGAGCCAGAGTTGTTGTATCCCAACTGCTTATATAAATACCCTCAAGATTGGAAATGTCTTTGCCGAAATCCTCGGTATATTTCTGCGCGGCAGAGATATATTCGGGATTAGTTTTGTCTTTTAGAAGATTGTTAATCTGGTCGGCTTTCACATACGCAATAAGCGTGTCTTCTGCGGATTTTATGTAGTTCTCGATAATCTCGGAACGGTCGATTGCCGCTGTTTTTATGTTGCTCACGGCGCTGTTGTTCATAGCGCTCGACAGCGAGTAATTGACAAACAGGAACAGCACAAGAAAAACCGCAATTTGTACAACGAGAACAGCCAAAGTTACTTTTAGTCCGATTTTGCAGATTTTGTCTTTGATTTTCATAAAAATCCCTCTTTTAAGTTATTTCTTATATTATATCATAATAATGGTTGAAAGTAAAATAAATTTATGTTATAATAGATAACGAAAAGTTATCAATACATATTACGGGGGAGTTCTTATGAATACATTTCAGCTGGAATGCTTTTTGACCGTTGCGGAAACGCTGAATTTTGCAAAAGCCGCGCAAATACTGAATATTACGCAGCCTGCTGTTACCAAAAACATAAAAAGTCTTGAGGACGAGCTGAACACGCGGCTTTTCAGACGTTCTACGAGAAATGTGGAGCTGACGAGAGAGGGAAAACTGCTGATAAACGACGCGCAGATTATTATCAGGACAAGCCGCCGCGCGAAAAAAAGATTTAGCGGCAACGATGAAGAATTAACGAATTTTACAATTGGAGTTAGATTGCTGTCTCATATAAAGTTCCTTACAGAACCACTGAGAGAGCTGCTAGAAAAATACGATAAGATTTATCCGCAGCTCCATATTGAAACCACGCCAAAGCTTTTAAGAGCGCTATATGACGAGCAGATTGATGTTGTGTTCGATACCGAAAACAAGATAACAAGCTATTACAATATCACCTTCACGCAATTGTTCAAGGAACGAATTTTATGTATTTGCACCGAAAAGTTTCCCGTGTACAATTATGAAAGCATAACCGTTGATGAAATCCGTTCCCTCGTTCATTGCCCGATAATCCTGTTGACCGCGCCGCAGTCGTTTAAGGAAATAACAGACCCCGAAAAAGCATTTGTCGGCAACAGGACGCAGTCTATTGTTCATTTATGCTCGACTGCGGAAGAAGCCTGCCTGCTTACGGAGGTCGGCTGCGGAATAGCTGTAATCCCCGAAAGAATCGCCCCAAACAGCCCGAATTTGCACAAAATTCCGGTTTCCGACTGCAAGGAAATTTCGTTTGGAGTATATTATAAAAACAGCGGTTCAAATGAAATTGCCAGAAAATTTGTCGAGAATATAAATCGTCATCTTTCAAAAGAAATTCACAAAAGTTCTTTATAAGAACGAATTCCGGATGTTTTCCAGTAAAATCCACTTCCCCACAGTCGCGCAAATATGGAGCACAACAATTTTTAGGCTCTGTGTTCTAGAATTTTTCCTTGCAAAATCAATAACAAATTCTATCAATAGATATAATTTGCTTCTATCTGTTGCCGGTTTTCAAACAATACTAAAATTGCTATACTGAAAAAAGAAGAAATGGAGAAAAACTATGGATATGTCTAATACGGCAATCGGCGGAAGGATAAGGCAAGTGCGCGAGGAACGAGGTTATTCTCGTGAGAAATTAGCCGAGCTTGCGAATATTTCAGCAGATTTTTTATGGGAAGTCGAAGCAGGACGCAAGAGTATGAAAGTACAGAATTTGGGAAGAATAGCGCAGGCTTTGTGCGTTTCAACAGACTATTTGATTTACGGCACAACTCCCTACAAGGAAAACACAAAGCTCAATTCTATGATTTCGGCAATGCCCAAAGATATACACAAGCAAGCCGAAAAGCTGATGTTTGTCTTTGCAGACGCTTTCCGTATTCATAATCAAAGTAAAAGCAACGACAATAATAATAAAGAAAGGCGTTAAACGGGAGAAAAAATGATAACTGTTAAAGAGAATGGAATGATTATTGAATTTGATTGTGAAATCCTGATGCGTGACGGCACAATTATTCGATATGACGTTTACCGTCCCAACAAGGAAGGACAATACCCGTGTATTACGACTTATGGTCCTTACAGCAAAGGAATGCATTTCTCTCAAGGATATAGCTTGTTCTGGCACGATATTAAGGAAAAGTATCCGGAAATTCTCAATGGTACCAGCGGAAAATATATGAATTGGGAAACCGTTGACCCTGAAAAATGGATTTCCGAGGAATATGCAATTGCAAAAATTGACTCCCGCGCTGTGGACGCTCGGAAGGGGTTATTGACAATTGGACGATTCAGGAAGCAGAAGATTATGCAGAATGCATTGAGGAAATTGCTTCTTTACCCTGGTGTGACGGAAATATAGCAGGGCTTGGAATTTCTTACTATGCCATTATGCAATGGGCAATAGCTGCACAGCGTCCTCCTTATCTTAAAGCGATTATCCCATTCGAGGGTGTATGTGATCTTTACAGAGAATTTGCACGACACGGCGGCATTGGGTCTGATTTTGTAAATGCCTGGTATCCCCTACAGGTCGCCGCGGTTCAAAATGGCCTTGGAAAATACGGACAGGTCGGGAAAATCTCCAGAAACTACTTGTCGGGACCCAAAACCCTGACGAAAAAAACTCATTAAGAACAGGAGAAACTATTTTGAAGAGATTGAAGAAAACGAGCTGATTGATGCATATGTTTATCAGCGCAGGCTTATCGATTTGTCAAGAATAGAAATTCTCGTTTTATCTTGCGGAAACCGGGGCGGAAACGCTCTGCACCTTCGCGGCAATACAGAAGGATATCTAACTATTCCTTGAATTTTACACCGATTACGCAGGACAATGCAAAAAGATTTTCTGGTTCACTATCTGAAAGGAAAAGCGTTTTCCGGCACAACATCGGTATATTCCGAAGCCGAAAATCGCCCGTATCTTCTTTTGCCTGTTATCCCGAGCAAAAAAGCTTAAAACAGCGCCGCACAACTAACGCAATAATTGTGCGGCGCTGCCTTTAAACTTTATTCCGAAATATTATAAATTTATTTCTGCGCTGACGCACTTTGTTCCGCACAATTTTTCACTGATTTCATCAGGCTGATGAGTGCCTGCGTATAAAGTAAACCTGTTGCCGAAGCGTTTGCGCTCGCCGTTTTCGTCAACAGCGGTAAATGCTCTTTCCAATACGGGAATTTCCACGATTTTTTTCTCGCCCGATGCAAGCTTTACTCTCTTGAAACCGCACAGGCTCACATTTGACACAGCGTTTTCACAATAGTCCTTGATATAAAGCTGAATAACGTCCTCCACTGCATTATTGCCCGTGTTTTCGGCGGTCACAACAGCCTTGCCTGCCTTATATTCAACCGATGTGCAGACAATTTTTCCGTAAGTCAGACCGTATCCGAAAGGATACAGCACGTTATTTTCCGCATAACGGTAGGTGCGGTTTTTCATCGAATAATCGGTGAAGTCGGGGAGCATATCGGAACGCTCGTAGAATGTTACGGGCAGCTTGCCCGAAGGTGAAACGTCGCCGAAAAGTATCCCCGCAAGTGCCGTGCCGCCTTCCGAGCCGGGATACCACGCGTGGATAAGCGCGTCCGGCTCACATTCGGTGTTCACCGAGCTTCCTGCGGCGCACACAACGACAACCGGCTTTCCCGTCTGCATTATCTTATCTATTAGGATACGCTGACATTCGGGCAGACGCAAATCATTTTTATCTCCCGAAGAAAACTCGTTGCCCGTATCGCCCTCTTCGCCCTCAATGGTGGAGTCGAGTCCAACGCAAAGTACAACAAGGTCGGCGCAATCCGCAGCGGCGAGCGCCTCGGCATATCTGTCGCCTGCCTGTGCAAGTCCCGAGGTTCTGTCTTTATAAAGGTGACAACCCTCGGCGTAAATCACCCTGCCCGCAAAACGCTCTCTGATACCGTCAAGGAATGTAACATACTTGTCCGCAGTACCGTTATAGTTGCCCTCCAGCGCAATTCTGCTGTCGCTGTTTGGACCGATAACCGCAATTGTCTTTAGCTTGCTTTCATCAAGCGGTAGTATGCCGTTGTTTTTCAGCAATACCATGGACTTTTGAGCACATTTCAGCGAAACCGCCTTGTGCTCATCGCAGGCGACAACGGTATAAGGTATATCATCGTATTCTGTTTTATCATCGAACATACCAAGTCTTATTCTTGTTCTCATAAGGTGAATGCAGGCGTTTCGGATATGCTCCTTTGTGATAAGTCCCTTGTTAAGTGCGGAAAGGAGATACACATAAGTGCAGCCGCAGTTTACATCGCATCCCGATTTTATGGCAAGAGCCGCAGATTCAACCGGACCGAATGTAAGACCGTGATGCTCATGGAAATCGCGTATTGCCCAGCAATCGGACACAAAGTATCCGTCAAAGCCCCACTCGTTCAGCTTGGACATAAGAAAACTGCTCGCGCAGGAAGCCTCGCCGTTTACACAGTTATATGCGCCCATTACGCCCTCAACGTGAGCTTCTCTGACAAGTGCTTCAAATGCCGGAAGATAGGTTTCTTCAATATCCTTTTTGGAAACCTCGGCATTAAACTCGTGACGCAATGCTTCGGGACCGCTGTGAACAGCAAAATGCTTGGCGCAAGCGGCAGCTTTCATTGTTTTTCCTTCACCCTGCAAGCCTTTTACAAATGCTTTACCGTTTTCTGCGGTCAGATACGGGTCTTCGCCGTAGGTTTCATGTCCTCTGCCCCAGCGAGGGTCACGGAAAATATTGATATTGGGCGCCCAGATGGTCAGTCCCTTGTATATATCTCTGTCACCGTATTTTGTATATGCATTATACTTTGCGCGAGCTTCCTCGGCGGTTATCTCCGCGACCTTACCGGTAAGCTCCGTATCAAACATAGCCGCCAGACCGATAGCCTGCGGAAACATTGTGGCTATACCCGAACGCGCCAGACCGTGAAGTCCCTCGTTCCACCAGTTGTATTCGGGAATACCCAGCCTTTCTACGGCAAGAGCGTCGTATCTGAGCTGAGAAGCCTGCTCCTCCACCGTCATTGCATCGGTTAACGCAACCGCTCTTTCTTCTGCGCTGAGGGAGCTGTCAAGATATTTTTCCATAGTGATTGTCCTTTCATAGTGACTGTTCTGATTTAATTATATTCTTTCCTAAATTATATACAATGTGCCTTGTTTTGTCAATATATTATCCTGCTAAAATACTGACTTATCCTGCTATTGAGATATTGGTAATTTGGGAATTAGTGAAATGTGTCAGTGATAATGCAGAAATTATCATTGTAAAGTGAATTTAAATCGATTATGATTAAATTACAGTGCTTAAACCGGCAGTTAATGAATGAAACACTTAAAACTTTGGGTTGATTTTTGTGGAAAAATATTGTATAATAAATATATAACCCATTACACAAATAGCCCAAATGTGCAGATTCAAATGCGATCTGCATTTTATGCGGCAGTTCAAAACGAGAATGCAAATTACAACGTCCGAATACCGCAAGCATATTGCGGACAAGGAAAAATAAAAGCTATTATTGAAAGGAAGGATTTTATGAGCTTCAGAAAAGATTTTGTTTGGGGAGCGGCTACCGCTGCATATCAAATCGAGGGTGCATTTGACGAGGACGGCAAAGGAAGAAGCATCTGGGACGAATTTACCCATTCCGAGGGAAAAATCTACGACAACAGCACAGGCGATATTGCCTGCGACCATTATCACCGCTATAAGGAAGATGTAAAGCTTATGGCGGAGCTTGGGATAAAGGCGTATCGCTTTTCCATATCGTGGAGCAGGATACTTCCCGAGGGAACGGGTGCGGTAAATCAAAAAGGCATTGATTTTTACAATGACCTGATAAACGAGCTTCTGAAATACGGTATAGAGCCGTATGTTACGTTGTATCACTGGGATTTGCCCTATGCGCTTCATCTAAAAGGCGGCTGGCTGAATGATGATATTTCTGACTGCTTTGAGCTGTACACAACAATAGTTGCGGAAAGCTTCGGCGACAGAGTTAAAAATTTCATCACCTTTAACGAGCCGCAGATTTTCATAGGCTTCGGATATTCCGAGGGCAACCACGCTCCCGGACATAGTCTTTCCGACAAAGAGCTTCTGCGAATTAGTCATAATGTACATAAGGCTCACGGTAAGGCTGTCCGAGTGCTGAGGGAAAATGTGCGCGATGTAAAAATAGGCTTTACAATAGCTACAACTCCATCTGTTCCACTGTCCGATAAGGATATTGAAACTGCCGAAAATTCGTATTTCAGCTGCGGCAAAGGTAATTTTGTGTTTTCCGAGAGCTTCTGGTTGGACCCTATCGTATTCGGAAAATATCCCGATGAACTTATGAACGCATACGGGGATATCTTCCCTGAAAAATCCGCAGAGGATATGAAGCTCATCTCCGCACCCATTGATTTTATCGGGCTGAATATTTATACGGGAAAACTCGTAAAAACAGACGAAAACGGTTCAGCCGAAATAGTTCCCTGTCCTGCGGGACACCCTCGGACGGCTATCGGCTGGGATATAGTCCCTTCGTCATTATTTTGGGGAACAAAATTCCATTACGACAGGTACGGGTTGCCAATTTATATTACCGAGAACGGAATGTCCGCTCACGACTGCATCTCACTCGACGGAAAGGTACACGACCCCAACCGCATTGATTATCTCAACCGCTATCTCCTTGAACTGAAAAAATCTGCAGAAAACGGAGCGGATATTCGTGGTTATTTTCAGTGGTCACTGCTCGATAACTTTGAATGGGCAAAGGGCTACAGCGAGCGTTTCGGAATGATATTTGTTGATTATCCCACACAAAAACGCATTGTGAAGGATTCGGGATACTGGTACAAAACTGTAATTGAAAACAACGGTGAAAATCTGTAATTAAGCAAACGAGAAAATCGCAAGCTCCATTACAGGCTCTCCTTCCCTGCTTATTCAATCTGTAAAGCCTTTCTAAAATATTCGTTGATTGTGACCGGTTCGCGTCCGAGAGTATTCGTAAGTGTGAATGCGTTCCCCCAAAAGCTATTTTCGTTGTAATGACGGAACATTGCGAGAGCCGTCTGTCCTTCGTAGCTAAAGAAGCTTTCAAATTCCGATGAACAGGTTTCGGGTGAAATCTATATCGGTGCGGTTGAAAAAACAAGAGAGCGTAAATAACTTACAAAGATAGGTCGATACTCTATTTTACCGAAGCCTTATACCCCTCTCCCCAGCTCTGCATAGCGTCAAGAATAGGCTTCAGACTTTTACCAAGTTCCGTAAGGGAATATTCAACCTTCGGCGGCACTTCTGCATAAACCTTACGGCTCACAAGTCCGCTTTCCTCCATATCCCGAAGCTGTGCGGTCAGCACCTTCTGCGATACGCTTCCGATAGATTTTTTCAGCTCGCCGAAGCGCTTTGTGCCTGTAATCAGGTCACGGAGTATCAGCACCTTCCACTTGTCACCGATAAGGGTAAGGGTTGTTTCAACGGGACAGGAGGGCAATTCTTTAATCGTTTTCTGTTCGCTCATAACAAGCCTCCTCAAATGTATCAAATAGTAACTTACATTCTAATTATACCATACTGCTCAAAACAAGTCAATAAAAATTTTTTCGGGCAGAAAAATGCTCTCAAACCCCTATTTCAAACAATCGTTACCCTGCGGTAACCGTCCATTAGTATCATTTTGGTAACTATATCACAAAAAAGTGCGTACTTTACAAGCCGACTGCATTGTGGTATCATATAGACAAGGAAAGAGAAACAGCGCTGAAATCTTCCGAAAAGCAAAACCATATTTCAGGAGGATAATACTATGAAAATCGCAGTTATTTGTGCAAACGGAAAAGCAGGTCAGCTTATCGTAAAGGAAGCTGTAGAAAGAGGTCTTGATGTTACCGCCGTTGTAAGAGGTGAGAACAAGTCTGCCGCAAAGAAAGTTATCGTAAAGGATCTGTTTGACCTCACCGCCGATGATCTCAAGGGCTTTGACGCAGTTGTTGACGCATTCGGTGCATGGGCGCCTGATGTTCTGCCGCAGCACTCCACATCTCTCAAGCACCTTTGCGATATTCTCAGCGGAACAGATATACGTCTGCTGGTAGTCGGCGGTGCAGGAAGCCTCTATGTAAATCCCGAGCATACAGTTCAGGTTATGGACGGTCCCGATTTCCCGGATATGTTTAAGCCTCTTGCAGCCGCACAGGTCAAGGCGCTCGAAGAGCTGCGCACAAGAAATGATGTGAAGTGGACATTCCTCAGCCCCGCGGGAGATTTCCGTGCAGACGGTGACAGAACAGGCAAATATATTCTCGGCGGTGAGGAACTGACGCTGAACTCCAAGGGCGAGAGCGTTATCAGCTATGCGGATTACGCAATTGCAATGGTTGACGAAATAGTAAAGGGCAACAATATTCAGAAGCGCATCAGCGTAGTTTCGGAATAAAATGAAAACAGGGGCTGTCGGGAACGGCAGCCTTTGTGCATCCCGTGAATGCGGTAGAAAAGAGGTTGTAATATGACGCAATCCGAAATGAGAATAGTCCTCATCAACAAGCTGTTGGAAGAACAGCCGCAGTACAAGGAAACGCCTGTTCCGAAATCCGAAACGGAGCAAAAACGACTGCTCCGCGCCCTTATGAATATCCGCAGACCGCACCCAATCGGCGATGATTTTCTTAAGTTGCAGGACGAATATCTGCAAGTTGAAACTATGAAAAAAGGGATAACGGATTTGTCCGACCTTACACCGATATGCGGCGATATTTATTTGTGGCAAGGGGATATTACAACGCTTCGCTGTGACGCAATAGTCAATGCGGCAAACTCCGAAATGCTGGGCTGTTTCTGTCCCTGTCACGGTTGTATTGACAATGCGATACATACCTTTTCGGGCATTCAGCTTCGGCTGGAATGTGCAGAGATTATGAGAAAGCAGGGCTATTCCGAGCCTGTTGGCAGAGCAAAGCTCACAAAAGCCTACAATCTGCCCTGCAAATTTGTTCTGCACACGGTAGGTCCATTTATCGGCGGCGAAGTCACAAGAAATGACGAAGAACAGCTTGCTTCCTGCTACCGCTCATGCCTTGCACTTGCGGAGGAAAATGGAATTGCAAGTATTGCTTTCTGCTGTATTTCTACGGGCGAGTTCCATTTCCCGAACAGAGAAGCCGCAGAAATTGCGGTGAGAACAGTTACGGATTTTAAGGAAAATACCCATAGCAGAATTAAGGTGATATTCAATGTATTCAAGGACACAGACTACGAAATTTACAGGGAGCTTTTCGGATAACATAAATCGGCTTTCCAATGAAATACGAACCGCTGACGCTGTTCTGATAGGCGCAGGAGCAGGACTTTCCGCGTCATCGGGCTTTACGTATAGCGGAGAGCGGTTTGAGAAATATTTCAGCGATTTCCGCGAAAAATATGGCATTACGGATATGTATTCGGGCGGATTTTATCCCTTTGAAACGCTAAAGGAATACTGGGCTTGGTGGTCAAGGCATATATTGATAAACCGCTATGACGCGCCTGTCGGAAAGCCTTACAGTGACTTGCTGAAGCTGGTTGAAAGCAAGGATTATTTTGTGCTGACAACCAATGTTGACCATCAATTTCAGAAAGCCGGCTTTGATAAAAAGCGGCTTTTCTATACGCAGGGAGATTACGGCTTGTGGCAATGCGGCAAAGCCTGCCACAACAAAACCTATGATAACGAAGCCGCTGTTCGCAAAATGACAGCGCTTCAAAAGGATATGAAAATCTCCGATGAGCTTATCCCGAAATGCCCCGTATGCGGTGCGCCAATGACTATGAACCTGCGCTGTGACGATTTATTTGTGCAGGACGAGGGTTGGTATGCTGCCGCAAAACGATACGAGGATTTTGTCAGCAAACACAGCAATTCACATATCCTGCTTCTTGAACTTGGCGTGGGCTTCAACACGCCTGTTATCATTAAATATCCGTTTTGGCAGATGACAGTGCAGAACCCAAATGCTGTCTATGCTTGCGTAAATCTCGGGGAGTGCTATTGCCCTGCCGAAATACAAAATCGGGCGATTTGCATTGACGGGGATATAGGGGAGATTATTGAGAAGTGCTTGTGAATTGCCAAAAATTAAGCACAACAGCAAAAACAGGCTCTCCGTTTAACCAGAGAGCCTGTTATCATATTTATGGGTCAGTAGCGTTTTAGGCAGTCAAATCCCCGAGCTTCGGAACTGCCCGTTGTCGGGTTTTCCGCAGGACGGTCAAACCCAAGTTTCACTGTCAAAATACACAGCAGAATTATTTTCAATATTATCAGACATAACAAACTCCTAAATACTTATTTCAAATAGGGATTCTTGCCGCCGCATTTTGTGCAGAAAAAGTGCTTGTCGCCGTTCTTGTTTCCGCAGTTTTCGCAGTACCACGGCGATGAAAAATAATACGCTAACAATTCACATAGAATATATGCTAAAATCATAAAAGATGTAACAATTATATAGCTACCCCACTCTTCCCCAGAGATTGTCACCATGGAATAAAATAAATTCAAAAGAGATAAAGCAGTCGGACAATTCGGGAAAAATTTACGAATTATTTTATATGAGAAAAAATAAATTGAGGATAAAGCGGCATATATTGTAACCCAAATCATATTAAAAAATAAAGAGTCTTTATTTTCCGTAAAGAACAATAAAAAGAATAAAACTATCAGATTTGCAATCCCAAAGAGTATCGAACGTTTAAATCTGATATGAAGAAAATACAATACTGTCGATAAAACAGTAATTATAGAAAGACAAAACTTGCTAATCTTCGAGCCGCTAAAAAAGTCTTGATTATTGATTATTCCGTTATACAAAAACCACCCTGCCACAACGGCGGTTACAACCAAAAAGACAATATTTGTGGCTTTTTTGAGCTTTGCTTGTTTTTCGCTCATATTTTCACCACCTTATTCTCTCGGTTTTCCGCAATTATAGCAGAAACCCGAATCAGCGTCATTGTTTTTTCCGCAACCGGTGCAAGTCCATTTTCCCGATGTAATAATTTGTTCGATATATACCGCTTCCGCTTGAGGTGTTTCCTGAGAAGATGCGGGCGCTATATTGTCATCTGTTACTTGTACTCCATTGTTAGCTTGCTGAACAGATTGATTGCTCTGAACGCTGTAAACCTGCTTCTTGCTCAATATACGCTGACCGCCGCATACCGCATTTCGGATATCGGCAACATTATCGAGAAACTCAATAAATATACCCCATAATGAAAACAAAACAAGGATAAGTACTATACCTCCGAACAGAATAACAGCGCCAAACCAAGAATTATCGACACCGCCCGGACCTTCAGATTTCTGACTGAATCCCCAGATAGCGCCGACAATTACTGCTATACACGAAAATGCCAGACTTATGATGAATACCGCCTTGTTCAACTTACGCCAAAAGCTCATATTTTTTACCTCCAAGATTTTTGTTCATAATAATTATAAGACAAAATTCGCCAAAATTCTATTGACATTATATATATTGATGCGATTTTTTGGCAATTATGAACAACAGCGAGATACTCACTTCTCGCTGTTTACACATATTTTCAGAGAAAAACCACAAACCCAAACGTGTTGAAAAAGTAAATTGGTTCTTCTGTGTTTGGGGACGCTTCACCATAAGCATAGCTCACATTTGGCTTAACAAAGCCTTTTGTAGGCTTTTCTTTTTGCCAAAAATTCGGCTTGTCGGCTATTGCGGATTTTCGAGATGCACGCTTTAAGCTTCCATCTTGCGACTGTCGAGGAAACCGAAAGCCCCGTCCATAGCTTCGGCTACTCTCGCCTGTGCGTTTTGGAACTGATGACAATACACATTCAAAGTATTCACACATCTAATTCTTCCACCAAACCGCCTAAACAAGCGGTTTCTTTGTCCTTGTCCACAACAAGACATTTCTTGTAATGTGTCACAAGCCATCTCAAAAGCCTTGATTTTTCCAACGTTCTATGCTATAATGTATATAAAGATTTTTTGTGTGGAGGTGAGCGTTTTGCCGCGTATTAACGGGAAAAAGCGTTGCGCGAATTGTTTTTGCGAAATAAAATCCGAGCCGTGCCCGAATTGCGGATATTCCAAAAACACATCTGCGTCCGACGCGGAAGCACTTCCGCATGGAACAAAACTCGCGGAAAAGTATATCGTTGGAGGCGTTATCGGGTGCGGCGGCTTCGGAAAAACTTACCTTGCTCTTGACATAAAAAGTGACAAAACACTCGCGATAAAAGAATACTTTCCTCCGAATATCGCCGTAAGAAAGCGCAAAACGCTCACGGTCAAGCCGATTAGTGAGAAAAAGAGCAGCGTTTACAGCAACGGTCTGAGGCACTTTTCCGAGGAGGCGGAACAAGTTTCGCGCTTCAACGGCAACCCAAATATCGTCAACTTTTTCGAGTGCTTTCGTGAAAACGGTACGGCATATTGCGTTATGGAATTTCTCTCGGGGATAACGCTTGAAAAATACGTTGAAAATCACGGCGCGGCAAGCGTCGAGCAGTGCGTGTATCTTGCGGAAAAGCTCGCTTCGGCACTCGTTGCGATACATAGTGCGGGACTGCTTCACCGCGACATCGCGCCAGATAATATAATGCTGTGCTCTGACGGTAAGGTAAAGTTGCTTGATTTCGGCGCGGCGCGAAAACCGTCCGAGGAAACATCGCTCACCGTGATGATGAAAACGGGATTTACTCCCGTGGAGCAATACTCCGACGGTGCGGAGCTTACCGCAAAGACCGATATTTATGCGCTTGGAATGACGTTGTTTTACGCGCTTACCGGTAAAAAACCGAAAAAGCGTTTTCGCGCGAATGGAAAACGACCGTGATTTTTCCGAAAACCTGTGGGCTGTGACCGCGAATTTCAGGAACATTGTCGAAAAGGCGGCGGCGATAAACTCTGCGGAGCGTTTCGAGAGCGCCGCGGAGTTTCTGAACGCGCTGTCGGATACGAAAATACGCGGCGAAGGGTTTTCTTTGTCGAGCGAGGAATTTTTCCCGCAAAATACGCATAAAGTCACCAAAGATATCCGCTCCCCGAAAACGCGTTATTTTTTGGGCGGACTGTGCGCAGGAATTTTGCTTTGCGGCTCGGCTTTAACTCCCGTAATTATCTTGAATAAACCGCGCATCGAAAGTTCCCGGACGCAACAGGAACAATCTTCGGCAACAAGCTCCCAAGCGCAACAAGAAGAATCCTCGGTAACGCCCGCTTTACCTTTTACGATGGAGTTCAGCGACTTTGAGGGGAGTTTCAGCAGTCAATATGTCGGCAAAATATCCAAAAATATATTAAGGAGCTTCGGCGGCGATGTGAAAATTACGCTGGATATTGAAACCGTGGCGGATTTCGTCAACTTCCCCGAGGTTTATCTAATTTACCCCGTTGACAGCGGCGGCTCAAATATGATACGCACCTGTGCCGCATTCGGTGAACAGCGCACCGCCGATGTTTCGGGTGCTGTGGCGATAGAACAGGACGCGCGGCAATTCTCATTTGTGCTGACGAGCGAAGGAATAGGAAAGCTGAATGGCGGTTTCGGCTTTGAAACGTACCACGTCGCAATAAAGTCCATAACTCTTGAAGCAGCGGACGGAGAGTACAACAGCTTTGAGCTGCAAAACGGCGAACTTCCCGAAAATAGCACGGCGAATTATTCTGTTTCCACAGGAAACGGCGGCAGAGCTACGATATCGGCGGAACTTGACGAACAATATTATGTCACCGATTGGGGCGGGAATATGACAAACTATATTCCGGTTTCCGCATTCGACTGCTTCAACGGCGACATAAAATTAACGTTTCAAATCGAGTATTCTCCGAAAATGCCAAAAGAGGACAATCAATACCAGATGCTGTATCTACAAACGTTCGGCCGTTTGGGAAATCACATCTTCGAGTTCGCCGAGACGGTTCAGACCTATGATGAAAACGGCTCTGCGCTTATCACGAGAGCGCAAAACCTCGGCATTTTTCCCGCATTTGACTGCACGGAATGTTCGGTTATTCTTCCAAAAAATATCGTTGGGAAAATCTGCGGCGGTCTTGGATTTACGGGGGATAATATGATAATAAAAAGCGTTGTTATTGAGAACGCGTGAGGAGAAAATATGCTTACATCGGATATCGAAAAAAAGCTCGAACGTGATGAGAAATTTGACGAGGAACTTATCAAGGAAAACCTTTGCCCCGAGCTGAAAGATTTTTTGACCGCTTGTATGGAACGCGCGGGAATTTCACGGGCGGAGCTGATTTGGGCACTTGATATGGACCGCAATTACGGCTATCAGGTATTGAACGGCACGCGCATTCCGACGAGGGATTGTCTTATCCGAATAGGCTTGCTGCTGGGGCTGTCCGTTGAGGATTTTCAGCGTATGCTGAATATTGCCGGAAGGTCTTCGCTGTATGTAAAAAATATGTTCGACGCGAAGGTGTTTTACGCGATAAAGCACAAAATGAGCTACGAAACAGCCGTGGATTTTATCTGGGAAAACACGAAATAAAAACAAAGCCGCCCTTGAGTTTTTACGCTCGAGGGCGGCTATTTCTTTCAATCAGTTCAATCAGTCACGATACAATTCTGCTATATTGAGTTTATCAATCGGTGACCAATCCTTAATCTTGTTATCTGTAATACTGAGCCAATTAAGTCCCGTGCAGGTTGAAAGGGCGCTTATATCGGTATTCCCGCAATTATGCAATTCCAACATTTGAAGCTTTTTCATTCCCTTAATTGCGGAAATATCCCTGATATTGCAGTTGTCAAAGCCAAGCTCCGTCATTCCTTTGTTCTTGGAGATGGGAGAGATATCCGTTACATAGGTGTCGTTAAGCCAAATTTTCTCTATCGTGGAGAAATTGCTGAATACCGAGATATCCTTTATCGGATTGTTGTTCATAACAACTATCTTCAGATTCGGGAGCTTTTTCATAAAGGAAATGTCGCTTATTTTATTATCCTTTGCGTCAATCTCCTCGAGCGAGGTTATGCTCTGCAAAACCGAGATATCCGTGAGATTGTTTCCACTGAGTTCCGCACGAGTGAGGTTTGTCAGATACTTAATGTTTTTGATATCGCTGTCGCGCAGCCCCTTGTTGCTCAAATCAAGAAATGTTGTAGAAACGGGATAGGTTGTTCCTGCGATTTCAACTTCCTGCCGTGTTGATGAGCTTGACGGCTTGGAGCTTGACGACGTGTTATTTCCCGAATAGCGAAACGCATCTTTTTCATCCCAGAGTTTATCATCAAAACTGTCGGAACCATTGTAGAACTCCAGATTTCCGCTTGCCGAGAAATCAAAAGTCAGTCCGTCATTCGAAACTTTTCCATTAATAGAAATCTCCATTTTCTCGTTCGGCTTGAAATCTCCGACAATAATCTCGGCGCGGTCATAATTGCCGGAGTATGAATACTCAAATATTTCAGCTCTCGTTGATGAATCAATATAATCGAACCAAACACAAACCTTATTTTTATCTTCGCTGCTTAATGTGTCGTATGTAGTGTTTGCGGTAGGACAACTTGGGTCTTTATCGGTTAAGAACAACGCTGCTACGATGTACATCTCGGTGCCCTTTTTCCCTACAAAAGCAGCAAAATTTCCATCAGTTCCCGTATCCACCCTACAGTAATCAAAGCTAGCAAGTTCCAAAGGGATACTCTCGCCGTTTACGGTCATCACAGGCTGTCCCGTCTGAACAGTCTGCGAAGAGCCGCCGGACGGTCCGACTATACCGCCGATGCCGGAAGTCTGCCCCGATGAACCGCCGCTGTTGTTATTGCCGTTGCCCTTATAAAAGAACAGGAAGAACACCACAACCGCCGCGATAATCACAACCGCCACCGAAGCCACTATCGCAACAATCGCGCCCGTCCCGAGCTTTTTGCGCTGTTTGGGCTGAGCCGCTCCAACGTTGTTTGGCTGAACGTTTACAGCATTGCTAGGCTGAGTATTCACAACATTGTTGACAGGAGCAGCGTTTTCGCCTGATACCGGCGTGCCGCAATTTGTGCAGAACGTTGAACCGTCCTCAAGTTTTTGCCCGCATTTTCTACAAAACATAATTTTTCCTCCTAAATATTATGTATTTTGCGTCAATTTCCACTTGACGGCTTGTTATTGCCCGAATTGCGAACCGACTTAACTATTGACTCGATTTTATCTATGAACTTTTCGGGGTCATGGTAGAACTCCAAATCTCCGCTTGCCGAGAAATCAAAAGTCAGACCGTCTTCCGAGGCTTTACCGTTAATAGAAATCACCATTTTCTCGTTCGGCTTGAAATCGCCAACGCTCACCTCTGCGCGGTCAAATCCGCCGTCGTATGAAGCCGCATAGATTTCAGTCCCCTTTGATGAATCCATATAATTGAACTGAACGGCAACCGTATCTTCATATTTGCTGCTTAAAGTGTCGTATGTAGTGTTTGCGGAAGGACAGGTGGGGTCTTCATCGGTTAAAAACAACGCTTGTACGCTGTACAATTCGGTGCCTTTTCTTCCCATGAAAACAGCCGCATATCCATAATCCCCCGTATCGACTTCGGTATAAGCAAAGCCCGAAAGCTCCAAGGGAATATTCTCTCCGTTTACGGTCATCACAGGCTGTCCCGTCTGAACAGTCTGCGAAGAGCCGCCGGACGGTCCGACTATACCGCCTATGCCGGAAGACTGTCCCGATGAACCGCTGTTTCCGCCCTTATAAAAGAATAGGAAGAACACCACAACCGCCGCGATAACGACAACCGCCACCGAGACCGAAATTGCAACAACAGCGCCCGTCCCGAGCTTTTTGCGCTGTTTAGGCTGAGCCGCTCCAACGTTGTTTGGCTGTGCGTTTACAGCATTGTTTGGCTGAGCATTTTCAGCGTTGTTGACAGGAGCGGCGTTTGCGCCTGATACCGGCGTGCCGCAATTTGGGCAAAACGTTGAACCGTCCTCAATTTTTTGTCCGCAATTTCTACAAAACATATTATTTTCTCCTATCAATAATGTCCCGTGCCGCCGCATGAGCCGCACTTGCCGTTTGAGCAGTATTTGCACTGCCCCGTGCCGTTGCAGCCGCTGCAGGTCACATATTCCGAGCCGTTTCCGTAGGTGGTAACGGAAAACCTGCCCAAGCCGTGACAGATCGTGCAGATGCGACTGCCGTTACAGATGCAACAATAGCCTGTTCCGTTGCACTCGCCGCAGACGTTTGCGCCGTTGTATCCTCCGTTATTCGTGACTGTGCCTGTGCCGGTCGCGGTGCTGGAGGCTTTGTATGCCGAACTTCCGGAAGCTGAAATACTTGTTGTGCGTCCGTTAATGTAAACATTTCCCGAAATCATATACTGAGCCGATTGATACGGATTTACACTGTAAAGAGTTACCGACAAATTTCCGAAAACCTCAGGATGATTCCTCGAATCGTACTCGTAGTAATCCGACCCCGAAGCAAGAATAATATCAAAGATAATGCCGTTAGCCGACACATTATTTCCGCTGTAGCTTGCACCGCTCACGCACAAATTTTCCGGCAGAACCGCCATAAACGCCATCGTATCGCTGCCTTCGGTATAAGATACAACAAAATAATGTCCATACGCAGAGTCGTAGGTATATGCAAACTCAGCGCCCTGAACCGCTGTTCCGTTTAAGGTAAGCGTATTTGTCGTCACAGGCTGCTGGGGAATTCCCGAAGATGTTCCGCCGGGCAAATTTCCCGTATTGCCGGATTGTGAGAATCCGGGATTTGTGATATTACCCGCAGGAGCATTTCCGCCGGGCTTCAGCACAAGAATAAGCACCGTGATGACAATAGCGGCAACCGCTAAAATTACCGCGGGAATAACTATGTACTTCAACGGAACAGGCTTTTTCGCCACAGCGGCGCTTGTGCTCATTACAGCAGGAGTAAACTGTGCTCCGCAATTCTCGCAGAACGCCGCGTTGTCCTTAACTTCGCAACCGCATTTTTCACAAAACATAAAAATCGTCCTTTCCAATTTTGTTTTGGTATAAATACTGCCTTTATGTATATAATGTCAATAGTTTTTTGGTGATTTTGTCGGAATTATCCAAAATAATCTATACAGAACATATTCGTTTCCTCCAAAATCAAGTGTAACCGTCGCCGCCGCAACTTGTGCATTTCTTGTAGCCTGTGCCGTTGCAACCCGACGCGGTGCATCTGATACTTCCGCCGCCGTTGCATCTCGGGCAAACCACATCTCTTTTCTGCGCGTAAGAGTAATAGGTTTTCGTGCCGTGGCAGGACGGGCATTGCTGATAGCCGTTATCGCATTTTGTACATTTTACCAAGCCTTTTCCTCGGCATACGCCGCATTGGTGTCCCCCGGGTTTAACCGTACCGCCGCTTGAACCGCCGCTCGAGTTGCCTCCCGAAGACGAGCTTGGCTTTTCGCCGAGAACGGTATGAGCCACGCTCTCGACAATGCACTCCGTGCCACCCCCGCTCATTTTCACATAGAAATACCACTTCATCTCGCCCGTTGATGGGTAAAAGTCAATTATCGTAAACTGCGCGTCTTTAAATACATTTCCGTATTTTTCCCATGTGAAAGAATAATTGTAGCCCTTGCTAGTATAGAACCCTTGCTGCATTATTTGATTGACATATTGTTCTTTCATATCCGAGAGGCTGTATGTTGTTCCTTTCCCCCAGCCGCTCTGCGATTGCAAATCAAATTTTATGAAACAATCCGAGCCGGACGCGAGACCGTCAACGTACACATAGAAAGAGTTGTCGTACTTGCCCGTATGTTTTGCGTTTTCGGCGGGCACGGTCATTTTCTTCGTGTTATTGCACAAAATGTTCGCATTCCCTTTATCGGGTACGGTGAACGTGTTGCCTGTCTTGGACGATTTATAGGTTTCTTTCGGCGTTTCGGGAATTGTTTGCTGCGGCTTGCTTGAGCTGCTAGACTGCGGCTTGCTTGTCCCGCCGCCAATATAGCCGCCGCTGTTATTGTACGGGTTTTCGTAGCTTGGGGAGTTGTTAAGCGCGATTATCGGTAAAGCTATCACCACCCCAAACGCCAGTATCGATACTATCATCGCAATACGGTTTATCAATCTCTTGTTGACGGGCTTTTTCGCGGGCTGAGCGTTCATCTGCACCTGCGGCATTTGTGTCCGCGCGTCAGATTGCGTTTCAATGCTACGCGAGGTCTGCGCCCCGCAAAACTCGCAGAACCGTGAACCGTCGTTTATCTGTTTTCCACAGTTTGAACAGAACATATTCGTTTCCTCCAAAAGTCAAATATAACCAACTCCGCAGTGCGTGCATTTCTTGCACCCCGACAGCAATATAACCTCTCGCTTTTGCGTATAATTATAATCTAATTATAGCATAATTGACAAAATTTTGTTGTGCAAAATCGCATTGTTTTGTTGTGATACTTAATAAAAATGTCGTGTTAAATTATATTTTGTGTGCGGGTTTGCATTATTCGTTTGTATGTTAAAACGAGCCTTAGCCTATATTCAATGCCGGAACTCAAAAAAGTGAGCGTTACTGCTTTTCAGCGGTAACGCTCTTTGTTGTAGCTACTTTGTGAGGTGTGTCCTTTCGGGAAGTTTACGGTTGTAGTCGAGTTAGAGTGCTACTTTACGGCGCATCTCTACGCCCTTATTATATCACTTTTTGCATTTTAAAGTAAAGATGTATAAATACGCTTTCCCTGCACTCCACTGAATTTGCGCAGATTGACAAAATTTGTTTTTTAGCTTATAATTTTTATGAAAGCATTGAAATTTTCTGCGAAAAAAGTGTTTGTAATTATAGGAAGCACCGAGGAGGAATTGTATGGAGGATTGCGAAATCATCGAGTTGTTCTTTGACCGTAGCGAAGCGGCTCTCCGCGATGTTTCACGAAAATACGGGCTTTACTGCAAAACTATCGCGCGGAATATTCTCAATAATTCCGAGGAAGCAGACGAGTGTGTAAACGAAACATATATTCGCGCGTGGGAGTCCATTCCCCCGAAAAGACCTCCGGTGTTACGCGCGTTTCTGGGACGTATAACGAAAAATCTCGCGCTGAACAGAGTGCGTTCCCTTAAAACCGAAAATCGCGGCGGCGGTGAAACGGATTTGTCGTTTGACGAACTTGACGATTTTGTTTCGGGTGAATATTCCGTTGAAATTGAGGCGGAGCGCAAAGAGATTGTTGCCGCGTTAAACCGGTTTCTGGACAAACTTCCCTCGCGTCAACGTCAACTGTTTGTCGGGATATACTGGGGCTGTTTTAATATCGCGCAACTCGCTGAACAACACGGAATGTCACCGAGCGGAGTTTCCGAAAACATTGCAAAAACGCGAAAACAACTCAAAAAATATCTGTCGAAAAGAGGTTTTGATATATGACAAAGGAGCAATTTCTGAGCATTGTGGACGATATCGATGACAAGTTTATCGATGAAATAGCCGATGTTCCCGAACAGCCGCTGGTTATTTATCAGCACGGAGAACATTTTTCGTTTCGCAGAATTGCGGTTTCAGCGGCAGCGGTTTGTGCAATATCGGCGGGAATTTTTGCGGCTGTAAAGTTGTACGGAACGCGCATTGTTGCGCCGAATGACAGCGTGATTTCGGGAACTTCGTCCGTTATCGAAAGCGAACCCGAGCCGATATCCGCAGAGCCCGTTTTCACGAGCGCAAAGGCAATATCGGTGAGTTTGAAATTACTCTTTTCACCGATGAAAATGCACCCGTATTTACCGTAGCCGTGACGAAAAAAGATGATAAGCAATACGCAGCCGTAGAGATTGAGTGCAGAGGTGTTATCTCTCTTGCAGTGTACCGCGAGGGTGAAACGCGGGAATGTATCGGAAGAATTGCCGTTGATAACGGCGCTCACACCTTGCAGATTGATTATGATAAACAAGCCGAAATCGGCGATGAATTTGTCCTCTGCGTTTGGGGAAAACAATCCGGACAAGCAAGCGGAAAATGGATACCGTAAAATAATTGGGGGAATATATTATGAAAA
Source organism: uncultured Clostridia bacterium (assembly GCA_945829235.1). GTDB lineage: Bacteria > Bacillota > Clostridia > Oscillospirales > Ruminococcaceae > CAG-115. The sequence continues at coordinate 13,516 of CALZUA010000027.1, read as the reverse complement.
AAATAACAGCATTTGCAATGGGGATAGTTATGCTTGTCGGCACACTTTCCGGTTGTATTTCCGAAACGAGAGACACCGATTTGGAACGCATTGATGTAAGCGACCTCTCCGGCGTTTCCAAACCGAATATTGCACCGATAGAGTTTGGCGACAACAGCGTAAATTCGGGTGGTTCGCAAACTGCGGAAATTGATTTTTCTGAAGCGGAATATAGTGTTTGCATTGCTGAGTTTGGGGAATATGATACCGAAAAGGTCAAATCAGCAATATTGGGCAATATAGATATAACTCCCGAAATTATAAGACGTGATAAAAATGAATATCCGATTTATAAGTGGGATAAGGACGATTTATCTCTTATTATCAATAATAACTCTCCCAATGTTGAGCTTGTTGGAAATGTGTCAATGTTGGCTGAAACCCTTCTTGATAAGCCCACAAAAATTACGATGGAAATATTGAACTCTACGAGCATCTAAATGAAAATCTTGACTTTTGCACAAGAGAAAATGCCGTGGCAAACGTTGTGAATATTCTTGCCAAGTTTGGAGTAAATATTTACAAAAATGCAGAAGTATATGCATTACATCAGAGCGATATGCAAAAAGTCGTTGATGAAAAATGTGCGGAAGGAACATTTTACGATTTTAATTCATACTTAGAAGATGGTGAGTTGAAGCCCATTACATCATACGTTGTTGATAAATCGGATGAGTGCTATTATATGGTTTTTCATGAGGAATACGGTGGAGTTCCGCTATACAATGATAATCTTGGCTATAAGTCAATAAAGGATTTGACAATATTTCATCCGGAAATTACTGCTGTTTATTGTTCGGATGGGTTGGTGGGGCTAAGTGTTGATCAATACCGCAAGATTGAAAAAATAACGCAGCTCATTCCTCCCGAAGCGGCGGCGCAGGTTGTTCAACGTAAATACGCAAATGTCATGGGGATTGAAAAAATTGAGTTTGACAAGCTGGAACTAATGTACGTTATAACTCCAAATTACATTGACGGGAAAATAAACATAGCTAAAGCGAAGATGATTCCGGCATGGGTATGCACAATAAGAAAAACAGGTATTACGGTTAATAAGCAGACAGGGTGTGAAGAACCTATGGCTGATAAAAGGCGTATCATAATTGATGCCCAGAATGGAGTGGAGATAATATGACAGCGTTCCTGAAAGCGTTCACAACGGATTTAAAGCAAAGCTTGTTTTCTCCGAGCTTTTGGGTAAGAGGTTGAATATCGAACCGTGTAAATGCCAATAATACCCACAAAAAAGTGAGGTATTGCACATGAAAAGAACACACGGATTAGATGAAAGAGAAATGGAACTGGTAAATCTGCTGATGGCGGATTGCCGGACGACAGGAGATATTCAGGCAAAGTTGAAACAGCTTTTTGCCGGGACGATTGAGCAGATGCTTGAGGCAGAAATGGACGAACATCTCGGCTACGAGAAGAACTCTGCTGCCGGAAACAGCAGAAACGGTTACGGCAAAAAGACGATAATCAGCGATTATGGTGAGTGCAAAATCGCTGTTCCTCGCGACAGAAACGGCGAATTTGAGCCAAAAGTCATCGAAAAACGACAGACAAGAACCGACGAGATTGAACAGAAAATCTTGCAAATGTATGCGAAAGGTATGTCACAACGTGACATCGAAGATACGTTAAAGCAAATCTACGGAACCGAGATTTCGCAAGGGTTAGTTTCGAGGATAACCGACAAAATCTTGCCCGAAGTCAACGAGTGGCAAAACCGTCCGCTTGAGGCGATTTACCCGGTGGTTTTCTTCGATGGAATCGTGTTCAATTCACGCAAAGACAACAAAATTGTCACGAAATGCGTGTACTCTGTTCTCGGCATAAACATGGAAGGTCAGAAGGAAATTCTCGGTACTTGGATATCCGAAAACGAGTCTGCAAGTTTCTATGCGAGCATCTGCGCAGACCTCAAGAACCGCGGTGTGAAAGACATTTTCATCGCCTGTCACGATAACCTTACGGGGCTTTGTGATGCGATAAACTCGGTTTTTCCGAAGACAAAAAATCAGCTCTGCATAGTCCATCAGATACGCAACAGCTGCAAGTTTGTTCCGTACAAAGACCGCAAGTCAGTATGCGCTGACTTGAAGAAAATTTACGGTGCGGTAAATCTTGATGACGCTGAATTTGCCAAGGAAGAATTCCGCGAGAAGTGGGATAAGAAGTACCCGAATATCCTGAAATCCTGGGATAAAAACTGGGCTGAATTGACCGTATTTTTCGAATATCCGCAGGAGATTCGGAAGATAATATATACAACGAATGCCGTCGAAGGTTACCACAGAATGGTGCGGAAATTCACCAAATCCAAGTCGATTTTTCCGACCGATGACGCTATTCGCAAGGTCGTTTATATGAGCGTTGTGGAGATTTCAAAGAAGTGGACTATGCCTATACGAGACTGGGGACTGGCATACTCGCAATTTGCGATTTTCTTCGAGGATAGGTTCGCAGCCTGACGGCTGACGAGGGCTCTGCCCTCGTGCTCCCGAGGTTTATCCGCTTTAGGAATATCCGGTGAAAAATGCAAAGGCAGCAACATTCCTGCTGCTGTCCTTCACCGTTTTATTCCACAGCCTGCATCGGGTCGCTCCCCAGCGTTGCCCTGTTTGGCTACATTTTTAGTATTGGTACGTTTTGGGGGATTATTCGCGTTTACACAGTTCTTTTTTCAGACCCAACTACTGCGCAAGAGATGTTCTCGCGCAGTTTGTTCATTATGTGGTTAAGCAATCAGCCCCATGAATCGTTGAGTTTGTTCGCCGCTTTCTGGCCAAAAAACATAGCAGTGGTGATATATGCAAAGAATTGACCCCATGTTCTTTTACGACCGCGCGCGTCATAAAGTCCGCCGCTTACTGCATCAAGAGCGTTCGCGTCAAGCTCGTCGCTCTCAAGCTCCGACTTCAGCTTCTCAATGTGCTCATCGGTAAGCTCTACGCCGTTATCCTTGAACAGCTTCTGAACCTCGCTTTTCTCCTCAATCGCGCTGAGCTTTGCCATGAACTCGTCGTTCTGCAGAAGTTCCTTCATCTTTTCTTCGTTTGTCATTGTTTTTTCCTCCGTTATTGTTATTTTGTTTCCGGCGTTATTGCCGTTCGTTTATGTATACACCTTGGCGGCGTATGTGTTACATTTTCGTTTTTTACTTGGAAAGTATCTGTCTGATTCCGCTGACTGTAGTTGATACGCAACCGTATGCGCAAAACGCTGTCCATGCTACTGTAACAGCACCTACTGCCAAGAGAGATAAGAATCCGCCGCTAACATTCTCAAGAGCATTTTCGTCAAGCTCGTCTGCTTCGATTATACCCTCAGCCTCTGCGAACTCCTTTACTACCTCGCTTATCTCCTCCATGCTTCCGGTTACGCCATTCTTTCTGAAAAGCTCCTCAAGCTCCTCGCGGGAAGATACCGCCTTCATGTTCTCCACGAACTCTTCATTGCTAAGTACTGCGATTACACTTTCTCTGGTTGTCATTGTTTTTTCCTCCGTAAATTTAATTTCTGTTCCGGTGTTCTCACCGTTCATTTGTGTATACACCGTATCGCCGTATGTGTTACATTTTTTCACAAAACATTTTCTTGTTTCTCCAAAAAGTATCTCTTTTATATAAACTATAATTTTTATTGTGTTAAAAACCATTCTGAACCGGCGAACACTTTTGATTTTACAGGATTGTAAAATTACAAAAAATCCTGCCAACAAACTGTCGGCAGGACTATCTTTATTCGGAAAATCAACAACCACGTCAACGTCCTAAACAAAAATTCAAAACGTTTTCTATGCCATCTGACGACTTGCAAACTGCCGGAAAAGACCTTCCTTCTGCATAAGCTCAGCGTAGGTTCCCTGTTCGGCAATTCTTCCTTTGTCCAATACGATTATTCTGTCACAATTTATAACCGTACTAAGTCTGTGCGCAATAACCAATTTCGTTGCCGGTATTCTTTCAAGAGTATCGGTTACTGTTCGTTGCGTTACATTATCAAGAGCGCTGGTTGCTTCATCAAAAAACAAAATCTTAGGCTTGGAGATAAGGGCGCGAGCAATCAGGATACGTTGCTTCTGACCGCCGGAAATTGTTCCGCAATTCTCGCTGAGCACGGTATTCAATCCCATCGGCATCTCATTGATATCTTCCATAAGTCCGACCGATTTCACAGCTTCTTCTACGTCAGCCTTGCTCGCTGACGGTGAAGTTATTGCAATATTTTCAAAAATGCTCCCCGAAATCAGCTTTCCGTCTTGAAGAACAACGCCTATCTTTTTCCTCAGCTCCCTTTTGTCAAGACTTTCAATATCCTTGTTATCATAAAAAACTTTTCCACTTTTGGGCTTCTCAAATCCCAGCAGTATTTTCAGAAGTGTGGATTTTCCGCAACCGGACGCTCCCACAATTCCTACATATTCTCCCGCTTTGATATTCAGAGAAAGTCCGTCAATCGCATTTGGCGAGTCATCGGAATACGAAAAAACTATGTTGCTTATTTCAATTTCACCGGTAATGTTGCCGGGAAGTTCTTTTGCATCGTCATATTCCGGCAATGCCGAAAGAATAGGTTCAAGTCTGTCAATTGCCGGTCTGAGCCGCCTTATCTGAAGCATTCCGTCAACCAACTGAGCTACCGCGGCAGAAAAAGAACCGAAAACGGTATTGAACGCAATAAATTCGCCAATGCTTACCTTCAACTCGGATTTCACTACAATTATATAAAACACTATTGAGAAAATACTGCCGGCGGCAAGTGAAATCACGCTTCCCAATTCTGCTATTTTGCCCGAAACCTCTTTTCGTACACGCAGGCGGCTGTATGGTTTCAGGAATTCATATATTGCTCGGTCTTCTACTCCGGCAATTCTTATCTTGGATATACCACCGACAAACTGGTACATTATCGAGGAGGTGCTTCCCTCCAATTCCGCGCAGGCAAAATCGTGCTTTAGCGACAGGCTGTTGATTATATAATAAACCGCCGAATAAACCACAGTCATAAGCAATCCTATCCACATCAATTCTGCCGAATACAATCCCATTCGTACAAGGCAGATAACAAGATTTATAATTGCCGCTATGCTTACAACCATCACGGTTACACACGAAGCCACTATTCCCGATGCCGCCATAACTCTTTGTGCAAGGTCTGCCGATTCAAATTGTCTGAAAAAGCTCTCCGGCAAATTGAACAGACGGTCATATACCGCATTCTGAAAATCATACGAAATATGATGTGCTATCTTATACTGCGAAAGATTTTTCACCACGGAAAACATTACATTTGAAGCCAAGAACGCGGTCATCAAGCCGCCCAGCTGAAACAATATGCTTTCAGCGCCAAGCGGTATAAACTCGTCATACAGCTTCTGGCTTATAATCGGTACAATCAATCCGATAAGTGCAACAACAACGGAAAGCACAAGCAAAATCACAGCGTCGGTTGCCTTTAGGCTTGCAATTCCGAAATGAAAAATATCCTTAAAACCAAGTTTTTTCGTTGGAAGCGGCTTGCATATAACGTATGCATTCACATCATATTTCTCGGCATTTTTTGCAGTAATCTTTTTCCGTTCACCGTTTTTGGGATTATAAGCTTCATAGGAATGTCCGCCTTTTGGAAAAAGCGCAACCGGCGTTCCGTCAGCGAGAAACGCTACCATTTCCCCCTGATCGTTTTTGTACCAGTTTTCTTCGAGAATTACCTTGCGATAGGAAAAGTGAGATACTCTGGCAATATCCGAAAGCTGAGGTTCATCGCCGTATGCCTGTTTTACCTTCTCGTATGGAGCAATTGTTATCCGCTTCTTGCGGCAGATTACAGAAATGCAGTCATACAGCGGTTTCCCGATTTTATCACCAAGCTGTGCTTCGCTGTTTTTGCTGAACGAATCCTGTATCAGTTCCAGTATCTTACGCGCAGTCTGTTCCCTGTCGCGCTGGCTCTTGATAATAAAACTGTCCTCGGCAACTGTATTTATCCTATATTGGTCTACAAGTCCTCCGTTGAATCCCTCAACCTCATAATTCCTGATACCTGCTTTCTTCGCGAATTTTTCACAAAGAATTTTTGTTGCACCATTCTCAATGATTTCAAGACTTGCCGTTTCAGCCGCCGCAAAGCAAAAACGCCAAGAATTGCCGTCAATGTCATTGTAGCAAAATCCCGGAATTACCTCTCCGACTGTTGCTTTATAGCAAAAAGACCTGCGCCCCGGTTTTCCGTTAATTACCGGAACAATGTACATAAGAACTTCTCCGTTGCTCACACGATATGCGTTTACAGACGATTCGGTTATATAAACACCGCCGCCCTTGAGCAATACAGAATTATCTTGTTTCATGAGTTTCCCCTTCGTTATTGTTTATAAAGCTCCGATACAAACCATCAACATTGCAAAGCTCCTCGTGTGTTCCGCTTTGCTCAATTCTGCCGTGCGACATAACTATTATCCGGTCACAATCTCTTATTGCACTTAATCGATGTGCAATAATTATACAAGTACAACCTCTTCGCTTAATGTTGTCGATAATCTGCTTCTCCACAACTGGGTCAAGAGCACTGGTTGCCTCGTCCATTATGAGTACCGTGGGATTTAGCACAAGCGCTCTTGCAATTTCAAGGCGCTGACGCTGTCCGCCGGACAGGTTTGCAGCGCCCTCCGACAAACGGTAGTCATAAGCGCCGGGCTTCTGCGTAATTAAATCATGTATGCAAGCGTCCTTTGCCGCCGCAATCATATCCGCCTCGGAAACGTTGCTGTTCCACATAGTGAGGTTATCGCGAATAGTGCCGGAAAAGAGCGTTATGTCTTGACTTACCGTTGAAATGCTTGCATTCAGCACCTCGTTCGGTATCTCCTTTGCCGGAATACCGTCGAACAACAACTCGCCGCTCCATGGTGCATATAGTCCGCTGACAATTTTTGATACCGTTGACTTTCCGCAACCCGATGAACCAACAAACGCAATCGACCTGCCGCACTCTGCCTTACAGCTGAAATCCTGTATTAAAGGCGGCTTTAAACTGCTGTATCCAAATGAGATGTTTCGTAATTCCACAGAGCCGTTCAGTTTGGTTCGTAAACCCTGATTCGGAGTTTTATCTGTAAATTTTTCATCAACAGAATAGTTTTCAATGTCCTCCACACGGTCTATATCCGCCTTAACCGCTTGAAAACTCTTTACAAATCCAACCATTTTCTCCACGGGTTCAGAAAAAGAACCAAACAGCGTCGTAAATGCAACAAGCTGACCGATTGACATTTTCCCGTTGATTACAAGATATCCTCCTGTCAGGAGTATAGCCGCATCAGCGGCAATTTTCAGCGCCGATGGAATTGCATTTGCAATCTGCTGATAACGGCTGAGCTTCTGTTCAAGACAAACCGCTTTGGCATTATATCCCAAAATTCGTTCAATATATGCCGATTCCGCGCCGGAAGCTTTCAGAGTACTTGTTATCTCAAGTCCCGCACAAACAGCACCGTTTAGTTTGCCGTTATCCTGACGAAATTTTATTGAAAGCTCGCCAAGCTTGTGAGAAGTAATCCGCGTTATCAAAATATTTATCAGTGCGCTTACAACGGCAATTGCAGAAAGCAGAGGGCTGTAAATTATCAGCATAATGAGATAAAATACAACTACCACCATATCCAAAATTGTTTCTGCCAAATCGCCTGTCAGAAAGTCGTTTATGCCGGTGTTACTTGAAATTCTGTTTACAATATCGCCTGCGTATCTCTGGTCAAAAAAGCTTATCGGAAGCCGAAACAAGGAATAGAGAAATTTCCGCGAGGACAACAATGCCATCTTTTTCTGTAGCTTTAACAGCACTCTGCTTCGATAGAGCGTCAGTCCAAACTGAATGACAATTATAACAGCCATTGCAATAATAAGCTGCCAGAACCAGTCTGTGTTTCCCGATATAAGCACATCGTCCAGAATAACTTGACTTAGCATCGGAAGCGCAAGTCCCGGAAAAACCAACAATAGCCCCGCGAACAAGGTTTGTGCAACCGCACCGTATTGTCCCGAAAGACGCTCTGAAAAAATACCGCCTATATTGCTTTTCTTTTTCTCTTTCTTAAATTCCGATGTGGGAGAAAACGTTAAAACAATGCCTGTAAAACTGCTGTCAAGCTCTTCCATTGAAAGAACTCTTCTGCCGACAGCCGGATCGTTTATCACGGGCTTTTTTCCGCGAAAGCCCTCGAAGACAACAAAATGATTGAAATTCCAGTGGATAATGCAAGGGGGCGTCAGCTTTTTCAGCGCTTCCGGCTCTTTTCTGTAACCGTGACACTCAAGTCCGTATTTTTTTGCCGCGCGCATTATGTTTCCCGCATTGCAACCATCGCGGGATACTCCTGTTTCAATTCGCATCTGCTCAAGCGCAAGATGTTTGCCGAAATAGGCAAATATCATTGAGAGTGAAGCCGCTCCGCACTCCGTTGCTTCCATCTGATATACTGTCGGAGTTCTTGCATATTTCTTCATCAAGAATTGCCTCCGTTCAGATTTCCGAAAATCTTTGAGATTGGGGCATATTCTCCGGTAATTATTTTCGCCGAGAAAAGTGTACCGTTGCCAACAGCAAGCTTTTTGCCGTTCGCGTTCGTCCAAAAGAAACCGTTTTCCGAACCGGAATCGGTCTTTATTTCACACACAACCGATACCACGGGTCCCGATGAAATAAAAATATCAGCAAGCTGGTTATCAACACCAAGAACGTAAGCCATATTGTTTACACCGACAGCATATTCACCGATAGAAACAACAGTTCCCGTCATGTGACCGTCCCGCTGATTGTCAACGCCCGCAGGATAAATCTGTATTTCCATTCCGCTGTGTATTTTTCGAGCTTCGGTTACGGGAACAAAACATAATGCCAAGAGTTTTCCGCTGACAGACGGTGAGTATCTCGCAATCTCATAGCCGGGATATACCTCGGTTGCCGGTATAGTTTCATTTCCCGAGGAACAAAGCAACGTTGTCAAAGTACCGTCTTCGGGTGCAGTAATATCCGTTATCGCGCCCGTGCTGCTGCGGACGCGGGCAATTGTATCACCGGCAGAAAAACTGCCGCTCGAAACCGTAACCTCTTCGATTATGCCAGCGGATTTTGCATAGATTGCGCAACTGTTTTCCGGCGGCACGATAATGCCATTTACAGTGAGCGTTTCCGGCAATGTTCCGAAGCAAGCCCATACAACCGCCGCGGCAATTATCAAAGCCACGCCGATAAGTGCAAGCCATGACATTGATGAAGTAACCTGAACGGCTTTGTCAAGCTGTTCGGGATTTGCCATTTTTTCTACCATTGATTTTCTGAAAAGCTGTTTCATTTATCAAAGCTCCAGTTCTATGTTGTTTTTGCTGAAATAATCGCGCAGCGCGGTCATTGCACGGGTTGTCGTAACGCGAACGTTAACCGCTGTCATACCGGTTGCTTCAGCGATTTCATTTGAATTCATATTCTTAAAATATTTCATAATTATCAGTTCACGCTGACGTTCGTTAAGGGTTTCAAGTGCGTCTTTAAGTACCGTTCTCATTTGACTTAAATATTCCGCCTCAACAACGGTATCTTCAAGCTTCTCTTCGGAAGCAACCTCCTCGGCTATTTCCTCACTGTTCTTATGGTCACGATAGTAGTTCTTTATTCTGTTATTCAATATCACGAACAGCCAAGTCTGGAATGAAGCTTTTGTTTCATCAAACTTGTCAAAATTCTCATAGCATTTCGCAAAACAATCCATAGTGATATCCTCTGCGTCCTGCATATTTTGAATTTTCTTCACGGTATAATTTACCGCGATATTAAAATACTTTTTATAATACTCCGAGAATTCTTCATCCAAAGTTTTGGCTATCCTCATAACCCACCTCAATTATATGTATTTTTATATACAGCTTCATTTAGAAACGAAACCATATATATTATATCACACATCAAGCTGTTTTTCAATAATATTTCCCAAAAATTGCATTAAATAGTCCTTTTTTTACGAGAAAACCCGCCGCGGCATTTTTCAGCAACAGCGGGTTTGTCTTCATTCTATACCGATAAAAGCGGGGTTAAAAGCAACTGCACAAGCCGTAGCTTTTACCATCTGCATTTGGGAATATACTTAACGTATCTGCCGCCGGTGAGCATATTGAACCCTACCGCGCAAAAGCCGTAAACAAGATTTGTAGCAAGCTTTGCTGCGTCCTTGAAAAAGTTTCCGCCGGCAACGTTGTCCAGCTCCTCAACCGAGCACTCACCCTCGTACTGCTCCTTGCCCGCTTCATAAGCCGCCTTCACGTCCTCAAGAGAAACGTCAACGCCGTTGTCGTTAAGGCAACGGTGGATTTCCTCCATCGTCTGCGCCTGCTGCATTTTAGCCATAAATTCCTCATTGTTGGAAAGCTCTCCAAATCTCTTTGCCGATGCCTCTGTAATCATTGTTTTTTCCTCCTGTATTATGTTTTTGTTTTTGGCTTTATTGCCTTTCATTAGTGTATACACACGAACAACAGGAGTGTTACATCTTAAAAAAAATTCCGATTACCGCAGTTTTGCAGGTCATACAGCATCTTTCTTTCGTTATCAGAAATCCTCTTTATCCAGCTTCTTGAGCAATTTCTTCGCCTTTGCTGACGATGCCGCAAAATATATCACTGCAAACAGGAACGACAAAGCGGATAATGCTATCCCGCCCCAGAACATCAAAAAGCCCGTTGTAAGCTCTATTTCCATATCAATTCTCCTTTATCATACCAAAAGATTTAAGCGTTTCTATGGTGCTACGAAGTGTGTCCATATCAGGGTCGGAAACGCTTTTTCCGTCATACAGCTCCTCGGCTTTCAGATAGTATTCGTATGCTTTCCGATAGCTTTGCTCGGCCGCAGGTTTTTCCTGCTCCTGAGAAATACAGGTGTAGCAGTAATTCATATACACCCAGTAATCCTCCGCTTGATTTTTCATAATATCCAGCAACGCCGTGCAACGGTCATAATCCTTTAATTTGGAATACAAAATGTTAAAGTAATTTTTTTGGAGAGTGTAGCTTAATTTTCCCTCCTTCAAAACATCATCGTAGCAACTTGCCGCTTTAACATAATATTCTTTTTCTCCGGTTTTCTCTCCTTGCTGAACATACTCATAAGCAAGCATTTCGGTTACAACACGGCTGTATTTCTCGGCAACAAGCTCCCTCTGCTGTTCCAGAAGCGCTAACATTCGGGAATTCTTGCCGGAGAGCTTGTTTGCTTCATCTCCGGTCATCTTATATGCAACCAGTATTGTGCGGTATCTGATATAATCATCATTGGTTGTATTGAGCGCACTCTCAAAGCCGGAATAGGCCTTTTCATATTCGCCTTTTGACCAGCTTATTTCACCTCGAAGCATATCCAGCTGATCATCGCTAAGCCCATTGTTCATCGCAAGCTTCAGCTCTGTTTCCGCCTCGTCAATGTGTCCTGTTCTCGCATAGGCAATGGTGATATCGCGATAACATTCGGGAGTGCTGTTGTTGTAAAACAACGCCTTTTCATACAGAGTAATCGATTTTAGATAATACTTACTGCTCTCGTCTTTATCATCACTTTTTTCCGCAAGCTCAAATGCGCTGTCCGCACTCAGCATATACATATCCGCCAAAATACGGTCGGTATTATTTGAGTCGGCAAGCATTTCCGGAGTTATCACACTCTCGGCATATTCCGCACATTCCTCATACTTTTCCTGAGAACGAAGAATTTTCTCGGTAAAATAATATGGCTTAAGCCGTGTAGGATAAAGCTTTTCGGCGCGTTCAATAACAATTTCGGCGTTCGCCATATCATTCTGCTTGATAAAATCCTCTGCCCGATTTATATATTCGGTGAATTTTTCATCGCGCTCTTTTTCCATCACACCGCTTCCCTGATAACTCAAAAAAATACCGCCGACAACAAATACAGCCGCCACGGCAGTTACTATCTCTCTGCGAATTTTCAAGGCAACATATCTCTTGTCGAGCTTGTTTACATTCCGCAGTGCTGTCAGCATTTCTTCCGCAGAACGATATCTTTTTGAGGGATTTAGTTCCATAGCCTTGCTCACGATATGCACGATACCGTCCGAAGCCTGCGGAACCAGCTCTGTCAGCGGCTTTACATTATATGCCGTATCCGGACGTTCTCCGGTTATTATATAGTACAAAAAAGCACCCATGCTGTAAATATCCGAGCGCTCATCTATGTACATTTTCGCTTTCCCTATCGGGAGATTTCCCTCTATTCCGCGGCTGATATCCGCAAGCGGAATGCCAAGCTGTTCCGGAGGCGCATATCCCGGCGTTCCTCCTATTGCTTGACTTCCGTTTTTATCGAAAAGCAATGAAACATTAAAATCTATCAAACATATATCGTCATTTTTGGTAAGCATAATATTTTCGGGCTTTATATCACTGTGGATTACAGCAGGCTTGCAACTATGCAGATACTTTACAGCTTCACATAACTGTATTGCATATTTTAGAATCTGCTTTTTTGTAAACCTTGTTCCGTTACTGACAAGCTTGCCAAAATCAGAGCCGTCTATATATTCCATCACCGTATAGGTTTCGCCGTCTTGTTCAATAAAATCATATACCTGAGGAATATACGAGTGCTTAAGCCCTTTTATCAAGTCAACTTCCGTGCGGTTGGAGGCAACAGGCTGTCCATTATGCTTTATTTGCTTTATAACAACATATTTATTCAGCCTTTTATGAAAAGCTTTGTATACAGTACCTCCGCTTCCCTGACCTATAACCTCGCAAATGCTGTATGTTTGGTCATCAAGCACCTTAATTCGCCTCCTTGTTTTGACGTTTTTTCAATTCGCTGAGTTTTTCCCATATCTTATCGCTGTTTGTCTTTCGGAAACCTGTTTCCAGCACCTCGATTGCTTCCTTATTCTTTCCCTGAGCCGTGTAAACCTCTGCCCTGCCAAGATAGCCGTTCTCATTCATCGGATAGGATATTATTATTTTATCAAACTCCGTTGCCGCAAGTTCGTATTGCTCTTCAGCAAGATACCTTTGCGCCCGCTCAATATTGGCTTTGTCACCACCGAAAAGAATACCAGATGCAAATATCCCCGCCACAATCAATATTACCGCAACAACAATTGCTATTATGATTATCTTGTTGGATTTCCTTTTCCTAACGGTTTTACTAACCGAACCTTTCTGAATTTGCTTTTCCGTTTCCGCATTTGTTGCTGTAGCCTTTGGAATGAATACCGTTTCAGCCTCAGATGGTTTCTCTGCTGTCGGTGATTTCGGCAGAAGAACCGTTTCGGTTTCGGACGATTTTGCTGTTACCGCGGATTTCGGCAAGAGAACCGTTTCGGTTTCGGAGGATTTCGCTGTTACCGCGGATTTCGGCAAGAGAACCGTTTCGGTTTCGGAGCATTTTGCTGTTACCGCGGATTTCGGCAGAAGAA
>CALZUA010000026.1 GCA_945829235.1 uncultured Clostridia bacterium | reverse complement strand
AGCCGAAGGACTCGGAAGCAGCAGCCTTCATAGCAGCGTTGATGCCTTCCTTGGTTACGTTTGCACCCTTAACAACAGCGGTAAGGATAGTGGTCGAACCGGTGGGAACAGGAACGCGCTGTGCAGAACCGATGAGCTTGCCGTTCAGCTCGGGAATTACAAGACCGATTGCCTTAGCAGCACCGGTAGAGTTAGGAACGATGTTAGCAGCGCCTGCTCTTGCTCTGCGGAGGTCACCCTTTCTGTGAGGACCGTCGAGAATCATCTGGTCGCCGGTGTAAGCGTGAATGGTGCTCATGATACCGCTCTGGATAGGAGCATAATCGTTGAGAGCCTTTGCCATAGGAGCAAGGCAGTTGGTGGTGCAGGAAGCGGCAGAAATAATCTGGTCGTCCTTAGTAAGAGTGTTCTCGTTTACGCTGTAAACGATGGTCTTAAGGTCGTTGCCTGCGGGAGCAGAAATAACAACCTTCTTTGCGCCTGCATCAATGTGAGCCTGGCTCTTGTCCTTAGAGCAGTAGAAACCGGTGCACTCGAGAACAACGTCTACGCCGATTTCACCCCAAGGAAGGTCCTTTGCGTCCTTCTCTGCGTAAATCTTGAGAGTCTTGCCGTCAACAGTGATGGTGTTAGCCTCATCGTCAGCGGAAACAGTGTGAAGATTTTCGCCGATAACGCCGCAGTAGCCCTTCTGCGCGGTATCATACTTCAAAAGATTTGCGAGCATTGAAGGCTTGGTAAGGTCGTTGATAGCAACTACCTCATATCCCTCTGCGCCAAACATCTGTCTGAACGCAAGACGTCCTATACGTCCGAAACCGTTAATTGCAACTTTAACTGCCATTGGAATCTACCTCCTGAAATTAAAAAAAATTATATTTCTTGCCGAGGGTTAACTCGACAATGATATCTTATCATATCTATTATACAAAATTTCCGCGCTTTTATCAAGATACTTTGTCAATTTTTCGCGCCGATTTATGTAAATTTTACACGGTTGATTTTGTGCAATTTCCACAAAACAGCTACAAAAAAGCCCATTATATATGGAAATTCAATAAATTGATACACAACATTTTGTACCGAACATATCGATAAACCAATACCAAAAGCTATTTTTTGAACAATTGCACAAACCAAAGCTCCTCGGGATTTGCAACCGAAAATTCGCGTCCATTTAAATAGGAGAGCGCACCCGCGTCCGTTGTAAAGCAAAATTTCAGCTTGTACGAGCAAAGCGCCTGCGTTTTCGCGCCGTACTTTTTGTTTAGCGAATTGTCGCCGTATTTGCCGTCACCGAGAAGCGGACAGCCGATGTGCGAGAAATGCGCGCGGATTTGGTGAGTTCGCCCCGTGAGCAAGTCCACCTCGACAAGCGAAAGCTCGCCGCGGCTCTCAAGGACGCGGTATTTCGTCTTGATGGTCAAGAAATCCGGCTGTTGTTTGTCCGAAATTACAACGCGGTTTTCCTCGGAAATTTTCTTCAGATACGCCGTCATAACCGCCTCATTTGGCTTCGGAACGCCGAAAACCGCGCAGAGATACAGCTTCTCCAGTTCCCTGTCGCGCAACTTTTGGTTCAGGATACGCAAAGCCTCCGCGTTTTTCGCCGCAATAACAATCCCGCTTGTGTTGCGGTCAATTCGGTTCACAAGCGCGGGTGTAAAGCTGTTCTCGTCCTCGGGCACAAACTCGCCCTTTTGATAAAGATAGCTCAAAATGCGGTTTATCAGCGTATCAGCGGTGTTGTCGTTGTCCTCGTGAACAACCAGCCCGCACGGCTTGTCGCAAAGCAGTATATTCTCGTCCTCGTAGATTACTTTTATTTCCGCGGAAATATCCCGAAAATCGTTCGCGCGTTCAAGCGGTTTCTTCGAAAGCAACTCATCGCTCAGATAAAACCTGAAAACGTCGCCCTCTTTCAGGATAACGTTCGGCTCAACCCGCGCTCCGTTCAGCTTAATCCGCTTTTTTCTCATCAGCTTGCAGACAAGCGATGACTTCAAATTCGGGTACGCTTTCGACAAAAAGCGGTCAGCGCGCTGTCCCGCATCGTTTTTCCCAATCGTGATTTCCGTCATTTTTCAGGCTTTGCGCGGTGAACGTAGCACCTCGCGGTTTCCTCTTCCTTGCCCTCTTCGCGAACCATACACAAAAATTCCCAGCCGTATCTTTCGTAAAAGGACGTGTGTTCGGTCAAGAGGTAAAGCGTGTCAATCCCGAATTTTTCCATATCCTCGCAGACAAAATTCAGCAATTTTCCCGCAATTCCCTTACAACGATGCGCTTTTTCGGTGTAAACCGCGCAAACATTCGGCGCAAGGTCTTTTCGCTCGTGAAAATCGTTTTCGATAACGCCAAGCCCGCCGACAATCTCGCCGTTCTCCATTGTCAAATACCACTGCGGAACACTTTTCTCGCGCTTCAGACAGTCGGAAATGCTCTCCACATAAGCATTAAGCGGTATTCCCCACTTTGAGTGATACCACTGTGCCGCTCTTTCGGCAAGCTCGGGGTGTTCTCTTAACATAACAATTTCCATAAGCGTTTCTCCAAATCAATTTTACTTTTTCTGCTTTGCCTCCGCTTTCAAGCGCAGGTCGCGTTCAAGAATTGTCTTTCTGATGCGTATATTTTTCGGAGTAACCTCGACAAGCTCGTCGTCCTGAATAAACTCAAGGCTCTCCTCAAGGCTCATCTGCTTGCACGGAATAAGCCGCAGAGCGTCGTCCGAGCCGGAAGCACGCGTGTTCGTGAGGTGCTTTTTCTTGCAGACGTTTACGACAATATCGCCCGCCTTCGGTGAAACGCCGACAATCATTCCCTCGTAAACGGGAACGCCCGCTCCGATAAACAGTGTGCCTCTCTCCTGAGCGTTGAACAGACCGTAGGTAATCGAAGTTCCTGTTTCCCACGCGACAAGCGAACCTACCGTTCTTCTCGGAATTTCACCGTAATACGGCTTATAGCTGTCGAAAACCGAGTTCATAACGCCCTCGCCCTTGGTGTCGGTCAAAAACTCGCTTCGATAGCCGAAAAGTCCGCGCGACGGAACGAGATATTCAAGTCTTGTGCGATTGCCGACAGGGTGCATTTCAACAAGCTCGCCCTTGCGCTGTCCCATTTTTTCCATAACCGAACCAACTGCTGTTTCGGGAACGTCTATTACAAGACGCTCGACAGGCTCGCATTTCACACCGTCTATTTCCTTATAAAGAACTCTCGGCGTGCTTACCGAAAGCTCGTAGCCCTCTCTGCGCATTGTTTCAATGAGGATTGACAGGTGCATTTCACCGCGTCCCGCAACATTCAGCGCGTCTGCGGTATCGCTGTCCGATACTCTCAGCGAAACGTCCTTCAGCGTTTCACGCATCAGGCGCTCTCTTATCTGGCGAGAAGTAACGAATTTGCCCTCGCGACCGGCAAACGGCGATGTGTTAACCGAAAACGTCATTTCAACGGTAGGCTCGCTGATTTTAACGAACGGCAACGCTTCGGGAGCGGCAACGGATGTGATTGTCTGACCGATTGTAACGCCCTCGATGCCCGAAAATGCGATAATATCGCCAACTGTCGCGCTTTCAACGGGAACCTTGTTCAGTCCCTCGAACTGATTGAGCGACACGATTTTTGCCTTAAAGGGCGCGGTTCTGTTGTGGTAATCGCAGACCATAACCTCTTGGTTCTGCTTGATAACGCCGCGCTCAACACGTCCTACGGCAATTCTTCCAACGTAATCGTTGTAGTCGATTGACGAAACGAGAACTTGCATTTCACCCGTTTCATCGCCCTCGGGTGCGGGAATATGCTCGATAATCTTCTCAAAAAGCGGCTTGAAATCGGTACCCATTTCATCGGGGTTGTAGGACGAACAGCCAAGTCTGCCCGAGCAGAAAACAACGGGGCTGTCGAGCTGTTCCTCGGTTGCGTCAAGGTCGAGCAAAAGCTCCAGAACCTCATCGACAACCTCGTGATTGCGCGCATCGGGACGGTCGGTTTTGTTTACGACAACAATTATCTTGTGCCCAAGCTCCAGCGCCTTCTGAAGCACAAAACGCGTCTGCGGCATTGTTCCCTCAAAGCTGTCTACGAGCAACAAAACGCCGTTTACCATCTTAAGAATACGCTCAACCTCGCCCGAAAAATCCGCGTGGCCGGGGGTATCGACAATGTTGATTTTCACGCCGTTGTACATACAAGAGGTGTTCTTCGCGAGGATTGTAATTCCGCGCTCGCGCTCGAGGTCGTTGCTGTCCATAACGCGGTCGTTTACAACCTGATTTTCGCGAAACGCACCACCCTGCTTTAACATCTCGTCAACAAGCGTTGTCTTTCCGTGGTCAACGTGCGCGATTATCGCAATGTTCCTTAAATCTTCTCTAACCAAATTTGTTCACTTTCCTTTGTTTTGATTTTGTATTTAACCCAATTTATTATTATACAACTTTTTCCCGTTCACTTCAATAACCTTGTCAAAAAAACGTGTTTTTAATCATATCCAACCAAAATTAGCGCGAATTTTTGTGCATTTTGACAACTATGCCGCGGCAATTTCGGCTGTTTCCGTCTTGACCTTCAGAAAAGCACCATCACTTACGATAACGACATTTCCATCGGCGGCGGTTGTGTAGATTTCCTTGCAACCGACCTGCCCGAGCCGCTCGAAAACCTCGGCGCGCGGGTGCCCGTAATCGTTCACCTCGGCAACCTCAATCACGGCAATCTGCGGCTTAACCTTATCCAAAAAAGCCTTGCTACTCGAACCTGCGCTTCCGTGATGAGCGATTTTCAGCACGTCCGCGCGAACGTCCAAGCCGTTGTCGAGAATATCAAGCTCGGCAAGGCTCTCGATATCGCCCGTGAACAAAAACGAGTTATCGCCGTGAGTGTAACGTGCGGTTATCGAAAAATTATTCAAATCATCGTAATGGTCGTAGAGCGGCGCGATGATTTCAAGCGTGTTTTTCTCGCTAAGCTCATACTTTTTGCCCGCCTCGGCGTACTCGATATTTATGCCTTTTTTGTCGATAACATTCAGCATTTTACGATAAAAAACGATTTCGGGGACAATGCCCTCGGGCAATGCCGGAAGAATAACCGTTCCCACGTCAAATTTCTCCAAAATCCTGTACATACCGCCGATGTGGTCGGAGTGCGGGTGCGTGGCAATCACATAGTCCAGTTTCTCCACGCCCGAATAGTTGATAAACCCCACAACCTCGTCAACGCGTTCATCATCGCCGCAGTCTATCAGAATGTTGCAATTCTTCGTTCGGATAAGCTCGCAGTCGCCCTGCCCGACATCGAGAAAATACACCGCCGCTTCGCTGTCAAGCGGCTTAACATAAGGCTTCCCGCCGCCTCCGAAAAAGTGTACAATATCCGCGGAGGTCGGGACAAAATCCCACTTGATGAACCGCTCGTTGATGAAAACAAACAGCGCGGCTGTCAGAATTATCAGCAAAACCGCCGACAAAATATTGTTTAAAACCCGCTTAGCGCTTCTTTTTCTTTTGCGGTAGGTTCTTGCTTTTCTTGTTTTCGCCATTTCTGTTCCTTTCGGGTTTTGCGGTCTTTTCGGCAGTCTTGGACGGTGCAATCAGGCAATCCTTCCCAAAGCCGATTAAGTCGCGGCGTTTTGCTATCGTCAGCGCTTTCTCAACAAGCGCGCGGTTTTTCGGCATAAAATACTGCAACAAAGCGCGTTGCATAGCCTTTTGCTCAGTTGTTCTCGGAACAAAAACCGGCTCGAGCGTGTACGGGTCAAGCCCCGTGTAGAACATTGCCGTGGAAATAGTGCCGGGGGTTGGGTAAAAGTCCTGAACCTGCTCGGGGCGAATGTTGTGCTTTTTCTCGAAAAGCGCCAGCTCAATCGCGTCCGCAAGTGTGCAGCCGGGGTGCGACGACATCAGATACGGCACGAGATACTGCTCTTTTCCGCACTTTTTGGTTGACGCATAAAACCGTTTCTCAAACTCCTCGTAAACCTCGATGTGGGGCTTTCCCATATAATCGAGAACGCGGTTTGAAGCGTGCTCGGGAGCTACCTTTAGCTGTCCGCTGACGTGATATTCAACCAGTTCATCAAGAAACTTGTTGTTCTTCTCAAGCAACATATAATCAAAGCGAATCCCCGAGCGTATAAACACCTTCTTCACGCCCTTTATCGAGCGCAACCGCCGCAAAAGCGCGATATAATCGGAATGGTCGGCGTTGATGTTCTTGCAGGGCGTGGGTGCAAGGCATTTTCGTCCTTTGCACAAGCCGTGCTCCTCCTGTTTATCACAGGACGGGTGACGGAAATTTGCGGTCGGACCGCCAACATCGTGTATATAACCCTTGAAATTCGGCTTTTCCGAGAGCATAACAGCCTCGTTGTACACCGAATCCTCGCTTCTCGTCTGAACCTTTCGTCCCTGATGAAGCGCGATTGAACAGAAATTGCAAAAACCAAAGCAACCGCGGTTGTGAGTTATCGAAAACTCGACTTCCTGTATCGCGGGCACGCCGCCGTCTTTTTCGTACATCGGGTGATACGTCCGCATATACGGCAACTCGTACGCGTAATCGAACTCCTTCTGCGTTACCGAGCGTTGCGGCGGGTTCTGCACAAGCATCATATTACCGTGGCGCTGGACAATGGTTCTCCCGTACATCTCGTCCTGCTCGTCGTACTGCTTTCGGCAGGATTTCGCGTAGGCTTTTTTGTTCTCGCGGACAATCTCGTAACTATCGCACTGAACCGCGCCGAGCGGTGTGTTTTCAGGCTTTGTGAGGTAGCAAATTCCGCGCAAATCGTGCATATCGGCGAGCTTCTGCCCCTGTTTAAAGCGGTTTAACATCTCCGAGAGCGTAACCTCACCCATTCCGTACATCAGAAAATCCGCGCCGCTGTCAACCAAAATTGACGGCATAACGCTGTCGCTCCAGTAATCGTAGTGCGCGAAACGCCGCAAGGACGCTTCAAGACCGCCGATTTCGATTTCGGTATCGGGAAACAGCCGCTTCAGCGCTTTACAATAAGTTATAACAGCGCGGTCGGGACGCTTTCCGCCTTTCCCGCCGGGTGAATAAGCGTCGTCGTTGCGCTTTTTCAGAGCAACCGTGTAGTTCGACACCATACTGTCGATATTCCCGCCCGTTACCATAAAGCAGTGCTTTGGCTGTCCGAGCGCCAGAAAATCCTTGTCGCAGAGCGGCTGGGAAATTATACCAACAGAAAAGCCCGCCGCTTCTATCATTCGCGAAATTATCGCGATTCCGAACGTCGGGTGGTCGATATAAGCATCGCCTGTCACGCAGATAAAGTCAAGCTGATTTATTCCGCGCTCCTCCAAATCACTTTTGCATACCGGTAAAAATGGCATATTATCCTCTCAAATCCTTATCAATAAATTCAAAATAATTCTTTCTGCGAACCTCTGCGCGATTGTCCTTAAACCACGCGTAAGACTGCTTCAAGCCCTCTTCCATCGACTTCGTTTCGTTCATCAATTCAAGCATTTTCTCAACATTGAGAAAATATTCGTAGTTGTAAAACGGGAAATAGCTTCTCTGCTCGATATTTGGCTCAACGAAGCGAAATTCCTGTGTTTTTCCAAGCGTTTTATAGCAGAGTTCTACCCATTCGATAACGCTTACACTCTCGGGATTTCCGACATTGAAAACGCGCTGTTTCGGCTGTTGTTCGAGCAGAATTTCCATAAATCGACACATATCCTCGATATCGAAAAACTGCAAGCGCATTTTCCCGTCACGCGGCACAAAAAACGGGCGATTTTGCTCCGCGCACTCGAAAACAAATGCTTCGCGGTACAAATTGTTCATCTTCCCATAAAGGTACGGCGGGCGGATTATGTAGGCGTTTTTGCAGTTCGCCATAAGAAAGCGCTCTGCGTTAATTTTGTTCACTCCGTAATCGCCCCAAATCTTATTTTCTCCGATTTCATCTTTTTCGCGAAACGGCTGAGAGCGCGTTTCGGGATAAACCGCGCTGGAGCTTACGAAAATGTATGTCCCGAAGTTCCCCAAACCGCCGAGCAAATCGCGCACGTCGGTTTCGTTGTACCCGCAGATGTCCAGCACCGCGTCAAACTCGTGCTTTTTGAGAGTATCGCCAAGCTCGTGCCTGTCGCAAACAATCGCGTGAACGCCCTCGGACTGCGATTTTGTGCCGCGGTTAAGGACGTACACCTCGTTGTTTTTCGCGAAATATTCCGCTGTAAAACGGCTTACGAAAACAGTTCCGCCCGTTACCAAAATCTTCATATTATCCTTGTATGATATAGTTGAGTACCATATCAAATCCTTTCATAAGATTTACGCTCATCTCCGAAGTGAAGGAACTGTTCAAATTTTCGGCGAAAACCGACGAAATGTTGCTGAAATGTGGTATAATTAGCTTGAACACCGTGGACTTTTTATTGTGCCTTGCCGCAGGACGGCTAGATGGAGTTTATTGCCACGATTTTATTCAAGATGTTTATAGCTGGATAAAGCCCGTTCAGGTGACTTTTCATTTCACGCAAGGATACGCGGATAAAATCAAGTGGACAAGCGGTGCTACTTTTTTCGAGGCGATTACTATGATTTTTGTTGGAATTGATGTTGCTAAAGACACGCATTATGCCGCCGTTTCAGAACAACGCCGAGGGCCTCTGTCTTTTGCTCAAAAAGCTGTCGGAATTTGAACGTAGCGAGGTACTCATTGGTCTTGAATCCACCGGCATTTATTCTGAAAACCTAATCTGCTTTCTTTATGAATCCGGTTACAAGCTTGCTGTCATCAACCCTATTCAGACAGCTACTCTGCGCAAAACTGCGATTCGCAAAACCAAAACAGACAAGGTTGACACTATGCTGATTATCAAATCGCTGATGGTCAATTCTTATCAACTGTATTCTCATCGTGATGCCGATTCTGTTAAGCTGAGAACACTATGCCGTTTTCGTCAGAATCTCAAAAAGTCCAAGACGCGACTGAAAATACAGCTTGCAGGATATGTCAATCTTGTTTTCCCCGAATTCGGTAAGTTCTTCAAATCCGGAATACATATCGTTGCTTCCTATGCTTTGCTTAAGAAGTATTCTTCACCCTAGGAGATTGCCGCCGAAATTCAATGCCGTCAGGCATTGAATTTGTGGACAATCAACTTTGTCCACTCTTCTCTCAAAGGTGTCGCGTGGGCGCTTTGGAAAAGATACAGCCGAAGCTCTAAAAAGTCTGGCTCTCTCCTCTCGTCAATCCGGGCAGTTCACTGCGAAATCTACCCGTATGTCCAAGCGTGGTTCTGCCTTGCTTCGCTATGCTCTTATCAATTCCGCTTGGCAACTCACGCTGAATGACCCAATCTTCAAAGCTTATTATGACCTTAAACGCTCTCAGGGACTTAACCATTACGGCGCTCTTGGTCATGTTGCTCACAAGCTCACCAGAGTTATTTTTAAGCTCTTGACTTCTGATACTCCATCATCCCTGCCAAACTTGTCGCCTAATTTTTGTCAGTTTTACCTATTGACTTTTCATAGTTGGTCTCCGCAAAGCTACATCGCCAAACGGTTTGCATGCGCGTAAATCTCGCCTGCGTCAACTGTCGTGAAAGTGCCGTTTTCGTACAAAATTTTCCCGTCAACAACCGTCATTTTCGTATCCGTAAATTGGTGGTCGATAACAGCATAATCCGCGCTCAATCCCCGCAAAGTTCTCTCGCCAAACGGTTTGCCCGAGCGTAAATCTCACCCGCGTCAACGGTTGTGAAAGTGCCGTTCTCGTACAAAATTTTCCCGTCAACAACCGTCATCTTCACATTTTGCTTTGAGCCGGCGTAAACAAGATTTTTTGCGATATTATGGAGCGGTTGCATATTCGGCTGATTTAGGTCGATAACGGCAAAATCCGCGCACTTCCCCGCCGCCAGAACATCGCAGTCCGCAAGTCCCATTGCCAGCGCACCGCCTTTTGTTGCCATTTCAAGCACGTCAAAAGCCGGGCACGCCGCCGCGTCGTTTTCGCGTACCTTTTGCAGTCCCGCGACAAGAAACATCTCGCGGAACATATCAAGGCAGTTGTTAGAAGCGGCACCGTCCGTGCCTATCGCAAAATTCTTCATTCCCCTGCGCTTCATCTCGCAAATCGGCGCAACACCGCTTGCCAACTTCAGATTTGACGCAGGATTTGTCACCATCCACAAATTCTTCTCGCGGAAAATTTCCATATCCTTTTCATCAAACCAAACGCAGTGAAAACCACCGCCGCCGTGCTCGAACATTCCAAGCTTGTCAAAAAGCTGAGTTGGTGACAGCTTGTACCGCTCAAAACACCCGTCAACCTCGGCTTTGGTTTCGCTGTTGTGGGCAAAAAGCGGCGCTTTGTATTTTTGAGCAAGCTTCGCCATTCCCTCGAGAGTTTCCAGCTTTGTCGTGTACTCCGCGTGAAAACCAAGTTGATACGAAATCAGCGGGTTGTAGTTATTATAGGTGTTGTACTCCTCCTCGATGCTCTCGACAGTGCCGCCGAAATCGTTGATAGAGCCGCAAAGCACCGTTCTGAAACCCATTTCCGCATTCGCTCTTGCATAAGCAGGGAGCTTCATATACATATCAAAACTCGCTGTTATGCCGCTTGTGAGGTACTCCATAATGCCGAGCTTGGTGAAAACGTAAACTGCTTCCTCGGTGAGCTTTGCCTCGTGCGGAAAAACCTGATTGTACAGCCAATCGTTCAGCGGCAAATCGTCCGCAAACGACCGCAGAAACGTCATCGCAGTATGGGTGTGCGCGTTCTTGAAACCGGGGATTATCAGATTTCCCGCAAGGTCGATTTCACGGTCAAAATCGCCGTTTTGCCGCTCCTCGCCAACGTAAGAAATCCTGCCGTTATCGGTGCAAAGTTCGCCGTTTATGATGTTTTCATTCTCCATTGTGAGAATTTTCGCGTTGTAAAATCTAAGCTTCATAAAAACCTCGTTTTAGTTGAAGTAAACAAGCTCGCTGTCGGCTTTTTCTGTCGGGAGAACGCTGTCCGCGAGAATAACGGGACCTACTCCCTTATAAGCCGCCTGCTTTTCCGCGACAATTTTTCCCGATACCTCAACCCAATCTCCGTCCTTGAACTTCGTTTCATCGGGCGATTTTACGAGTATGCCGACAACCTGAATATCATCAGCACAGCAGGTCATCGCGCGCCTTGAAATCACGAAATAACCCTTCGGAATGTTTGACGCGCGGTACACCATTCCGCGAACGCGAATATTCTTGTCCTTATAGCGCGCGGCGTTGCTCATAATATCAACATACCACAAGCCGAAATCGTCGTGTACGATATCAATCGGATTTGCTTTTACGTCAAACGGCATTTCGTCCTCGCCCTGAAATCCCTGTTCAATCGAGCCGTCCATATACTCGAACATCATATCAATTCTCGGATTGAGCGGCTTTATTACACGGCGCAGACGCTTTTTGTCAACCTTTCCCTGCTCGCAGCGGTTAAAGATAATCAAATCCGAAACCGCGATATCATCGGACAAAAGCTGGCGCATATTGTTCAGGTACATATCAAAGCGCGAGTGGTCAACGAACATAAAAATCTGATAAAAAATCCAGTCCTTCGGCGCTTTCACAGCCATATCGCGCAGGCTCCACATACCGTTGTACTCAAGCATAATGCGCGACGGCTTGTGCTTGGCAACAAGCGCGTTCAGATTTTCGGCATTGAAGTCAGCCTCGTCCTCGATATACTCGACAACCGACTTTGACGCTTTCAAAATCCTCTCGTCATACTCAACCTCGCCCTGTTCACAGGCAATTACAAGGGTTCTCTCGCCGCGGCTGAACTGCTTGTCATTCAGCGTTTCCAGAATAAACGACGTCTTGCCGCTCTCCAGAAAACCTGTCATTAAATAAACGGGTAATTCCATAGTTTACACTCCAAACAAAGCCTTAATTTTGTCCTCAGCAAGCTTCGAGCCGATTACGCACATTTTTCCCGTAACATCAGCCGAGCCTTTTCTGATTTCGTACTCCTCGGGAACGAAATCGAACTCGTACCAGCCGTTGTCGCCCGCGACAATTCCCTTCGCTCTCAGAACAATGCCGAATTCCTCGCCGGAGAGCTTCCCGAGCGCATTTTCAAGCTCTTCTTTCGTGAACTTTTTCGCGGTTTCGATACCCATTGACGTGAAAACCTCGTCCGCGTGGTGGTGATGATGCTCGTGGTCGTGGTCATGACAGTGGCACTCCTCACCGTCCTCGTGGTGATGATGCTCGTGTTCATCGTGGTCGTGATGATGGTGCTCGTGCTCGTCATCATCGTGGTGGTGATGCTCGTGGTCGTGGCAGTGGCACTCCTCGCCATCCTCGTGGTGGTGATGATGCTCGTGCTCGTCATCGTGATGATGATGATGATGTTCAAGCTCCTCCTTGAGCAAATCCTCGGCAAACTTGTTTTCGTTCTCCATTGCCGCGAGAATTTGCGCACCGCTGATTTCGTCCCAATTCGTGGTAACGATTGTCGCGTGGTCGTTGAGCTCTTTAATCATCGCAACCGCTTCCGCGAGCTTTTCATCGGTGAGCTTCTGCGAACGGCTCAGAACAATCGTCTTTGCCGTTTCAACCTGATTTTTGTAGAACTCGCCGAAATTCTTCATATACATCTTGATTTTGGACGCGTCACAAACCGTCGTGTAGCTGTTCAGTACGATTTGGTCGCTGTCGATATCCATAACCGCCTTAATTACATCGGAGAGCTTTCCGACGCCGGACGGCTCGATTAAAATTCTGTCGGGCGCGTACTCGTCCAGCACCTTCTGGAGCGCCTTTCCGAAATTGCCGACAAGTGAACAGCAAATACAGCCCTGATTCATCTCGGTAACTTCAATTCCCGCGTCCTTCATAAAGCCGCCGTCAATGCCGATTTCGCCGAATTCGTTCTCGATAAGAACCAGCTTTTCACCGTTATAGCCTTCTTTCAGCAATTTCTTGATGAGCGTGGTTTTTCCCGCACCGAGAAATCCCGAAAAAACGTCAATCTTTGTCATTTAAAAAACCTTCTTTCAAATATTTAGTGTCTATATCGCAAACCGATAAAACACAACTCCACTATATATTGTACCACACTTTATTCATATAGTCAAGTGTTTCAAATAAAAACCCCGCGAAAAATCACGGGGCTTCTGTAATTTTAATCAGATATGCTCGTTGATATAGTTGATAAGGTTGCCGATTTGGGGCTTGGAGAACTGCGCGTCCGCGCCGACGCTCTCACCCTTAATCCGCATCTGGTCGTTAATCAGCGACGAGAACAAATAAACGGGGATTTTCTTCAGAACCTCATCGTCCTTAATCAGCTTTGTGAGGTGGTGACCGTCCATTTTCGGCATCTCAATATCGCTTATCAGGCAGGAAATCTGGTCAAGGATATTGCCGCCGAGTGTCTTGTGACCGCTGATGTAGTCCCACGCGTCCTTGCCGTTGTCGAAAGAAACAACGTTCTTATAGCCCGCCTCAGCAAGCGTGTTCTGAATAAGCGTGTTAAGGAACGGCGAGTCCTCGGCGATAACAATATGCTTCTCGGACTTGTCCTCGTCAACTTTAGTTGCGCCCGTCGCATCGATAACCGCAGAGCGGTTGATATCCGAAACAATCTTCTCGAAATCGAGAATGAGTATAATTCTGTCGGAGAGCTTCGCAATACCCGTCGCAATGTTCGATGAGCCGTCGCCCGAAATTCTCGGCGGCTTTTCGATATCCTCCCACGAAATGCGCTGAATTCCCTTCACGGACGAAACATGAAAACCAACGTCCATTTGGTTAAAGTGGCAGATGATGAGCAAATCATGGCTCGGGTCGGTGCTTTCCTTGTGCAGAACCTTATGTAAATCGATAACCGAAATTACCTTATCACGAGGCGTGAACACGCCCTCAAACTCGGGAGGCGAGTCGGGCACGGGTATCATCGGCTGATAGTTCATTATCTCGTTAACTTTTGCAATGTTAATGCCGAAATTCTGCGTTCCAACCATAAATTCCAGCACTTCAAGCTCGTTTGTGCCGCTTTCAAGGAGGATATTATTTTCCATTTCACAAAGCTCCTTTTGATTTTTTAGTAATAATGACCAAAAAGTCCCAGCCACTATTTAACATTTCTATTATACAACATTTTTTCCAAAAAATCAAGAGATTTTCAGCGCATTTTTTATTAAAATTAAAAAAAGTTGCAAAAAATCACTTGACAGGGTGAAAAAAATGTGTTATAATGAGAAAAAGTTATAAGGAGGCGTGTTTTTATGGAAATGTCAATTGCTCAGCTCTCGATGGATATGGCGAGCGCTAATCTTCAGAATGCGCTGTCTGTCGGAATGCTCAAGAAAAATATGGAAGCTACCGAGCAAACTATGGAAACAATCACCGATATGATGGCGAATATGCCTTCTCCTGATGGAAAAGGGACGCTTCTGAATGTTTTGGTTTAATGCAAAACTAACAAATGCTCTCGGTTTTCGTGAGCATTTTTTGTGCAATATTTCAGCCCTCTCAAATGCGAGAGGGCTTTGTTTTTATAGTGCACCTCGGAAATACAACCCGCGAGTCAGCTTTCCGTCTGGCTTTTTGCCGTTTTTGTACATTTCGAGTATCGGAGCAAGCTCGGTTTCATCGGTGAACCTCAGCACGGCAAAGTCAAACTTTTCCAGTATTTTCCTTTTATCGCTCATCACCAGCACATCGGGATTGAGCAACTCAACCGAATTGCCCCCGCACTGCACCGGAACGCGGTTTCCCATTCGGTCAAGGAGCGCCTCGCCGCAGGGCTTTCCCTCGCCGAACGGCGTTTTTCTGCCGCACGGCGCGCCGTCCGATATCGGGCATCTGCGCGTTATCATAAGCGGCAAACGCCCGTACGCGACAATTCCGCGCGGTATCGAGCAGTTGATTTCGGACAATTTCGCCGCCGTTCCCTCGAACGAGAGAGTGATATCCTCGAAGTCAAAATCCTCGCAAACCCGCGCCGAGAGCGAGTTCAGCACGTTCATACGAAATCCCCCGAGTACCGAAAAGCCGTGCTTTTTCAACATAAACGCGTGCCCGAGAGTTTGCGCAAGTGCCTTTGCAAAGCCAAATTCCCGCAGTTTCTCCAGCCGTTTTTCCGTTTCGCTCTCGCAGTCCGAGAGGATAAACGGCGGTATTATCGCGATTTTTTCCTTGCACGGCGTGCTTTCCGACAGAAAACCCATCGGCGCGTAAATCAGCTCAAACGGCAGTTTCAGCGCCTGTTCAAGCTGGTTTTCATCGGAAACCTCTGCACGAAATTGCACGGATTTGTGAATATTATTCAACTTTTCGTGAGAATATTCAAACGGTAAAATGCTGTATTTCGGCGTGTTTTTCTCGAGAACCAGCGTTTCCAGCTTTTGACAAATTTCTCGCCTCAACGCGTTCAGAACAGCCGCCGAAACGTACAGTCCATCATCAACCTCAGCGGTGATTTTTCCCGCTTTAAACTGCGTTCCGCCGAGCTTTTTCATTCGTTCAACAACATTTTCCGCGTTAATAGCAGTTCCCCTCGCCTGCTCGGGAACTGCTTCGATTTCAACCGAAATTTCACCGTAAGTGCAACTTGCTTTCGCGGTGATTTTTTCAGCGATTTTAACCGAAATATCCGCGGTAATTCTCGGATATTCCGCTTTATAAAGCTCTTTTATACCGTTCAACGCTTTCGCGGAGTTTTCAACGTCCTCTTTGCCGCGAACCCCTTGCATATTATTCATTTTACCTGTAAAATATTCATCGGTTAAACCGCCGCGCGAAAAAATCTCGCCGAGGCGGTTTTTGTCGTAAAATTCACCATCAAGGCTCTTTCTGCAAGCGTCCGTGGCGCACGCGACGTACTCGGGGCGCTTCATTCTGCCCTCGATTTTGAACGAAGCAATCTCCGGCAACTCCCGCAGATGCCCGATTATCGAACTGTCTTTCAGCGAAATCACGTTGTGCCGGTCCTTGTACGAAAAGTCCAGACGGCACGGTTGCGCGCAAAGCCCGCGACTGCCGCTTCTGCCGCCGAGCACACTGCTCATATAGCACTGCCCGCTCACGCACACGCAAAGCGCGCCGTGTACGAAAATCTCAAGCTCGGCTGAGGTTTTTGACTTGATTTCGCGGATTTCCTTTTCCGAAAGCTCGCGACCGATGACAACCCGCGAAAATCCCATTTTCTCGGCAACTTTCACGCCGCTCACGCTGTTCAACGACATCTGCGTTGACGCGTGTTGCGGAAGCTCGGGGCATACTTTTTTTGCAATGAACGCCGCACCCAAATCCTGTATAATCAGACCGTCCGCGCCGCATTGTGCCGCTGTTTTCACGCACTCAGCCAAATCCTCGATTTCATCATCGTAAATCAGCGTGTTCAACGTGACATACAGCTTCACGCCGCGCTTGTGGCACTCACGAACCGCCGCCGCAAGCTCCTCATCAGAAAAATTTTCGGCGTTTTTACGCGCCGAAAATCTTTTCATACCGACATAAACTGCGTCCGCGCCCGTATTAAGCGCCGCGGGCAAGCTCTGCGCTCCCCCGCACGGAGCTAAAATCTCGTTCATAATGTAAGCTGACCGTCCTCAAGCATTTCTTTGAGCTGTTTGTCAAGCGACGCGTTCGTCTTTTTCAGCGACTTGACTTCCTTTGCAAGCTCTGCGTTTTTCTCGGAAAGCTCCTCGTTTTTCTCCTTGAGCTTCTCAAACTCGACTCTCAAATCCGCACCGCTCGTTTCTTTCATAGAAACGTTTTCGCTTTCAATCTGCGCGAGTTTTGTCTTTAGTTCATCAACCTCAGCAACTTTTTCGCTCAGCTCAGACTTCGCCTTTTCAAGCTCACCCGACTTGCTGTTCAACTCGGACTGTGCCTTTTCAAGCTCACCCGACTTGTTGTTCAACTCGGTCTGTGCCTTTTCAAGCTCACCCGACTTGCTGTTCAACTCGGTCTGTGCCTTTTCAAGCTCACCCGACTTGCTGTTCAACTCGGACTGTGCCTTTTCAAGCTCACCCGACTTGCTGTTCAACTCGGACTTCGCCTTTTCAAGCTCACCCGATTTGTCGTTCAACTCGGACTTCGCCTTTTCAAGCTCACCCGACTTGTCGCTCAGCTCTTTCTGCAACTTGTCCTGCTCGCCTTTTCCCGCTTCAAGAGCAGACTTTTCCTGTTTCAGCGCAACGTTTGCCTTGTCAAGCTCATCGTAAGCCGAAACCAACTCCTCGTAATCCTTCGTAACCTTGGCAAGTTGCTCGGAGAGCTTCTTCTCGGCATCGGTGCTTTCGGCGCTCTTTTTGAGCTGTTCGTCCTTAACCTTGATTTCATCGTCGAGCTTCTTTGCCTTTTTCTCGGCATTTTCAGCTCTGCTCTTGAAATCCGACATACTCCTGTTCAACGTGTCGTTTGCCGCCTTGAGCGTATTTCTCTCGATTTCAAGGCTTTCCGAACGCTTTTTCTCGCGATGATAAGCCTCCTCAAAATTCTGCGCCTTTTCCACCTTTTCAAGCAAACGCTTGTTCTCCGAAGAAACACTCACCGCTTTTTCGTTTTCCTTTTGCAACTCAGAAATACGCTTGTCCTTCTCGGCAACCAGCTTCTTCTGTTTTTCAAGCGCATCGGCGCTGTCCTTTGATGACGCGGAAAGCTGAGCGTTTTTCCTTTCAAGGGACTCGGCGTTTTTCTTCGCTTCATCGAGTTGATTTTTCAAAGCCACAGCTTCGGAAGCCTTGTTGTTTGCCTCTTTGAGAGTTTCTGCAAGTTGCTCGTTTTTTCCTTCAAGCTCCGAAAAACGCTTCGACAGTTTCTCAAACTCGTCCTTAACCTTCAAGAGTTGCGCGTTTTCGGTTTTGAGCGCCTTGTTCTCCTCAACAGCATTCTTCGCGGCTTCTTCTCCCGATTTCAGCCGCTCAAGCTCGGATTTCACCTGCGAAAGCCCCGATTTCAGCTCTTCAATTTCATTAAAGCACTCCAGCGCGGAAAAAACCGCCGCGTCTGCCTTGCTGAAATCTTGATTTGAGCCGCAGTACCCCGCAATTTTCTCGTCAACCGCTTTTGCGGCGGCAATAAGCAAATCACGATTATCGGTTCTGAGGTTGTAAGTCTTTCCGCGAATTTTAATCGAAACAATCTCGTTAAGCATAGGGCAAACTCCCTTTCATTATGAATTTTGCGGTTTTTCACAAATTAACCTAATATATATTATATAACATTCTTCCGCGCTTTTCAAGAGGTTTTGCAAATTATTCTTCGCCGTGTTTCTTCATAACGCTCATATAAGCGGGACGGATTATTTTTCCTGCGGTGTTCAGCTCCTCTATGCGGTGCGCGCTCCAGCCGACAATTCTCGCGATAGCGAAAATCGCGGTGTACAGCTCCACGGGTATCCCCAGCATATCGTACACAAAGCCGCTGTAAAAGTCCACATTCGGCGAAACACCCTTCATTATCTTGCGCTTTTGGGCAATCAGCTTCGGCGCGGCGTCCTCGACAAACTCGTACAGACGCATATCGTCCTCGCGGTGCTTTTCAACAGCAAGCTTTTCGACAAAGCTCCTGAAAATCCTCTCGCGCGGGTCGGAGAGCGAATAAACCGCGTGTCCCATTCCGTAAATCAAGCCCTTGTGGTCAAACGCTTCGCCCGCGAGAATTTTCCCGAGATAAGCGTAAACCTCGTCGTAATCGCTTGTGTCGTGTACGTTTTCGCGGATATTCTCCATCATCTCCATAACCTTGATGTTCGCACCGCCGTGCTTCGGGCCTTTGAGCGAGGACATCGCCGCGGCTATTGTCGAATAGGTGTCCGAGCCGGATGAAGTAACAACACGCGTTGTAAAGGTCGAGTTGTTGCCGCCGCCGTGCTCCATATGAAGCATAAGCGCGACATCGAGAACCTTTGCTTCAAGGTGCGTGAACTGTTTGTCCGGACGAAGCATCATAAGCAGGTTTTCCGCCGTTGAGAGCGCGGGATTAGGACGGTGAATGTACATACTTTCGTCGTTTTCGTAGTGGTTGTACGCGTGATAAGCGTATGCCGCAAGCATCGGAAAACGCGCAATCAGCATAATGCACTGCAAAAGGCTGTCCTCAAGCTTTCCCGAAAGGGTTGTCGGGTCGTAGGAAGCAAGCGTAAGGATACTTCTCGTCATAGAGTTCATAATATCCTTGCCGGGCGCTTTCATTATAACATCGCGCGTGAAATTTGTCGGCAGACAGCGGCATTCTCCCAAAATCTCCGCAAACTTCTTTTCTTCCTCTTCGGACGGCATTTCACCGAAAATCAGCAAATATGCGGTTTTCTCGAAGCCAAAGCCGTTTTCGGTCATTGCAACCAAGTCCTTGACGTTATAGCCGCGATACCACAGCTCGCCGTCACAGGGCGTCTGTACACCGTCCACGTCCTTGAATGCAACCATTTTCGATATTGTGGTAAGTCCCGTGAGAACGCCCTTTCCGTTGATATCGCGCAGTCCGCGGTTTACGCCGTATTTTCCGTAAAGCTCATCGGAAATCGCGTCGTTTTTCGCGCAAAGCTGTTCCTTTTCGTGGGCATACTGTCTGATTTCTTCGTTCATCAATAATCCCCTTTCTTTTCAAAAAGCAAAAAACGTATTACTATAATTATATCATACGAAAAATAAAAAATCAAGTGTGAATGAATTTTTTCATAAAACTGTCATAATTGTCTTGACACTTTGTCGAATTTCGACTATAATAAATATGAATAAATTTTTAGGAGAAAATTATGGAATTTACCGACATTAACACAGGTCTTTCCCAAGCCGAAGCCGAGGAGCGCGCGCGAAACGGGCTTTCAAACGGCGAGGGCGAGGTCAAGACAAAAAGCGTGAAGAAAATCTTTTTCGACAATATTTTCACCCTGTTCAATTTGATAAACGTTATTCTTGCGGTTGCTCTTGCGCTTGTCGGGAGCTGGAAAAATATGTTGTTTATGGGAGTTGTTCTCGGAAACACCGCTATCGGAATTTTTCAGGAAATCCGCTCGAAGCGTGTTCTCGACAAGCTCTCCGTGTTGTCCGCACCAAAGGCATACGTTATCCGCGACGGCGTGGAGAAGGTTATCTCGGTATCCGAGGTAGTTGTGGGCGATATTATGGTTCTGTCCAGCGGCAAGCAGGTCTGCGCGGACGGAATTGTGCTCGAGGGTGAATGCGAGGCGGACGAGAGCCTGCTCACGGGTGAAAGCGACCCCATTCCCAAGAAAGCCGAAAGCGAGCTGTTTTCGGGTAGCTTCATCACCTCGGGCGAGTGCAAGGCGCAGGCAACCCGCGTCGGCTCGGAAAGCGCGTCCGGCAAGATTACCGCCGGTGCAAAAAAGCATAAAAAGCACAACTCCGTTATGATGAACTCGATAAACAAAATCATCAAGACCGTATCGTTCTGCATTTTCCCGTTCGGTATAATACTGTTCTGCAAAACGTTTTTCGGCGTTGGAAACACTCTCGAGGAAAGCGTTACGACAACATCAGCCGCTCTTATCGGAATGATTCCCGAGGGACTTATGCTGCTGACGAGCATCGCGCTTGCGGTAAGCTCGATTAAGCTTGCGATGAAACAGACGCTCTGTCAAGACCTCTACTGCGCGGAATCGCTGGCGAGAGCAGACGTTCTCTGCCTTGACAAAACCGGCACGATTACCGAG
This sequence comes from uncultured Clostridia bacterium, assembly GCA_945829235.1. Lineage (GTDB taxonomy): Bacteria > Bacillota > Clostridia > Oscillospirales > Ruminococcaceae > CAG-115. The sequence continues at coordinate 23,021 of CALZUA010000026.1, read as the reverse complement.
GGCAAAATGAAGGTTGAGGAAACCGTTCGGCTGGACGAGAGCTTTGACGTTGACAAGGCGCTCAAAGCGTTCTCATCGGCATTCAACGACAAAAATCTCACACTCTCCGCAGTTGCCGAGAGCTACTCGGGCGACTCGGGGCTTACGCTCAAAGGCACGGTTGCGTTCTCCTCGGCAAGAAAATGGAGTGCCGCTGAGTTTGAGGACTACGGCACGCTTGTTTTCGGAGCACCGAGCTTTGTTCTCGGGGAAAAATACGCAGATGTTGCTGAAATGTGCGAAAAGTACTCCGACAAGGGAATGAGAGTGCTCGCTCTTGCGTTCTCGGAAAAAGCTTGCGAGGGGTACAATTTGCCCGATGATATCTCGGCAAAGGCGCTTGTGGTGCTCTCCGACAAAATCCGTGAGTCCTCGCCTGCCGCGCTCAAGTTCTTCAGGGAGCAGGGTGTTCAGCTCAAGGTTATTTCGGGCGATGACCCGAAAACCGTTGCCGGTGCCGCCGGGAGAGCCGGTCTTGAGGGCGCGGAAAATTATGTTGATATGTCGAAGCTGTCCGATGAGGAAATCCCCGCGGCGGCGCTTAAATACACGGTTTTCGGCAGAGTTTTGCCCGAACAAAAACTCGCGCTTGTGAAATCGCTCAAAGCATCGGGAAAAACCGTTGCGATGATGGGCGACGGCGTAAACGATGTTCCCGCGCTTAAAGAAGCGGACTGCTCGATTGCAATTCAAGCGGGAAGCGACGCGGCGCGAAGCGTTTCTCAGCTTGTCCTGATGAACTCGGAGTTTTCAACTCTCCCGCTTGCTGTTGCCGAGGGACGCCGCTGTATAAACAACATCGAGCGCTCAGCGGCGCTGTTCCTTGTAAAAACGATTTTCTCGTTCCTGTTGGCGGCAATTTTCCTTATTCTGCAATATCCGTACCCGTTCAAGCCTATTCAGCTCACGCTCATCAGCTCGATTATGATAGGTATTCCGTCATTCCTGTTGGCGCTTGAACCGAATTTCAACATCGTCCGCGGTCACTTTATCGCAAACATTCTCAAAAAAGCCGCTCCGGGCGGTATTTCCGTGGCAGTCGGAATTTCGCTTCTCGAAGCCGCGGGAGCAATGTACGGCTTCTCGGGCGAACACATCTCGGTTATGGCGCTGTTTCTCACGGCGGCAATCTGCTTTGAAACGCTCATCTATGTCTGCATTCCGTTTGACCTCAAACGCGGCGTTATGTGCGGCGCTTTGGCGGCAATTTTTATCGGCGCGGTACTCCTTTTCCCGAACCTTTTCTACATAACTCCCCTGCTCTCGTTGGAATGGATAGCGCTTGGTGTTATCGCGGGAATTGCTCTCGTTTTGCAACCGGTTCTTGCTCTTATCATCAAGGCGTTTTTCAACAGAAAAAAGAAAAAATTTCAATAAGTCTTGCAAATCGAACGGATTTGTGGTATTATAAATCTAGGTGATTGTATGAATTATTCATTGAACGTTGGCGAATGGAACAGCGTTTTTGCTGTTCCCGCAAGCGTTGTTGATAAATATATCAAAATTGCGGGGGAAAACTCGCTTAAGCTCCTGCTGTACCTTCTAAGGCACGGCGGGAAAAACTTCTCAGATGACAAGCTCCGTGATGACCTCGGTTTTCGTGAGGCGGGTGAACTCGAGGACGCGGCGCTTTTCTGGATTCAGCGCGGCATTATCCGCTACGAAAACGATGGTGAAAACCGCGCGCTTTTCTCGGAAAAGTCCGATAAGGAAGAGGCGGAACAGCTTGTGTTGAGCGAAAACGCGCCCGAATGCGTTCCTCAAAAGTTTGCCAAGAAAGAGCTAATCAAGCCCGCTGTGATTAGCTCGAGAGATATTGCCGAGAGAATTAAGTCCGACAGCGAAATCCAAATGCTGTTCAGTGAGGCGGAAAAGCTCTACGCACACCCGCTGAAATCGAACGAAAATCAGATGCTTATTACGATTACAGACCACTACGGGCTGAATGTCGGCGCGGCGCTTATGCTTTTGCAATACTGCTTCAAAATCGGAAAAACCAGCCCCGCTTACATACTTTCATGCGCGCAAAACTGGGCAGACGAGGGTATCGACACCGTTGACGCGGCTAACGAGAAAATTCTCGCTCTCGAAAGAAACAATAGTATCTCCGAACGGTTGCGCGAGGCTATGGAGCTTAATTCCAAGCTTACCGAAAAAATGAAGGAATATATCCGCGTTTGGACGGAGGAATGGAATTTCTCTGAGGATATGATTATGCTTTGCTACGAAAAAACTGTCAACGCAAAGCAAGAGTTTAAGTTTGAATACGCGAACAAAATTCTCGAAAATTGGAAGAACGCGGGACTTTACACAAAACAAGCCGTGGAAGCCGCAGATTTGACGCGGAAAAAGCCTGTTAAAACGGCAAGCTCCGCAAAAAGTGAAAATTCGTCGTTTGATATTAACGATATTATGTCAAAAATCAATAATAGCAGATAAAGCGGAGGTTTCTTATGCCTATTAGCAAAGATTATATCATAAAAGCCCGCGAGGAAATTGAAAAAATCCATTCCGAAAACCAACTCCTTGAGGTACGGCGGCACGCTGAAATTCTCCAAAAAATCCCGCGCTTTATCAACTTGGAAATAAAACTCGCCGAAACTACGTCAAGCGTGGTTTCGCTTATTGCGGCAAATAGTCCGAATGTTAAAGAAAAAATAAAAGCCGCTTCCGAGGAAAATCTCGCTGTTCAACGTGAAATGGAACGTCTGCTCACAGAAAACGGTTACGATAAGAATTATCTCGACCAAATCTACACTTGCACAAAATGCGGTGATACGGGAACCGTAAACGGTGAATGGTGCGAGTGCTTGAAAAAACGCGCAAACAAGCTTGCCGCAGACGAGCTGAACAAGCGTTCTCCGCTTAAGCCCTGCACTTTCGAGAGCTTCAACCTGTCGCTTTACCCCGAACACTCGAAAAACAACGACAATCCTCGCGAGGAAATGAATAAGATTTTCCGGATTTGCGTTGATTTTGCGGACAATTTCAAGGGTAACGAAAAAGGTCTGCTTATGATAGGCGGAACCGGTCTAGGAAAAACTCACCTTTCGCTGGCGATTGCGGCAAGGGTTATCGAAAAGGAATTTTGCGTGGTGTACAATTCAGTGCCCGAGCTTCTCCGAACCATCGATAACGAACAATTCGGCAGAAGTACCGGAGATACGCTTTCGGTTATCTCGGCGTGCGACCTGCTTATTCTCGATGACTTGGGTGCGGAAAACACAAATGAGCGCACTTCTTCCCTGCTCTACGAAATAATTAACGGCAGAATTTGCCGCGCACTCCCGCTTATCGTAAGCACAAATCTTTCACCCGCGGAACTTCAGAACAAATACAACGACAGAATTCTGTCAAGACTTTTCAGTATGAACATTCTTGGTTTTAAGGGCGATGACAACAGATTTAAATTGTAAAATAATTCAGGAGGGAAAAATTATGGCTAAACTCAGAATCGGTATTCTTACAAGCGGCGGTGACTGCCCCGGACTTAACGCGACAATCCGCGGCGTTGCCAAAGCAACCTACGAGGCTTTCGGCGAGGACAAGGTTGAAATTGTCGGAATCCACGACGGTTATCACGGGCTAATTCACGGCGATTACAAGGTTATGGAGCCGTCGGATTTCTCGGGTATCCTCACCACAGGCGGTACTATCCTCGGTACCAAGCGCACGCCTTACAAGATGATGCAGATTATCGAGGACGACAAGGTTGATAAGGTCAAGGAAATGAAGGACACCTACAAAAACCTCAAGCTCGACTGCTTGTTCACGCTCGGCGGAAACGGCACTCACAAGACCGCAAATATGCTCTCCGAGGAAGGCTTGCACGTCATCGGTCTGCCCAAAACCATCGACAACGATATCTTCGGCACCGATGTAACTTTCGGCTTCCACACTGCCGTTGATATCGGCACGGAGGTTATCGACCGAATCCACACAACCGCAAATTCCCACAGCAGAATTATGGTTATCGAAATTATGGGCAACAAGGCAGGCTGGCTCACGCTGTACAGCGGTCTCGCGGGCGGCGCAGATATTATCCTCATTCCCGAAATTCCGTTCGATATCGACAAGGTTGCAAAGGCTTGCCAGAAGAGAGCTGACGCGGGTAAAGCGTTCTCGATTATCGCCGCCGCAGAGGGCGCTTTTGATGTTGAGGAAGCAAAGCTGAAGAAAAAAGAGCGCGCTAAGGCAAGAGCCGAGCGCGGCGAGGTTACGGCAACCGCACGTATTGCCAAAGCAATTACCGAGAAAACCGGTCTTGAAACAAGAACAGTTGTTCCCGGTCACATTCTGAGAGGCGGCTCTCCGTCAGCTTACGACCGTATTCTTGCAACGCAGTTCGGTGCTCACGCGGCAAGACTCCTCAAACAGGAGAAATTCGGCTACACCGTGGCAATGGTTGACGGCAAAATCACCGAGAACAAGCTCGCCGACGTTGCTATGAAAACAAAATTTGTTGACGAGAACAACATGATGGTTCTCACGGCAAAGGAAATCGGCATTTCCTTCGGTAACTAAAAATCAAGGCGGGGAGCCCTTCCCCGCCTTTTTGCACTTTTTGTCGAAAATTTCCAAAATATTTTTTAAAAAACTATTGACAAAAGATTGTTTTTGTGGTATAATACTTTTTGTTGAGTGACAAACGGTTGCAATAATGTAACAGAAAGTTGTTCGACAATATATCGCGGGATGGAGCAGCTCGGTAGCTCGTCGGGCTCATAACCCGAAGGTCGTTGGTTCAAATCCAGCTCCCGCAACCAGCGTGAAACCGCTTAACCACTAGGGTTAAGCGGTTTTTGCTATCTCTTCAAAAGTCGATAAAATACCACTAAATTTCATTAAAAATCATAAAAAATGTATGCAAAATGTATGCAAAACAATTCTGAAAATCCCAGATTTATAGGAAAAATATGAACAATTTATATCATTATTCCCGAATATGCGAGGGTAGATTAGGGATATAAATTCCCGCCAAAGTCCGAAATGACCGTTTACTCGGTTGTTTCGGGCTTTTTTTCTGCGTCAGGCAAAATTTGCCCGACACCATTAAAGTAAACCTCAATGTCCTGTCGGCGTTTGCCGTCAACCTTAACGGCTTGATGAACGGTCACTTTGTCGATGAACTCGTTGAGGATTTGGGGCGTAAGCTCGGTGATTTGCGAGTATTCCCTCACCAAGTCGATAAACTTTGTCGTATCGGTTTTCTTCGCTTCAAGAGTCGCCAGCTCCTTTTGAGCCGCTTTCAAAGCAGCGTTCTGTTCTTCCTGCTCTGCTATGTACTTTGCTGAGAGCTTTGTGAACATTTCGGCAGTGATTTCCCCGACAACCTTGTCCTCGTAAAGTTGAGAGATTACGCTGTCGATTTGTTCAATACGCCGCTTTGCTGTGTCAATGTTTTTCTTCAGCGAATTGGTCTGCTTCAGTTGTTCGGCTGTTCCTCGTTCCATCACTTGACGAATGAATTCGTCCTCATACTCCGAAACATACTCCATAACGCTGTTGATTTGCCGTATCAAAAGCTGTTCCACAACATCTGCTCTGATGTGATGTCCCGTGCAAAATCCCTTGCGCTTGCGGTATCCTGCACAGCAGTAGTATTCAGCCTGTTTCGGCGGTTTTACATAATAGAGCTTGCTCCCACAGTCAGCGCAGAACAGATGTCCCGACAAAATCGGTATTTGGTAGTTGTGCCTTACGTTGCGCCGTCTGCCTTGCCGGATTTTCTGCACCAGCTCCCAAGTGTCACGGTCAATTATTGCTTCGTGTGTGTCCGGTACTATTTGCCATTCATCGGGCGATATGTCAATGCGTTTCTTGATTTTGAATGACTTCTTCGTGGTTTTTCCGTTCACCGTATCGCCTGCATAACAACGATTGGCGAGAATGCGAGATACCGTATCGCTGTTCCAAGAGAATTTTGTGTCCTCTGCGAACTTGCGTTTGACAACTCCGTGAACCGACTTATAAGCCGTGGGGATTAGAACTCGCCTTTCGCAAAGGCTGTTTGCTATTTGGTTTGTATTCAGACCTTGCAAACAAAGCTGAAATATCTCCCGAACAATTTCGGCTGCCTCTTCGTCGATTATCCATTGTTTAGGATTATCGGGATTTTTGACATAACCAAACGGCACATTTGATGTGAGATGTTCGCCTGCCCGTGCCTTTGCCCGATTGACCGCCTTGATTTTCTTGCTTGTATCCTTTGCGTACCATTCGTTCATAATATTCTTGAACGGAATGAAGTCGTTGTCACCGTTTACGCTGTCGTAGCTGTCATTTATAGCGATAAAACGGACGTTGTTCTGCGGAAAAAGTATCTCCGTGTACAAACCTACTTGAATGTAATCTCGTCCGAAACGGCTCATATCCTTGACTATCACCGTTTTGACCTCACCGCTTTGAACATCGCTCATCATACGCTTGAAGCCGTCACGCTCAAATGTCGTACCCGATATTCCGTCATCAACATAAAATCGGGTGTTGAAAAAGCCTTTTTCATCGGCATACTGCGTAAGCAGCTTCTTCTGATTTTCGATTGAAAGGCTTTCGCCCTCGTTATCATCATCACAGCTTAAACGGCAGTAGAGAGCAGTTACTCCATTGCTTGCGGTTGTTGCGTCGTTCAAGTTCATAATTCTCCTCCTCTCGCCGCTTGAACAAAACGCAGTTCCATACCTTATTTTTATTATAGCACGGCGAGAGCGGATTGTCCATAGGTTTTCTATCTTTTCTGCTTTAAAGTGCCGAAAAGTAATTTTTGTATGGTTTTCTTTACAAAAGCCTTGGGAACACTCTTTGCGTTTGTTCTCACAACATATGTTGTCTGACCAATGGTTACTTCATTTGTATCCATTTGCCGAACAGCTTCGGATTTCTTGATATTGATTTCCATTAGCAGCTCCTTTCAAAATCATACAATTTGCTTACACAAAGGAATGTTAAATACAGAATATAGAAATCTAAAGGTGCTATATGTAGCATTGTGTTCGCTTGGTTATGCGGCGTCCTTGCCGCATTTTTGGCGAACACTATGCAACATCGTGTTGCACCACACTAATAACACTTTTTTGTGTAAACAGACTATAAAAAGGGCGGTGGTTCAAAAACAGCCGCCCTATTGTTATACTTTGTTGGCTGTTAAAGCAAGCCGTAGGCAATCACGCTCCTACGCATAGGGGTTTCACCTCTAGCCATTCCTGTGGCATAGCCGTCGCCGGAAGTATCATTATTACCGTATCGGTATGGAATTCTTATTGCTCGTTTCTTTACTACTCGGCTTGCGTTAGCTTTTCGGCTGATTGCTTCATTCTCCTTTGCAAACTCTCGCCCTCAAAGTCCTTATGACTATATTATTTCACGACGGGTATGTGCAAACTATCGGAATTCCGCAACAGAAAGTCATCGCACCACACAGATACAGTATTTTGTGCTTGCTCGTTAAATTGTCAAAGAACTGTTAGTGTTCGGACATACCCCTTTTTCAAGCCTTGTCCCTAAACTAATTATATTATACCATTGAAATCTGTTAATTTCAAAGTCTTTTTCTTTCATATCCCCCCTTTTTTTAGCCATTTTTCTTCCGGTTGTCTGGATTAACTTAAAATTTGCTTCATCAAGCAGTACCCTACGGTACAGATGAAGAAGCTGAACAGAAATAGAAAATCGCCGCCCGCTTTGATGAGTGGACAGCGATTTTTTGTTTCAGATTTGAAAAGAAAAATCGGCGGTGCTATATGTAGCACCTTTATATATATCAATCTGTATAATGCTTTTTTCTTTCCGGAGTTTACGGTGAAATAAGTGCCGCCTTTGTTTCTGCGGAGATAGCACATAAGAGTATACCGCTCCTATCTACCATAAGACGATTTCGAGTGTACATTCAGGGCGCGACTATACAGAATGAAGAATGGAACTATGATAAAACATTATCTGACCACAAGGGCATTGGTGTGTGTGCCTTGATTTCAAGAAAACCGCCTATTCGATTGAATGGGCGGTTATTGTAATCCGATGATTTTGATTGATTGCAAAATACGCTGTTTGTCATATTAACCAAAATTTTACCTAAAATTTTGTACAGCTTTTTTGGGATTTTTGGACTAACTTTGCTTTCAAAATACGGTTATAAGTATAAGCAAGGGCAAATAAAAACTAAATGAAATGGAGGAAAAATTATGTGCGTAGCATTTTATTCCCGCAAAACCATCGAGAACCTTATTTCTGCCGAAATATCCTTTAAGAACTGTGCGGTAATAAGTTTTTATGATGTCGGTGACAATGAGAACCGTGTGGATTACAGCGGCGTTTGCGACAGGGTTTTGTATATCGGGATTGATGACATTGACAGAGAAGAACTGTATGACAGCGGCGGCAGCTTCGACACGTTCTTCCCCGAAGCAAACAGAACAGCGGAGTTTATTATCGATAGCTACAACAGCGGACTTGATATCATCTGTCAGTGCGAGTATGGTCAAGGTCGCAGCGCAGGCTGTGCGGCGGCAATTCTGGAGCATTATTATCACAACGGGATTTCTGTTTTTTCGGATTACGGCTGCTATCCCAATCTGTTGATATACCACAAAATTCTGAATGCGCTGAACCACAGACAAGAACGTGTGGAGCTCCACCTTCATACAAATATGTCGGCGGCGGGTGTTTGTTCGGTGGAGGAACTGATTGTACAGACGGCGGAATTCGGACAAACAGCTATTGCCATCACCGACTACTCCACTGTACAGGCTTTTACCGAGGCTTACCTCACAGCTTGCGGGATAAAACTCATTTATGGTATGGAGTGCAATTTTCCCGATATGCAGACTACGCTTGTTATAATCGCGAAAAACCAAATCGGGCTGGAAAATCTGTATAAAATCAGCGGCGCGGCATATCTCACGAAGAAGAAGATTTCAGAGCTGCGAAACGGTCTGATAGTCGGGAGCGGGAGCGAAACAGGCGAGCTTTTCCGAGCAATTGCCGCCGGAAAATCGGAGAAAGAGCTTATCGAAATCGCGAGGTTTTATGACTATCTGGAGATTTGTCACACTATGCCGAGGGAAAATGTACTGAAGATAATACGCTTGGGAACGCAGCTTGATATTCCTGTTTGCGCGGCGGGTAACGTCTATTATTGCCGGGACGAAGAGATAATTTTCCACATTCTTCTCGGTGATGAGCCACGGTATGTTGACGGAGAAGATGTTGTCGGACTTTCGCTTTGTGAAACCGAATGTATGCTTGACTTGTTCAAATATCTCGGTGAGGAAAAAGCGTATGAGGTCGTTGTAACAAACACCAATCGCATTGCAGATATGATTGATGAAATGTCGCCGCTGCCCGGTTACAGCGAGCAACGACAGCTTGCCGGACGGGAAGAAGCCGAGAGGCTTGTCCGTGATTACGCTGAAAAATATGCCCTCAATTGGGATAATGAACGGATATTGTGTTTTGCAAAGGAAATCAAGGGAGGTGTTATTGACACATAGGATTATTAGCAGTATAATTTAATTATGAAACTTGAAACTAATATAGGAGGTCATTAAATGAGCAATGGAAAATTGGAAACTCTGTTAAAGGAAATCTCAAAATGCGGCAGAAATTCGTGTTCCATTTCTGATGAGTACAACATTTTTGAGGTTTTGGGCGTGGAGTACAAGGAAGTGATTATGTGCAAGTTTATCGGAAATCTGCTTGAACCCAAAGGCAAGCACGGTCTTGGCACTGAACCGCTGCGGCTTTTTATCCGCAATGTTCTGCACGATGAGGATTTCGGGGGTAATCTCGAAGAAGCGATAATCACTCTTGAGGATAGTACCGATAACGGACGACGGGTTGACATTGTGATTTACCTGAAGGACAAGATTTATCCCATTGAGGTGAAAATCTGGGCGGGCGACCAGAACGAGCAATTGAAGGACTATTACAAATTCTATTTCGGCGACAGCAAAGATGCCCAAATATATTATCTCACTCCCAACAAGCATTCGCCTTCGGACAAAAGTAAGGGCGAGGGTGAGGACGGTTTGAAGGACGAGCAGATAGTCTGCATTTCATTTACGGAAGATATAAAAAACTGGCTGACAGAGGTTTGTAACATCAAAGTCGCAACGGAAACCATCAAATCTGTGATAAGAAATTTTATGGAGGTTATTGATAAGATGGCAAAAGATAGTAACGAACTGAATATGATTAAAGATATGCTGAAGCAAAAGCCCGAAAACAGCGATGAAATAAAGGGAGCTATCCTTTTGCTAAAGCACCACGATGAAATATGGAATGAAATCCGAAGAAATTACATTCGTAAAATCCTCGATTGCGGTGATACTTATAAGCTTTGCGACTGCGATAAAAAAGTCGACGGCGTGTCGCATATTGTGCTTTCGGTAAAGAAAAAAGGCAATGTTGTCGCGTGGATATGCGTTGAAACAAATCTTTATATAGTTGCTCCGATAAAACAAGGAAAATGCGCCGGTTGGACATCATACAATGACAAGCATCAATGGAAATACATAACCGATGACAAATCCCAAAAAATTCAGCTGAATGCGCCAAGAGAGCTGAAAGATGACTTAAAGGTTAAGGAGGGCCTTGAGGAACTGCTGGCAGGCGTGGTTGACAAGCAGGATATAGAGTGACCATAAAACACATTATTTTTATAAGGAGGATTATCAATATGAGAAGAAAAATAGCGTTAGTTTTAGCGGCGGTCGTTGCGGCGGTTTCGCTTGTCGGTTGTTCTGACAACAAAGAGCCGTTGAATAACAGTTCAGAGCCGCAGCTTTCGGGAAACAACAATTCAAGCACCTCACAGGAGAGCGGCACAAACAGTACAGCGGAAGAAAACTACCCCAAATGTCTGACTATTGAAAATAATGTCGTTGTTAAATGCGACAAAGAAGCAACAGAAGTTGTTGTTCCCGATGGCGTGACTGAAATTGGCGAAGGGGCATTCAGTGATTGCACAAATCTTAAGGAAGTAATACTCCCGGACGGCTTGACTGAAATCGGTCGTAGTGCTTTTTATGGTTGTACAGAACTTATATCAATAAATATCCCGGACAGTGTGACTGCAATCAATGCGGGTGCTTTTGAGGAATGTTCAGGGCTAACATCAATAATTATTCCGGATGGTGTGACTATAATCACTAATTCTGTATTTCTTCGTTGCAGAAACCTTACATCAATAACTATTCCGACTAGCGTGACCGAAATTGTTGAAGGTGCCTTTGCGAGGTGCAAAAGCCTTACATCTATTACTATCCCTGACAGCGTGACTAAAATCGGTATTTCTTCTTTTTACGACTGCAAAAATATTTCGGTTACCTACAAGGGCAAAACCTACGATTACGCTCACATAGAAGAACTCTACGAAGCAGCAAACGGCTAACATAACCAAACTCCCCGAAAATCGGGGAGTTTTCTTTTCGGTGCTATATGTAGCACCTTTTTATATTGACTTTTTAAGCACAGTATGTTATCATTATTATAGAACTTTATACAAGGAGTTTTTGCACTATGTTAGATGAAAAGAGCCAAATCAGCGTGATACTTACAAGAAAATCAAGGCTATGAACAGAGAGCAGATGAATGATTTCCTCACGGGTATCTACCAAGAGGGAGCGAACGACAGCCAAATCGACCTTGACGAGCTTCGTGAGGTTATAGGCTCGGTCAGCGGTATCGGAGAGGTTCGGCTCAATCAGATAATGGACGCTATCGCCGCACACTATGGTGCAGAAGAAACTAAACAGGAATAGAAAATCGCCGCCTGCTCTGACGAGAGTGGACAGCGATTTTTTGTTTCAGATTTGAAAAAGAAAAGTCGGCGGTGCTATATGTAGCACCTATTATCAGAGGAACATCAGTCGAACACATTATCCGTCCACAATTCGCACTGTGTCATAACCGTCTGAACTGCGTCCTCCATACCCTCTGGCGGGTATCTGTGGCTTTTCAGCAGCTTCTTAATGAGCATACGCATTCTTGCTCTTGCCGAGTCCTTTTTCTGCCAATCAATCGTCTTATTCTTCCGCAGCGTTTCGGTAAGTTCCTTTGAAATCGCTATAAGTTCGGAGTTTTCGTAAAAGTCCTTTACTGCCTGCGGTTTGGTAAGTGCGTCATAGAAAGCCAGCTCATCGGCGGTAAGACCGAGTTCTTCTCCCTCTTTGGCGGCGTTGGAAATATCCTTCGCCATTTTCATAAGTTCTTCGATAACCTGCTCGTTTGTGAGCATTCCGTTGAGATAAGCATTCATCGTTCGCTGTATAATCTCGGAGAATTTCTCCGATTTTACCACATTTGTGCGGCGGTAAATATGTATCTGTTCGGCAATCAGTTTCTTCAGCAACTCTACGGCGAGGTTTTTCTCTTTCATCTTTGCGACATCTTCAAGGAATTTAGGGTCGAACAGAGAGAATTCTTCTTTCACATCTGAAAAGAGATTGATAACACCGTCGCTCTTGATACTGTGTTTGAGCAATTCGTTTATGCGAGCGTTCATTTCGGGCAGGGAAATCTTTTTGTCGCCGCCTTGATTTGAAAGTCGCATAACAAGCACACGGACAGCTTCAAAGAAAGCTGCTTCTATACGGAGTTGCTCGTCAACCAACGAGGAGCAGAGAGAAAGCGACTGATGAAGCATAAGAGCTTCTTTCAGGAACTCCTCTTTATCCGCTTCTCTTGCGGGAGCAATAATAAAGTTTACTGCACCGCTGATAGTCTTTGCACGGTCAAGGTCGCTTCCTGTATTGAAATTATGATAATCGTATCCGTGGAACAGGTCTTGGCAGCGTGAAAGCTTTTCAAGGAATTTCGGATAAGCCACCTTTCCGACATCGGTATCACCGTAGTTTTTCCTGTCACGAACGGTATAATCGTTCATAGCCTGTTTCAAAGCCGAAGCTATGCCCACATAGTCAACAACAAGACCGCCTTCCTTGTCACGGAACACACGGTTTACTCTTGCGATAGCCTGCATAAGATTATATCCGCTCATAGGCTTATAGACATACATAGTAGCCAGCGAGGGAACGTCAAAGCCCGTAAGCCACATATCAACTACGATTGCAATTTTCAGCGGGCTATTGTTATCCTTGAATGTTTTCGCAAGCTCGTTCTTGTGAGCCTTGTTGCCGATAACATCACGCCATTCTTCGGGGTCTTTGTTGCTTGATGTCATTACAACAGCAACCTTTTCCGTCCAATCAGGGTGGATTTCAAGTATTCTGCGATAGATTTTCATTGCGATTTCTCTTGAATACGCAACTATCATCGCTTTTCCTGTCAGCAGGTTTTCTCTGTTGTTTTCGTAGTGGTCGAGAATATCGGTAACAAGAGTGTTTATTGTAGCGTCATTGCCGAGAATTGCTTCCATACGGCTCAATTCGTGCTTGCTTTGCTCAATTACGCTTGCTTCGGCATTTGCCGCCATTATATCGTATTCCTTGTCAATCAGCTTGATAGTAGCTTCATCAAGTTTGAGTTTGACAACACGGCTTTCGTAGTAAACAGGGCGAGTTGCTCCGTCCTCAACAGCCTGTGTCATATCATAAATATCTATGTAATCGCCGAATACCTCTCTTGTGCTTCTGTCCTTTGACGAGATAGGAGTACCCGTAAACCCTATGAATGTTGCGTTCGGGAGATTGTTTCTTATTATACGAGCTGTGCCGTATTTCAGTTTACCTGTTTCGGCTTCAACGCTTTCGGCAAGTCCGTACTGTCCTCGGTGGGCTTCATCAGCCATAACGACAATGTTTCTGCGTTCGGAAAGGGCTTCGTCCGCTTCCTCAAATTTTTGCATAGTGGTAAAGATTATTCCGTTGGCTTTTCTTCCCGCAAGCAGAGATTTCAAATGCTCACGGCTTTCAGCGTGAACAGGGTCTTGCCGCAGGAAATTCTTACACTTTGCAAACTGCCCGTAAAGTTGGTCATCAAGGTCGTTCCTGTCGGTCATTACAACGATTGTAGGGCTATTGAGTGCCGATTGCAACAAATGAGCGTAGAACACCATTGACAGCGATTTTCCGCTTCCTTGCGTATGCCAGAACACGCCGCCCTTGCCGTCTGTTACGGTTGCCTTTTTGGTGGACTCAATCGCTTTTTTAACCGCAAAATACTGATGATAGCCTGCAAGTATCTTGATTTCCTTTGTTCCATCATCGGAAAAGCAGATAAAGTTTTTCAGTATATCAAGGAAACGCTCTTTTTGGAAAATGCCCTCAAAGAAAGTATCGAATTGTGCATACCGCGTATTCTCGTAGTCGCCGTCTGTTGTTTTCCACTCCATAAATCTATCTTCGCCCGAAGTGATTGTGCCTGCCTTTGATGTGAGTTAGTCAGACATAACGAGGATAGCGTTATAGATAAACAGCGAGGGAATATCGTACATATAGTTGCGGAGCTGTAAGTATGCTTCTGAAGCGTCGGTTTCTTCACGGGAGGGGGATTTCAGCTCAAACACGCCCACAGGCAGACCGTTCAGAAAAATAATAACATCGGGGCGCTTTTCTGCATTCTCAACGACAGTCCATTGATTAGCGATAATAAAGGAGTTTTTGTCGATGTTCTCATAATCCACAAGATAGACGAGCGCAGAGCGTTCCTCTCCCTTTTCTGTATAACGGACGGGTACACCATTCTGCAAGTAGTCCATAAACACGGCATTTTTCTGCACCAGCTCGCCGTTCTCAAAGTTGCGGAGCTTATGCAATGCGTCTTGAATAGCGTCATAAGGCGCTTTCGGGTTAAGGCGGCGCAGACTTTCTTCAAGGATTTCATCGTATAGCGGGGAGTTGAAATTGCGTTCTATGTTCGGACCATAGGCATAGTCGTATCCCAAATTACTTTGAAATAGGTCTATTATAGCGTTTTCATAGTTGGCTTCGACATATTCTGACATAATCACTTCTCCTTTTTATTCGTTTTCTCTATCAAAATGGAATCGCCATAATTTTTCGATTTCGCTGTAATTAGCACTTCTATTTTTGGGCGTGTTTGTATCGCCTAAACGAGTATATATTTGATTTTCGTTAATTCCTTTATACCTTTCAGTTAAATAGAATGGAACATTTTTTGAACTCCTGCATATTATTACGACAATTCTTATATATTTGTAATACATGTCTTTGACTTCAATTTCCGGAACGTGGTCTCCAGCAAAATGTTGCGTTTTAATAAAATCAAAAATATTATTTGATTTCCAGTCGCTATCGACGCCTACAACAGTATAATCATCAGAAACACCAAGCACCAAATAAGCATCACGATTTTCCAAATTGTTGGACAGGCATAAGATGTCATGTAACAAATCTTCGCTATTATCGTGCGGTTTTTGCTTGAAATCATAATAGTAATCTTCTTTTCTGCTTCTAATCAGATTAATAATTTCTGCATTCAAAGAGTCAATAGCCAGTTCTTTTGATTTTAAAGAATCAACAATGCATTTCAAAGAGGACTTTTCATCACTATCAACCTTGCCATTTACAACTGTATTTTTAGTTTTGTTGGAGTCATATATAGTGACAATTGCTCCGCTGTTACTAAATTTTAACTGCCAATTTATGCCATTGTTTTCTCTTTCTATACAATCACTAATCTCATATCCAATGTTCTTAAGACTAGTTTTTATGTATTCAATATCAATGCTAATTTTTGACATATCATTTCTCCTTTCCAAAATGAAACTGTAATTTAGCGGCTTAAATCTCCACCTCTGATACGTCTATTTCGCCGTTCATCAACTTGGACAAGAGCGTATCGCGGAGAGTTGCAAGCCTTTGGTTTTCTACTCTATTACTTATGATTAGGTCGTATATTGGTGAAAGACACTCTCCTATACGATGATAGTCCTCGCCGGATGGAATTAGCACATTTGCTTTCGCTAATTCTTCTCTCTTGATATGTCCCATAGTAGTAGCCATATCAGCTGCAATAGCGATAAACCTTTGCAAATGATATTTAGTCCAAGCGTAATAAAACCATTTCTCGTATTTGGTTGAAGTTACCTTGAAAAGATGTTGGTTTAGTCCACATATCCCACCGCACCAAAAATCAACAAGCAGGCTGCCTGACCAAGAAAAAATGACATCGCCATTATTAACAATATATTCGGCTTTTATGTTCGGAGAGCATAATTCACTGCTTGCATCGCAAGCGCCTTGACGCAGTTCTTTTATTTTTAATACAGGAATTCCTGTTTCATCATCTTTTGGACGGTATTTTTGCATAGCTAACCCGTTAAGATAATCGGCAATTTTTAACAAATCGCTTTCTTTCCACCCGTCAGGAACGGTATCAAACTGCAAGAATTCTGAATTGAAGATTTCCTGCGCTTGCTGCTCTAAATTACAGTTTATTCGCTCGTTTTCCTCAATCTTATCATCTATTGCTGAAAGAATACCCGCTATACGAGTTTGTTCTTCTTTATCAGCAGGAACACGAACACGAATGCCTTTCATTGTGCTACCCGAAACCTCTTTAAATGTAGTTCCGCTTCCCATATTCTCAATAGCATTCTTATTATATTTAAGCAAATAGTATAAGAACATATAATCAGTTCTACTATTCGGCACTATGCTTTTAAACCCTTGATTAGTGCAGAGTTCACATTTGGAGATAGCAACATATCCTATCGGTGCTCTCGAAGAAAACAACACGGAATGCTTTGGCATAAGCTGTGCCGAACAGCTATCCAATCCACGTTGAGTAATATTTCGTTCGCCACGGGATATAAATCTTCCGCTTAATGTAGATAAATCCTTTGGTGTTATCCACGGAATAGTACCGTTAAGATAGTTTTCTTCTTGCTTTGTCGATGGAGTTGCACCACCAACAACAGTACCCAAATCAGCTAAAGTGCAATCTATCCAACTGCCCATTACACATTCCTCGCTATCCTATATATTTCCTATGAGCAATTTTTACGTTGCTCTGCTTAACCATTGCATATTGCAAAGTTGTATCAATTTTCTGATGTCCCAGCAGCCTTTGCAGCTGTTCTATCGGCATACCTTTGTCTATCGCCATTGTTGCCATAGTCCTGCGGAATTTGTGCGGGTGGACTTTCTGAATGTTCAGCTGTTTTCCCATTTCACGCAAGCGTGTTTCTATGCCACCGATACTTATGCGGTTGAAAGGTGATTTTAGCGTAACAAACAAGGCTTTGTTGCTGTCGGTTCGGCTGTCAAGGTAGTTCTGAAGATGTATCTTCGTCCTTGCGTCAAAATATACCATTCGCTCCTTACTGCCCTTACCGAAAACAACACATTCTCGCTCCTCAAAGTTTATATCGCTACGGTTGAGCAACACAAGCTCTCCGATACGCATACCCGTTGAAGCAAGCATATCTATAAGCGCCAAATCACGTAGATTATCGCAGCTGTCACGCATCTGTTCAAGGGCTTCATCGGTGTAGGTTTCCTTTATTATGGAAGCCGATTTTACCTTGTGTATTCGGCGAACAGGGCTTTTTAATATACAATCCTCGTCCTCAAGCCACGAGAAGAAGCTCGACAATATGCGGCGTATGTTATCTATCGTGACTTTGCTTGAATTGTTCTTACTCTGATAGTCGGTCAGGTATTGCCGCAAATCATCTGTAACAATATGAGAAACGCTTTTACCAACGGTTGACATCATAGCTTCAATAGTCTTTCGATAATAGCGCAGAGTGTTATCGGAACAGCCCTCTATCCGCTTTGCCGAAAGAAAAGAGGATAGCAAGGTTTGGTTTGATACCTCAACATCACAGACAGCGTTTTCGCTATCGCTTTTAGCAACATCGTAGCTTGATAGGGCTTTCTGCACTACATTGTACAGCTGTTTCATTTTAGCATTATCAAGGAACGGAAGCATTCCTTGAATAATATCGTCGATTAATTCGTTCTTCATAATCATTCTCCTTTAGAATAGAGATAGACTACAAAGGGGCGGCAATCCCTTGTATTAACTCCTACCGCCCGTAGGAGAAATGGACTTTATATTGAAAACTGTAATTTAGAGCAGCAAGCGCAGGCTCTTTACAAGTCTTGGTTTGTGGATTTTGAGCCGTTTGGTGGCATAAAACCCGAAAGCTGGAAAATGGGGACTCTTGCAGATATATGCGAATACTCTAAAGACAAGGTAAATATAGACGAACTGTCGTTAGAAACATATTATTCTACTGAAAATATGCAACCAAACCGTCAAGGAGCTTTACCGGCTTCTTCGTTACCCGTTATCAAACAGACAACAGCCTGCGGGAAGGGCAATGTGCTTATCTCAAATATTCGACCATACTTCAAAAAAATCCTATACTGCTATTCTGATTGCGGATGTTCATCAGATGTGCTGTGTTTTGTTCCTCGTAAAAATAATTGGTCAGTATTTCTTTATTGCACATTATACGCTGACAAATTCTTTAGTTATATGGTTTCTGGGGCAAAGGGAACAAAAATGCCGCGAGGAGATAAGCAGCAGATAATGATGTATCCCATCTGTATTCCTGAAAATGAGTATCTGAATAGGTTCAACAATATAGTTTCGGAGATGCTTGAAACAATAAACACAAATAGAACAGAGAACAAAGCACTAACAGCAATCCGTGACACTCTACTCCCCAAGCTGATGAACGGCGAAATAGACGTATCAGAGGTGGAGATTTAAGCCGCTAAATTACAGTTTATTCTGATATTTAGCTCGATTTTTTCATCAATAGGACTTAAAATCCCCGTTATTCTTTCTTGTTGTTCAATCGAAGGAATATTCACATCTATATTGTCAAATGTATCGCGAGTAATTGTATCAAAAACAGAACCGTGCGTGTTTTTCTTCAAGACCGAAACATTATGCTTAATCAAGTAGTACAAGAAATCGCTTGTTACAATATCTTTTTTTGCTCTAATTCCATAGCACGATTGATTGAATGCCATTGGATATGGAATTGTCGCAATTTCTCCAACTGTTCCTCTTGCAGAAATAATTACATCGCCTTTTTGCAATAGTTTTGTAGAAGAATTCTGTAATCCAAGTTCAGTTATTGTTTTCTCTGTGCTGTATACAAAGCGGAAATCGTTGTTAAAATCTTTTACGGAGAGCCACGGGATATTACCATTCCAATATTCGGATATTGTTGTTTTAGGTGTGCCTCCACCAATTAACTCCATAACCTCTGACAGCTTACACCTCATATCCAATCGCCCCCAGCTTCCTACGGATTTCTTCTTCCAATTCGTGAGATTTTGCAAACATATCCGACAGTTCAGATGTAAGCCTTGCCATTTTCTCCTCAAAAGGCTCTCCGTCGTCCTCTTGCTCCTCAATTCCAACATAACGACCGGGTGTTAATATGTAATCCTGCTTTGCAATATCTTCTGTTGTGACTGCAGCGCAGAAACCCTTGACATCTTCAAGAGTGCCGTTTTGGAACTGTTCAAAGGTATCGGCAAGTTTCTGAATTTCCTCGTCGGTTAAATCCCTGTGCTTGCGGTCAACCATATAGCCCATATTACGAGCGTCTATGAACAGAGTTTTGCCTTTCTGCTGCTTATTCTTTGAAATAAACCAAAGAGTAACAGGTATAGTAACGCTGTAAAACAGCTGCGTAGGCATAGCGACTATGCCCTCAACCAAATCGTCCTCGATAATGCGTTTGCGAATATCGCCCTCGCCGCTTGATTGTGTGGAGAGCGCACCATTAGCAAGCACCAAGCCGATTTTTCCGTTCGGGGCAAGGTGGTGTATCATATGCTGTATCCACGCATAGTTGGCGTTTCCTGCGGGAGGTGTGCCATATTTCCAACGAATATCGTCAAGCAGCTTGTCCTGTCCCCAATTTGAAAGGTTAAACGGAGGATTAGCCATTATAAAATCTGCTTTCAGAGATTTGTGTAAATCATTAAAGAATGTGTCAGCGTGATAAGGACCAAAATCGGCGTCAATGCCACGGATAGCCATATTCATTTTAGCCATTTTCCAAGTGTCTGCGTTGGACTCCTGCCCGTATATTGAAACATCGCCACGATTTCCGCTGTGCGCCTTTACAAACTTAACCGACTGCACAAACATACCGCCGGAGCCGCAACAGGGGTCATAAACTCGGCAATTCTCAAAGGGCTTTAGTATGGACACGATAGTTTTTACTATGCTTGACGGAGTATAGAACTCGCCGCCCTTTACGCCTTCGTGTGCGGCGAATTGAGCGATACAGTATTCATAAGTACGACCAAGCAAATCCTTGCTATCGTCAGTATCGTCCATATCCATATTGTTGGTAAAAATATCTACGACATCGCCTAAAACTCGCTTGTCCAAATCGGGATTGGCGTAATTCTTCGGAAGAACATTTTTGAGCGATTTGTTCTCGGCTTCAATA
Organism: uncultured Clostridia bacterium; assembly: GCA_945829235.1. Classification (GTDB taxonomy): domain Bacteria; phylum Bacillota; class Clostridia; order Oscillospirales; family Ruminococcaceae; genus CAG-115. Next base: position 2,629 of record CALZUA010000026.1, on the reverse strand, counting down.
GCTCTCATAGCGTCATCAATAACAGAGCCGATTTCAGGAGTGTGAGCCGCAGCGGAGATTGTGTTCCAACGAGCCTGTTCGGGAACATAGAAGATATTATCCATAAGGTAAGCGTCCTTGTCGTCCTCAAAACCGTCACCGTCTGCCACAAGCTGATTATACTTGCGCTCGAAAGCACTTGAAATGTATCGCAGGAAGATAAGACCTACGATTACCTTTCTGTATTCGGCGGCAGGAATGTGCCCCCAAAGAACGCAAGCAGCGTCCCATATCTGTTTTTCAAAGCCGATATTGGCATTGTTCTTCTCACTCATTTCAGGTCCTCCAAAATAGAAGATTAAATTATGAATTTAGATATATTTAATTAAATTATACCACATTCTAGCATATAAATCAATATTTTTTCTAAAAATTAAAGTTGTGACGAGCCAATAAGCCCATTTTTGATACACTTTTAGCAAGAGTGGGCTTTTTGTGTGTTTATTCATACCCAATCATCTCACCCTCAAAAACTTCTGCAGCTTCTGCGTGAGCTTCAATCCCTCGATAAACTCCAACACCTTTTGGTACATTGCTTTCAGGCTTCCAATCTCGTTTTCAGCCTTTCGCAGTTTCTCTTTGAGTGGGTAAATCTCCTGTACTTTCTGTTCTAAAGCTACGTTCCTTGCCACAACTTCCTCGTTTTCCTTTTTCAGCCTTGCAACCTCTGCGGTCAGCTCACTCACCCTGTTCTCCACATCAATCCGCTTTAGGGCGAGGTAGGTCAGAGTGCCGTAGCCCTCTTTGAAGAGAGTAACCCTGCCGCCGAACATTGTCCTGTCGGCAATAGGTAATGTTATCTTGTACCCGTTCGCAGTCCACATTCTTGGCGATGAAAATTCTGTTGTTGTGTTCGATTACCCCCTCGTCTATCCTAAAGGAAATGGAGAGCGTCTTGCCGTTTACCTCACTCATAGTAGGATACCTCCTTCTTTCGTTGCCGCCATTTACCTCTGCGGTGCGGCTATTTTTTGGTGTTTGATTTTGGGGCTATTTTTTCGGCTTCAATCAATAAGGCTATACTCAATAGCCATATTGTTACGCAGAGCTTCATAATAAGGCATTGAGTCAGGGGTTAAACCCCTGAAACCCCGTGCGCTTACCCAAACGGTCAGCGACTTAAACTCCGAAACTCCAAAATGGATTTGCACAGCGTTGGGAAGATAAAATCTTCCGCACCTCTTTTTTAAGTGGTAACACAGGCAAGGTAAAATTCCTTGCTGTTAAAATTTACCTGTGTCAGAGCAGGGAGATAAAATTCCCGACCTCGGAAATTTATCTTCTCTATCGCCGAGCTTTGTGAGAGTGCGGCGGTGGTTTTACCTTGCTCGGCTCGGTAGGTAAATTTTGAGCTGATTGAGATTTATCTATCAGCTCACAGGTGCTGATGGTCTTTTGGAGAAGCTATTAAGTGGTAACACAGGCAAGGTAAAATTCCTTGTTGTTAAAATTTAACTGTGTCAGAGTAGGAAGATAAATTTCCCGACCTCGGAAATTTATCTTCTCTATCGCCGAGCTTTGTGAGAGTGCGGCGGTGGTTTTACCCTGCTTGTATCGGCAGATAAATTTTGAGCTGATTGAAATTTATCTATCAGCTCACGGGTGCAGACGTTCTTTTGGAGTGGCTTTTAAGTGATAACACAGGTGGGGTAAAATTCCTTACTGTTAAAAATTACCTGCGGCAGAGTAGGGAGATAAATTTCCCAACCTCGGAAATTTATCTTCTCTATCGCCGAGCTTTACGAGAGGGTGGCGGTGGTTTTACCTTACTCGGCTCGGTGGGTAAATTTTTAGCCGATTGAGATTTATCTATCAGCTCACGGGTGCTGACGGTCTTTTGGAGCAACTCATTAAAGTCCTTAACTCCGCTGTCAGTCAAAACCTTGTTGCACGGAATGAGGTTGTTCTCCGAGATAAACCGTGCGCCTACTTCGGCGTTATCCACGCAAGCATAGAGGTGTAAGCCACGCTCCATAAGAGATTTAAGTGCGCTCTGCTTCAAATCCGTTTTGGATAAAAAAATTAGCAAGGCTCGCTCGCCTTGCTTTCTCTACCTGTTCGGTTGTTGGGTATAAATATTCTAATTGAAAACCTCCAAGAGCATTGATATAACAGCAAAGACCTGCAAACAGTTTCGCAGGTCTTTGTTGCTATTCGATTGAGAGATTAAATCAATTCTGTTCTGTCGCAAAAATGAAATCCGCAATTCTATTGCTCGCAATTTGTGTGGCGTTGTTAATATCGTCTTTTGTCCAATAAGGTTTCTGTGCTGTTTGGTATTGCTTTACCAAAGATTTTGCAATAGGATAAATACTATCAATATAACCGGTTTTCTGATGTAGCCTTGTCGAAACCTTTGTGCTAAACCATTCATTCCCTATAGAACGGTTTATTTTTTCTTCAAGCAATATCTTATTTCCGAGTTTGTTTACTACAGCTACGAATTCATCTTCGGTATCAATTTTAGCATCAGCTCTAATTGTCTGAAGATTTGCACCACTTGCTGGCATAATATGTTCAATGTCGTATTTGATACTAACGGTACATACTCCGCTCATCACGCAGACAAACTTTATAAGAAACGGCGAAA
>CALZUA010000025.1 GCA_945829235.1 uncultured Clostridia bacterium | reverse complement strand
CGGGGATTTTGTGCCTGTCCTCAATTCTCTTTTTAAGGGCATTCTCCGAATAATCAGCCCCCAGCGATTTCAGACGAAACGGTCTTTGGGCATACGGCGGCTTAACCGCAATATACTTTCTTCGGCGCACTTCATATTTATTTGCTTCCAAAAGCTGAATGAAATGCTCAAAGTCCCTTGCCGAATATATAAGTCGGTCTATAAAGAATTTCAGTCGTTCACTGTAAGTTTGTTCGTTCATCGGCTTGAATGCGGCAAGCGCTTTCCTAACCGACTGTACATAATATTCGGGAACATAAATTGCGTTGTTCTCCTCAACGAACGGACAATTCACTCGCTGTAACTGCTCAATTATGTACTGCCGCTTCTCGTCGTTGTAAATCTCAATCGGCACAAATTGCGATTTGGTCATAGCCTTTAACTGCGATATTTCTTCATTTTTCCTTGTAACAGTATTGCGAAGAAAATCATTCTGATTGAGAATATCTCCCACATCTGTACTGCTCAAATCAATGGGGTTTTCTTTTTTCAGAGCATTGATATGTGCATTCTTATCGCTGATAATTTGAGCATACCGCTTATATTCCTCAACAGACTTATGGTCGTGAAAAGCTCCGACAACCTGCCGCACGATATTGTGGTTATTCAGAATTTCCGTCAGCTTTGCTCGCTCGGAGCTGCCCCATAAAATCGCTTCGGTTTCTTTTTTGCCGCTTGCCGTAAATCCCATTTGCTGAATTGCTCGTTTCATTGACACCCTTGTGGACAAGCCTTGCTTCTGCCCATAGCACACGGGAACAAAGTTAATGTGCAGGTGCGGAGTTGCTTCATCAAGGTGCATTACCGCATTGAACAATTTCAAGTTTGGATTGCGTTTTTCAAATTCACGCATATATTCATCAAGCAGCTTAACGGCGGTTTCCCAATTTTCAGAGCCGACACCGCAGTTCTCGGAATTGCCGAACATCACGATTATCTCTTGAAAGAGTTTTTCTTTTTTGCCCTTTCTGATGTGTTCGTAGTAGTCGGGGATTTGTCGGTCGGGGCGTTCTTGCCTTGCGTTGTACTCGGCGAGAGCTTCATCAAAAAGCTCGTGGTATAGTTCACGCAAGTCACGCTTCACATAGGTTATGTTGTTCGGCGTTCGGGATTTATCCACATTGTCCGTGAAGAAATCTCGGTTGTTGTGTTCAATGCACCCGTCGTCCGAACGGAAAGAAATCGACAGGGCTTTTACATCGTTACTCATATCTCACACTCCTTTTCTTGAAGCCGTAAAAAGCGGTTGTAGTCGCTGTTTCGGCTATATTTTTTCGTTGTTTCTAACACATTTGAAAGCCGCCGCAGAATAGGTATAACGCATTACCTATTTTGTCAACAAAATAGCCTGCGTTAGGGGGAAAAATCCCCCTAAAACCCCTGTTCATAACCACCATATCGGGAAAAATGCCCTGCTTGTTTTTCGAAGAAAATCTGCGGTATAATCCACTTATCGACTATGCCTGTTTTCAGCCATAAGTTCGTTGTAGCCGATATATTGAGCATACCAATATTTAAGCCAAGTTTGTGGAATAGTCAACAAGCGGGGCATACGCTCAATCAAGCCAAGTTGGCAATATAGTCAAGCTGTTGAGCAGACCGCCGCTATGCCTCTTGCTCGTTTTTGGTGTACTCAATAATATCATAAATATCACAGTCCAAAGCTTTGCAGAGCTTGTCAATGGTTTCCGTGCTGATGGGCTTATTATGCCGCAGGCGATTGATTGTGCTACTGCTGATATGAAGTTTGTTGATGAGTGTGTAGGTCGATACATTGTCGCAACTCAAGGTTAACCAAAAGGGTCTGTAAGAAATCATAGTTAAATCCTCCTTTCCAATAGAGTAAGATGTTTGCAAAACTGAAAGAAAAATTCTTTTTTCAGATTTGAAATACCGCTTGACATATACCGATGATTGTGGTAGTATAGTGTAAAGAGTGACTATCGTGGGCGGTAATGTGATTATACCATTTCACGATTAGCCTGTCAAGCTGTTTGTGGTAAAATGTTTGCATTTCCACAAATATAGTCTTTTTGACAGCATTATGAGGAGGTTTACTATGGTTGAACAAGCAAAAAACACCTGCGAACAGGTGTTTGGAAAAAGATTAAGGGAGCTTCGCAAGGAGAACGGCTATACGATTGAGCAGTTCGCAGATATGGTGGGCATTTCAAAAAGCACACTCGGTTATTACGAGAACGACAAGCGTATGCCGGATATTGAAATCCTTGCGAGGATTGCCAATGTGCTGAATGTGAACGCCGATTACCTTATCGGCAGAACGAATACAACCGCCCAAAAAGGAAAGATGAAAACCGTGTGCGAATTCACGGGGTTGTCCGACAATGCTGCAGAGTTTTTGGCGCAGCTTGTCAAGGATAAAGACTACGAAAAGCTGTCTGTCATCAACCACTTGTTCCAAGAGCTTTGCGAGGACTATGATTTTTACAACGGCGAAGATGAGGTTTCAAGCGTTCTCGGCTCGCTGTTCCGCTACTTTGAAAAGTTCTCAAAATGGGAGAATGCGTGGGAGGATTATGTTGACCTCTGCGATGAAGAACGCAATCAGGTTTTAGCGGCAGCTTACAAGCAGTATATGCTCAATCGGGTGACGGAAGCGGTAAAAGCCAGCTTGGAGGCTTATAGAGAGTATAATAAGCCGTGGGAGTGAATGTTCAGTTTAAATAATTTTATCGCCCTTTTCGTTGACTGCCTATTGAGTATATGCATTAGGCAAAATGATATTACGCATATGATTATTCTCGACAGATTAAGATACATCAATAGTATAAATCTAGTGCCATTTCAATTTCCACGAATAATGTTGTATATCGATGCTTTTTATGTTACCACAATTTCCGAAAAAACTGTCCGAGTTTCCTTGTGTCGAAAACTCGGACTTTAGTGTGGATTAAGGTTTCAGAGCCTTTTGCCGTTATTTATTTAGAAAAAGCGAGTTGACTATTGTAATAGGTTAACTCGTTTTTCCTTGTTGTTTTGAAAGATTTTTTCACAAATGCTTAAGGAAATACCGCATAACTATTGTCGTTCAATTGCGCTGTATTGCCTTAAATAAACAAGCTGTTTTTCATATAATCCCCAAAAGAGCCTGTCATATTTCTTTCACTGATGGTAAATACCGTAATCGGTGAATCGGTCTTCGCCATAAACACACCGACATCTTCCTTAACATAAATCATAGTGTTGTTCTCGACATTATCCGAGAATTTGACGGTCACATTTTCATATTCCTTTTCCAAATGCCGTATATGCTCAATAGTCGCTATGTATTGTTCCATTGTGTAAACAAAATCGGAGGCGCAAAACAATCCCGCCATAGGCGGATAAAGCGTATCCGGCGTGAGCAAAGCAAGCTCCGGGTCAAGCAAAGTCATACAAATCCGATGATTTGTAATATCACTGCGGAATATTTCAGCCGCCCTTTTCCAAGCCGAAATCAGCATATCGGCGTTGTGTTTTTTCGCGAACTCCTCGATAACGCTTTCCGGCATAGTGAAAATCGGCGGCATTGCAGAGTAGATGAAAGCGTCCTCCTCAGCAGACGCAAGATTTTCAAACGCTTTCAGAATGTCCTCGGGGGTTTGTTCGGTCAAAATGCGCATCAGCGGACGGCAAAGCGACAAATAGTGCTCGTATTCGATTTTCAGCGCATCGAGAGCGGATTTATCCGTGATAAACATATTTAGCATACCGTCGGTGTCCTGTTGCACCGAGGACGAAATGACCGCAGCCGTATCAGGCGCAATGAACAGCGTCCGCTGAAAAAGCCCATCGCGCAGTTTCGGATAAAAATACGGCTCAACAGCCCCTGTCATGTAAATGGGTATCCATTTTGCGATTGCCTCAAACATATCGTTGATGTCGCGGGTGATTGTGTGGATAATCTTAACGCGGTTTCCTCGTTCAATAACCTTCTTGAATAATTCAGCCCATTGTGCGGCAAAGGCGGCGTCTTCATAAAGCCATGCCATATTTTCATCAGAGAAAAGCAGAAGTGTCTGCGGTGTGTTTTCCTGCAAAATCGTATAAAAAAACTGCTCGACCGCTTTTCTCTTTCCGGCATTTCCGTAAAGATATGAGAAGTAATTCATAGGTACTTCGGTCATAGATTCATCGGTCGTGTGAATAACGGGTCTTGCGGCAACACGGGAAAACCCGGAAATAAGCCGCTTTGCCACAGACGCTGCGTCCCTTTCTTCTTCGATAAGCCAACGCTCAAGATACACCGCAGCTGCATCTGCCCGAGAAAGCGCAGATGCGGGAATACCGGTCAGTTTTTGCAGCGCATTCATCTGATATTCCTTTGTTATATGCTTGACAAGGTAGGTACATACCGCCGGCAGATAATCGTGCTTTTTTGCTAACGATCTTGCTCCCGAGCGTAATCTCCCGATGTGGGCGGGATTCATGTTTATATCTCTGCCGAGGAGACTGTTGGAAACCTCGGCGATATTCATCAGCGCGTCAAATCGTTCTGCAAACAAAACTATTCCTCCATATATTATTGTTCGGGCTATGCTCCGCAGTTTTGCAAAGTACATCCGGTTATATTATACATCACTTACATTTAAATGTCAACAGATTTTGGCATAAAGTGTGCCAAAAATTTGGCACGACCAAATTTCAGAATGTATAGAATTTTTCTCAAAATATTGTTATAATTAAATCAATTATACAGAATACATCACCCGTTGCTGCGAACGAAACGCAGCAATTTTAGAAAGCTGAACATTTATGCGGCATTAATCAAGGAGGAATTAATATGGCGAAATTTTGCAGATACTGCGGAAGCCCATTAGAGGAGGGATATCGGTTTTGCACCGTCTGCGGAAAACAGATACCTGTAGAGCAATCGAATCTGCCGAGACAAGTACAGCCGTCGCCGCAAATGCAACCCAGACAGGTACAGTCAGCGCCTCAAATATCGAGACAGGTACAGTCAGCTCCTCAAATGCCAAGACAGGTACAGCCAGTACCTCAAATGCAGCCCAGACAAGCACAGCCAGTACCGCAAATGCAACCCAGACAGGTACAGCCAGCGCAGCAAATGCCGCCAATACAGGTACAGCCAACGCCGCAAATGCAGCCGAGACAGGTGCAGTCAGCGCCGCAAACACTGCCCAGACAGGTACAGCCAGCGCAGCAAATGCAGCCGAGACAGGTACAGCCAGCACCGCAAGTACAGTCAGCACCGCAAAATATAGGCGGAATGGCAGTATCAACAGCAAGAACAGCGGTATCAAGGGCTGTCGGGACATTCGCGGGGCAGTTTGCGCCCTCCGCCTGCGGCGAGACAGTGCTAGGCTCATTCGGCAACCCGATAGGCGCGGCAGCAAGCCTTATCCCCGGTACGGGAACAGTATTGCTGGGGAGCTTCAAGCGGTTTTTCGTTTCTTTGAAATCCGCTTTTAAGAACCCGAAAAAGCTTATCATTCCGCTTATTCTGGCGGCTGTGTGGCTTGCGCTTGATATTTTACAGGTGCTTAAAATTGATGTTGTGCCAACGCAGGTGCTGTCGTTTCTGACCTTTGCAAAAGGTGGAATGTCGGGAAGCGTATCGGGATTTATAGGCGGCATTTTCGGCAAGGGAATATTCGCCGGTGCGTTGGTGACGCTGATAAACTCGCTGTTTCGGAAAAACAAAGGGCAAAAACGGTCGCTTAAGGAGACTTTCAGCGGCGTTTTTGGCGTGTCGCTTGATTCTCTCGGTGGGTATCTCACGGGTATCGGCGCGGCAATGTTTATATACCTGTTCGTTTCGGGCGGTATGCTAAAATCGGGCTTTATGGCAGGCATTGCGGCAGCGTTTCTCAGCGCAAAAGCGTGTCTTAACAGGGGCTTTTTGCAGAACCTACTCGGCTCGTTTACGTCTAAGGGCAAGGCAGCCTTAGGGCAGGGCGCAGCGGGTATTATCAAGGGTCTGACCGTCGGCTTTGCAGGCGCGGCGGCACTCGGACAGATAAGGATAATGCTGGTACATATCATTGCAGGTGCGGTCTTGATGGTAGCAGGCATTATACTGATGATACTGCAGAAAGCAGGCGTAATCAAGTCAAAGAAGGAGGCACAGTGATGAAAAGAATATTTGCGAGATTTTTGCTTGTCTTTATGCTGTCGGCATATATTTTGCCGTTCACCGCTTTAACGGCGAGAGCCGAAGGAGCTGATGAAAATGAAGATTTCCATAAAAGCATTGCCGGCACATATACACCGGAAGTACATATCGCTCAAGGATACAGCAGTGCGGATGAATATTGGAAAGCGGAATTGGAAGCAACAGAAAAAAAGGGATATGCCTTAACTGATTTTGTTATGGATTATGCGATTAATCATATAGTACTTAAAGTGGACGAAAACGGCAATGTATCGGGGAATACTTCGGGTTCAATAACCGTTACCGATAGAAGTGAAGAACCTAATGAGGTGCATTACTTTGACTATTCGATTGAAGTGAGCGCACAGATTCCGGAAAAGACAACAAAAAAAGACTTCACTGTAACGGGCACTATCCACGAGAGGTTTAAGGAAACCGAAGTCCGTTCTGAATATACCACCGAGTATTCAAATGAAAATGACTACATAATTTCAAAGCCAGCCTTATCCAATGATAATAATAACTTTTTACACATTAATGTTAGTGATGATAATGTAGAGATGTATGGTCTCATTTATTATCAGTTTGTTGAGAAACGTTCCTATACAAGGACTGATAGTGATGGTAGCAGTCCGACACACAGGAAATTTGAAGATAGACAGAACGTTTTATGGCAAGAAGGACATTGGATGAAAAATGTGAACGGTACTGCGCCGGGCGTTGCCCCCGGCGGCACTGACATCGGCATTGCAAGTGACGGCATTACGCAGAATGCCGACATAAACTCCGGCGAGGACAGCGGCGTAAATATTCCCGCTGCCATCGTGGTGGGATCGGTCGGCGTACTGGGCGCAGGCGCAGCAACTACGGCGGGTGCGGCTGCAGCAGGCTCAGCTGCGGCAGGCTCGGCAGGCTCGTCTGTCGGTACAGACGGCGGCGAAATCGGCGAGGACGAGCGCAGAAAGAAGCGCTACAAAATGTATATCCAAAAGGATTTCGGAAACTCCATTCGAAAGGGCGCAAACCCCGTTGCGGTGCGAGCCAGAATAGCCGAGGTGAGCGAGGATGGAACCGAGCGCGATCGAAACGACCTTACCGCGCAGATAAACTACGTTTCGGGCGGCGGAATGGAAATCCACCGTGCCGTGAATCTCGGCAGATACTGCGAGGCGCTTGTCGGCATTCCCAAAGACTATGAGGGAGAGACTGCTGACATAACCTTTACCTTTACGGGCGAGGGCGGCACCTTTAACAACACCGTCCGCTTCCGCGCCATTGGCGATCCGAAAATTCTGTTCCTCGACGAAAACGGCGTTTACAGCGGGGGAACTTGCAGGCTTGACGCTATTTTCGGCGATGGTTTTACATATACGCGGCGCTTGTGGCTGAAGGACGCTGTTACTTTCCCTGCGCCGGACGCATTTTCCGTCAGCGAGGCGAGCGACTTTGACCTTAGCTTTGAGGAAACGGAAACGCCGGGCGTCTATGACGTACAGATCACGAACAGAACAAGCGACCCGGGCGGAAACGATCCACACTGGGATATTTTCAACAAGAAAGAAGAAAGGGAACTCACCGTTTCGGTTATGGTTGAGGGCGAAGCAGAGCCGACCGAAGGCTATGTGGATGTTACGCTTTATCCCGAGGGAATCTCGGTTGAATCGAGAGTGCTTCAGACGGACAACAGTCAGCCAAATCTCAGGTATGTTTCGGTGCGTTCCTACGAAAAGGAAAAGGGCACCTACGGCGGGCTTGACAGCAAGTGGCAAAGCTCCGATATCAAGTTCAACCTTGCCGTAATGGAAGCCGAGGGTGCGGTCATCAATCCCCCGAATTTAGAAATTGAGGTGCAAAACCTTAGGGGCGCAGACGAAAATATGGACGTTATCGCCCGAAAGTATAAATACTCCGAAGATATAATGCAAAATGGCGATCAACACACCTATTACTTTGAGCCGAACACTACTCTTTATGAGGGCGGCTACGGGGTTCAGGGCTTCAAAATGATGATGCTTCTTCCCGTTTCGATCAGCTATAACGGACAAACGTTCACCGCAGATGTACCGCTTCGCCTGAGGGGCGTTCCAATGGACCCGATGGAGGAATGGGATAAGGAATACGAGAAGCTCAAAGAGCGTATTCGGAAGTTCTCCTTTGAGGAGGATAAGGAATACTGGATTCAGAAGCTCGATGACCTCGCACTTGAACCGCGTGTTTCTATCGAGGAACTCAGGCTTGTGAGCAAGTGCCTTGTCAGAAGATATATGACCTATTGGACGCGCCAGAGAAATGCGGATATGCGCGATGTGAAGTTCTACGACTTTATGGTAAGCTCTCTGGAGTGGGCAAAATTCTTCGGAGACTGCGCATTCTCCCTGCTGATAACAGTCTATGCAGGTCCGCTTGCCGACGCTGTTATTTCTCCCGCCAAGGACTTCTTTGTAGGCGCGATCGGTGAGATAATCGCCGCGGATAAATTCACGCTGGAAACCTTCGACAATTTTGAGTTTTCAAAGAATGTGGCGGCAGCAGGCGATAACATTTTCGGCAACGCTATCAGCTTTACGAATTACAAAAAGGCACTGGCGACCCTCGGCTGCTATTTCGTTTATGCGTCCTTCAAAAACTATATGGTCAAATGGAATGAGGAAGGCGTCAGCGATCTATGGGGCGCGCTTGTCGGCGGATTCTCGGATATGACCATAAATTGCGTCAAGGCGGGCGCAAGCAAGCTTCTCGGAAAATGGATTGAAAAGAGCGACATCTTCCGGACGAAAATCGCTCCGTTTATTACGAATTACTTCAAGGAAACACAGTTCCCCAACTTACAGGCTCAATACAACCGCTGGCAGGAGCTGTACGGAGACCTCGCCCTGAAAGGCGCTAACGAAGCAGCGTCTCTTGCTCTGACCGACATTCTGGATAAATATGTGACCGAGCTGGTCGGCGTTGGTGCGGGCAAGGTATCCGAGATGATTGACGAAGCGGTGGATGTTGATGGCTTCATCACCGATGAAGGACGCTTCTATTTCTCAACGACCATCACCTTGGGCGAGGAGAAATTCAAGCTCAAGCTTGATATCCTCAAAACGCTTGAAACATTCGGTACTTTGATGTGTCCGTTGGGAGCCTACCTGATAAAAACGATTTTCGGCGACCCGCCTGCGGCGCCTGCTCCCATAAATGTTCCGAAAGATCCGCCGTTGCCTGAGGGAATATGATTTGAGGCAGCGCCGCGCAGCTGCACTCTCGGTTTGTGCGGTGCTGCTTTGGATAAATGCATTGCAGGTCTTATTGAATTAGTACAACAGAAGCTAACTACCCATGTTGTGCCAATGCCGCCCCTGCTTCCCGTATTAACGAGCGCACCTCTGCAAACCGCATAATCGACGGAGAGCAGAGTATGTAAATAAAATTTTGGAGGTACACTATGAAAAAGTTTATTGCACTCACACTTGCAGCAATTATGGCGCTTTCCCTTACCGGCTGCGGTGAAGACGAAAAAAAGCCGAGCCAAAGTACCGGCAAATCGTCAAGTTCGGTTCAGACAGATCAAAATTCTTCCGACATCATCGAAAATGCAGATACCACAACCGTCGAGGGCTATCTGAACACATTCGGATTTACGACAACAAAGGTGGAATGCGCTAACGTTATCCGTGTTGACGCCTTAAGCTATGATGATGCCGGGAATGTTACTAAAGTCGGTGTTTTCGTATACAGTCTTTTGGGGACAGATAATATGAATGCTTGGCTTAAAAAAATACTTAATCATTTGGAATCCATATCCGATGACGGTGTTGTGAATAATTCCGGTAAGCTGAAGCCCGGCAACGACCGGTGGACGGAAGAGTTCGTGACCAATAAGGAAAACGGGTGGGACGAAGAACGAAATGACAGAATGATGCTTGACGGCGAATACTTATATAAAGGAAAGAAGATCGGTATTTACCTTGAAGTAAACCCCTTTGCCACAGACAGCTCAAATCCGGAAAACGCAATCCCTTCTTGCGTAATCTCTTTTGAGTATCGTTAATCACCAAACAGCAGATATAATAAGAGCTTATAGGTTAGAACAGTGACGGTGGTATGCAGCCCGAAAAAGAATAGGCGGCAGGACGGCATACTCCGGCACAGTTTTAGAGCGCTCAGCAGGCAAAAGCTTTCCGGACGCTCTTTCTTTATGTCGAAGTGCTTTCAGACTACATATTGTACGGATCTATTCCGTAACCGTCCTTCGACGACAAGGAGAGAACATGAAAAATCAGATTTTGAAATAGCAAACACAATATAATACCCACAACTTGATAACTGCAAGGCGCTAAATATATCACCACAAGGAAGTAAATCCATAAGCTGGACGAACCTTGTCGTTCTGCTCATAACGCATGATAATCTCTCCATTTTTCAATATGCAATAAGCAGATTGCTGTATCACATTTTTCAACCTACTCTATATCAAACAATATGTCAAAGGAAAAACTCTCGGATACCTCGCTAATCTGCGGAATATCCGAGAGTTTTTGTGTCGAATTACCGGTTGCCCCTTGTTCCGTTTGGTATGTTCAACATCTGATGAACGGCGGCGAAAGCGATATTTTCAATCTTGGAAACGGCGTTGGCTATTCCGTGAGAGAGGTAATAGAAACGGCAAGAAAGGTTACGGGACATTCTATTCCCGCTGTGGAAACCGAACGGCGTGCAGGCGACCCCGCAAGACTTGTTGCCTCGAGCGAAAAGGCGAAGAAAATTCTCGGCTGGAAGCCCGTTCACGACAGTCTTGAAGAAATTATTGCAAGTGCATGGAAATGGCACAAAAATCACCCGAACGGCTATGACGCGTAAGGAGTTGAGTTTATGATTTATGATGATATTCAGCGGCTGATAAGCTACGCTTTGAAAAATGAGTTGATAGCTTCTGATGATATTTATGTCATTCGCAATCGGTTTATGGAGGAGTTTCAGCTTTCGAATTGGGAAGAAACTGTCGAAGGATACAACGGCGAAACCATTGATGAAATCCTCGCTCCGCTGATTGAGTATGCTTGTGAAAACGGGATAATCAGCGATACCGCAAACTCCCGCGACCTGTTTGATACAAGGCTTATGGGCATTCTCACGCCGATGCCGAGAGAGGTAACAGCCGAATTTCGCCGGAATTATGAACAATCGCCCGAAGCCGCAACGGATTGGTATTTTGATTTCAGCCAAAAGCTGAATTATGTCCGCAAAGGCAGAATTGAAAAGGACTTGAAGTGGACTTATGAATCCGAATACGGCACACTGGATATCACCATAAACCGTTCCAAACCCGAAAAAGACCCGAAGGATATTGCGGCGGCAAAAACAGCGCAAACAACAGCTTATCCCAAGTGTCAGCTTTGCCCCGAAAATGCGGGTTTTTCGGGAAACATAAATCACCCCGCAAGGCAAAATCTGCGCCCCGTGCCGATTACGGTGAACGGCGAAAAATGGCAGTTTCAGTACTCGCCCTACGGCTATTACAACGAGCATTGTATTGTGTTCAACGAAAAGCACGTTCCGATGAAAATCGACAGCGCAGTGTTTGAAAAACTGTTTGATATTGTGGATTTTTTGCCGCATTATTTTGTTGGTTCAAACGCGGATTTGCCGATAGTCGGCGGCTCGATTTTAAGTCACGAGCATTTTCAGGGCGGAAATTACACCTTTGCAATGGCGAAAGCACCGATTGAAACCGAGTTTGTTCTTGAAAAATATCCGAAGGTTAAAGCGGGAATTGTAAAATGGGCAATGTCGGTTATACGCGTCACTTCCGAGGACAGAAAACAACTCTCGGAGTGCTGCGCTTACATTCTTGAAAAATGGCGCGGTTATTCGGACAAGAGCGCCTATATTTTCGCTGAAACAAACGGTATTCCCCACAACACAATCACGCCTATTGCAAGAAAAAACGTCAGTATTTACGAGTGCGACCTTGTTCTGCGAAACAATATTACAACAGATGAGCGCCCGCTGGGACTGTTTCACCCGAACCCCTCTCTGCACCACATAAAAAAGGAAAACATCGGTCTGATTGAGGTTATGGGACTTGCGGTTCTGCCGTCACGGCTTGCGGAGGAATTAAAAGCGGTTGAGGACGCACTTATTACGGGAAGAGACCTTACCGCTAATCCGCTAACAGCAAGTCACGCAGAATGGGCACGGGAAATTGTACAAAACAATCCCGATATTTCAAAAGAAAATGCTGCGGAAATTATTCGAGCAGAAGTTGGCAGAGCTTTTGAACAGGTACTGCTTGACGCAGGCGTATTCAAGAGAAATGGCAGGCTTTTGACAGATTTGTTAATATGCTTACCGATGGAGACCAGCTATGAAGAGTCAATAGACAAAACTGACAAAAATTAGGCGACAAGTTTGGCAGGGATGATGGAGTATCAGAAGTCAAGAGCTTAAAAATAACTCTGGTGAGCTTGTGAGCAACATGACCAAGAGCGCCGTAATGGTTAAGTCCCTGAGAGCGTTTAAGGTCATAATAAGCTTTGAAGATTGGGTCATTCAGCGTGAGTTGCCAAGCGGAATTGATAAGAGCATAGCGAAGCAAGGCAGAACCACACTTGGACATACGGGTAGATTTCGCAGTGAACTGCCCGGATTGGCGAACGGTGGGGTCAAGACCGGCATAGGCAAGTAGCTTGCACGGTTTAGAAAAACGACTTATATCGCCGTTTTCACCAAGAATGCAGGCGGCATTGACCGCATCGATACCGTGAACTGTCATAAGGACGGAATTGATGGATTCCATCGCTTCCTCGATGGCAGAATTCAGGTCTTTAATTTGCTGTTCCAATAGCTCAATCTGCGCAATGGTTTGGGCTATTTGAATGGATATAAAAGGGTTCTTCACCCCGACTGAGGAGAGAGCCAGACTTTTTAGAGCTTCGGCTGTATCTTTTCCAAAGCGCCCACGCGACACCTTTGAGAGAAGAGTGGACAAAGTTGATTGTCCACAAATTCAATGCCTGACGGCATTGAATTTCGGCGGCAATCTCCTAGGGTGAAGAATACTTCTTAAGCAAAGCATAGGAAGCAACGATATGTATTCCGGATTTGAAGAACTTACCGAATTCGGGGAAAACAAGATTGACATATCCTGCAAGCTGTATTTTCAGTCGCGTCTTGGACTTTTTGAGATTCTGACGAAAACGGCATAGTGTTCTCAGCTTAACAGAATCGGCATCACGATGAGAATACAGTTGATAAGAATTGACCATCAGCGATTTGATAATCAGCATAGTGTCAACCTTGTCTGTTTTGGTTTTGCGAAGAGTGGCTGTCTGAATAGGGTTGATGACAGCAAGCTTGTAACCGGAATCGTTTAGGAAATATATCAGATTTTCCGAATATATACCTGTGGATTCAAGTCCGATAAGTAGCTCGCTACGGTCAAATTCCGACAGCTTTTTGAGCAAAAGACAGAAGCCCTCGGCGTTGTTCTGAAACGCAAACGGCTTGACGAGTACTGCTCCCGAATCGTCTGAAACGGCGGCATAGTGCGTGTCTTTAGCAACATCAATTCCAACAAAAATCATAGTAATCACCTCGAAAAAAGTAGCACCGCTTGTCCACTTGATTTTATCCGCGTATCCTTGCGTGAAATGAAAAGTCACCTGAACGGGCTTTATCCAGCTATAAACATCTTGAATAAAATCGTGGCAATAAACTCCATCTAGCCGTCCTGCGGCAAGGCACAATAAAAAGTCCACGGTGTTCAAGCTAATTATACCACATTTCAGCAACATTTCGTCGGTTTTCGCCGAAAATTTGAACAGTTCCTTCACTTCGGAGATGAGCGTAAATCTTATGAAAGGATTTGATATGGTACTCAACTATATCATACAAGAGCCTTATGATCACTGCTCTGAATGATTTTGTTTTTTGTCCGATATCGAATGAGCTTGTGCCGGATACCGAGTGCCGAAGCAGTTGTCTGGAACAGCGTTGGCTTATCCTTTAAGCCTTGAATAAACCGCGTTGTGAACTCAGGCTCGTTGTCGGTCTGAACGCATTCAACCTTAATTCCGCGCCGCTTGTACCATTCAACAGCGCGCTTCAAAAAATCTGCCGAGGAATAAGTGTTGTGTTCCTCGTAGCCGTAGATAAATCGAAGCCGCGTGAACTCATCGATTGCGGTGTATTGATGGAGCTTTTGTTCTTTATTTACAAGGCACCGCAGCGGGACAAATTTAATATCTATCTGAACACGCTCACTCGGGTAGGTCATTTGCTTGTAAGACTTGGGCTTGTAGGTTGGCTTTGCTGGAGCTTGCGGAAGCAAAGCCAACCTTTTTATAACGCGGTAGAGGCTCTCAACGCGGCGTGTGTAGCCCCTTTTGCGAAGTCTGTGCCACAGTTCCGTAAGACCAAGTTTGGGGTTTCGCCGCCGCATATCTTTGATGAGCTTAAGTTCATCGGGCGTGTGCTCGTTTGGATGGTGGTGTGGTCGCTTGGACTGTTCGGCAAGCGATTCAATCGTTCCGTCCCAAAGTTTCTTCCAAAAATAGATATATGAACGGCTTTTGTTGTTTACACCATACTTTTCACAATATTTCATTAGGGCTTGACGAAATCGCATTTCTTGTGTTATAATACCCATGAGAGATTGACCTTCTTTCACTTGAATTTTGTGTGGTAACTTTATTCTAGCAGATTTTGGTATTTCTTTTAATTCTTTTTTCTATTGTAGCACTACAACCTAATAAGCAAAAAGTTTAAGATAATAGTTGCAATGTCTGACAATTTGTGATATTATAAAATTATATATTCTTTTTGAGGAGTATTTATATGAAAAATTTTCTTTCATCGACAAAAGGAAAAATCATCGCGGGAGCGGTAACGTTAGCGCTAATCGCGGGAGTTGTCGTGCTGATTATACTGCTTAATACAGGTTATCGCAACATTCGCATTGCCGACTTGACGGGTACTTCGCGCGTAACCTCACTTTTGAGCGTTTCCGACGCGTTCAAAGGACAAAATCTCGTGAGCGGGGATAACGTTGAAGTGCTTGAAAAATCGACTTTAACGCTAGCTCTTGATTCGGACAAGCACGTTATTGCAAGCGAGCTGACGAAATTCAGTATCGAAGCGTTCGGTGCTGAGGGAAAAGATTCGCGAACCGTCATTCATCTCGAAAAAGGTACAATTTCTAACGAAATCGACAACAAATTGCTTTCGCCTGAAAGCTACGTCGTGGAAAGCCCGAACGCTTCGATGTCCGTTCGCGGCACGATTTTCACGGTCAACGTATTTTTTGATAACGCGGGGCTTTGTCATACCGTTGTTGAGGTTGAGCAGGGAGTTGTTGAGTTCGCTGAAAAAGGTACAGGCAATGACGAAATAAAGACGCTGAATGCAGGAGATAAGGCTGAGGTTATTTCCCGCGTTGAAAACATCGATAATTCGAGCGTAAACAGCGAAAACAGTTCTTCAGGAGGTAATAATTCTCCTGATGATAGTAATTTGAGTGTTACAGGAGAGATATTGACTTTCGGCGATTATTGGTACAGGTACAATTCAGCACTCGGCGGAATTGAAATTACAAAATACATAGGCAAAGATGAAGTTGTGAATATTCCCGCAGAAATTGACGGGGAAAAGGTTGTATGTATCGGAGATAGTTCGTTTGAATTCATCAAAGCAACAAGCGTTACAATTCCGAATGGTGTTACATCAATAGCAGAATATGCTTTTGCTTTTTGTTCGGAACTTAAAAGTGTATCAATCCCGGAAAGCGTTACTGAAATAGAAGAGTCTGCGTTTAAACAATGCGTAAAACTTGAAAATGTTGAAATTCCGGACGACGTCACAAAAATAGGAAAAGAAGCGTTTTCGTGGTGTATCAAGCTAACAAGCGTAAATATTCCGAACAGCGTTACAGAAATAGAAGAGTCAACGTTTAAACAATGTATGAATCTTGAAAATGTTGAAATTCCGGACAGCGTCACAAAAATAGGAAAAGAAGCGTTTGAGCGGTGTAACAAACTAGCAAGCGTAAATATTCCGAAGAGTGTCACAGAAATAGGAGAACGCGCATTTGCCGAATGCACCGGTCTTACAAGTATAACAATCCCGAACAGCGTCATCAAAATAGGTCAAGAGGCGTTTGGAAATTGCTCCAGACTTACACAAATAACGCTTCCGGACAGCATAACAACTATTTCGACGGGTGCGTTTTCTAAATGTGTCAATCTTAATAGCATTACAATTCCGAATAGTGTAACAGAGATTGGAAATAATGCATTTTACTATTGTTACCATCTTACAAGTATAACACTCCCTGACAGTGTTACAACAATTGGAGAATTATCATTTTACAATTGCACACAACTTAAAAGCCTTGAAATACCGGACAGCGTTACCAAAATTGAAAAAGACGCATTTTATTGCTGCCACACAAAAATCACTTACAAAGGCAAAACTTACACCGAATTAAATTATGACGAATTGTACACCTGATGAGCAGTAAAAAATATTAGGCCGAGCGCCCTGCTCATTCGGGCTTTTTGTTGCAAAAACGCGCCGGTGCGGAACAGCAGGGGAGCGGTGATTACATATTTGCGCGTTTTGTGTATTTTTCTTGACAATTTGAAAATAGTGTGTTATAATTTGTGTGAATTCGCAGATTACCCATGATACTGCGCTTGGAAGGCTGATGAGTGATTTCAAGTGCAAAAACCCTGAGCAAATGCACGAGGTGAATAAATGAATTTAAAGGGCGGATTTATTTTCGCCCTTTTTTCATAGAATTGCCGTGACCATAAGCAAAGCGGCTGTCACAATCACGACATAGAATTATTCGGTTTGTGTAGATGGGAACGTAATAAGTGTAAAAACAGCGCCGTTCGTTTGACAGCGCCGTTTTTTTATCTTAAAGCGAAGAAATGTGCTCGAAAACCTTGTCGGTGCTCCAGAAGAACATATCGTGCTTGAAGCGCTCCTCGCGAAGTCCCGTGCGCTCAATCAAGTCCATCACGGGCGGCTGAACGCAGGAGAAAAAGACCATTCTTCCTTGTGAAATCAGCTTTTCGCAGTACTCGTGGAGAACGTTAATTCCCGAGATATCCGCGGTTGTGACGCCGCGCATCGAGAAAATTATGTTGTAATTATCGCCGAGCGAGGAGATTTTTTCCTCGAGCTTGGAGCAAGTGCCGAAATAGAGCGGGCCGGTTATGTACACAACGCAGGTGTACTTGAGCTTTTCGGGGTTTATTCGCTCTTTGTCAAGTTTATCCGCGTCAACCTCGGACACGGTTACCTGCATATCCGAAACCTTTACCACGAACATTATCAGCGAGAACGCAACGCCGATTAAAATCGCGATTGTGAGGTCGAAGATAACGGTTGCCAGCATTGTTATGAGGAACTGGAAAATCGCGGTTTTGAGCTTTTTGCCGAAGATTGATTTGATTGCAGACCACTCGTTCATACGCCACGCGGTTACGATGAGCACGCCCGCGAGCGCCGACAGCGGAATCATCGACATAACGCCGCCGAGCACGAACATTGAAAGCAGAAGCACAACCGCGTGAATTACGGAAGTGAGGCGCGTCTGACCGCCGCTTTTTATGGCAACGCTGGTTCTTGCGATAGCCGCGGTTGCGGGTACGCCGCCGAAAAGCGGGAGGAGCATATTTCCCGCGCCTTGTGCCACGAGCTCAACGTCCGCGTTAAGCTTTTCGTTCTTCATTCGACCGGCAGAAGCGCCGCAGAGCAGGCTCTCGATAAGACCAAGCGCGGCTATCGAAATTGCGGGAACAATAAGGTCTTTGAGCATATCAAAGTTGATTGTTGAGAAATCAAGTCTGTCCTCAAGGAGAAGCGTCTGGGGAATTGCCCCGACAACGCTCACGTCAAACTTGCAGATTGAGTTTACGACAGTCGCGATAATGATTGCGGCAAGCGACGACGGGAAATACTTCCCGAGCTTCTTGGGGTAGATTATCATAAACACAACCACGCTCACGCCGATTATCAGCGATGTGAGGTTGAGCGACTGCGGGGTAGTGAAATAGCTCGCGATTTTCTCGATTGTGTTAAGCCCCGAGGCTTTGAGACCGGTGAAATTGTCGATTTGCCCGAGCGCGATGATTATTGCGATACCGCTCGTAAAGCCTGTTATAACGGGCGAGGGGAGGTAAGAAACCAACCCGCCGAGCTTGAAAATTCCGCATAACAAAAGCAAAACACCCGACATAAAGCTTGCGATAAACACGCCCTGAATACCGTGCTGAGCAACGAGCGAAACCAGAATTGCCGTCATTGCTCCCGTAGGACCGCTTATCTGATAAGACGCGCCGGAAAGCGAGCCGATAACCAGTCCCGCGATGATTGCCGTGACAAGACCTGCGGCGGCGGTTGCGCCCGAGCTTACACCAAAAGCAAGCGCCAGCGGCAGAGCAACAGCCGCAACTGTAACTCCCGCCATAACGTCCTTGCCGAACTTTTTGCCGTTGTAGCCTTTGAACTCGCGTTTAAGGATATTCGCGTAATCCTTAATCAACATCAAAATCACCCTTCATCAATTATTCCAACCCGAAATGCGTCGAAAAAACTCGACACACAACTGATTTATTATAATCTATTTCGGGCGTTTTGTCAATCAGCAATTTGGCGAATATTATCAAACTGAAAAGAATTATTTATGCACTTTGACAAATTCGGCGGCAATTCCGCAGATTGCGGACAATATCTGCGTTTCATTTGTGACAAGCGCGGCGGTTCATCTTCGGGCGGTTTTTAGACGCCGAAGAATCCTACGGTTGACGGTAAAACGCAGACCATGACGAACGTTGCAGGCGATATCGCGAAGCTTTCCGAGGGCAAGTTTGAAACAATCGATTTAAATGGTACGACAAGCGTTCCTGTTGACGTTATAAAGGCAATCGCGACATCTAATGCTGAGGTTCCGCTGAAACAGATACAGCTGTTGAAAAAATGTCCGTATTTGAAAACGAGAGTGTTTGCTTGTCATAAAAATATCTCACCGCTGTTCTTACAAACAATTGAGAAAAAAGACAAAATCCCCAAAACCCCCTTGACAATATGAATGTACAGATATATAATGTAATAGGAAATCTAAAATTTGTAAAATTCAATTTATGGAAAGGTAAAAGCAATGAAAAACAGCAAAATTTTGAGCGCTGTTACTGCGGTGGCGATGGTTTTGACTTTGACTGCATGTAATAATGGCACTACTTCTTCTGAAAGGTCAAGTAGCTCGTCATTTTCAAGCGGTATATCCGAAACTCCTGAAAACGATTTTTATCGTGAGTACAGTATAAAGCGTGACGTGATTATAATAAATGGGTATAAAGGCAATAATGATGTCGTGATGATTCCGTCGGAAATTGACGGGAAGAAAGTTGCAGAAATAGCAGGGTTTCGCGGTCTTGGTGTACTTAAAAGTGTAACAATTCCTGAAAGTGTTACAACAATAGGTGATAGGGCATTTAGTGATAGCACCGTTCTTACTGAAATAAATGTAGACGACAATAATCCGAGCTATACTTCAAAAGATGGCGTGCTATATAGTAAGGATATGACTTCACTTATATGTTGCCCAGGAGGGAAAATCGGCAATTTTACGATACCTGACAGTGTTACAAAAATAGTAGAGGAGGCATTTCGCGGCTGTACCGGACTTACAAGTATATCAATCCCTGATAGCGTTACAGAAATAGGGGATTTGGCGTTTTATGACTGTACCGGACTTACAAGCATAACAATCCCTGATAGCGTAACAGAAATAGGGCATTCTGCGTTTGAACGTTGCACCGGACTTACAAGCATAACAATCCCGGACAGCGTAACAGAAATAGGGAGTTACGCGTTTGAACGTTGCACCGGACTTACAAGCATAACAATCCCTGATAGCGTAACAGAAATAGGAATTGAGACGTTTGAAGATTGCACCGGACTAACAAGCGTAATAATTCCGAACAGCGTTACAGAAATAGAAAATAGGGCGTTTTACAGATGTACCGGACTTACAAGCGTAATAATTCCGAACAGCGTTACAGAAATAGGAGAAAATGCGTTTTTCCACTGTACTGGACTAACAAGCGTAATAATTCCGGACAGCGTTACAGAAATAGGAGATGATGCGTTTCTATACTGCACCGCAGAAATCACCTACAAAGGCAAAACCTACAATTCCGACAATTACTACGACGATTTGTACAAAGCCATCAACGGCAACTAAATAGCAATCAAGCCCGACCGCTCCGCGCGTTCGGGCATTTTGTTTCAAAAACGCGATGAAAAAGCTGTCGAAAAAAGAATAAATTCCCGAAAAACGCAGACAATATTTCCGACACCGGAAAACTTATCTGAAATTACTATATAAAAACAAGAAAGGAAATTTTCTATGAAAGCAACAGGAATTTTACGCAGGATAGACGACCTCGGACGTATTGTCATACCCAAGGAAATTCGCAGAACAATGCGAATTCGCGAGGGCGACCCCTGCAGAAAACATTGTTACAGTCCGAGGCGCTCACGCTGGCGCTTGGCAGAACGGTAGGGGAGTGTGAGTACATATTTGCGCGGTAAAAAATCAGCAGCGGGATTTTACGCTGCTGTTAATTATATACAAAAGATATTTTCAGAAATCCAATCATTCTATATTCAGATTTTGCTCCGCTCTCCACTTTTTGGGGGATACTCCGTAAATACTTTTGAACGCACGTGAAAAATGCATCTGATTATCATATCCCACAGCAGAGCTTATATCTCTCACAGAAAGCCGCGTTAGCTTCAAAAGCTCCGTTGCCTTTACCATACGGTAGTTCAGAAGAAAATCTTGGGGAGATTTGCCTACTGCCTTCTTAAAAATCTTTCCGAAATAGCTTCTGTTCAGCCCGCACACATCGGCTATATCCTCAACTGAGATATTATTCTGGAAATTATGCTCGATAAAAACAAGTGCCTCGTGAATGTAGAAATCACGGAGTTTACTGCCGTGATTAACCATAAAGCCCTCGGTTGAGCGGGCAAGATAGTCTAAAAACAAATACAGATGTCCTATTAGGTGCAACGGCGAGGAGCTCCCGTTTTCAGCGATATAGTTCATCTCCTTCATCATTTCCTCCCGAAACTCCTTTGACTTCGCCTTATAAACAGGCTGGTCGAGGGAGAAGCCCGACGCGTCAACCACTGCCTTTGCCCGCAGTCCGTCAAACTCTATCCAGACATATTCCCAGGGCATATCTTTATCGGCAATATAGGTGGTTATCTGGTCGGGGAAAATCATAAAGCCCTGCATACTTTTTATGTGATATTCCTTCGTTATTCCGCCGCTGTCCTGCGCCAACAGCGTGCCTGTTCCCGAAATAACGTAGTGAAAAAGAAAATGATTTCTAGCGGCTGGTCCAAAGGAATGTGCCGGAGAGCATTTTTCACGTCCAAATTGAAACAGGCTCAGGTCAACAAAGTTTTCGCTGGGGAATACAGAAAAGAGCAAATCATTCATAACGAACCTCCAACAGAACAAAGCGGAGAATGGTAATCTTTTTATAAGTATATCACAAAATATACCAAAATGCAAGCATACTTTTATATATCGAGAAAAAATCGCAAAATGGTATAAATTTGTCGTTTTTATGGGATTTACAGAACGCATTATGGTGTGATATACTATAAACAAGAGAAAACCCCATTTAAAAGGAGGTAATTTAATATGAGAAAAAGCAGAGTGGTAATATCACTTTTAACAGCTGCGGCAATATCTGTTTCGACATTGTTGTCAGGCTGTTCTGCAGACAGCGGCAAGGACGGAGTGACAACTGTTACAATGCTCCAGTACAAGCCCGAAGCAGTCAAGGCTTTTGAGAAAATCGAGAAGCTGTTTAACGAAACTCACGATGATATTCAGCTTAAAATCGAATCACCGAATGAAGCGATGACCGTTCTCAAAACCCGTCTTATCAGAGAGGATTATCCAGATATCGTGGGCATTGGTGGGGATATGAACTACTCCAACTTCCTTGATGCCGATTTGTTTGAGGATATTTCCGATATTGAGGTGATTGGGGAAATAAAGCCGGCGTATCTCAAAATGGAAAAGGAACTTGAGCTTCTTCCAAAGGAGGGTACATACGCCCTGCCTTATGTGTCAAATGCGGCGGGAATACTCTACATCAAGGAAATGTTCGATGAGAACGGCTGGGAAATCCCCGAAACATGGAGCGATTTTATTGCTTTATGTGATGAGATAAAGAAAACAGGCACAGACCTGCTGTATCTTGGCTATAAGGACACATGGACTTGCCTTGCACCGTGGAACGCGCTTGCCGTTGGTCTTGCTCCCTCCGATGTGTGCAGCAGCGTTAATGCAGGGAAAACAACCTTTGCGGCGGAATACTCCGAGGTTGCGGAGAAGATAAAGGTTCTGCTTGACTACGCCGAGCCTAACCCATATGCATACAGCTACAACGACGCCTGCACAGCCTTCGCAAGAGGGCAGTCGGCTATGTTCCCTATCGGAAGCTACGCTGTACCGCAGATTCTTTCGGTAAATCCCGATATGAACATAGATTCATTTACATTTCCGGCAAACGATAAAGAAGAGGATAACGTTCTCAATTCCGGCATCGACCTGCATTTCTCGGTGATGAAAGGCACAAAGAATAAGGAAGCGGTTTATGAAGTGCTGCGTTTCCTTTTCAAGGACGAAACAGTGCAGATATACCTTGATGAGCAGGGCGGCGTTCCCTGCAAGGAGGGGGATTTTGAACTACCCGATTTCTTAAGCGGAATGGAGCAGTACATAAAGAACGACAGAATGTCTGACTTCCACGACCATCACTACCCCAGCGAAATGAGCGTTGACGCAATGATTCAGACCTATCTTATGGATAAGAGTAATAACTCGGCGCAGATATTCCTTGAGCGCTTCGACAAAGAATGGACAAGATATAACCGTGACCTTATCGCAAGAGTGAAGAAATACGAGGAGGGGCAAAAATGAAAAACAAGAAGGTATTATCAAAGCGAATGACCTATGTTGTGATGATAGCTCCCGCGCTTATTCTTTTTATTTTATTCAACACTATCCCGCTGATAACCGGTGCATTTTACAGCTTTACAAACTACAAGGGCTACGGCAGCTTTGAGTTTGTGGGACTGCGAAATTACATAGACCTGTTCAGCGATGCAAGAGTCGGAAACTCCTACCTGTTCACGTTCAAGTATGCAATAATCGGAACGCTGCTTGTAAATGTACTGAGCTTGCTTCTTGCTCTGGGACTTAACAGCAAAATCAAGTTCAAGAGCGCTCTGCGTGCAGTATACTTCCTTCCGAACGTTCTCGGGGGACTTGTAGTAGGTTACATTTTCAGCTTTATCTTCACCTACATCATTCCGGCAATTGCCTCTGCGCTTCACATAAATTTCCTTGAAAACAGTATTCTTGCCGGCGAGGACACCGCTTGGATAGGCGTACTTATCGTCGGAGTATGGCAAGCGGTTGCAATGAACACAATTATTTACATATCGGGACTTCAGACAATTCCCGCAGATATTTACGAAGCGGGAATGATAGACGGCGTAACCCCGTGGCAGAAGTTCAGACATCTCACGCTACCTATGCTTATGCCGTTTGTAACCACCAACCTTATACTCAGCACAAAGAATATGCTTATGGTATTCGACCAGATTATGGCATTGACAAAGGGTGGTCCCGCACAGAGCACGGAGTCAATTTCCTACCTCATATACAAGAACGGTATGGACGGCGGACAATTCGGCTTCCAGAGCGCAAATGCGGTTGTGTTCTTTATTGTAATTGTTGCCATATCCATTTTCCAGATGGTAATTACAAATAAAAAGGAGGAGCAGTTATGAGTGAAAAGATGATAAATGTCACCGAACCCGTTGCGACCGAACCCGTTGTCACCGAAACTGAAAAAAAGCCCTCCCGAAAGCCGAAAACAAACAAAAGAAAGGCATCTGTCTTTGTCATCACAGCTTTTCTGATAATCGGCTGCATTACGATACTTTTTCCGCTTTATATTACAATAGTAATTGCGCTGAAATCTCCTTCCGAGATGACAAACGATATCTCGGGTGCTTTGAGCCTGCCGCAGCACTTCAGTCTTGATAATTTCGCAGAGGCTATGCGTGTAACGGATTTCTGGCGCTCTCTCGGAAACAGTGTTCTGATAACAGGCGCGTCCATTGTTCTCTCGGTTATCATTCATTCAATGGCAGGATATGCTCTCGGCAGAAATATGAACCGCAAAAAGAAATTCAAGATGATATATTTCTACATTGTAAGCGGTATGTTCGTGCCGTTTGCGATACTTATGATGCCTCTCGTTAAGCAGACTTCAATTCTCGGTTTGGACAATATGTTCGGAGTAATCCTTCTTTACACCGTGTTCTATATGCCGATGAACGTTATGCTGTACAGCGGGTATATGAAGAATGTCCCTCTGGCAATGGAGGAAGCTGCAGATATTGACGGGGCTTCTGCGTGGCGAACCTATTGGACGATAATTTTCCCGATGATGAAGCCAATGCACGCAACAGTAGCCATTCTTACCGCCCTTGGAACATGGAATGACGTTATGACTCCGCTTGTTATTATGTCGGGAAGTGAAAATACCACACTGCCCCTTGCTCAGCTTAATTTCCAGACGCAGTTCGGCACTAATTACAACCTTGCATTTGCTTCGTACCTGCTGGCGCTGCTGCCAATCCTGATACTTTATATTTTCTGCCAGAAGCAGATAATCGGCGGAGTTGCAACCGGAGCAGTCAAGGGCTGATTTTATACACGTTTCCCCTGCCAAACGGTGGGGGAAAGCACTAACGGAAAGGAAAAGCGCTATGAAAATACAGAACAAGATAATGCTGATAACCTACGCAGACAGCATGGGTAAAAATATCCAAGAGCTTCACGGCGTGCTGAACAAGCATTACAAAAAGGCAGTTGGCGGAGTCCACATTCTTCCGTTTTTCCCGTCATCGGCAGACAGAGGATTTGCTCCGATGAGGTATGATGTTGTGGACGAGAGCTTCGGCACGTTCGATGATATCGAGGAGCTTGGAAAAGAATACTATCTGATGTTTGATTTTATGGTAAATCACATCTCGGCAAGCTCGGAGTATTTCAAGGATTTTCTTGAAAAAAAGGACGAGTCCGAATACAAGGATATGTTTATCCGCTACAAGGATTTCTGGGAGAACGGCGAGCCTACCCCCGAGCAGACCGACATTATCTATAAGCGCAAGCCCCGTGCGCCGTATATTGAGGCAAAGTTTGCTGACGGAACAACAGAGAAGGTTTGGTGCACATTCTGCGAGGAACAGATTGATTTAGATATAACAAAGGGCAGAACAAAAGATTTCATAAAAACCACAATCAGGGAAATGTGCCGCAGAGGAGCGTCTGTGATAAGGCTGGACGCATTCGCTTATGCAGTTAAAAAGCCGGGAACAAGCTGTTTTTTCATAGAGCCGGATATATGGGAGCTTCTTTACGATATTGAAAAAATCGCTTCCGAGGACGGTGCAGACATTCTTCCGGAGATACACGAGCATTACACTATCCCGATGAAGATAGCTGACAAGGGCTTCTGGATATACGATTTTGCTTTGCCGGTGCTTACTCTCCACGCGCTTTACAATCACACGGGAGAATATCTGAAAAACTGGCTGCTGAAATGTCCTATGAAGCAGTTTACAACGCTTGATACCAACGACGGAATCGGTATTGTTGACGTGAAAGACCTGCTTCCCGACGAGGAGATAGAAAAGGTCAAAAATCAGATGTACTCAAAGGGAGCAAACGTAAAGATGATATACAGCTCCGAAGCCTACAACAATCTTGACATTTACCAGGTAAACACGACCTATTATTCGGCGCTCGGCGACAACGACAGCGCATATCTTCTTGCAAGAGCGATACAGTTTTTCGCGCCGGGAATACCGCAGGTTTATTATGTGGGAATGCTTGCAGGCTCTAATGATATTGAGCTTATGGAGCGCACCAAAAACGGGCGTGACATCAACCGTCATTACTACACCGCCGAGGACGTTGAAAAAGAGCAGGAAAGACCTGTCGTGCAGAAGCTGAAGGAGCTTATGGAGCTTAGAAATTTCCACCCCGCATTCGACCTTGAGGGCAGTATTTCGGTCCAAACGGACGGCGACAGGCTTGTAATTACAAGAAGCTGCGGCGAACACTCCATCACGCTTGACGCTGACCTGACAACCTATAATTTTGAGATAAAGTGAAAGGTGAATAAAATGCCTGTTATCGTTAATGAAAAATCAAGGCTATTTATCATAGAAACCGACAATTCGGAATATCAGCTTATGGCTGATGAATACGGCGTACTGCGGCATTTGTGGTACGGTGAAAAAGTGGGTATGAGTATGGAATATCTGTGCGAATATCCCGATGTCGGCTTTTCCGGAAACATCTATGAAGCGGGAAATCGCCGCAATTATTCCCTTGATACCTTGCCTTTGGAATATTCCTGTGCAGGTATCGGAGATTACAGGATAAGCGCAGTATCTGCCGTTCATTCCAACGGAAGCTGTGCGCTTGATTTGAGATATACCGGCTACAAAATTACGGACGGGAAATATTCGATAGAGGGACTTCCCGCCGTATATGCCGACAGCTCCGAGGCGCAGACGCTTGAAATTTATCTGAAAGACACTGCCTCTGATATTACCGTAACTCTGAAATACGGAGTGCTTCC
This sequence comes from uncultured Clostridia bacterium, assembly GCA_945829235.1. GTDB lineage: Bacteria > Bacillota > Clostridia > Oscillospirales > Ruminococcaceae > CAG-115. Next base: position 20,269 of record CALZUA010000025.1, on the reverse strand, counting down.
AAAGCTTGATATTATAACACGAAGCGCAGTTATAGAAAACAAGGGAGAGAGCAGCGTTTTTCTCACAAATGCCGCAAGCCTTTGCCTTGACCTGCCGAGAGGTTATGACGAATGGATACATTTTCACGGTAGACACACAATGGAGAGAATTGCCGAGCGGCTTCCCCTCGCTCACGGAATACAGGAAAGCTCCTCGTGCAGAGGTACTTCAAGCCATCAGCAGAATCCGAGTATCATTCTGTGCAATAAGGAATGCACCGAAACAAACGGAAACTGTATCGGCGCTATGCTTATGTATAGCGGCAGTTTTTCCGCAAAGGTTGAATATGACCAGCTTGACCAGACACGGCTTGTTATGGGTATAAATCCCGAGCTTTTCCGCTGGGAGCTGAAATCGGGAGAGAAATTCTGCACACCCGAAGCGGTTGTGTCGTTCAGCGCAAACGGTTTTGAGCGGCTCTCCCACAATTTCCACAAAACAATTCGCGAGCATATCTGCCGCGGAAAGTATAAGCTCGCAGAGCGCCCTGTTCTGATAAATAACTGGGAAGCAACCTATTTCGATTTTGACGAGAAGAAAATACTGAAGATTGCAGCACAGGCGGCGCAGCTTGGTGTGGATTTGCTTGTGTTGGACGACGGCTGGTTCGGAAAGAGAAACGACGACTGTTCGGGGCTTGGAGATTGGTTCGTCAATACAGATAAGCTCCACGGTGGACTTGGAACGCTTGCGGAGAAAATCAAGGCTCTCGGAATGAAATTCGGCTTATGGTTTGAACCGGAAATGGTTTCCGAGGACAGCGAGCTTTACCGTGCTCACCCCGAATGGGCAATACATATTCCCGACAGAAAACCCAACCGCAGCAGATTTCAGCTGCTCCTTGATATGACAAGAGCTGATGTGCGTCAGTATCTTTATGAGATGATAAGCAGTATTCTGAAAAGTGCCGACATCTCCTATATCAAGTGGGATATGAACAGAAGTATATGCGACTGGTATTCCGCTTGCCTTGAAAGCGGAAAAATGGGAGAAATGCCCCATAGATACGTCCTCGGGCTGTATGAGCTGCTTGAGCGGCTTACCCACGATTTCCCCGATGTACTTTTCGAGGGATGCAGCGGCGGTGGCGGTCGCTTTGACGCGGGAATGCTTTACTACTGCCCGCAGATTTGGTGCAGCGATGATACCGACGCTGTTGAAAGAACGACTATTCAGTACGGAACATCATTTTTCTATCCGATTTCAGCGGTTGGCTCGCACGTTTCTGCAGTACCCAATCATCAGACGGGCAGGGTAACACCGCTTGAAACAAGAGCGGTTACCGCTATGGCAGGCAGCTTCGGCTACGAGCTTGACCTTAACACGCTTTCGGAAAGCGAAAAGCAGCAGGTAAAAAATCAGATTTTACGTTTTAAGAAGGACGGTCAACTTATCCACAACGGACTTTACTACCGCTTGAGCAATCCGATTACAGATAAACTCGCTGCGTGGGAATTTGTTTCAAATGACGGCAAAGAAGCACTTGTAAACGGAGTTGTTTTCCATACCGAGCCTAACCACACCCGTTACCGCATAAAGCTGCGCGGACTTATGCCCGAAGCGAACTATCGTCTTGCAGAAAGCGGCGAAAGCTATACGGGAAGAGCCCTGATGAACGGCGGCTTATTATTGCCAAAGACTTGGGGAGATTACGCGCCGATTGAATTGCATTTTACCGCCGAAACATAACAGGAGGATGTCTTATGAATTATCAGAAATTCAAGGAGCAGCTAAGCGAGGGCGCTTTTGATGAAGTAATGAAAACGCTTTACGGGAGCTGCGAAAAGACAATTTCACGGCAGAAGCAGCGATATTTAGACGCAGTTGAGAAATTCCGCGAATGTTTCCCTGACCGTGAGGAGATATCCGTGTTTTCAGCACCCGGACGAACCGAAATCGGCGGCAATCACACCGACCACCAGCACGGCTGCGTGCTTGCGGCGGCTGTAAATCTTGATATAATCGCGGTTGTATCGTTTCATAATTACGGTGTAATTCGTTTGCAGTCCGAGGGGTATTCCCTCGACAAGGTTGACTTAAACGACCTTTCCGTGCGTGATGATGAAAAAGGAAGCTCATCGGCTCTTATCCGTGGAATAGCAGCGAAATTCCGCGAAAAGGGTGTTGAGATATGCGGTTTTGACGCATACACAACCTCTGATGTTTTAAGCGGAAGCGGATTGTCCTCGTCAGCTGCATTCGAGGTGCTGGTAGGCACAATTATTGACCGCCACTACAACAACGGAAAAGCCGGCGCTGTTGAGATAGCGAAAATCGGGCAGTATGCAGAAAATGTGTACTTCGGGAAGAAAAGCGGGCTTATGGACCAGATGGTAAGCTCCGTGGGCGGGCTTGTTTCCATTGATTTTCACGATACCCAAAACCCGAAAATCAAGAGCTTTCCGTTTGACTTTGAAAATGCGGGATATTGTCTTTGCGTTACCGACACGAAGGGAAGTCACGCCGATTTGACAGAGGATTATGTTGCAATTCGTTCTGAAATGGAAGGCATTGCGGCGCAGTTCGGAAAGGCATTTTTGAGAGATGTAAACGAAGACGATTTCTACGGCGCAATTCCGCAGCTTCGGAAAAAGTGTTCTGACCGTGCCGTTATGAGAGCCGCGCACTTCTTTGCGGAAAACAAACGCGCAGTACAGGAAGCAAACGCGCTTTCGGACGAAAATATGGATTATTTCCTTAATCTTGTCAAACAGTCGGGAGAATCCTCCGCAAACCTTCTGCAAAATCTGTATTCCTGCTCACAGCCGACCGAGCAAGCACTTTCAATCGGCATTATGTTAAGCAAAAGGATTCTCGGAGAAAAGGGAGCTGTACGCGTCCACGGCGGCGGTTTTGCGGGAACAATTCAAGCTTTTGTACCGACCGATAAGGCGAACGAATATGTAAGTGAAATGAATCGTGTTTACGGTGACGGTAGCTGTTATGTGCTGAAAATTCGTTCGGTAGGCGGCGTTGAAATAACGGAGGGATTACTATGAATATTTTGGTATTGGGCGGCGCGGGCTACATCGGCTCTCATACCGCATTGGAGCTTGTAAAAGCGGGACATGATGTAATTGTTGCGGATAACCTTGTAACAGGTTTCCGCAGCGCTGTTCCGAAAGCAGCAAAATTTTATCAGGGCGATATCCGTAACGCTGAATTTCTGGATAAACTGTTCAGCTCGGAGCAAATTGACGCTGTTATTCATTTTGCGGCTTTTTCTCTGGTTGGCGAAAGCGTTACTAATCCGCTGAAATATTACGACAACAATCTCTGCGGAACAAAGGTTTTGCTGGAGTCGATGGTGAAGAACAACGTCAAAAAAATCGTGTTCTCATCGACTGCCGCAACCTACGGCGAGCCCGAGAACATTCCGATTCTGGAAACCGACAGAACCTGTCCGACCAATCCTTACGGCGAAACCAAGCTGGCTATGGAAAAGATGTTCAAGTGGACGGCGAACGCTCATGGGTTGCGCTATGTTTCCTTGCGGTATTTCAACGCTTGCGGAGCGGACGAAAGCGGTACAATCGGAGAAGCCCATAATCCCGAAAGTCATCTTATCCCGCTGATTTTGCAAGTCCCCAACGGCAAGCGAGAGGCAATTTCTATTTATGGCACGGACTACGATACCCCCGACGGAACTTGTATCCGCGACTACATTCACGTTACAGATTTAGCTCAGGCGCATATACTTGCAGTTCAATATCTGATGAACGGCGGCGAAAGCGATATTTTCAATCTGGGAAACGGCGTTGGCTATTCCGTGAGAGAGGTAATAGAAACGGCAAGAAAGGTTACGGGACATTCTATTCCCGCTGTGGAAACCGAACGGCGTGCAGGCGACCCCGCAAGACTTGTTGCCTCGAGCGAAAAGGCGAAGAAAATTCTCGGCTGGAAGCCCGTTCACGACAGTCTTGAAGAAATTATTGCAAGTGCATGGAAATGGCACAAAAATCACCCGAACGGCTATGACGCGTAAGGAGTTGAGTTTATGATTTATGATGATATTCAGCGGCTGATAAGCTACGCTTTGAAAAACGAGCTGATTACACAAGATGATATTTATGTTATCCGAAATCGGTTTATGGAGGTGTTTCAGCTTTCGGATTGGGAAGAAACTGTCGAAGAATACAACGGCGAAATCATTGATAAAATCCTCGCTCCGCTGATTGAGTATGCATGTGAAAACGGGATAATCAGCGACACTGCAAACTCCCGCGACCTGTTTGATACTAAACTTATGGGCATTCTCACGCCTATGCCGAGAGAGGTTATCGCCGAGTTTAATAAGCGGTACAAGCAAAATCCCGAAGCCGCAACGGATTGGTATTTTGATTTCAGCCAAAAGCTGAATTATGTCCGCAAAGGCAGAATTGAAAAGGACTTGAAGTGGACTTATGAATCCGAATACGGCACACTGGATATCACCATAAACCGTTCCAAACCCGAAAAAGACCCGAAGGATATTGCGGCGGCAAAAACAGCGCAAACAACAGCTTATCCCAAGTGTCAGCTTTGCCCCGAAAATGCGGGTTTTTCGGGAAACATAAATCACCCCGCAAGGCAAAATCTGCGCCCCGTGCCGATTACGGTGAACGGCGAAAAATGGCAGTTTCAGTACTCGCCCTACGGCTATTACAACGAGCATTGTATTGTGTTCAACGAAAAGCACGTTCCGATGAAAATCGACAGCGCAGTGTTTGAAAAACTGTTTGATATTGTGGATTTTTTGCCGCATTATTTTGTTGGTTCAAACGCGGATTTGCCGATAGTCGGCGGCTCGATTTTAAGTCACGAGCATTTTCAGGGCGGAAATTACACCTTTGCAATGGCGAAAGCACCGATTGAAACCGAGTTTGTTCTTGAAAAATATCCGAAGGTTAAAGCGGGAATTGTAAAATGGGCAATGTCGGTTATACGCGTCACTTCCGAGGATAGGAAACAGCTTTCGGAGTGCTGTGCTTACATTCTTGAAAAATGGCGCGGATACACGGACGAAAGCGCTTTTATTTTCGCTGAAACAGACGGCATTCCTCACAACACAATCACACCGATTGCAAGAAAAAACGGCAGTATTTACGAGTGCGACCTTGTTCTGCGAAACAATATTACAACAGATGAGCGACCGCTCGGTGTTTTTCACCCCAATCCCTCGCTCCACCACATCAAAAAGGAAAACATCGGTCTGATTGAGGTCATGGGACTTGCGGTTCTGCCGTCACGGCTTGCGGAGGAATTAAAAGCGGTTGAGGACGCACTTATTACGGGAAGAGACCTTACCGCTAATCCGCTAACAGCAAGTCACGCAGAATGGGCACGGGAAATTGTACAAAACAATCCCGATATTTCAAAAGAAAATGCTGCGGAAATTATTCGAGCAGAAGTTGGCAGAGCTTTTGAACAGGTACTGCTTGACGCGGGCGTATTCAAGAGAAATGAAGCGGGAAGGCAGGCTTTTGACAGTTTTTTGCACACTCTGACAATCGGAGGGAAGATATGAAAAAATATGATGTTGTCGCTTTGGGAGAACTGCTGATTGATTTTACCGAGAACGGAATAAGCGAACAGGGAAATCCTTTGCTTGAAGCCAATCCCGGCGGCGCGCCCTGCAACGTTCTTGCAATGCTCTCTAAGCTCGGCAGGAAAACCGCTTTTATCGGAAAGGTTGGAAAAGACAGCTTCGGAGAAATACTGGCTGAAACGATAAAAGGCTGCGGTATCGATTCAGAGGGGCTTGTATTTGACAGCAAGGTTCATACAACGCTTGCTTTTGTTCACAAAAAGCCCGACGGCGACAGGGATTTCAGCTTTTACAGAGAACCGGGAGCGGATATGATGCTATCGGAAGCCGATGTGAACACAGACTTAATACGCAACTCGAAAATCTTCCACTTCGGTACGCTGTCAATGACACACGAAGTCAACAAAGCGGCTACTGTTTCAGCGATAAACACCGCAAAGGAAAGCGGCGCGCTGATATCCTTTGACCCAAATCTCCGCGAGCCGCTTTGGAAGTCCCTTGACGAAGCGAAGGTTGCTATGAAATTTGGCATTTCGGTGTGTGATATTCTGAAAATATCCGATAACGAAATCGAATTTTTCACGGGCGAAAGGGATATCGACAAGGGAGTTGCCGCTATTCGCAAGGAATTTGGCGTTTCGCTTGTTCTGGCGACAATGGGCAGAAAAGGCAGCAAAGCGTACTGTGACGGTATCTTGGTATCAGCGCCTTCCTACGATAATCCGAATGTTGTGGATACAACCGGAGCGGGGGATACGTTTATGGGCTGTGCGCTGAATTATATCTGCGAAAACGGAATTATGCCGGATAAAGAGCAGCTTGCCGAACTGCTTGATTTTGCAAACGCTGCGGCTTCTATTATTACAAGCAGACGAGGCGCACTCAGGGTTATGCCCGAGAAAGTTGAAATCGACAAATTGAGAAGCAGCAAATACTGAAGCTTTTGAAAGGAAGCGCAGAATATGATAAAAAAGTATGTTTACGGAACACCTTTTCCGACCGAGGCTGTTGTAAGAAGTATTGATGTATCTTCGGACAAGTTACCGTTTTTTAAAACGGACGACAGCGGAGTGTTCAGCTATGAGTTATCAGAGGACGATATTGTATATGGGCTGGGTGAACAGATTCGCGGTATCAACAAGCGCGGCTGGCAGTATGTAAGCTGGAATTACGACAACCCCAATCACCACGAGGACGCGCGTTCTCTTTACGGTTCTCACAACTTCATAATCATCAGCGGAAAGCAGACGTTCGGCGCATTTTTCGACTTTGCGGGAGAAATCGAATTTGACATCGGCTACACGAAAAGAAGCGAGATGAAGATAACGCCCAAAACAAGCGACCATATCGTTTATATCATCACAGGTGATAACGAAAAGGACATTGTAAAGCAGTTCCGCGGTCTTATCGGCAGAAGCTACATTCCGCCGTTCTGGGCTTTCGGCTACGGTCAGAGCCGCTGGGGATACAAGAATGAGCAGGATATACGGGAAGTAGCAGAGCAGTACAAAGCCGCAGGAATACCTCTTGACAGCATATATCTTGACATTGATTATATGGAGCGCTACAAGGATTTTACCGTTGACAAGGAGCGATTTTCAGACCTGAAAAAGCTGTCTGACGATATGAAAGAGCAAGGGATAAAACTTGTGCCCATAATCGACGCAGGGGTTAAAATCGAGGAGGGCTACGATGTTTACGAGGAGGGCGTGAAGAAAAACTATTTCTGCAAAAACGCCGACGGCGGTGATTTTATAGGTGCGGTATGGCCGGGAAGAGTTCACTTTCCCGACTTCCTCAACCCCGAAGCAAGAAAGTGGTTTGGCAATAAGTATGCTGTTCTCACAAATCTGGGAATTGAGGGCTTCTGGAACGATATGAACGAGCCTGCGATTTTTTACACTGAGGACAGGCTCAAAGACACCTGCACCAAAATCGAAAAGCTAACCTCGGAAAATATGGGCATAAACGAGTTTTTTGAATTTACGGGAATGGTTGCGGGACTTAACGGAAACAAAGGCGATTATGACAAGTTTTATCATAATGTAAATGGCAGAATGGTAAAGCACAGCGACGTTCACAATCTTTACGGAATGAATATGACGCGCTCCGCTTATGAAGCGCTGCGGGAAATATGCCCAGAAAAGCGCACTCTGTTTTTCTCCCGTTCGTCCTATATCGGCGCGCACCGTTACGGCGGTATCTGGCAGGGGGACAACAAATCCTGGTGGTCACACATACTCCAGTCAATGCAGCAGCTTCCTGCTCTTAATATGGCGGGATTTCTCTTTATCGGCTCGGATACTGGCGGCTTCGGTTGTGATACAACCGAAGATTTAATGCTACGATGGCTACAATATTCGTTGTTTACACCGCTTTTCCGCAATCACTCTGCCTTAGGCACAAGGGAGCAGGAGCTTTACCGCTTTGACAACGTTGCCGTAGCCGCAGAAATGATAAAAATCCGCTACTGCCTTATCCCTTACCTTTACAGCGAGTACCTCAAGGCAGCGCTCAATGACGAGATGATGTTCAAGCCTCTTGCTTTTGATTTCCCCGAGGACGAAATGGCAAAGCAGGTAGAGGACCAGCTTCTTCTCGGAAATGAAGTTATGATTGCGCCCGTTTACAAGCAGAACGCAAAGGGTCGTTATGTTTATCTGCCGGAAGAAATGCTTCTTGTAAGAATGAAATCCTGCGACAACTACACTACCGAGATACTTCCGCAGGGACATCATTATGTTGATATTGCGCTTGACGAGCTTGTTTTCTTTATCAGAAAAAACAAGGCGATACCCTTTGGAAAAGCGGTTGAACATACTGCGCAGATAGACAAAAATGCGATTAGGCTTATCGGTTACCCTGACTGCCATTATGAGCTGTATTTTGACGACGGCTATTCGCCTGTTCCCGAGAACAGCCTGAATATATCCGCTTTATGCCGATAAGCCTGTACTTGTTTGAATATGTAAAACGACCGGATAAATCCATCTCCGGTCGTTATTATTTAAGTTGCCTATCTGACTTATACTATTTATAGACAAAGACCATATTTTGAATTTTGTGTGGTATTGCATAAGAAAAATACTGCCGTACCCTTGACATTATAGCATATTTTATTCCGAAACAAGTCCTCTTATCTCGACTTTTTTGATTTTGCCCGATGAAAGAAAAGCAAACACAAAAAAGCACAGGCAGATCATCAGAACGGGAACGGAAGCCGTAAAAGCGTTGAATTTCGAGTCGAAGCAGGAAATGCCAATGTTTTTCAGCAGCAGACTGAGAAGTTTTTCTGAAAAAATAAGCGAAAGAATTACACCTAATGCTCCGCCGACAACCGATATTATGAGAAATCTCAATGCAAAGCACAGCTGCAGCCTGCCTGAGGTAAATCCCAGCGCCTTGTATATGCCCGAATCACGTCTTTCCCTCAGAAACGCCTTTGAGCAGACCATGTGAACCGCCACAAGAGCGAATATCGCTGAAACGGAATAGATAACTATGATAATAACGTCCATAAGCGTGTCAATAAGCCCCGTCATACTGTCGGAATAGCCGTCCTGCTCGGTCAGCTCCGCTTCCAGAATATCACCGTAATTCTCGTTCAGCATTTTTACGGCGCTGTCTGCAAGGCTGTCGTCGGAAAGGGTGATATACATAATACCGGGCGTAATATCGCTGAGCCGCGAAGCCGCGTCAAAACTCATGGTAAAGCATCTTCCCAAGTCCTGCACCGACTGATAAAGTCCCGTTACCATATATTCAGCACTGCCTCCGCCGAAGCTGACGGTCACCATATCGCCGACTTTTTTGCCTATCTCCTCCGAAACATTTTCCGTAATCATTATTTCGTTGTCGTAAACAGGCGCTTTACCTTTCAGAACGCTTTTCAGTATATCGGGTTTGCTGTAAACGGTGCAGCACATTTCCGTTTCATCGATAGTCATATATGCGGTGCTTGAAAATACCACCGAGGCATCTTTGTCGAGTTCCATAACGCTGCCTTCTGTTTTGGAAATATCCGAAAGTTCAAAATGATTGTTTGGCTTTGCCTGCACCTGACCGTTAAGCGCGCCGAAGGCTTCTATCATACTGTTTGATGACATTCCGTCTGCCAGAACGGTTATGGTTATCATAAAGAATATCAGGAGTGCAGCAATTAGCGCGGTTCCGATATACGCCTTCGGGTGAGAGGTTATCTGACGAAGCGCAATGAAAAATGATAGGGGCTTTTTTTCAATGGGAATGTTTGCGGGGCTGTCGAAATATATCTCCTCCGCACCTCCCGAAATCGCTCTTACGGGAGAGATTCTGCCGTTTTTTTTGGAAACGATAATAATATAAACCGTGCAAATAAATATAATTCCCAATGAAACAAGCAGACATTTTCCCACGGAAATATTTGTGGATACCATTATTCCCGTAATAGGCTGAAACAGCTTTCCGAGTATTTTTGTAAGGGGGAACGAAGCCGCTATTCCCAGCACGCCCCCGATTGCAAGTGCACAGAAATACTGAATAATGTAGATAAGCCTTATCTTATTCTCGGTAAAGCCCTGCGCCTTTAAAATACCGAGGCTCACATATTCCGTTTCAATGGTGGTTAAAATGCTGTGGTTTATGGCTATCATAACAACTATTACCAGCAGGATAACATATACGAACAGCATTTTTGTACCTGTTTCGGTGAAGATAGTTGTTATCTCGTCGTTGCTTTTCCTTGACTGTGTAAAGAGTGCTTTGTCAACTATCCGGCATTCACGGTTAAGCTCCTTTTTAAACTCCGTTACGAAAAGTCCGCTGTTTTCGGCTTGGAAAATATGTATTATCCTGCAAGGGAAAAGAAGGCTGAAAGCTGAATTTTCGTCATCGGTATTTTCGGAATACAGCCGTTCAAAATCCTTTTCGGAAACGAAAAATTGCTTTATACCGATAGACATTGAGCCTAAAAACGGGTCTTCAACAAAGCCCTTGACTGTAAATTTTTCTTCGCCGTTTTTGGTGTTTATAAATATATCCGAGCCAATCTTACAGCCGTAAACGGTTTTCATCGCCGCAGGAATATATACTTCTCCTTCGGATAATTCCTCGGGGGACGCTTCAAACTCCCTCAGCTTTTCATCGAAAACGGGCAGTGAGTTTTCCCATTTAAGAAGAAAATACGGGGTTTTTCCCTCACGCTCGCCTATCTTGTATGACAAAAACGCTATTGACTTTTCGTCACGAATGCGCTTCGTGCTTGCGTTTTCCGAAAGGCTTTTCAGAATATTGTCGTCAAGCTCACTTTCGGAAATGAACGCCGCAAGATCTCCCGTATCGGAAGCCTTATGAGCGCGGTTTATTCCGTCGAGAACGTTGTCGTTGTTGCTGACAGTCACGGAAAATGACAGGGTAATCATCATCATAAGCAGGATAACGCTTAAAAACGCGCCTTTTTTGTGGCGGATATTTGCTTTCAGCAAAGAAAGAATTTCCATATACCCACCTCACCATTCCATTGAATTCAGCCAGGCGCTGACCTGCGTTTCACGGCTTTTTTCTTCGTCGGGGGAGTAGGGAGGCAGAGTAAGCTCGCCGATTATATTTCCGTCGGCAATATAAAGTATGCGAGTTGCGCGCAGAGCGGCTCTCATATCGTGTGTGACCATTAAAATGCTTTGTCCCGACCTGTTAAGCTCCGTGAGAAGATTCAGGACCTCGGTAGTATTTTTTCGGTTAAGCGCGCCTGTGGGTTCGTCCGCAAAAAGCAGTTTCGGCTCGTTTATGACCGCTCTTGCAATAGCGCATCTCTGCTGTTCGCCGCCCGAAACCTGCGATGGCAGATGAGTCTTTATGTGGGAAATGCCCATTTGTTCAAGGAGCTTTTAGGTACGTTCCTTTACCTGTGCGGCGGATTTGTTCTTGTTAAGATAACCGGGAACTGCAATATTTTCAAAAAGCGACAGATTGCTCACAAGGTGCATTTGCTGAAAGATAAAGCCAAAATCGGTGTGGCGAAGCCTTGCAAGACCTTTTTCGTTCATTTTAACAAGGTCTTTTCCGCCGTAGCTGACCTGTCCTGCGGTTGCTCTGTCCATACCGCTGAGAGCGTACAAAAGCGTGGATTTGCCCGAACCCGACGCTCCCATGATGACGGTAAAATCCCCCTCGTAAAGCTCCATATCAACGTGGGAGAGAATATGTATCTGACCGCCATTATGGGCGAAGCTTTTGAAAAGTCCTTTTGCCGATAAGATAGTATTTTTCATAAGTCCGTTCCTTTCTAAAAGTTATGATACTATTTTACCGCAAAAGTTATTAAGAAGTACTTAAGAACCCTGCCGGATTACAGGTAAAATTACTGTCGCCTCAAGCCCGTCACTGTGGTTGCAAAGCAGAAATTCTCCGTGCATCTGCTCCGTGATATATTTTACAATGTAAAGTCCAAGACCTGAGCCTTGCTCGTTTCCGGAGTTTTTCCCCCGATAAAATTTTCCGAAGATAAACGGCATATCCTCATCGGGAATACCATTTCCGAAGTCACGGAAATGTATCCGTACATTGCCGTCGGACTGCGTGATGAATACATCGATATCCGTTTTTGCATACTTGCGTGAGTTGCCGATAAGATTTTCCGTTATCTGCATAAGTCTGTTTTTGTCAGCATTCACGACTGCGGTAAAATCGGGCTTTTGAAAATGCACATCGTTATGCTCCGCTGCGAGTTCGCTCACCGCATTTTCAATAAATCCGCAAAGCTCAAAGCATAACGAATTCGCCGTTAGATACATACGGAAGTTCACAGCCGTCGTGCTTTAAGCTAGCCGCGCTGTCTTTGGAACAATAGAAAAGGGTGTCTGTATAGAATTGTATCATAGGTGTAACAACAATTGCCCATTCGACTAGGCACTCAGGGCTGGTTGGTAAAACGTATGGTATCAGTGCTTCTGTTTTTACTCTACCATTCTCGTCCATATTCTGACTCATTACTTCAATTAGTTTTTCTCTAATAGGTTTACCAGTTACTTGGGCTATATCGCGGGCAAAGGCACCTATATCATTACCGTAACTTTTGAGAATAATCTGTTTTATAATTTCAGCAACATATCCGTTAGCCGTGTCTTTATCCTTGGTGATACCATCCTGTACATCTTGGAAATCTGTAGGAGTATTGTATTGACGATTGAAGAGGTGTACACTCCCGGCGTCGGCGATGGCGACGGTGTGTTTTGTGCCATTGGGGGTGTAAGAGGTGTAAATTCCAGCTGCTGGGTCGAACTCTGTGAGTGTGGGGAGGGTGTACTGAATACCTCCGATATCTCCATCACTATTAGATGTAGTACGTCCGGTACTATTAAATTTGTTACGGGTTTCATTTGTGTAATTAGTTTGGATATAGGTTGTACTGCTAGATGAAGTAAATCTCTCTGTTGTACAGAGAAGTGAACCCATTGGCCATAGATTATAATCTATACTATCTGTGTTTGTGTTTATTTTTCCATCTGCATTACAGGAGACATAAAGGTCTACTCGCCATGCAAAATTATCAACACTAACTGCATAGCCAATAGGTGGGTTTGCATCGGACCAGTTGGCACTTGCAAATCCACCATTGCTACCTTGATACGCCGAAGCTGGAAGGGTGAGACAGAATAGTGAAAAGGCGGCCACGAGGGCCGCCATTAGTTTATATTTAATTTTTGGTTTGTATTTCATTTAGTTCCTCCTTTGCGAGGGTTAATTGTTATAAGCCAAGGAGACTATCAAATTCTGCACTAATACGACGCTCTTCCTCATCCCACTTTTCCTTTTCGGCCTTGGTCAGATGCCCATCGCCATACTCGTACTCATAAGATATTACAGGATAACCATAAGAATCCTTCGGAACGTTAGCCTTTATAGCATGGAGCTTGCCCGATGCGTCATAGTATCCGCCGTAGGGACCGGGCTTGTTGCCGGGGGCGTCGGGGTTCCAGGATTTTGAGGTGGGCGCGGTGGCGTACGATGTGGAGGATGAGGAGGGCTGACTGCTAGATGAGGACGAGGTGTTGCCACCTGAACTGCTACTGCTAGATGTAGGCTTGCTTGTGGTGGAGGAACTGCTAGAGCTTGAGGGCTTGGTTGACGAACTGCTAGATGATGTTGGTTTGGAGGTTTCACCTGAACTGCTACTAGATGAGACGGGCTCATGAGTGTCGCTCGTGGAGTCGGGTTCGGATGTGGAAACATCTGTTGAGGTGTTGGAGTTCGAAGAACTATCTGTTGTTGAGTCGCCCTGTGAGGTCTGTCCTTTCTTGAGGATGTCTTGGTTGTCGGCGACCTCAGAGCTCGAAGAGTTCTGCCCGCCGGAAGTCGAGTTTGGCTCGCTTTCCTCGGACTTGACCGAACTTTCAACGCTCGATGAAGAACTTGTTGTAGATTCAACGGAACTCTTGCTAGTTTCGCCAACAGACTTTTCTCCGCAACCGACAAGAAAAAAAGCCGCCGGCGCCGCTATTCCAACAATTTTTATATTTTTCATAGAGTTTCCTGCTTGAATTTTTTGTGAATTTAACTATATTTTACCACGTTTTGCACATTTTGTCAAGGGGCGCGGATATCATAAAATTGCATTAAATCTTGTCGAAAAAAGAATAAATTCCCGAAAAACGCAGACAATATTTCCGACACCGGAAAACTTATCTGAAATTACTATATAAAAACAAGAAAGGAAATTTTCTATGAAAGCAACAGGAATTGTCCGCAGGATTGACGACCTCGGACGTATTGTCATACCCAAGGAAATCCGCAGAACAATGCGCATTCGCGAGGGCGACCCCTCACAGAAAACATTGTTACAGTTCGAGATGCTCGCGCTGGCGCTTGACAAATTAGTACATAGATAAGCGCGGAGGAAAAGTGTAAAAATCCCTTGACTATAGTAAAAAAGTGTGTTATAATGTAGTTGGAAAACCACGGGAGGAAATCTATGGAGAGTTTTTCTGAGTTGCGCAAAAAGTACAAAGCGGAAATTGACGAGATGTGCCTGATGGACGACAATTTTATGTCGGCTGTTTTGCAGGATAAGGCTTGCTGCGAGCTTGTGTTGAGAATCATTTTGAAACGTGATGATATCGAGGTTCTCGAGTGCAAAACGCAGTATTCGGTCACGAATTTGCACGGCAGGGCAGTGCGGCTTGATGTTTTCGCAAGGGACAAAACCGGAGCTTATCTGAATATCGAGGTTCAGCGCAACGATAAGGACGCCGTGCCGCAAAGAGCGCGTTTCAACAGCAGCTTGATTGACGCGAATGTTGTGGAAAAAGGCGCGGAGTTCAAGGATTTGACGGAAACCTATGTAATTTTTATAACCGAAAATGACATTCTGGGAAAAGGTCTGCCGTTGTACACAATCAATCGAGTGATAGCTGAAACAGGTGAAATTTTTCACGATAAATCACATATAATATATGTGAATTCGCAGATTACCGATGATACTGCTTTGGGAAAGTTGATGAGTGATTTTAAGTGCAAAAATCCGGAGCAAATGCATTATGAGGTGCTTTCGGACACTGCCAAATTAACGAAGGAAAGAGAGGATGAAAAAGGTATGTGCAAGATAATTGATGATATTGTTCAGCGTGAGAGCAAGGAAATTAAGCAAAAAGAGCGCATTGACACTGCTCTTCGTATGATTGACGAAGGCATTTTTACGGTTGAACAGATTGCGAAAATTTCAAATTTGTCTCTCTCCGAGGTCGAGGAGCTTATCAAGAAGCGCTCGGCGTGAGGTGTTGAATAAGATTAAAGGGCGGATTGATTTCCGCTCTTTTTATTGTGCTTATACTTCAAATATTATAATAACCAATTTGCAAATTACATATAACAGCATCAAGTATTTGACAAAAATAAAAAAAAGTCCAAACTACTTGACAAAAAATGGAGAACGTGCTATAATAATAATATCCCTTAAAGACAGTAAATAAAAATAGGAGGTAATATGGGAAAGTATTTAAAACCGTCTGAAGAACTTAATAGAAATATTGTGAATTGTTTACATAAGGCATTATGCGATGACATAATTCTCGACTATGAGAGATCCGGACTCGCAAGAAGCAATTCAAACAGTTATTCTATGAGAAAATGGGATTATGTATATGGGAACATGATGCAGCTCAATTCCAATACAGTTATAGTAGGATATACTGTTCGTAATCCGTGGCATTTAGCTGTGCTGTTTGATTGTGCGACAAATACTCTTTATGCCGTGATGCGTGAAAAAAGGTTTATGGAGTTATCCAAATCGCCGAAAAGATTTCATCATTACATTACTTGTTTGGCGAAATGCTTTAATTCAGATGTTGAAAGTGATCAATTTCGTCTAGCTGGTTTTGATGCAGAAACGCCTGATGAAGAGGTTATCCGTACCATTGAGAAGATTTGCAGCGATATAAATGTATCCAGTGAGGTTGTTGAACGTTTTGCATTAGTGCTGTTTTCCGAAAGCAATCATATTATTACTGATATAAAACTTTGTGCTGTAAACGGCAGATTTGAAATATGTGAAACTATCGATTTGCGTGGATACATAGATGTTGGTGATGAGGTTAGTGCTCGTATTGAGCACGTATCTGATAATCCTGTAGATGATCGTTCGACCAAGGTTAAACTTACCGGAAAATCTCGCGAGCGTTTGAAGAAACGTGGATTATCGAGCGTTGAATTGCGTAAGGAAGATGAAGAAAGGACAGGCAGTCTATGAAACGAATAAAGAGCTTTAACGGTGAACGTTTAAGCTTGGCGAGAGTTTTCAGGGGAATTACTGTTGCTGATTTGGCAGAAAAGATAGGTGTCAAGAGACAGATGATATCGTTATATGAAGGCAACAAAGTTGAACCGGAATCTGATAGGGTTTTTCTTATGAGCAAAGCTTTAGACTTTCCGTTTTCCTTCTTTTATGAGCAGGATTTGAGCGAAGTTAAAATAGCTAGGTCAACATATTTTCGGTCATTACTTACAACAAACAAAAAATATCGAAATGAACAGACTGCTAAAATTGAAATGATTTGCAGAATATATTCATTTCTCAGTGAGTATGTGTCTTTTCCGAAAATCAATTTGCCGTCAATAGATGAATACTCTGATTATGAAGAAGCTGCTGTAGCTTTGCGAAAGTGTTGGAATCTTGCAGAACGACCAATAGAAAACATTATAAAACTATGCGAAGATAATGGAATTATTGTATCGGCATATTATACATCATCTGACACGATAGACGCATTTAGCAAGAGCCTTGAGATTGACGGTGTCACTAGATACACAATTGCTTTGTCGAAGAATAAGAATACAGCTGCGCGAATTCATTTTGATGTAGCCCATGAATTAGGTCATATTTTATTGCACGAGTGGAATGAGGATATTGAAAGCCTATCTCCCGATGAATTTAGGCAAAAAGAGAAAGAGGCAAATAATTTTGCCGCTGCTTTTTTAATGCCAAAGGAAGCCTTTATTTGCGATTTTGAAAACTATGCAGGAAAATTGAACTACTATTATCAGATGAAGAAAAAGTGGAAGGTTTCCATAGCGGCAATGATTTATCGCTCATGGTTTCTTGGATTGATTGACTATGATACATATCAATCGCTTATGAGAAAGATGCAGAAATTGGGAATAAGGAAAAATGAACCGTTTGATGATATACTTACAACTGCAAAACCATCAATTTTGTGCTCTGCCGTTAATCTGCTTTTTGATGAGGGGGTTTTTACTCCAAGTGAGTTTGTCAATGAGATGTCGTGTGAAAATCTTTCTCTCTATCCTAAAGATATAGAGGAATTGTTGTGCCTCCCGGAAGGAACTTTGAATGATAATTCGGGAAAGCCCAACATTTCAATCAAACTTTTGTGACTATGTTTCAAATTTATAGTAAATATAATAAATTAAGGCATTTATTCTATTTTTGCACCAGTGCCGTCAGCTTGTTTAAGGCAAAGCATTATTTCTAATCAGATCAAAAAAAATAATGAAGCGAGGTACCAATATGGAAATGTTAACGAAATGTGATTATTGTGATTTACTTCGGCAACGGTTGACAGTAATTGTGAGCGATTTAGAAAAGAACAAATCAAATCCTGAAACTCTCAATGCGCTTCTGTTAGAAATGAGAGCTTATTATTCGATACAATCCGAATTTCTTGACCAGTTTGCAAATAAAAGCTGCAATATTTTATGCTACGAAAAAATAATGTCATTCAACACTCTGAAACACAATTACTTCAGAATACTTTCATATTATGGTCAGGAACCGGATACTAGCGAAATGGGATGTTACATATGTAAATACCTGCCAAACAAAATATTCTGTTTATTGGATGAAACATGCAGCCTGAAAAAAGAGCAGGAGCTCCACCAAATAAACATAGAATTACAATTTCATGTCTTTCTGCTTATTGTAAGTGAAAAAATGATGAATTCCTGTCAGCGGTGTGATTCTTTTGTTAATTACCGCGCTATTGCAAGCGCTTTAACCAAATATCTGGACAATCAGAATATCGCTGAACTTAACCAATTCGTTTATGCGTGGAAATTCTGTGTTAATCTGGACAATATATTGGCGTGCAACGAAAAAGTAAAATATCTTGAACGCCCATCTTTTTCACAGGTAGATCTATCCGAATACATAACATATTATTTAGATTTTAACGTTTATGACAGATACGAAAAACTACAGGATATTAAGGAATCTCTTGATAAGCTTTCAGATCAGGAGACAGTTAGAATAGTATATAGTTTATCTCATCTGGAAGAAATCACTCGCATGAATAATTCGTTGTACGAAAACAAGAGGCTGGAAGCAATACAAAATCTGACCAAAGGATATATGGAATTCGGAGACAAGAATGATAGGATCGCATTCTATTCTTGCGATATTAATTCTTTTTATGCTTATGCCCAAAATTATGTAAGCATAAATGATTATGCAGAAGTTGAAGAATGCATTCGTGCTGAATTAACAAATAAGACGATTTTAAAACAATTTCAAGAGAAGTATAGCACAAATATCGGAAATAAAACGCTAATAGAAATAGTTGCTAATGCAAGGAAAATGCAGTCGGAAAATAAAAATTACGAGCGTGACCTACCAAGCATTGAAGATATGAATTGTATTCTAGGAATGGTTGGTATTGATAGGAGAATGATAGACGAATATGAAGAACTCTTCGTCAAAAAAGACCTATCATTACATGAACTCAGAATTTCAATATTATCGTTGTCAAGACTTATGTATATCATTGGATTGCACAGAGACAAAATAAATAAGAAAGACAATAGAAATGCAGTATATCCCATATATGGAAAGGAAAGCTTCAGGAAAGTCAGAAGCAGTTACTACGATATTGACCATATGACTCTAGCTTCAAAATGTACATTCTTTGTAACATGTGACAATATCTTATTCAATAAAGCAAAAGATATTTATAGCTTTCTTGGAATAAAAACTCAGCCAATTCTTCTCAAGGACTTGATAAGAACAGAGCTATAGTGTGGTGTTCTTTTTCAGACCCTTTGGTGACCCGTACGGGAATCGAAAATCACTCTCGGCTTTTTGAAAGTTCTCGTAAATGAGTGAAATCGCATTTTATAGCCGTTTTTGCAGAATAGCAAAACCTCATCCCTTTTAATATTTAACAATTTTTTATAACCTTAGTGTACAAATAGCGGACAAGAATTTGTAAAATTATTGAATAAGTCAAGCTCTTGCGCATAAGTGTGACGTGTTTTGGGGGGAAAACGAAATAAAATGGCACTCATTATTTTCACACAATTATTATATGATAGATTGTCAATACAAGTGTAACACAATTACGAGAAAAATTTTTTAAGCACCTCAAAGGGAGTAAGGTAATTCAAGCGTTTTCTGGGATGATTGTTTATCAAATCGACTATGAACTGCAAATCGTCATCGGAAACGTTGGCAAAGGAAGTGCCTTTCGGGAAAAAATGCCGTAGCAGACCGTTGGTATTTTCGTTCGTGCACGCTGCCAGGGCGAATAAGGCTCACAAAAATAAACTTTCATGCCCGTTGCTTCGGCAAGTTCCTGATGAGCAGCAAACTCTTTGCCGTTGTCTACCGTAAAGCTTTTCTTCAACTTATCGGGAATAACCGAAAAGGCTTCAATAGTAGCTTTATTGAACGCATTATCCTGTCTGTCGTCAATTCTGAAAGCAACAAGAAATCCCGATTTGCGTTCAACATGAGTCCCAAAGCAACCGGTCTTTCTCATTCCGAGAACGGTGTCGCTCTCCCAATGACCGAAACGGGTACGGTTTTCTGCACCTGCCGTGCGCTCGCTTATTGGCGTGGTATTGGGGATTCTGCCGCGTTTATCCTTTTTTGTGTTTCTATTTGAAACGCATGATTTTCTTTAGCTGAGGTGGCAGAACTCCCTTGTCAATCGCCCGGTAAATTGTTGGGAAAGATATGTTGAACGGTTCTTTATCGCGCTTTGCACAACCTGCAATCTGTTCAGGCGCCCATCTTAGCGCCATTTTTTCAAGAACATATGCGCGGGCAGCTCCACTTTTTAATTTTGGCTTTCTGCCGCAGTTTTTTCGGCGTTTCTTATAAAGTTTGTCTGCATGATGAGCGGCGTATGTACCGTTAGCATAACTATTTCTCCTAAATTCACGGCTCACCGAAGACGGCGACCGGTTCAGCATTCGGGCAATTGCCCGAATGCTGA
>CALZUA010000024.1 GCA_945829235.1 uncultured Clostridia bacterium | reverse complement strand
CACGCTCAGCAAGGCGCACAATGCCGCTTGTACAGCCGATTTACACGCGTTTTTTTCGTGAATTATGCG
This sequence comes from uncultured Clostridia bacterium, assembly GCA_945829235.1. GTDB lineage: Bacteria > Bacillota > Clostridia > Oscillospirales > Ruminococcaceae > CAG-115. The sequence continues at coordinate 47,933 of CALZUA010000024.1, read as the reverse complement.
CACATTTTTGTTGAACAATCGCACGCTCGGAAAGGCGCACAATGCCGCTTGTACAGCCGATTTACACGCGTTTTTTCGAGAATTTCGCGCGCATTCTCGGTTAACAGCCGCACGCTCGGCAAAGCGCACAATGCCGCTTGTACAGCCGATTTACACGCGTTTTTTCGAGAATTTCGCGCACATTTTTGCGGTAAACACCGCGATGAAAACCGAGTACGCCGTCACAATCCACACGCACGGCAAAATGTCCATCGGCTTCTCAGCGCCGTTCGCGGCACGAAGCGCGGCGGCAGTTGCGGGGATAATCTGAAGGCTTGCTGTGTTCAGCACCGCCAACATTATCATATCATCGGTCGCGCTTTCGCCCGCTCCATCCTCCTCGGAAATCGCCTTCATTGCGGCAATCCCAAGCGGCGTTGACGCATTTCCCAGCCCCAGCACATTCGCCGCAAGGTTCATCGCAATCAGCCCCGCGGCTTTCCCGCCCCTCTTAATCCCGCCAAAAAGCCAGCTTATCGGTGCCGACAACAGCCGCGACAGTTTCTCCAAAAGCCCCGCTTTCTCAGCAACCTTCATCAGCCCGCACCAAAAGCACATCACCCCGCATATCGAGATAACCAGTTCCACCGCTTCACCCGATTTCGCGAGAATGCTTTCCGACATCTCGCCCATTCGCCCGTTTATTGCCGCGAATATGAACGAAATGACGGGTATTACTATCAGTATAATTTTCATAGATGCTCCTGTTGTTTTCACGCGTCAATTATAAACAAATCAGACCGCATGAAGCCCTCGGATAATGTGTTGAAAAACGCAAATGTCCGTTTGTTGCCAGCCAGATACCAATTATTTCTATAATTTCCATATACATTAAAATTCTGTTAAATTTTGTTAATTGTTATTGACAAAAATATCGAAATATGGTAAAATAAGGTAGCAAAGGAGATATGAAACCCATTTGGGTTGTCAAATAAAGTATAAAAATTAGGAGGTAACGAAATGGTAAAATCAACAGGAATTGTTCGCAAGGTGGACGAACTCGGGCGTATTGTTATTCCCATTGAACTTCGCAGAAATCTTGACATAGATGAAAAGGACAGTCTCGAAATCTACGTTGAGGACGACCACATTATCCTGAAAAAGTACTCGCCTGCGTGTGCGTTTTGCTCAAACGCCGGTGAAATCACAACTTTCAAGGGCAAAAATATCTGCAAAAACTGCCTTGCCGAAATTTCGCAGATGACCGGCAAAAGCGCTGAGTAATGCGATTTCCCAAAAGTTCCTAAAAAAATATATGCCGCGCGGTGACGAAAAATCACCTCGCGGCATTTGTTTTGTATTCGGCTCGCGCACGATTTTGGTTGGGCTGAGCGCAGGTTTAGTTACGTTGCCTTGTTCGGCTTTTTACGCGGCTTACGCGGAATAACGCTGTTCTGCCTGTTGATTTTGCACGGCTCGGCGCTTTTCGACAAACACCGACTTTTGCAACTCTCGCCTAGTTTTTGCGGCGGAAATTCGGGTTGTCGTCCGGCTCGCGCATTATAACATCGTACAAACGGCGCGTTTTGTTGGTCTTGGCGTGCTTTTTCTCCTTGAGCATATCCAGCTCGGACTGCGTGTCGTTGCCAAAAAGGTTCCTGTCCTCCGTCCAGATTCCGCTCGGCGCGTTCTCCTTCGTGACCTCTTTCGGAACACTCTCGCGCGGCTTCCTCTCCCACTCGGGCGACGGCTCGTTCTCATCAATATACCTGTTTTTGCGCGGCTTTCCGCTCATATCGCTCTCCGACTGCTCGAGAATATCGAAAATGCTTCCGATATCGCGAAACGGCTCGTCATCGGGGAAATCCTGTTCAATCGGCGGATTTGGCTCAACCGCGCGCGTTTTCTCGGGAACCGGTGTTTCCTTGGGAACAGTTGTTTCCTCGGGAACACTTTGCGTGAATCTCTCGTTATCGGTTCTCGCGGATACCAAATCATCGGGCGTTGTCGTGACGGCAACTCCCGACATCTTCCCGTAAGCCGATATCGCCGCCGCGTTTTTCCTGATAACCTTCGGCTTTTGCTCACGTTTTTCTGTCGGTTTCTCGGGAACAGCTGTTGCTTTTTCCGAAACCTCCGTTGCGTTTTGTGCAACACCTGCGTATTTTTCCAAAACTCCCGCTGAGTTTTGCGCAACATTTGTGAATTTATCGGAAGCCTCTGCCGGTTGACCAAAATCTGCTTGTTTATAGGACACTGCGGCTGAATTTTGCGCGGAACTTGCGTGTTTATCGAAAACCTCTGCCGGTTGACCAAAATCCGCGTGTTGTTCGGGAACCAAATTGTTGTTCATGGAACGAGCTGGCTCGTGCGTGAAATCCTCGGTGAACGCGCTCTCGTTGTCAGACGAAAACGGCACGAAATCACCACCGAATTTCGGTTGCTCAAAAGCTTCGGGGTAATTCGCGCGAACGCGGTTCTCCTCCTCAATTCTGCGCTCGGGAAACTCGGGTTGCTGTGAACCCGCAAACGGCTGAAAATCGCGCGGATTCGGGTTTCTCGTGTAACTGTCACCGCGCGGTTCACCGCCGCGAATAATGTGCGAAATCTGCTGTCCCTCGTTTTTGCGGCGGAACACTGTCGGCGAGGTGAAAAATCCGTCCTTCGGCAGTTCCTCTTCCTCGGGCTTTTTCGGCTCGGGTTTCGGCGGGGTTAACTCACTGCGCGAAATCCTCTCCGGCACAAACGGCTTCACAACGCGCTCTCGTGACGGTCGCTCCTCGCGCTTCGGCACCTCAACAATCGGCTTGGAACGCGATATATCCACGCTCAGCGAATAATCAAGGAACGAGTTCAGCTCCTCTGCGGAAATTTCGCCCGTGTCAACCTTGTTTTTCATCGCGCTCATATAGGTGTACCAGTTTTCGTACTCCTTCGTGCTCATCGTTGTTCCCACGCGCGAATAAATCTCGTCGGTCACGCTTCGGCATTTCTCCTCAAGCGTTGGTGTTATGCGCTGAATCGGGTGTTCCTCGCGGAAGATTTCAAGGCAGGTCTTGCCGTTTTGCATAGTTCGGCAATAATCCTCGTTGTACGCCTCGTTTCTGAGGTACAGCCGCCCGCAACGCTTGCACGGGCACAAAATCCCGCCGCTCTCGATTATCGCGTCAATCTCAAGGTCAACAACCGCCTTCAGACTGCACGGCATATAGATTTTTTCGGTGTAATTTTCCATTTTCCCGCGAACGATGTTGTAGCTCGAAAGCTCCGCGGGCAACCCCGCTTTCATCTTCGCGAACGCGTCCATTGCGATTTGGTCGGATATCTCGCGGTAGTCGCCGATGTCCGAGTAATCGTCCGAGTAGTCAAAATCCGCGAGAACGTGCCGCACGATGTCCTTCGATATCGCCGAGAACATAAACGGCGAGCTGGGCGTTCTCCCAACGGAAAACACCTTGACTTCACCCAAATCCTCAATCCGACAACCCATTTCCTGCGCGGTTACGCTGAACATCAAATCAAAATAATTTCTGCGCGAAGCGGCTTCCTTCGCGTTTTTCACGTCCTTGGTGAACACGAAATCAATCTTGCTTTTGGCGTAGTCCTGAACACGCACAATGTTCAGCCACTCGTTTATCGCGCGGTTGTAACGGAACTCGCAAAGCCGCGAGAAAACCAGCTTGTCAAACGGCGTGCGGCAGGTTATATAGCGGTTCCAGAGCGTTCCGGTGCCGATGTTGTCACGGCGGCAGAGGTAGTCAATCCAGCAATCTATGGCAACCTTTTCGTAGGTTGTGCGAATGTTGTGCTCGATGTAGCAATGCGCGCTCTGTATATCACGGCGCAACTCCGCGAAAACATCGGGGTTGATTTTGCCGGTTTTCTGCGCCTCACTGCACGCGTCAATTGCATTTTTTGCAAAATACGACAAATCAAACCCGCAAAAATCCAGCACGGACGACGGATAGCGCAACAAAAAAATCTCATTGGAGGTGCGTCCCACAAGCTTTAACGTATCTTCCATTACAATCCTCCCCCGTTTTTGTTTCCGTCATCAGCTTCGCTCGTCAACAGTACTGCTTTCATCGGCTGAACTACTCTCGCTGTCATCGTTTGATGAAGTTGAACTTGATTTAACGGACGAGCTGTTGGAACTGTCCGAGCTGTCGGTTTCGATTTTCTTGATAAGGTAGGGATTTTCGCGCAAAATTCCCTCCACATAAAGCACGTCAACCGTTTTCCCGTCAACCTTTTGCGTTGACCAACGAATATGGTCGTAGGATTTGTTTGTGAAAACAGCAGTGTGGAGGTGGCGGCAACCCGCAACCTTTTTGCAGATACCGAGCGGTATCTTCACGTCCCCACGCGCGTCCTCAACATAATAAGAAACCATCTCGCGGTCGCCCGTTTTCGAGATATATCGCACGACGCGGTAATCACCCGACTCCGAGATGTTCTCGTAATTTGCATCGCGGAGGCTGAGGTCAAGCTCGCTTATCGAGGGGCTTCCGTTTTCATCGAGCGTGAACATAATGTTGCCCATAAACATACGCATCGCAATAAACCCTACAGTGCCGATGACGTACATCAGCAGATACATTGTTCCAAGCACCGTTTTAAGCGTTTCGTTTGACCTGTTGATGAAGAAAAACGCGATGACGACAACCAGCGGCGGTGTCGTGATGTACCATTTCCCGAACCCGAAAATCAGTATCAGAAACGCGACAATCGGCAAGACGTAGGCGTTTACCTGCGTAATAACCTGTTTTCGCGTGAATATAAGCAGACCGAATGCCACGATGTTGATGAAAAGGTAGAGCACGAAAAGCGGCGTGGGGTTCTCGAACTCGAAGTGATAGCCGAAGCACAGCCACGCAACCCATATCAGAAACGCCGTGTAGCCCCAACAGAGCGCCGCAACGCCGCGTCTGAACCACACGTTTTTGAAGAATGCCGTGAGTTTGTCCATATTTTAACCTCTTTTGATGGAAATTGTTTTGAGCATATTACTACTTATAATATATTGTATAACAAAATGCGGAAAAATGCAAGAGCTTTTTGCAAATTTGTTTGCTCTTGGTAAATTTTTGCCAAGCCCAACGGTACAACTCGGCTCAAAGGCGGGTGAAGCCACGCTTTGCAAATCCGCGATTTCATCAAGCTTTGAGCGTGGCTTCACCCGCGCATTTTCGGCGGTTCGATGCCGCCGAAAATGCCAAGGCTTCGCAGAAGCCCCGTGTCTGTTCGCAATAGCCGGCAAATAATTCTCGCAAAGGTTGGTTACTATGCGAAAACAATATCCCGAAATTCCCACAATCCCAAAAATTGCACAAAAAATCCGAGCCTTTCGACTCGGATTTGCGGAAAATCAGTTGTCTTTGTTCTGCTGGAACTTTCTGAGGAGCAGTTCAATATCCTGCGACTCGTTGTAGCCCATATTCGAGCCAATTCCCGTGGGAGCAGGATTTGGCTTCGCTTCGGGAACAGGGCTCTCGGTTGCTTCGGGAGCAACGTTCGGTGAAGCCTCCGTCTGCGCCGCGGGAGCAACCTTCTTCGGTTGCTGAGCGGGCTGTTTAACAGGCTCCTCGATAAAATCCGTCGCAATTGCAACAATCGAAATCTCGTCCTCGGCAAGCGTGTTGTCGAACTCCACACCAATCTTGTATTTCGCATCGGGATTGAATTTTTCCGCAATTTTCTTTGAAAATACATCAAACTCTTCAAATCCAATGGAATCCGATGCAGGAATTCTGATATTGAGCAAGCCTCTTCTTGCACCTGTAATGGAAGTCTCGAGAAGCGGGCTGTTCAAAATCTCATCGAGCGCATCGTCGAACTTGTTGTCGCCCTTGCCCGAGCCGATTGCCATGTGTGCAATGCCGCTGTCGCTCAACGCCATACAAACGTCCGCGAAATCAACATTTATGTAGCCACTGCTGTGGAGCAACGTGATAATACCCGTAACCGCCTTGCAGAGAATTTCATCAACCTTCTCAAATGCGTATCCGAAGGACACGCCGCCGCCCTTACTGCCGTTGGCACCCTTGAGCATTCTGACTCTGTCGTTCGGGATAATTATGAGCGCGTCCACGTTCTGCTTCATTTCAGCAATGCCCTTGAGCGCTTCCCGCATCTTCTGCGGTCCTTCCCAGTCAAACGGCTTTGTGACAACGCCAACCGTGAGGATACCCTTTTCCTTGGCAATCGCCGAAACAACGGGAGCCGCACCCGTACCCGTGCCACCGCCCATACCTGCGGCAACAAAGAGCATTGAAACGCCATCGAGAGCCGCCGCAATGTCATCGCTGTTCTCTTCAGCGGACTTGCGACCTTTTTCCGGGTCGTTGCCCGCACCCCTACCGCCGGCGGTTTTTCTGCCAATCTGAATGCGCTTCATCTGGCTTCCGTCCTTGTTTCTCAGAGCATCAACGTCCGTGTTTGCGATAACGTATTCAACATCGCCCACGCCCGACTTTACCATGTGAGCAACAGCGTTTCCGCCGCCGCCACCAACGCCGAAAACCATAATTTTCGTCGTATATTTAAAATCATCGTTCACTTCAAATCCATCATCAAAACTATCCACTTCAAAACTCATTGCTTTTTTCCTCCCCGAATTTTATATAGCCGCGCCTGATGACGCATTTAAACAATATCCGTGAAACAGCCAATCCAAATATCGTTGAACCAAACTGTTTTAGGACAACATATTTCAAAACTAATATAAAGCACTACTATTCATTATAACACATTTAAAACCAAATTGCAACCTCTTTTTTAAATTTTTTTATTCAGCTGTCGAAGATTGCGAATCGGGTTGAGCTTCAGCGGAATTTTGCTCGTTATCAGAGCTTTCCGATTGAGTGGGATTCTCGGTCGATTGAGCAGAACTCTCGGTTGTCGAGTGAACCGGCTTTTGACCGCGCGAAAGGCTCTCCACGGCAACCTTCTCCGGATTGCTCAACAGCACCGAAACGTGCTCGTCCTCGGCGATTTCCTTCTCAATCAGCGCTTGTCCGACGCGGAGCTTGCTCTCAAGCTGAACGGACGAGCCGAGGTTGAGGACAATTCTGTTATCAACGGTTATCTTGATGGAAAAACGGTCCATGAGGTCGATTTCGGTGACGTTCGCCAAGCCAACCTTCTCAGCAGTTTCAAAAATTTCCATTATAATTTTGTTTTTCGCATCAACCTTTGAGTTGAGCCGACTGCCCGTTTCAAGGCTCTCCGCCTCAAATCCCTTGACAACAACCAGCCCGTCCGCAGGAATTGCCCCGAGCACCCTCCCACCGCGCGATATAACAACATTTTTCCCGCCCTGATTGAGCGCGAACCAGTTTTGAGCTTCGGTTATCTCGATGACAATTTTCGTCGGGTATTGTTTCTTGACGGCAACCTTGTCCACAAACGCAAACGCGTTCATCACGCCGTTCTCAGCCTTTTTCGCGTCAACGTGCAGAAGATTGTCGCCCGTTTTAACGCCGGTTGCGGCAATAATTTCCTCGGCGGTGTAGCGGGTTGTGCCGGTAACCTCGATTGTGCCGCACTTGAACAGCACGGTGTTCGACAAAATCGCCATCACAATGCCGACAACAATTGCCGCCAAAACGAAATACAACGTGTAATTTCCGCCGCGATAAGGACGCTTCTTTTCCGAAGCACCCGCGCTCGTTTTCGCGAGTGCCGCCCTGTCGACCGCCTTGCGCGCCTGCTCATTCACGGGCTTTGCGGGGCTACGCGGAGGTTGCGCGGCAGGACGGTTTTGAGCGTTCGCAGTGCGACTGTTCGAGGTGCTGTTCGGAGTAACGCGCGTTGTGTTGCCGTTTTTTCCGTTCAACGAGGTCTGCCTGTTCATCGGGGCTTTTGCTATTTTTTTGGATTTCTTGCCAAGTTTAAGTCGTTTCTTCCCGCTTGCAGAGCCGCTTTGCGTGCTTTTGGGAGGATTTGACAATCCACGGGCATCTCGATTTTGAGCGGGATTTACACGATTTTGCGAAACGCGATTATTCTGCAAATTCTTGCTCGGATTTTGAGGATTTTGCTCACTTTTGACAGGTGGCTTTTTCGCGGAATTTGTGGAAACTGCGCCCTTTTCAGCGCCCCGCAAACCGCTTTGTGGAGCGCTTTTCCGAGAATTTCCCACACGCTTGCTGTTATTTACGGCACTCGGTTTTTGCTCCGTTTTTTTCTTCCCTATCATCGTTTCACTTCCTCAAAATATCTTGTTATGTTATCGTTGTAAACCGCTTGGTAGCGCAGGTTGTTGGCTTTTTGCAAGATTGCAACGCGACTTTGCTCGGTTGATTGCAAAACGTGATTGTTGTTCAAAACCGCTTTTTAGCGCGGGTTGCGACTTCTCAAACGTTGTTGTGAGAACGCTCGGTTGATTGCTCGGCGCGAGTTTCTCAAACCGCTTGGCAATGCGGTTTCTAAACCTTCTTGATGTCCGCGCCAACCGACCGCAAAGCCGTTTCGATGCTCTCGTAGCCGCGCTCGATGTAGCTCACGCCGGAGATTTCGCTCGTGCCTTCCGCCGCCAACGCCGCTATCACAAGCGCCGCGCCGCCGCGCAACTCCGCCGCCCTCAGCTTCGCTCCTGACAACGTTTTCACGCCCTCAACCACGCATACCCTGCCCTCAACCTTTATCGATGCGCCTAACCGCACCAGTTCCGAGATGTGCCGAAAACGGTTCTCGAAGATTGTTTCCACGAACACAGACGTTCCTTCCGCTGTTGAACACAATGCGGTGAACGGTGCCTGAATGTCCGTTGGAAAGCCCGGGTACGGCATCGTCCTTATCGTCGGCGGCGCTTGTATCCGCTTCTTGCAATTCAGGTACATTTTCCCGCCGCCGTAGCTGTAAATGCTCGCGCCCATTGCCTCAAGCACTGGTGTGAAGCCGTTCATGTGTTGCGGAGTGCAATTCGTCAGAATAATCTCGCCGCGAGTTATTGCCGCCGCACAAAGGTAAGTTCCCGCGACAATTCTGTCGGGAATCACCGTGTGTTCACCCGCCGACAACCGCCCCACGCCCTCTGCCTCAATCACACTTTCCCCTGCGCCGCGAATTTTCGCGCCGAATTTGTTCAGGCAATCCGCAAGGTCAATGATTTCAGGCTCTCGCGCGGCGTTGTGGATTTCGGTGTAACCCTTCGCCGTTGCCGCCGCAAGCAGAATGTTTTCGGTTGCCCCAACCGATGGGAACGAGAGCGTTATCTTCGCCCCGCGCAATCCCGATGGCGCTTTGCAGTCAAGATAACCGTGCTCCTCGGTAATCTCCGCGCCCATTTGCCGCAACGCCGACAGGTGCAAATCAATCGGTCTTGCACCCAGCTCGCAGCCGCCCGGAAACGACAGTCGGCACCGCCCTGTTCTCCCGAGAATTGACCCGAGAAAAACAATGCTCCCGCGCATTTCCCGCATCAGATTATCGGGAATCTCGTTTCCCACAACATTTGTCGCGTCAACGATAACCGTGTCCGCGTTTCTCTGGCACTTGCACCCAAGCTTTGTCAGAATGCGGCACGCGGCATCTGCGTCCGATAACTGCGGACAATTGTGGAACACGCTCTCGCCGTGCGCCAGAACCGCCGCCGACAAAAGCGGAAGAGCGCTGTTCTTCGCGCCCTGTACCCGCAATTCACCTTCCAGCCTTTTTCCGCCGTTTATTATCAGCCTTTGCCGATTGTCCATAAAATCACCCTTTCAGCGTTCGCATACAGCAATATATGTCGAATCGCTGAATTGGGTGAAAATTTTTCGTGCGGATTTTGACCGCCTGTAATCGGGAAGTCTTTTTCGTTCAATCAGCTTGCGCCGATTTACTTGCGGGGGTGGTTGTCGGGAGCGAGCAACGTTGCGCGAAAATCTGCTTCAAATTGCCGAAAACACGCCTTATCGTGAAATTCACGATTGCGGTTAGCGGTTGGGCAAGTTGGCAACAAAAACACGCGATAAATTGCACAAAATCACGTTCCGAGTTGCACCCAAAATCGCGAGGTTGGTTATCGGGAGCGAGCAACGTTGCACGAAAATCCGCACTGATTTGGTTGTCGGGAACTCCCCACGTTGTACGGAAAAACGCCAATTTGATTGTCGAGAACTCCCCGCGTTGCCAAAAAGCCGCAAGCTGGCGGGATATGCAAAGCTACTTCAGCAACTTCTCCTCGCCAACCAAATCAATTATCTCGCCGAGAATTTTTCCCGCCGCGTCCGACTTCCTCTGATTGTGCGCGTTTTGCTCCATTTCAAGCAACCGTGCGCGGTTCTCATACAACTCGGAAACCGTCTTGATAAGGCTCTCGCCCGTCAACTCCGCGTCCTCGATTATTATCGCCGCGTTCTTGTCGGCAAGCGTTTTCGCGTTGTAGAATTGGTGATTTTCCGCCGCCGCAGGGTACGGCACAAGTATCGATGCCCTGCCGATTTCCGTAAGCTCCGTTATCGTCATCGCGCCCGCACGCGATATTATCAGATCCGCCGCGCTCATACAAGTGTACATATTGTCGATGTAATCGCGGAAAATGTGCCGCTTCTCGTCCTTTGCAACGCCGTTTTTGTCAAGCGCTTCGGCAAAAATCTCCTTGTTTTTGCTCCCGTAGGAGTGAATGTGGTTGATTTTGCCGGTCTTGTTTTCCCACGCAATAAGCTCGGCAACCGCGTTTGTTATGCGGTTTGCGCCAAGGCTTCCCCCGAACGACAGCACCGTGAAATCGTCCGACAAGCCAAGCCGCTTTTTCGCGGCCGTCCGCTCCTCAATCGGTATGTTCGTGCGAAGCGGGTTTCCCGTCACAATGCACCGCGACGCGTCCTTCAGGTGCTTTTTTGCGTCCTCGGTTGCCAAGAGCACCTTATCCGCGCGCGTTGACAGCATTTTTGTTGCCATTCCGGGGTAAGAATTGCTCTCGTGCGTTATCGTCAAAATCTTCATCGCGCTTGCCTGCGACAGCACGGTTGCCGTGACGTAACCGCCCGTTCCTATCGCCAAATCGGGCTTGTACTCCTTAATAATCCGCTTTACAGAGCGCTTTGCCGAGATAAAATAGCAATACGCCGCCTTGACGTTGTGCACCAGACTTTTCGGCGAAAAACCGCGCTCAAAGCCGTACATATCCACGCCAACGAAATCATAGCCCGCTTTCCCCACGAGCTTTTTCTCCATACCATCGGGCTTGCCAACAAACAACACCTGCGTTTCGGGAAACGTTGCCGTGAGCTTATCCGCAATCGCAAGCGCCGGGTTTATGTGCCCCGCCGTTCCGCCTGCCGCAAAAAGTACTCTCATCTTATCACCTTTTTTGTTTATTTTCAACCTTGTGGTTTTTGTCAAATTGACGTTTTGTTCAACCCGCAAATTCGCTCGTGGAGCGGGTTTGCGATGCTCGAGAACCAAGTTCGCGGAATTTGCTTGCTCGTTGTCCCGAGTTTAACGTTGCACGAAACGGGTTTTCGCCTATTTTTCTGAGCGAGTTCAACGTTACCGCAAATTCGCTCGTGGAGCGGGTTCGCATTGCTCGGCAACGAGTTCGCGGGAATTTGCTTGCTTATTATCGAGCGTTCAATGTTGCCACAAATCCGCTCGTGGAGCGGGTTCGCGCTAGTTCAGCTTCGCGCGCTTGCTCACCGCGAGCAACAGCCCCATTTCCCACAGCTGTATCATCAGCGCCGTGCCGCCATAGCTGAAAAACGGCATCGAAATGCCCGTGTTCGGCACACAGCACAGGTTTACGCCGATATTCAGCAGCGCTTGCAAACCGATGTGAAATGTAATTCCCGTTGCCATAAGGCAGCCGAAGCGGTCCTCCGCGTGCGATGCTATCGTGAAGCCGCGCATTACAAAAATCACGAACAGCAAAATTACAACCGCGCCGCCAACCAGCCCGAATTCCTCGCACAAAACCGCGTAAACAAAGTCGTTCTGCGCGAAGGGGAGGTAGAAGTATTTTTGGGTTGAGTTGCCGAAGCCCTTGCCCCAAATTCCGCCCGAACCGATTGCCAGCGCCGACTGGTAGTTCTGATAAGAGCGGTCGCCCGGCTCGGAAAGCGGGTCCATAAACTTTACTCGGTCGCCGAAATAGTCAAATCCCGAAAGCGATACGCCGATGATGACGATAACCACAAGCGCAATCGCAACCGGTATGACAGGCTTCATATTTATCCCGCCCACAAACAGCATAACCGCGCACACCGCCGTCATTATCAGCAATCCCGACATATGCGACTGAATGACAATCATTATGAAAACTATCGCCAGAAACAAAATTCCCGGCTTCACTATTCCAACCCAAAAACTGCGGATTTTGTCGAAATTTTTGTGGATATAGTACGCCATAAAGATTATCAGCCCGACTTTCAAAAAGTCCGACGGCTGGAATGTACCGAAAACCGGTACTTTCAGCCAGCGCTTCTGGTCGCCCTCCGCCGCCACTCCGAACGGCAGGCAGAGGAAATTCAGGAACATTGTTATGGCGAGAATTAAATGCGCGAGCGTGAACTTGAGTTTCCCGCCAAATGCCGAAAATTCCCGCCTCAGCACGCGGTAATCCATAAAACACAACACAAACATTCCCGCAAGTCCGATTCCCGCGGCGATTATCTGCTTCACCGTGTAAGCGTAGCTGTCGCCCTCGTTGTCAAGCCACGACTGCGCGTGTCCTGCGGAAAACATCATCGTTATCCCAAACACCAACAGCACGAAAATGATAACCGTCATCGGCATATCCACTCGCCCGTGAAAGCTGAAAAAGCGAATTTTGTTCGGGTCGTCGGTCTTCTTTTTGACCTGCTTTCCCGTCAGCTTTTTCGCGCTCTCGGTCGCTTTCGGCTGATTAACAGGCGGCTTTTTGGCAACTTTTTGCCCGTGCGAACCATTCGCGCTAACCTGTCTTGCCGCGGAATTTGGTCTGATTTGTTGCCCCATACTTACCTCTTTTCGCGTAAACTACATCATCATTGCAAAAACTACCGCCAAAGCTCCGAAAAGCACCGCCGTAAACGTGAACACCGCGTCAATCTTCAGCTCGCTCCAACCGCTCATCTCGAAATGATGGTGAATGGGCGTCATCTTGAACAGGCGCTTGCCCTCTTTGGTGTGGTGAATTTTCTTCGTTATCTTGAACACGGTCGTCTGTATCAGCACCGAGAGCGCTTCGAGAATATACACAATTCCCGCGATAACCATCAGAAATTCCGTCTTGCACCCAACTCCCAGCGCACACACAACTCCTCCCAAAAACATAGAGCCGGTGTCGCCCATAAACACCTTTGCAGGCGGGAAATTCCACATAAGAAAGCCCAACAGCGCGCCCGCCGTGCAGAAAGCAATCAGCGTTTCGCCGAACATTCCGAGCAATCCCGAAATCACCGCAAACGCCGCCGCGTAAATTACCGTCACCGATGAGCAAAGCCCGTCAATTCCGTCCGTGAGGTTAACCGCGTTTACAATGTACAAAATGCCGAGTCCCATAACCGGGTAATAGAACAAGCCCATATCCCACTGCGCGCCGCCCGGGAATGATATCACCGTGCTTGCAAAGCCGCTGATGTAAATTGTCGTAAAATAAGCCGCGATTATCATTACCTGCAAGATGATTTTCTGTATCGGCGTTAAGCCCTCGTTGCGCTTTTTGCGAACCTTGATGAAGTCATCGAGAAATCCCACAAATCCGAACAAAACCGCCATTATCATTCCCGATACCGAAACGATAAGCTCGCGTTTTCCCGCGCCCGTAAAATCCGCGCCGGTGAACGCGAAAACTATCATTCCCACAGCAAAGCAGACGCTCACCGCGAAAATAAACGAAATTCCGCCCATTGTCGGCGTGCCCTCTTTTTTCGCTTTGTGCCATTTGGGTCCGATATCGAGGATTGTCTGTCCGTACTTCAGCTTGTGCAGAAGCGGTATCAGAAAAATCCCCACAAGCCACGTTATCAGAAACGCCGCAGCCGCCGCTATTGAACTCGTTAAAATCATCTTTTACCAACCTTTTCCGCGATTTCTTCCATCTTCATTCCGCGGCTTCCTTTAAACAAAACCGCGTCGCCGCTCTTCAAATTCTGCAACAGAAGCTGTGTTAGCTCGCTCTTGTTTTCGCTGTGGAACACGGGAAATTCCCGCTTGAACAGCTCGTCGCGCAATGCTTTCATCTCCGTGCCGAACAAGAAGCACAAATCCGCGTTTTTCTCGACAAACTCCGCAACCCCCGCGTGAAGCTGTTTTGACATCGCGCCAAGCTCCAGCATATCCCCGAGCACCGCGATTTTCCGTCCGTTCATTCGTCCGAGAACTCCGAGCGAGCTTTCCATCGAGGTCGGCGAAGCGTTGTAGCAGTCGAGAATTACCGTCACATCGCCGCGTTGCTCGATTTTCTGCCTCATTCCCGAGGCGCTGTAATTCATAAACGCGGGCACGATTTCTTCGGGTGTCAAACCAAATTCGATACCAACGCAAAACGCCGCGAGAGCGTTTAAAATGTGGTGTTCACCGACAACGGGTACTTGAGCCGAGTACGCTTTCCCTCCGTAATGCAGGGTGAATTTCTCGCCGTTTTCCGTTGAAGAAATATCGTCTGCGTACACATCATTTTGCTTGCCGAAACCGTAGCGAATCAGCTTTCTGTCAAGCTTCACGGTGTTCAAAAGCTCGTCCTCGCCGCAAAGAATAAGAGGTGCATTTTCGTCCGCTCCGTCAAGGATTTCGAGCTTCGCTTTGAGGATATTTTCCTGCGTTTTGAGGTTCTCGATGTGGCAGAAACCGATGTTCGTGATAACCGCAGCATTCGGGTGCGCGGCTTTCGACAGCGCGCTGATTTCGCCGAGGTCGCTCATTCCCATCTCGATGACAGCCGCGTCAAAGCTGTTGTTCAAGCCAAAAAGCGTGCGCGGCAGACCGATATCGTTGTTGAAATTGCCCTCGGTTTTCAGCGTGTTAAACCGCGCCGACAACACCGCGAAAATCATATCTTTGGTTGAGGTTTTGCCGACAGAGCCGGTCACTCCGCACAATTTCAGGTTGAATTTATCGCGGTAATAACGCGCCAGAGCAAGCTGTGCCGCGCGCGTGTCCCTGACAAAAATCACGGGCTTATCGGTCGTGAAATTCAGCTCATCGCGCTCGGTCATAACCGCCGCAGCGCCGTTTTGGAACGCATTTTCGAGAAAATCGTTTCCGTCAAAGCTCTCGCCCTTAACCGCGACAAAAAGCGCGCCCGCGCCGATTGAACGCGTGTCCGTGGAAACGCTTGTTACAGCGCAGTTTTCGCCCTCGAGCCGTCCACCCGTCACTCTCGCGATTTCTTCGGTTGTAAACATAAAAATCACTTCTATCCTTAAAATAATCTTCGACATATTTTGTCAAAGTGAAAACACTTGTTGATTGCTCTCAAGCGGCTTGCTGAGCGGGTTTGTACGTTTTGTTAAAAGCGGATTTGGTTGAACGAAGTCACTTGTTCGCAAAATATTTCTCGACAATCTCACGCTCGTCAAAGTGAAAATACTCGTCGCCGATAGCCTGATAGTCCTCGTGTCCCTTGCCGCAAAGCGCCACAACATCGCCGTTTTTGGCAATTTCAAGCGCTCGGATAACCGCCTTCTCGCGGTCGATGAACGTCTCAAAAATCCTGCCGTGCGGTATCCCGCGCACAACCCCGTCAATCGTGTCCTGCGGGTTTTCGTGGCGCGGGCTGTCGGTCGTCACAATCAGATAGTCCGCGTACTCCGCCGCCGCTCTGCCCATATCGGGGCGCTTGCCCGCATCACGCTCGCCCGCCGCTCCAAACACGCAGATTAAGCGGTTTTTCGTCAGCGGTTTCAGCGTGCCGAGTAGTTTCAACAAGCCGTCCTCGGTATGCGCGTAGTCGCGGATTACCGTAAAATTGCCCGTGTACAGCGTTTCCAACCGCCCCGCAACACCGCTGATTTTTCCCAGCGCGTCAACAATTTCACCGAGCGAAAAGCCCAGCGTTTCGCATAAAACTGCGGCAAGAAGCGCGTTCAGCACGTTGTATTCACCCGTGAGCGAAAACCGCGCGGGATAGCTTTTTTCGCGCCGTTCATCGGTGAGGACAAACTCGCTTTTGTCGGGAAAGCACCGCACAAATTCCGCATAATAATCGGCTTTTGCCGCCGCCGAAGCTGTTTTCAGCGGTATATTTTTAGCGCGGCAATACTCCGCGATTTGCTTGCCGTACTCGTCATCGATGTTCACAACCGCAGTCCCGCAATTATCGAACAACATTCGCTTCGCCGCGAAATAGTTTTCCATCGTGCCGTGATAGTCGAGGTGGTCGCGCGTGAGATTTGTGAAAGCCGCCGCCTTGAAGCAATTTCTCGGGAAACGATGTTGTGCGAGCGCTTGGCTGGACGCTTCCACGAAACAGTATTCCACGCCGTTTTGCACCATTTCGGCAAAAATCTCCGCGAGCTTTTTCGGCTCGGGAACAGTCGGCGGGCCATCGTGCGAGTACACAAGTCCGTTGCCCGCGTCAACGCCAAGAGTGCCGATTGTGCCGGTTTTGTGACCGAGCGCGCGCGTAATTCCCGCGCAAATACCAACCGTTGTTGTTTTGCCGTTCGTGCCGGTTACCGCGCAGATTTTCAGCTTTTTCTCGGGATTTCCGTAAAAATTCGCCAACAGCTCGGGGTAAATCTCGCGCGTGTTTTTGACGTTAATTTCACCGTCAAGCCCGAGCAATTCTTGTGTAACAACAACCGCCGCGCCATTTTGCAGAGCCGCTCCCGCCGCCGAGTGTCCGTCAAACGAACCGCCCTTGATGCACACGAAAACAAAATTCTCCCGCACCTCGCGGCTGTCCGACGTTACGCCCGAAACCGTTTTGCAACGATATTCCGCGGGTATCTCCGCAATTCCCGAAAAAAGCTCGCCTAAATCCATAATTTCTCCCGTTATCCGTCCTGAATTGTGACGCTGAACGTGACCTCAATCACGCTTCCCTTAGCGAGAACTGCGCCCTCGCCGAAGCTTTGCTGAGTCGCCTTTGCATCGGCATTATTCGCCGCACCGCCCGAAATTTTGATGTTGAAGCCCGCGTTCGTGAGCGTTTCATTCGCTTTGTCAACGCTCATTCCGATGACGTTCGGAACCGTGCCGTACTCGGGCTCGATGTCGTTGAAATAAATAATAATCGTCGAGCCTTTCGGTATGCTGATTCCCGAATAAGGCACCTGCTGAGTGACAACCGCCTCGCCCGTGTCATCGCCGACAATCTTCACATTGAAGTTCGCCGACTTGATAAGAGCCTCCGCTTTCATCGAGAGGTAACCCATTACATAAGGCACGGTGCTGTCCATTTTCGCCTGTTCCTCGGCGGTGTAGGTCGGGTAAATTCCGAGGTGCTCCAAGCCCTCGCTGAACACAAGCGAAACGATAGGCGCCGCAACCGCCGAGCCGTAATACTCGGGACCTGTCGGCGTGTCAACCATTACCAGCATCACAATCTCGGGGTCGTCCATCGGCACACACGCCGCAAACGTTGAAATATACGTCATTTTCGCGTTCGGGTCGGTGAGCTTCGCTTGGTTGTATTCATCGATTTTCTCCGCCGTTCCCGACTTTCCGCCGATGCGATAACCCTGAATATACGCGTTCGTGCCGCCATTGTCCGCGACAACCGTTTCGAGAAGCTGCCGCATCTGGTCGGACGTTTCCTTCGAGATAACCTGTCGTTTAATCTCGGTTTCCTTCGTTTCAACAACATTTCCGTTGCTGTCGATAATCTTATCGACAACGTGCGGCGTCACAAGATAGCCGCCGTTTACCAGCGCGCAGTATGCCGTACACATCTGAATAGGCGTGATTTTGTTCGTCTGACCTAAAGCCGACGTCGCGAGTTCAACCGGACCCATTCTCGAGCGCGGAACGTAAAGTGAGAGCGCTTCGCCGGGGAGGTCTATTCCCGTTTGCTCGGTGAAGCCGAAGCTCTCGAAATAATTGCTGAAATTGTCTGCACCGAGCGCCGCGCCTATCTGCATAAAGCTCGGGTTGCAGGACTTTGTGAGCGCCTGCTGAAGCGTGAGCTCACCGTGACCGCCGCCATACCAATACCAGCAGTGGATATCCGTTCCCGCAACATTCATCGAGCCGTAGCAGGAAAATTCAGACTCCATACTGATTGCTTCCGTGTCAAGACCGGCTGCGCAGGTTACCGATTTGAAAACCGAACCGGGATAATACAGCTCAGTAACCGCCTTGTTTTTCCACTGTCCCTCGCGGAGCGTTGCCTCAAGAGCGTCAAGCTCCTCCTCGGACGCGCCCTTTTCCTTTGCCTCAGCGAGCTTTTGCAAATCGTAAACGCTCGTAAGCTCGGACGGGTTGTTCAAATCGTAGGAGGGCGAGGTTGCCATCGCGACAATTCCGCCGGTTTTGCAGTTCATAATAATTCCGCAAGCGCGGTTGACAACCGAGTGCTGTGAAACGCACGCCTCGAGATTTTTCTCGAGATAGTGCTGCATAACCTCGTCAATCGTGAGCACCAAGCTGTACCCGTCAACAGCCGAGAAATAGTTGTCGTTCGCGTACTGAACGCCCTGACCAAGACCGTCGGTTGTGTAAAACGCCTTGCCGTCCGTGCCCTTGAGGTACTCGTCGTAGTACGCTTCCAACCCGTAAACGCCCTCGCCGTCAAAGTTGGTGAAGCCGATAACGTTCGCGGCGAGCGAACCGTTCGGGTAATAACGCTTGCTTGCCTGTTCAAGCTCGATGCAGTTGGACGGAATGTTGTTGTCCAGCATAAACTTCTGAATTTCCGCAACAACAGGCTTGTCAACCTTGCGTTTTACTATGTAATAATAACTCTCGATGTCCTCGCAGGCTTTGAGCATTCCGTCCTGCTTCACGCCGAGCAACGCCGACAGTTTCTCCGCAATCAGATTTTTCAGCGGCTTGTACTCGCCGAGCGGCTCCTTGTCGGGATTGTTGTCGTCAAGCCACTTCGCCTGCTTCTCCTGATAAGCCTTTGAGCGCTCCTGCTCCGCCATATAAATCGGTTGCGGCGCGATAACCACGTTCCACACGGTCGAGCTTTGTGCGAGAACAGTACCGTTCGCATCGTAAATTGAGCCGCGGTTCGCCATAATGGTAAGCTCGGTTGTCTGCTGATTATAAGCGAGCATACGCCATTTGTCGCCGTCAAGAACGGTGAATTTGAGCAGATGATAGCCCACAAAAATCGCAAACGCAATCACCATCAGCAAAATCACAAGCTGACGTCCGCGATAACCCAAAACGGGCTTTTTTGTAAGCTCTTCATCGTCCTTTTTCTTGAAAAAGAGATAACTCTTCTTCATTACATTGTAAAAACCGCTCTGGTTTTTCTTTTCGTTGCCTGACAAAGTTATTCCTCCATAAACGCCGTAAACTGTAAAACGGGGCTTGCTGAAAGTATCAACAAGCCCCCATAACACGCTGTAAAAAAATGCCCGAAACAAACGGCAAGAGCTTGTTCATCTCTATATTATGCCGTTATAAGCCGATGTATTCCACGAAGCCGTCAAACCACGACTTTACGGAATCCACCACGCCGCCGCTGTCCTCTGCGCCAACCTCAACCAAGCTCTCCGTGTTCACGCTGATGTACTTTTTCTGCGATGCGGAAACCTTGACCATTCCCAGCTTTTCGACCGCGTATTTCTCGATGTACGCCGTGTTCACCTTGCTGTCGAGGCGGCTCTTGAGGAGCGCGTTATCGTCGAGCGCGCTTTGAAGCTCAGCCTGTTGCTGTTCAACAAGCCGCGCCGCGTCATCTCTACGGGTGTTGGAACAGTTGACCGCGGTAAATGCTCCCAAAAACAAAAGCGCAACCGCAACAACCTTCAGCTTTGAACCACTTTTCGATACGGAAAACGCGGGCGCAAGATGCATTTTGCTCTTTGGCGCTTCCTTCTCGCGCTGTTCACGCTCCGACCTGTCAAATCGCGACAAGTCATAAGCAAGGTTTGTGTTGTCTATCGGTATCTCCGTATAAGCCATCGGTTCCATCCCCTTCAATTATGGTCTGCGTTAACCGCAAACCGAGTTTTTCTTTTTAAATCAAGTTGCCAAAATCGTTTCAACAACCCGAGTTAATCCGCGATTTTCTTTATAACCCTGAGCTTTGCGCTTCTTGAACGCGGATTTTCCGCAAGCTCGGTTTCCCCAGCCGTAATCGGCTTTTTGGCAATATGCTCCGCGCGCGGTTTTTTCCCGCAAACGCAGACCGGAAATTCCGGCGGGCAGGTACAGCCCGTGCAAAATTCCCGAAAACGCTCCTTGACAATTCTGTCCTCGAGCGAGTGGAACGTGATAACCGACATTTTGCCGCCGATTTTCAGCCGTTCAAATCCCGCACAAAGGACCTCGTCGAGCGCAGAAAGTTCGTCGTTAACCTCAATTCTTATCGCCTGAAAACTCTTTCGGCAGGGATTTTTATCCCTGCGATACGCCGCGGGAACGCTGTTTTTGATTATTTCCGCAAGCTCGCCCGTTGTTTCAATCGGCGATTTTTCACGCGCGGACACAATCGCCGCCGCGATTTTCGGAGCGAATTTCTCCTCTCCGTACTCGTAGAGTATACGTTTCAGCTCACCAAGCTCGTACTCGTTCACGACATCTCTCGCCGAAAGCCCCTCGCTACTCATACGCATATCGAGCGGCGCGTCAGCTTTGTAGGAAAAACCTCTTGCCGCGTCATCGAGCTGGTGTGACGAAACACCCAAATCCGCGATTATCCCGTCAAGCCGGTCAATACCCAGCCTGTCCAGAACCGCCGCGAGATTTCTGAAATTCTCTTTCACCAAAGTTACCGGAAGTCCCTCAAGCCGTTTCCCCGCGGCTTCAAGCGCTTCTTCATCCTGGTCAAAGCAAATAAGCCTGCCTTTTTCCTTGTCGAGCCGTTTTGCAAGCTCGTAGGAGTGACCGCCGCCGCCTGTCGTCAAATCCGCGTAGACACCCGACTTTTCCCCAAAAGCGCCGTCCACCGTTTCTTTCAACAGCACGGAAATATGCGAAAACTCCATCAAATTCTCAGCTCCTGAGCCATTGCCGCGATATCCTCGGGCAAAATGTTATTATTGTACTCTTCCCAGCGAGCCTTGTCCCAGATTTCAGCGCGGTCGCTCATTCCCACAACGACAACCTCCGCCGTAATCCCTGCGTAAGCCCGAAGCGCAGGCGCAATAGCAATTCTGCCCTGCTTGTCGGGTTCCGCCTCGCAAGCGCTTCCGAAAATAAATCTCTCTATCGGGAGCGCGATTTTGGAAGGCTGACCTTTCAGGCTCTCGCGAAGAGCCTCCCAGCTTTCCTTCGTGTAAACAGTAAGGCACTTTTCGTTGAAGCTTTTGGAAATATAGAAATGCTCGCCGAACTCCTCGCGCAGTTTCGCCGGAAAATTCATTCTTCCCTTTGCGTCAACCGTATGCTCGTACTCGCCGCACATTTCTATTCCCCCCTTTCCGTCCGCTTCAATCCCCTCGAAAAGACACCTATTCCGTCCTCCTCAGACGGTTTTTTCGTAGATTTTTTTATTTTCCCCATTTGTGAATTAAGTGGCTTTTGTTGTAATGTTATGAAATATTCCCCAAAATAGTGAAATTATACACCACTTTTCCCCACAATCTTATTATAAAACAAATCTAAAAATATTTCAAGAGCATATTAACAACTTTTCCCCAAAAATCAGAATAAAAATAAGTTCATATTTTTGTGCAATTTATACAAAAGAGAGCTAATTCTTCCGCTTAAAACGGCGAAAAAATTGTGATTTTTCACAACATATTGATTAAAAAATCGGTTGAAAACTATATCTTGGGGATTTTCGCGAAATTTTCAACAATTTGTTCACAGTACTAATTTGATTGAATTGTTGACAACTTGTTGAAAGATTTTTGCGGCGGGATTTTTCTATCGGGTTGTTGAAAACCGCTTGGCGTTTTTTACAGAATGTAATATCAATTGCTAACATTACTGCTTGTCAACAAGAGGTGTTCGGCGGAAAAACAGAGCTTTGCGATGAATTTTGGTTGACTTTGCGAACAGCCACGGGCTTCTGCGAAGCCTTGGCATTTTCGCCGGCATCGAACCGGCGAAAATGCGCGGGTGCAGTCAAGCACCATTGAAAGATAAAATCTCAAGTTTGTTCGGCGTGACTGCACCCGCCTGATGTACAAGTTTCTACCTCTGGCTTGCTTTGTGAAAACTTATCCCCTCCATTTTTCGGTATTGAACCGAAAAATGTTTGGGGAGGTTGTTCGTGTTTAATTTTGATTTTGGCGCTTCGCGCCTAGTGGTCGCTTCGCTCCAGTGCCTCCGGCGGCCAGAAACCTTTTTCTGAAGAAAAAGGTTTCTGGACTTCCAAAAAGACTTTTTTCGCTTCGCGGTGCTCGATTATCGCTTTGCAATTATTCCCCCAAAAACAAAATCGGGTAGCCGAAGCTACCCAGAAGTTATACAAACTGTAATAATCGTGCAAAATATTGCTAAAAGTCACTTAAATCCGTACAGCGACACCTGCTCAAACCCATCAAGCAACTTGCTCGACATATTGAACGACAGGTCAACGCCCCTCGCCACGCACTCAATCGGGTTCTCGGCAACAAAACACGGTGCCCCAACGTTCTCCGAAATCAGCTCCGGAAGCCCGCCCAACAGCGCTCCTCCGCCCGTGAGCAAAATCCCGTTCGACAAAATATCGCCAACCAGCTCCGGCGGCGTTGACTCCAGCGTCAGCTTCACCTGCTCCACGATCTCCATCGCGTTCTCGTGAAGCGCCTCATACATATCGATGTCCGATATCTCAACGCTCTCGGGAAGCCCTTTCAGTAGGTGTCTGCCGCGAATTGTCATCTTCTTTTCGCCGGTCGGGTTAAAAACGTTTGCGATTTCCTTCTTCGCCTTTTCCGCGGTTTTTTCACCGATTAAAATCTTGTATTTCTGCGTTATCAGGCGAATTATCGCCGCGTCAAACTTATTTCCCGCCATCTTCACCGATCTTGACTGCACGATGCCGTTGAACGAAACAATCGCAACGTCCGACGTGCCGCCGCCGATGTCAACAACCATCGTCCCGTTCGGCTTCGAGATATCAACGCCCGCGCCGATAAGCGCCGCAATCGGCTCCTCGATAAGGTACACCTTTCTTGCACCCGCCGAAACCGCCGCCTCGACAACCGCCCTGCGCTCAACGTCCGTGACCGAGCTCGGCACGCAAAGCACAACCCGCGGCTTCACCATAAAACCGCCGTTTACGATGTTGATGAACTCCTTAATCATCGCCTGCGTCATATCGTTGTCCGAAATCACGCCGTCCTTGAGCGGGCGCACCGCGACGATATACTCGGGCGTTCTGCCAATCATTTTGTACGCCTCGGTACCGACCGCCACGACCGCTTTTTTCTTGCGGTCATACGCGACAACCGACGGCTCGTTCAGCACAATTCCGCGTCCCGCAATCGTGATGATAATATTTGCAGTTCCCAAATCTATTCCGATATCAAGTGACATTTGTATTACTCCCTGTATTTTAAGGCAAAATTTTTACAATACGCTATATTATTTTGCGTGATTTTGCAAAATTTATTCATCATGAAAAATACGCTTTTTGCTCCCGATAAGCTCCCTTATCATCGTAATCTGAACCATTTTCCGCACCGGCTCAACCCGCCCGTTCAGCTCACGCGAGCGAATACCCATTTTGGTTTTGGTTATCCTCGCGAACCGCGCGGGAACTTTTTTCAGCACCATTTCCGAGAACACCGCCACGCATTTTTCGCACGAGCACGCGTTGAACCTGTCCAAAATCTGCGGTGCCTCGTACTGAACGGCGAGTTCCGTAAGGTTTACGACCTCGACCTCGTTCGGCTCGTAAATATCGCCGTGCATTTCCCGTTTAACCATTTTTGAAAGCGGTTCTCTGCCCTTGAGCCGCGCGGGAATTCGACTTTTGCCCGCCGCGATAACCGCGTTTTCACCGTTGTCCTCGGCAACAAGCTTCATCACCTGCGGAGTTTTACAGGAAATTCCGCTGTCATCGCTCGGCTCTTTGTGGTATTTTTTGGAAACCGCACCCGACTTTTTCAGCGCAACCATCGGTTTGCTTGCAGATTTATCCTTTTCCGAAGACTTCGCGGATTTATTGGTTTTCGCCTTCTCTGCTTTTGGTGAACTTTTTGTTGAACTAGAAGCGCTCTTTGTTGAACTTGATTCGCCTTTCGTTGAACCCGAAGCGCCGTTCGTTGAACTCAAAGCCCCTTTCGCAGAACTTTTGGAAACACTTTTTGGGGAATCTTTCGCGGAACTTTTCCCGCTCTTCACCGCATTGTCCGAACGCCTCGCTTTTCTCGTCAAATCCGCCGCCCCCGATTGCTCAAAGGCGGTAGTCGAATGATTTTTAGTTTCGGCAACGCCACGGCTGGCTGAACCGTTGGAACTCTTTTTCGGCGGCAAATTTTTCAGCTCCCTTATTTTTCCTCGGCAGTTTTCTTGGTTTTATTCAACTTATGCGGCTCAATCAGCTCGTTGATGAACGATTTGAACTCGAGCGCACCTTTTGATTTCGGCGAATAGGTGATAATGCTCTCGCCGTGAGCGGGCGCTTCGGCTATCGACACGCACGCGCTGATTTTCGTGTTGAAAATCGTGGTGTCGAGCTGTTTGGCAATCATCTCCGCCAGCTCCTCGACTTCTTTCGTGAGCGTGTACCGACCGTTGTACTTATTTAATAGTATTCCGCGCACGCAAAGCGATTTATTGTAGTAACGCTTTACAGCGAAAATAGTCTGTTTAAGCTGAGCGATGCCCTGTAATGACAGGATTTCGCACAACATCGGGATAATCAGCTCGTCCGATGCCGTGTACGCGTTTATCGTGAGCACCGACAGCGCCGGCGGCGTATCAAGAATGATGTAATCGTACTCCTTCTTGACATAATTGAGCTGTTCGCGAAGAACGTACTCTCTGCCAACGCCCGTCATCTCAAGCTCCAAGCCCGACAGCAAAATGTTCGACGGCACAACATCGCAATGCTCGCCGTGAATTATCGCCTCGTCAATGTCGCAGTTGTCCTTCAGCACATCGTAAATCGTGTAGTTGTCCTCAACCTCAACGCCAAGGCTGAAGCTCAGGTTTCCCTGCGGGTCGAGGTCAACCGCCAGCACCTTGTAACCCATTTGCGACAGTCCGCCGCAAAGTGCCGCGCAGGTTGTGGTTTTTCCAACACCGCCCTTTTGATTTGTCACTGCAATTATTTTCGCCAAAACAACAAACCTCCGAACTATAAAATACCCGTGCGGCGCTCTGCCGCTTTAAAGCGTTGCAAGCGCCGCACCAAAATTCTGTCAATTCGCCTGATATCCCTCGGGGTCGATATATTCGCCGCTCTCGCTGTCCTCAGGCATATAAATATGATAGTTGGTCTTGCCGTTCTTCTTTACGAAGTACATTGCCGTATCCGAGAAGGAAATCAGCTCGTTTACGTCCTCTGTGTGCTGCGGGCAGTAAGAAATACCAATCGAAACTCTGACGTTGATAAGCGTACCTTCCACTGTCGTGAAGCCAACGTACAGCTCGTCGATAATATCCATCGCAATCTGCTCAAGATTTGCGATATCCTCCTGATTTGTGTAGCACAACACGAACTCATCGCCGCCGAAACGTCCCGCGAAACCGCCGCGTCCATCAACCTTCTTGCGAATGTTATCGGCAACAAACTTGATTGCTTCATCGCCCGAGCTGTGTCCGTAGCGGTCGTTGATGAACTTGAAGTCATCGACGTCGATGAACATTGTCGCAACCTTGTTCGGGCCGCGTCTGTCAAGCTCCTGAGTAAGCATTCTGATAAAGGTGCTACGGTTGTAGAGCTGTGAGAGGAAGTCAATCGAAGCACGCTCGGAGAGTTGCATCTCAGCCTTTTTCTCGTTATCGATATCGGTGAGGACGCCGATTACACGAAGCGGTTCACCGATACGGTCGGTGATGCAGTTCGCGCGGAACGATACCCAAATCGGTGTGCCGCTCTTGGTCATAAGCTGGTACTGCGTGTTGTAGCCCTTCTGATTTTTCAACATCGCGCTGATATCACGCTTGTACTTATCCGCGTCCTCGGGTGTCATCAGGCTGTCGAGGAAGCGTCCGTTCGAGAGTGTTGCACCATCGGGCTTGAGGTCGAATTTCTGGAGCATATTGTCCGAAATGTACATCAGTTCCTTGTGGAAATCCCACTCGAACAGCATATTGTCGGACAAGTTTGCAATTGTACGGTAACGGTCGGAGTTGATTTTAACCTCGTCAAGGAACTCGTTGAACGAGATCTGGATTTCGCCAAGCTCGCTCTTCTCTTCCTTTTTCTTGACCGTGAAACGAGTGGAGGAAATGCCGTTTTCGTGTGTGATTCCGTCCATCGTCTTGAGCATATCGTGCATTTTGCCGACAAACTTGGTGATGATGAGGAAACCGAGCGCGCACATAACAAGCGCAACAACCGCAAGAACAATCAGCGGAACAATAGGCGAAGAAGCCGCGCCAAACTCGCCGCTATCGCATACGGCAAGCCATCTCCAACTTGTTACCTCAGGGATAACTCCGCTTATGTAGCGATATTTGCCGGCGGTACCGGAAACCTGATTATCGCGCGCGGTAACGCCCGACACGTTATTCTTGAAGAAATCGCCCTTCTTGCCGGCAATCGCGCCGTCAAGCTGTCCTGCCTTCATTGTAGTGCCTTTGCCGTCAAAATTGATGGTGTTGCCCTCGCTGTCGATAAGCGCGAGGTTCGCCTTTTTGTTGACATAAGTTCCGGCAAGTGCCTGAGAAAGCGCGCTGTCGGAAGCGGGTGTAACCACAAGGCAAACATAGCCCACAACCGAGCCGTTGTTTATCTCACGAGAAACGAAAAATCCATCGCTCTGGTACTTATCCCAAGAGAAAAGAGTGGAAACCGCGGGCATATCGGAAGAGAAATGCTCGAACACGCCCTTTTCAGCGCCCGCCGCAGATGCCACAACCGTACCCGAAGCGTTGAGAACAAGCGCATCGGCAACATCGGGATTGCTCTCGGCGTAGGATTTCACAATCGCACTTGCGCCGTCGCCGCCCGTTTTAGCCGCCTCGGCAACCGCATCCAGCTTTGAAAGCATCGTTGCGTCACCCAGATACCCTGCAAAAACCGTGCCGACGGTACCTGCCTTGGACATAGTGACCGTGTTGAACTCTTCCTGCCTCGCGTCATTGCTGAATCCCGAATACGACAGAGAGCCGACAACTCCGAGAATTATCGCGGGAACCAGCGCGAAGATAGCCAAAACAACTACCAGCACATACTTCATTGTGGATTTTTTCATCGTTCTTCCCCCTAAATGAAATAAATTATATCCTTAAATCAAATTTCGTCCTTTGCCGCTTCTTTTCTGCGTTGCTCGGACTGAACCTTCATTATAAATCTGCCAATGTAATCCTCCTGAGCGCCCGTGAGGCTCTCAAACAAGCACCCGTAGCCCTTGATTGAGCCGTCCTCGTTGCGCTGAACTCGGAGAATTTTAACGGCGGTGTTAAGCGGGCTGTCGATGAACAAATCAACGTCCACGCACACGAGGTCGCCCTCCATAAACTCCTCGGCTTCACACGAGAAGAAAATGCCGCCGACGTTGATGTCGAGCACCTGAATCTCGGGCGGCTCGTCGTAGCGCACGGTCTGTTCACCGCGCACATAGAAAAGCGCCCTGCCCTTTTCGTTAATCTTTATCTTGAAGAACCGCCTGCGTTCCTGAAGAACCTGAGTTTCGTTGTTTTTGAGGATTTTTACGTTAAGCTGGGTATCCATCGACATGGAAACCGCGCCCGTGTACCTTATTCTGTCGTTCGCCTTTGTCGTGGTAACGACGGAAACAATCGCGTTGCGCTCCAAATCGGGAAGGTTTTTACCTTTGAAAATGACGATGCTGTCGTCATCGTCCATATTCTTCGGCAACACGAAATTCTTCTCAGCCGTGAAAATGAGCTTGCCCTTATCATCGAGCAACTCGACCTTTATAACCTTTCCTCCGAACAGCAACCGCACCAAACCCTTTATGTACAATTTTTTCCGGCAACCGAAAACGCTCGTCACCGCAAAATAACCCTTCTAACATTATACATTATTCACTAAAATAAATCAAGTATTATTGCAAAATTTCTAAAAATTGCACAGTTTTTTTCTGCGTTTTTTGGTTATTTTTTCGGCTGAATTTTATTTAACGGCTTGGTGAATGAATCCATTTTTGGGAACGGTTGGTTCTTCTCGATAAACAGCCCCGCGATATCCTCGGGGAGCGCGCTGTCAAATTGCACAAAATTGTCAGAAAACGGCTCAGCAAAGCGGATTTTCCCGCAGTGGAGAGCGTGGCGCGATATTTCCGAGCAGTCGCCGCCGTACAAATCATCGCCGAGAAGCGCGTGACCGATGTGCGCGAAATGCACGCGGATTTGGTGAGTTCTGCCCGTTTTCAGCGTGATTTCAAGAAGAGTCCGCCCATTTTTCACCAAAATCGGCTTGTAGAGCGTAACCGCGGGCGCGCCGTCCTCGCAAACCTCACGCTTGATTATGCTGTCGGGCGCGCGGGCTATCGGCAGGTTAATCTCGCCCGAGTCGATGATTTCCCCCGAAACCGCCGCAAAGTACACCTTCTCGGCTGTCCGCGCAAGAGCTGGTGCCGCCGCCGCGTTTTTCGCGCAAAGACACAAGCCCGAGGTGTTGTTGTCCAGACGGTGAACGGGGCGGAACGCTCTGTCAGGGTAAAGCACTGAAAAGAGGTTTCCGAGCGTTCCCGTGCGGTGGCAGATTGACGGGTGAACAGGCACTCCCGCGCCCTTGTCGAAAAGCACAAAATCCTCGCTCTCCGCCACAACCCGCGCGTTAACCGAAAAATCCGGCTCCAACGCCTGCCCGTCCTCGGCAATTTCCGCTCGGATTTTCTCGCCCGCATACACTCGGTCAACCGTCCGTAAAATCGCGTTATTTCGCGTAAGACCGCCGTTTTTCTTCAGGTCAACAACCGCGCGTTGCGAAAAACCGCGCCTTTTCAGAAAACTCAGCGCGGTTATTCCGTTTTCGCTCTCGGTTACCTCAAACTCAACCGTTCTCATTTCGTTAATGCCAGTTTTTTCATATTGCTGTCCTCGGTGAACGTAATCGCGTTTTGCATAAACAACACTTGGTCATATTCGTTCATATCAATGAAATTGTTCAAATTTGTGTTGATATAGCGCATATCAACCATCGTGATTTTCGAGTAATGCTTCGACAGGAACGGCACGAGCGAGTGCGCGTAGCTGTCCTTGATTAAGAGCAGGTTTTTGCCCTTTTCAACGTCCGTTGTTATATGAACAATCGGCGCGTTTTCACCCGTGAACGACGAGTACTTGTCCTTAACATCGAGATATTCGCGGACGTAAAGGCTGTCGTACTCGGTTGTCTTGCTGTCGTCAATCGATACCATGTGGACCTTCGGCTCGCCGTTTGCGAGAATATAATAGTCCATCGTATCGGGGGGAACACTGCTGTCAAGCGTCTTGGAGTAGAGCGTGCCGCGGAAATCCGAGCTTACCGTTTCAACGTTGAACGAGTTCAGACCGTAAGCGCCGTAGCCGAGCGATTTTGCCGCCGCGCAGTACGCGTAATACGCGCCCAGACTTGTCCAGTGGTGGTCTGTACGATAATAAATATACTCGTTTTTGTGCTCGGAGAGGTAGGAAAGCGCGTCGATTGTGCCAATTTTTTCCAGCTTTGAATAGCACTCGTCAATAAAATCCTTCTCGCTCAAAAGTCCCGTGTAGGACGGAATTTTGTTCTTGAACAACTCCTGCGATGTCGGAACGAGCATAAAATTCATCTGAATATCGGGATAGCGCTCCGCAAATTTCTCCATCGCGTCAAGCGACTTTGCGACTTCCTCCGCGTCATACTTCCTGAACGTCTGTATCATCTGATTGTCAACCGTGTAAACGCCGTTTATCTCGCGCTTTCCCGACAACCGTGACAGAAAATTCGCGCCCTCAACCCACAAATCTCGTCCAACCAAGTGGTCGGAGAAATAGGTTTCAAAGTCGTCCATAAAGCTCGCTTTTTCGCGCTCTGTGATATAGCCCCATTTGACCGCGCCGAGAACATCGCCGAAATTCTCCGCTTTCTCCAGCTTCTTTTCATCGACAAGGCTAGGGAATTTCGCAAGCGAACGGTTTTCGTTTTCACTGCGTTCCAGCTTCGGGAGAGCAAGTGTTGAAATCGAAATTCCGAGAATTATAACCGCGAACAGCCCTATCATCAGCTTGTTCGGGGTGAATTTGAATTTTTTCATCTTGCCCTCCGTCAAAAGTTAAAGTAAAGGAACGGGTTGTAGGAGCTTGTCGCCACAAACGCAACGCTCGCCAGCATCACGCCGCCCTGCAAAACGGGAAATCCGTACATAACCCACTGCGGCGCTTTTTCCTTGATTTTCGTGTGAAGATTTTTGAGAATATCCGTGCTTCCGATAATGCAAACTGCGAAAATCACGCTGTAATTCACGAAAGAATATATCGCAAAATCGTCAATTCCAACGCCGTTTGCTCCGAACATTGCTCCGATATAGGTGAATATCTGCGAGAAAATTTCTCCGAAATTCGTTGTACCGGGAGTTACTCCGTCAAATATCACAAAGCTGATTACCACCAACACAAACGTGTAAAGCCAGCTGAAAAACGCGGGGATTTTTTCCAGAATTTTCCCAAGAAACAGCCTTTCAAGCACTATCAATATTCCGAAGAACGCGCCCCAGAGCATAAAGTTCCACGCCGCGCCGTGCCACACTCCCGTGATTGTCCAAACGATGAAAATGTTTATGATAGTTCGCGCAGTTCCCTTGCGGTTGCCGCCGAGCGGGATATAGACGTAGCTCTTGAACCACGCGCCGAGCGTCATGTGCCAGCGCCGCCAGAATTCCGAGATGCTTTTTGACTGGAACGGGTAGTTGAAGTTTTCGGGGAAGTTGAAGCCCATCATCTTGCCCAAGCCTATCGCCATATCGGAGTAACCCGAGAAATCAAAATAGATTTGGAACGTGAACGCGAGGATACCGAGCCAAGCCGTGCCCGCCGACAGCGTTGAGTACTCCATCGCCTTGATTTGCGTCCATAGTTCGCCGATGTTGTTGGCAATCAGCACCTTTTTGCCAAGTCCCGTGATAAAGCGCGAAATTCCGTCCGCGAGCATACTCTCGGTGACCGTTCTGTCGTCAATTTCGTGCTGAACGTCCTCGTAGCGCACAATCGGTCCCGCAACAATCTGCGGGAAAAGCGTCACGAACGCCATAAAATTCACCGCGCTTTTCTGCACCTTGATGTTGCGGCGGTACAGGTCAATCGTGTAGCTCATCGACTGGAACGTGAAAAAGCTGATTCCTATCGGCAACGGCAGGTTCGGGTTCGGTATTGTCCAGCCAAACCAACCGTTGACCGACTCGATGATAAAGCCGAGGTACTTGAACGTGCCGAGCAACCCCAAATTCATCACCAGCGATACAATCAGGCACGCTTTGCGGATTTTCGGATTATCGTCGTATTTCGCGATAAGTCTGCCCGCGGTGTAATCGATAAACGTTGACAAAATCATCGCCAGAACGTAAATCGGCTCGCCCCACGCGTAGAACACCAGCCCGCTTATGAGAATAACAATATTCTTCGCTTTTTTCGGCACGAGATAGTAAACAATCAGCGTTGCCGGCAGAAAAAAGAAGAAAAGAAACGTCAAACTTGAAAAAACCACCCGAATTTATCCTTTCTATTTCTAAATTCCGAGCTTTTCGCACTCGCGGAAAAACTCGTCTTTTGTGTACATTGAATTTACAACTTCCAAAAGCATATTCGCCGACAGCTTTTCGGGAAGCCCGAGAGCGCGCTGAAAATCTCTCCGTTTAACCGAGGAATTTTCGCTCCCGCAAAGCCCCAGCTCCAGCAAATCTGCTTTTGTGACGGGATTTTTGTGCTCGGGAACAGCTTCGGCGAAAACACCCGCTTTCTCGAACGCCTCGAGCAAAATCTCCGCGCTCATTCCCTCAACGCCGAGAAGTCCCTCTTTTGACGGCTCGCGCTTGCGCTTTTCCTTGCCGACAATATCGGGCGTGTAGACGTTGATGACCGAGCACCCGCGCGTTATCTCGCGGATTTTCTTCCTGATAAGAAAACCCGCGCCATCGCTGTCCGTGAGGATAATCACGCCGTTTTTCTCGGCAAGCGCGCGGATAAGCTCGGCGGTTTCCCTGTCCTTGAACACGGAAAATCCCCCGACCGGCACTATCACCGCGTCAACCAGCGAGGACAAACGAATTTTATCGTATTTCCCCTCAACTATTATTGCCTGTTTTACCTTGATTTTACTCATATTATTTCTGTAAACGCGAAATCTCCGTTATCGCCTTTTCAACCAACAGTCTGCTGTCCGCTTTTGACGAGTTGAGCAGCTTGTTCGTGTTGTACATGATATAAACGCAGTCCGCGAGGTAGCGAAGCGGGAGCTTTGACGCTTTTCCAAACGCGTTTCTCATAACAAAAGAGCGGTTCGGCGGGTAGTTGAACGCGGTCGCCGCCTGAGTGTAGTTTTTGCCCGCGTTTATCGCAAGCCGCGCTCTGTACAAATCCGTGATATGCCCCGCCAGCACCAAAAACGCCTCGTTTACCTTGTAGCCTTGTATTATCAGCTCGTCAAGAATTTCATAGGCGCGGTTGATATTGCCGGCAAAAATCGCATCGGAGAGCGTGTAAATTCCCGCGTCAACCCGCTTCGGGACAAGCATTTCGATATCATCGCGGGTGATTTCACGGTGCTCGGCGTAAGCGGTGAGCTTGTCGATTTCACAACCCAGCATTGTCAAGGAATAACCACATTCCTCCGCAAGATAAAACGCGTTTTCCTCCGAAATCGAGCAACCCGCGCGCTCAAACCGCCGTATCACAAGCCCGCTCACCTTTGCCGCAGAAAGATACTTGAACTCGCACGCAGAGCCGTTTTTAGCCGCCGCTTCGAGCAACT
The DNA here is from genome assembly GCA_945829235.1 of uncultured Clostridia bacterium. Lineage (GTDB taxonomy): Bacteria > Bacillota > Clostridia > Oscillospirales > Ruminococcaceae > CAG-115. Next base: position 14,929 of record CALZUA010000024.1, on the reverse strand, counting down.
TTTTCGACTTTGATTTACCTTTTTTGATATCGTAAACCAGCGGGTCAATGTGAAGCTGAGCAATTACCAGCACGGACGTGTCGGGAATGTTATCGAGGAGCTTCAGATAAGCGTTTTGCTCGGCTGTTGGCATTGCCTCAAAGTCCAAATCCTCGATAAGAACGCACTTGTAATCCGCGAGAAACGGCATACTGTCGAGGTAGTCCGAAAGCTCATCGGTAGACGGCGCGTCCGTGTATTTCACGAAATTCATATCGCGCTCCTCGCCTGTTGCCGCCGCGACAATTTTCTCGGCGTAGGTTCTCACGAGAAAATCCTCCTCGCCGTACAAAAAATACACCCGCGAAAGCTCGCCGCCAAGCTCCTTTTTCAACTCGCTCTCGGTTATTTTAGGCATCACGCACCGACCTTATCAGGACATTTTCTCGGACAGCTTCGCGCCGCCGATGATGTGGAAATGCAGATGACGCACGGTTTGTCCGCCGTCCTCGCCAACGTTTGATACAACGCGGTAGCCGTTCGTGAGTCCCTCGTTTTTCGCGATTTCGGCAATTTTCACAAAAATGTGCGAAACCACGGCGTTGTTGCTCTCGCCCAGCTCGTCAACGCCGCCGATATGCTCCTTCGGGATAACCAAAATGTGCGTGGGAGCCTGCGGGTTGATGTCGCGAAACGCCAGAATTTTGTCGTCCTCGTACACCTTTGTCGAGGGGATTTCGCCTTTGATTATCTTGCAAAACAAACAATTTTCCATAATGACCTCCATTTATTATAACAACATTTTTTTCAAAAGGTTTCGTTATTTACCCGAAATGCTGTTTCCTGAGCGAAAACAGCATTCCGTGAGCTATTACTTAATATACTTGGCAACAATTTCCTTAGCCGCGTCAAGAGCCGCGCCGAGCTTTGCCGCGTCGGGAACTCCCGCCATCGCCTGATCGGGCTTTCCGCCGCCCTTACCGCCGGCAACCGCCGCAATTTCACGAACAAGCGTGCCTGCGTTTGCGCCCTTTTCAACCGCGCTCTTGGAGCACTTGCACAAAATGTTGCTCTTGCCGTCGGCAGTGCCCGCGAGCACCGCAACGAAGCAGTCAAACTTATCGGCAACGCTGTCGCCGGTCTTACGCAGACCGTCCGCGCCCATTCCGTCAAGCTTCGCGCAAACCAGCTTCACGCCGTTAACCTCGGGAACGTTCTCGAAAATATCACCGAGCTTCGCGTTTGCCGCCGCCTGCTCCATACTCTCGATTTTTCTGTCACGCTCGCGAAGCTGCGCGACAACGCTCTCCGCGCGTTGAACCAAATCGTCCGTATTCTGCGCCTTGAGCACCGCGCACGCCTTGTCGAGCGTGTCCTTGTAATCGCAGAGCATCGACATAACCGCCATTCCGGTTATCGCCTGAATACGTCTTACGCCGCTTGCCACGGACGTTTCAAAGACAATCTTGAAAAGTCCCGCCTGCGAGGAATTTTTGAGGTGCGTACCGCCGCAGAATTCTGTCGAATAATCGCCGACCGATACCACGCGCACAACATCGCCGTACTTCTCGCCAAACAGCGCCATTGCGCCCTTTTTCTTCGCTTCTTCGATAGGCAGAACCTCGGTGTTTACGGGAACCGCCGCCATAATCACGCTGTTGACGTAATTTTCAACCTGCTGGATTTCCTCGGGAGTCATAGCGCTGAAATGGCTGAAGTCGAAGCGGCACTGATTCGCGTCAACGTAAGAACCGCACTGGTGAACGTGGTCGCCGAGAACCTTCCGCAAAGCCGCCTGCAAGATGTGACAGCAGGTGTGGTTTCTCTGAGTGGCAAGACGAAGCTGTTCGTCAACCTTTGCCGTAACCGTATCGCCGACCTCGAAGCCGCCTTTCTTCACCGCACAGCGGCACACAAACTGACCTCCGCCGAGCTTCTGCGTGTCGAGAACTTCCATCTCGTCCGAGCCGTGGAAAATCACGCCCTTGTCGCCGACCTGACCGCCCATTTCCGCGTAGAACGGCGTTTTGTCAATAACAACGCCGACTTCATCGCCTGCGCCGCACAAATCCACGCACTCGCCGTCTTTTGTGATAGCGAGAATTTTCGCCTCGGTTTCAAGCGTATCATAGCCGACAAATTCCGTCTTAAACGCGTCAAGCGCGGAGTTTTTCGCGTTGTCCCAGCCGCCGCCGAGCTTTTTGTTCTTGCGCGCGGTTTCCTTCTGGTTTTTCATACACTCGGCAAAGCCTTCCTCGTCAACCGAAAGTCCCTTTTCACCGAGAATTTCCTTGGTCAAATCAAGCGGGAAGCCGTAGGTATCGTGAAGCTTGAACGCGTTTTCACCCGAGAGCGTTTTCTCGCCGTTTTTGCCAAGCTCCTCAATCATCTCGTCGAGAATAGCCGAGCCGTTGTCGATAGTCTTGCCGAAGCTCTCCTCCTCGGTCTGGATAACCTTCTTGATGTAAGCGCGCTTCTCGACAAGCTCGGGATAAGCCGACAAATTCTCGTCAATAACGGTATCGCAGACTTCATAGAGGAACGGCTTGTGATAGCCGAGCAGTCTGCCGTGACGCGCGGCTCTGCGGAGCAGTCTTCTCATAACATAGCCGCGTCCCTCGTTTGACGGGAGAATTCCGTCACCCGCCATAAAGGTTGTGGAACGGATATGGTCTGTGATAACGCGGATTGAGATGTCCTTTTTGTCATCGTCGTGGTAGTTCACGCCGAGAATTGAGCAGATTTTGCCCATAATATTCTTCACGGTATCAACCTCGAACAGGTTGTCCACGTCCTGCATAACGCAAGCAAGGCGCTCCAAGCCCATTCCCGTATCGATGTTTTTGGTAGCGAGCTGAGTGTAGTTGCCCTTGCCATCGTTGTCGAACTGCGTGAAAACGTTGTTCCAGATTTCGATAATTCTGTCGCAGTCGCCGACTTCCTCGAAGTTGTCCTGACCGATGTGGTCGAACTTGCCGTACTTCTCGCCGCGGTCATAGTGGATTTCCGAGCAAGGCCCGCAAGGACCGCTTCCGTGCTCCCAGAAATTGTCCTTTTTGCCAAGACGAATAATCCTCTCGCGCGGCACTCCGACTTCGTTTGCCCAGATATCGGCAGCCTCGTCGTCCTGCTCATAAATCGTTACCCAGAGCAGATTTTCGGGGATTTCGAGCACCTTTGTCAGAAATTCCCAAGCCCACGCGATAGCCTCGTGCTTGAAATAATCGCCGAACGAGAAATTGCCCAGCATCTCGAAATAAGTGCCGTGACGAGCGGTTTTTCCGACATTCTCGATATCGGGCGTTCTTATGCACTTTTGGCAAGTGGTAACACGGTGGCGCGGCGGCTCCTCGATGCCCTGAAAGTACTTTTTAAGGGGCGTCATTCCCGCGTTTATCAGCAGGATTGAGTTATCATCGGCAGGCGGCACAAGCGGAAAACTCGGCAACCGCAGATGCCCTTTGCTCTCAAAAAAGGAAAGATACTTCTCGCGAAGTTCATTTAATCCCGTCCATTTCATTTTTTTGTCCTCACAATCAAATAAATTTGTAAAAAAACATACACTTCTATTATAACTTATTTTGGGAAAAAGTCAAGGGGTTTTTGCAATCTCGGTTACGGTTGTTTTGGTGAAAAATTACGCCAACTTGTTCTAAAATCGGAAAAGCTCTAATAAAATAGGACAAAAAGTACCGCAAAGGAGCGTTTTTATATGAAACTTAACAAAAAATCCCTGAAGCTCACGCTTTCTATGATAGGCTGTTTCGCGCTTCTCGCCGTCAGCGCGAGAATTACCGAGAGCGCGCTCCCCGTTGCCGCGCCCGCGGCGCAAAAGCCGGTTATCGTGCTGGACGCGGGTCACGGCGGCTTGGACTCGGGCGCTGTCGGGAAAAACGGCGTGCTCGAAAAGGACGTAAACCTTGCCGTAGTGCTGGATTTGCGCGATATGCTGGAGATGTCGGGGTTTGAGGTTGTCCTCACGCGTGACGAGGACATCTCGATTTACGACGCCGGCGTCGAGGGTATCCGCAACCAAAAGCTCAACGATATGGATAACCGCCTCAAGATTATCCAAAGCCACCCCGACAGCATTTTCCTGTGTATTCACCAAAACAACTTCACCGACCCGCAGTACTTCGGCGGGCAGATGTTCTACAACAACAATCACCCCGACAACCGCACTCTCGCGCAGATTATGCAACGCCGTTTCGCGGATTTACAGCCCGGCAATAACCGCGAAATCAAGCTCTCGGGCGAGGAACTGTTCCTGCTCAAATCCAACAAAAATCCCTCGCTGATGATAGAATGCGGCTTCCTCTCCAACCCCGATGAGGAGCAGAAGCTCTCCACGAAGGAATATCAGCAGAAGGTTGCTTTCACCATTTACGGCGGTGTTATGGAATATCTTGATGCTATCGCCGAGAAGCCCGATGAATTTGCCGACTCCTCCGACGAGAACGATTTTGGTGAAACCGATGAGGAATTTGCCGAAAAACCCGAGCTTTCCGAGGAATAATTCTTGGGAAATGTTGAAAATCGTCACAAAAACTCCGCCAGATACGCGGAGTTTTTTGTGTATTTCTACCAAACGCGCGAAATCTTACTTGTAATAATGTGTCGATTGTGGTAAAATAAAAAAGAGTGTTTTTGGCTCGTTTTTTGTGAAAATGCACGCTTTGCGGGACTATCGGCTTTTCGGCGCGTTTGGCTGCCGAGTTTCGCGCTCTATAACTTACTCCGCGAGAACTCCGTGCATTTTCGTTGGCGTTTAGCCAACGAAAATGCTTGGGAGAAACCCCTCGGGGTTTCCCCCAAACCCCTTTCCTCAAGGGGGAAAACTCTTGTTTTCCCCCTTGAACCCCTTTAGCGCTTGCTAACGCGTTTGCGCGGCTTCGCCGCGAGTGCGGCGCTTCGCGCCGAGTGCCTTCGGCGACCAGAAACCTTTTTCTGAAGAAAAAGGTTTCTGGACTTCCAAAAAGACTTTAGGCTTCGCGTGCTCGCCACAAGTTTGCGAGAAGTTCGCGCCAATTCCGCGCTTATTCCACATCGTCAATTTTTTTAAGGAGATAAAACCTATGTCAAAAAATTACAATTCCTACGAAAGCCCCTTCTGCACCCGCTACGCCAGCCCCGAAATGCAATACATCTTCTCGGCTGACAAGAAATTCACCACTTGGCGCAAGCTCTGGGTTGCCCTCGCCCGCGGTGAAATGAAGCTCGGTCTTTCCGTCACCGAAGACCAAGTCAAGGAGCTTGAATCCCACATCAACGACATCAACTATGACGTTGCCGAAGCGCGCGAAAAGGTTGTCCGCCACGACGTTATGTCCCATGTCTACGCCTACGGTCAGCAGTGCCCCAAAGCCGCCGGCATAATCCACCTCGGCGCAACCTCCTGCTACGTCGGCGACAACACCGATATCATTATCATGCGCGACGCCCTCCTCCTCGTCAAGAAAAAGCTCGTCAACGTCATCGCAAATCTCGCGAAATTTGCCGAGCAGTACAAGGATATGCCCTGCATGGCTTACACCCACCTCCAGCCCGCTCAACCCACCACTGTCGGCAAGCGCGCAACACTTTGGATAAACGAGCTTTTGATGGATTACGAGGAGGTTGATTATCGCATAAAGTCCCTCAAACTCCTCGGTCAAAAGGGAACGACCGGCACACAAGCCTCGTTTGTTGAACTGTTCCACGGCGATTCCGCGAAAATCAAGCAGCTCGAAAAGATGATTGCCGAGGAAATGGGCTTCACCGAGTGCGTTCCCGTTAGCGGACAAACCTACTCGCGCAAGGTTGACTCGCAAATTCTCGCAACCCTTTCGGGCATCGCGCAAAGCTGTTCTAAGTTCTCCAACGATATGCGTATCCTGCAGAGCTTTGAGGAAATGGGCGAGCCGTTTGAAAAGAACCAAATCGGTTCTTCGGCAATGCCCTATAAGCGCAATCCTATGCGCTCCGAGAGAATAACCTCGCTTGCCCGCTATGTTATGATTGACTCGCTCAACCCCGCTTTCACCGCGGGCACGCAGTGGTTTGAGAGAACGCTTGACGACAGCGCAAACAAGCGCATTTCCGTTGCCGAGAGCTTCCTCGGTGTTGACGCAATCCTCAATATTATGATGAACGTTACCGATGGTATCGAGGTTTATCCCGAGATGGTCAAGCGCCGTCTGATGAACAAGCTCCCGTTTATGGCGACCGAGAATATCATGATGAAAGTTGTCGAGAACGGTGGAAACCGCCAACAGCTTCACGAGGAGCTTCGCACCCACTCGCAGGCGGCGGCTCAGAAGATGAGAGAGGGCGGCGAAAACGACCTTGTGGACAGAATTGCCGCAGACCCGATGTTCAACATCACAAAAGAGGAAATCGAAGCTGTTCTGCGTCCCGAGCTTTATGTCGGACGTGCTCCCGAGCAGGTTGAGGAGTACCTTCGCGATTTCATTCAACCCATTCTTGATGAGAACAAGGAGTTGCTCGGCGAAAAAGCGGAGCTTAGCGTTTGATGAAGCGTTCGGCGGTTATCGAAAACGGTTTCGGTTATCGCGGAAGCATTTGAAATGGCGCGTTGTTTGTTGAACAGACTTTGCAATTTCACCAAGCGCGTTCTCGACAAAAGTACCGCTCGGCGAAAAAGCAGAGCTTAGCGTTTAAGGAGAATAAATTTGAGAAAATGGATTGTTCCCGCGGCAGAATTTGCCGATGAGGAAATTTGCGCGGAATACGGAAGCTTCCTCGGGAAAATTCTGTCCGCGCGCGGTATTCACACGAAAAAAGTTGCCGAGAAGCTGTTCGATGACCTGTCAAGCTCCGAGGGTAAGTTTATGGAAGAACCATTGCCTGCCGATATCGAGAAGGCGGTTGAGGTTATCACGGAGGCGCTCGAAAGCGGCGACAAAATCACGATTTTCGGCGACTACGACTGCGACGGCGTAACCAGCACGGTTATGATGTACAACTACCTTGACTCGCTTGGTGCGGAGGTTGACTTCTACATTCCCGAACGCTCCGAGGGGTTTGGTATGAACATTCCTGCGTTGAAAAAAATCATCGCAAGCGGCACGGGGCTTATCATCACGGTTGACAACGGCGTGAATGCGCTCGAGGAAGCCGAGTTTATCAAGAGCCAAGGCGTGAAGCTCGTTATCACCGACCACCACCAGCCCGGGGAAACGCTCCCCGCGTGCGATGCGTGCGTTAACCCGAACCGCGCCGATGATTACTCGCAATTCAAGGATTTGTGCGGAGCGGGAGTTGTACTGAAGCTTCTCTGCGCGCTTGAGGAGGACACGGATTATATTCTCGATAACTACGCGGATTTGGCTATGGTTGGCACAATCGGCGATGTAATGCCGATTCGCGATGAAAACAGGTTTATCGTGAAAAAGGGGCTTGAGGTGCTCAAAAACGCGGGCAACGAGGGCTTGAAAAGGCTGATTTCTTCCGCGGGACTTTCCACGAAAAACCTCACCGCGACCGATATCGCGTTCAAGATTTGCCCAGCGATAAACTCGGCGGGACGTGTTGAGTCCGCTGAAAAAGCGGTGCGGCTGTTGTTGGCAAAGGACGCGGGTGAAGCCGCTCGGTTGTGCGAAAATATTGTTCAAACGAACGCAAAACGGCGTGAAATCGAGCAGAAAATTTACGACGATATTCAAAAGCAAATCGAAGCCGACCCGTCTATTCTCGCGAAACGCGTGATTTTCCTCGCGGGCGAGGGCTGGCACGCGGGCGTTATCGGCATCGTCTGCGCGAGAATTGTCGAGAAATACGGCAAGCCGACAATCGTTGTCGCAATCGAAAACGGCGAGGGGCGCGGCTCGTGCCGAAGCGTCGGGAATTTCTCGATTTACGGTCTGCTCAACCACTGCTCCGCGTATCTCACAAAGTTCGGCGGGCACCCGATGGCGGGCGGTTTCTCCGTAAAAGTTGACGAGATTAACGAGTTCAAGCGCAAAATCGAGGAGTACGCCGCGGCGCATTACCCGACAATGCCCGAAACGGAGCTTTATGCGGATTTGCGCGTGACGGGAGATATGCTGAGCGTTGGAAATATCGAGGCGCTGAACCGTCTGGAGCCGCTCGGCGAGGGCTTTGCGAAGCCCGTGTTCCTGCTCGAGAACTGCGAAATTAAGGCAAAGCGCGCGCTCAAGGACGGCAAGTACATATCGCTCGACATCAAGTGCGGGAACGCGAATTTGCGCGCGCTCTCGTTCAAGATAAGCTACAGCGATTTTGCCGCGGAAACGGGCGATAAAATCGACATCATCGCGCACGCCGAAATCAACGAGTACAACGACACGAAAAGCGTTCAGCTCAAGCTCATCGACTACCGCCCGACAGGCTTCCGCGAGGACAGATTTTTTGCGGCAAGGCGGGTTTCCGATGCGATTTTGCGCGGCGAGGGATTTGACAAGCGGCTGTTGCCGAGGATTGTCCCGCAGAGCCGCCAAGACTTGATGAAAATCTACGACTTGTTGCGCCAAAACAACGGTCGGCTCACCCTTGAACAGCTCGCGGTTTTTGACGGCTCGGTCAACTACTGTATGCTCAAAATCGCCGTCACCGCCTTCTGTGAAGCGAATTTGGCGCAATTTGACGGCGAGCGCGCGCGAATTGTTCCCGCGAAGGAGAAACGGGATTTGTTCAAAGAGGGGATTTTGGCGAGGCTTGCCGAGTAGGCGCGGCTTCGCCGCGAGTAGCGGCGCTTCGCGCCGAGTGCCTCCGGCGGCAAAGAACCTTTTTCTGAAGAAAAAGGTTCCTTGACCTCCAAAAAGACTTTTTTCGCTTCGCGGTGCTCGATTACGGCTTTGCGAGAAGTTTTTTCAGCATTACCCTAAACTGTTTTTTGGAAGTGATTTTATGGAAAATGTAACAATCGATGTCTTAATGAAGCGCGTCATCGACGCCGACAAGCAATACGACGCCGACAAAATCCGCCGCGCCTACGACCTCGCCGACAAAGCCCACGACGGTCAAATGCGCTCCTCGGGCGAAAAGTACATCACTCACCCGCTCTCCGTCGCGATGATTTTGATGGACTATTTTATGGACACCGATACCATCTGCGCCGCCCTCCTCCACGACGTCGTTGAGGACACCGATATCGATTTGGACGAAATCCGCAAAAAGTTCGGCGATGACGTAGCTCTGCTCGTTGACGGTGTAACAAAAATCGGTAAAGTCCCCCTCAACTCCAAGGAGGAACAGCACGCCGAAAATATCCGCAAAATCCTCATGGCGATGAGCAAGGATATCCGCGTTATCATCATCAAGCTCGCCGACCGTCTCCACAATATGCGCACACTTTACGCGCGCCCTCCCGAAAAACAACGCAAAACCTCTCTCGAAACGATGAACTTCTACGCGCCTATCGCGCACCGCCTCGGTATGAGCGACGTCAAGGACGAGATGGAAACTATTGCCATTCACTACCTCGACCCTTACGGTGCGCAGGAGGTTGAACGGCTGCTCGACTTGCATAAAGAGGAGCGCGACACCTTTATCGGCAAGATTATCGCGCGTATCCGCGAGCGTATCACCGATATCGACCCACCGCCTGTTATCGAGGGACGCGTCAAGTCGGTGTACAGTATCTACAAAAAAATGTACGTCAAGAACAAGCCGTTTGATGAGATTTATGATATCTACGCGGTGCGGATTATCGTGCAGACCGTCATCGAGTGCTACAACGTGCTCGGCGTTATCCACGACCTCTTCAACCCGCTCCCCTACCGCTTCAAGGACTATATCGCAACCCCCAAGCCTAACCGTTATCAATCGCTTCACACAACCGTTATCGGCAAAGAGGGAATTCCGTTTGAGGTGCAAATCAGAACCGTTGAGATGCACAACACCGCGCAGTACGGTATCGCGGCACACTGGAAGTACAAAGCCGGTCTTAAAGGAAACGTTGCGGGTGAAAAGCGCTTTGATTGGATTAGACAGCTTCTCGAGCGTCAACAGGAAAGCGATGATGTTGAACAAATTACCGAGGCTATCAAGAACGATTTGTCGCAGGACGAGGTGTTTGTGTTCTCGCCGAAGGGCGATATTTTCACGCTCCCGCTCGGCGCAAATGTTATCGATTTCGCTTACGCCGTGCACTCCGAGGTCGGCAACAAAATGACCGGCGCGAAGGTTGGCGGGCGTATGGTGCCGTTTGATTATCAGGTCAAGACGGGCGATATTGTCGAGATTTTCACCAGCGGTTCACCGAATTACGGTCCGAACCGAAACTGGATGAACATCGCCAAAACAACCGAAGCGAAGGCGAAAATCCGCTCGTGGTTCAAGCGCGAGCGCCGTGACGAGAACATTGAGCGCGGCAAGGAAGAGCTTGAGCGCGAGTTTAAGCGCAACGCAATCCCGCTTGACGAGGATATTCTGAAAGAAGCCGCGTTGCGGGCGCACGTTGACTCGGTTGACGATTTGTACGCGGCTGTCGGCTACGGCGGTGTTGCCACAACCAAAATTATCCAGAGAATTAAGGACAGCCAAGCTCGTGCTCAAGCGGCACCGCCCGTTTTGATGACGAGCGAGGAAAATATCGAGCAAACCAACCAGCGAAGCCGCAAAAAAGGCGTTATTGTCGAGGGCGTGGACAACTGTCTGATAAAATTCGCGCAATGCTGTAATCCGCTTCCCGGCGACCCGATAATCGGCTTTGTGACGCGCGGTTTCGGTGTTTCGATACACAAGCAGGACTGCGTGAACGTGCTGAACAATATGGACAGCGAGGAGAACCGCGAGCGTTGGATTAAGGCGTCGTGGGCGGGCGCGGATGACGCGTCGTACCGCGCTACGATTGACATTATCGCGGAGCAGACGTCGTCGGTTATCGCGGATATTACGGCGGCGATTGCGGCGAATCATATCCCGATGCACGAGATGAATATGCACCGCCTGAAGAACGGCAATACCAACCTTGTTATAACCATTGAGATTGCGGGCGTGGAACAGCTCGGGAATGTTATTCTGCGTTTGCGGAAGATACCGGGCGTTATTTCGGCGGATAGAACTGGAAAGCAGTGATTTTTGCAGAGCTGTAATTGAGCACCGCGAAGCGTACAAAAGTCTTTTTGGAGTGTTTGCGAGAAACCTTCGGTTTCCCTAACCTTTTTCTTCAGAAAAAGGTTCCAAGACTGAAGCGAAGCGACCACTGAAGGCGAAGCCGCAAAATCAAAAAAGGACGATTTCGCAAACTATGCATAATCAAGCCGACTTATCCTCTAGTTTCACAACCATTGCCAAATTTTTTTGACGAACGTCAAAAAAATAGCAAATCCCTTTCAACAAATCAAGCTTAAGAGGAAAATTTGAAATGCATCGAAATCTCTCCCATAAACCAAACTTTGAATAAGAGAAAAACTCGGGGCGCTAACTCCGAGTTTTTCCGTTATGATTACTTTGATAAATGGGATTTGCGAATTTTTTTGCGTTCGCAAAAAAATTTTGGCAATGGTCGCGAAACTGATTTTTAAGACGGTTTGTATACAATAAGTTTGCGAAATTGTTCTTTTTTTGGATTTTTACGCTTCGCTCCAGTGCCTCCGGCGGCCAGAAAACTTTTTCTGAAGAAAAAGGTTAGGGAAACCGAAGGTTTCTCGGGGACATTTCAAAAAGACTTTTTTCGCTTCGCGGTGCTCAATTACAACTTCGCGAAAATTTTCAACTGATTTTGCGCTTCTTGATAACCTTTTGCCGCGAGAACTCCTCGCGCTCCTTCTCCTCAAGCGCATTCGTGATAAACCGAACCTGTTGCTCAAACTTCGGTATCATAATATTCTTGAGCGCGTTTCGCCGCTTCTGCGTTTTCTTGATTGCCACCGCAAGCCGATAAACACTGTTCTCAAGCTCCGCCAGCCGCACCGTAAGCTCCTTTACCTTGTTAAAGCAAATATAAGCCTTGTCGAACTCCGAGCCGGTTTCGGTCATCGGGTAACACGGCTCCTCGGGCGGGCGGATTTCCGCGTTCACTTTCGGCAACTCTACGCCCATAACCGACCGCGATGACAACGACAACGAGTTTTCCACGGGAATACAGTCGGCGGCTGTCGCAACCACACCGAGCGTTATATTCGCGTTTCTGAGCGCCGTGTACGCCTCGGAGAACGTCCCGTCAATGCTCGAGCGCAACCGCCGCGCTTCGTCCGTCAGCGCAACCATCTCGCGCACCAGTATGCTCCGCTTCCTGTCCATCAGCTCGTAGCCAAGCATCGCCTGCATCAGCGACCGCTTCACCTTAATCAGATTGCCCTTTGTGGGAAAAATTTGCTCCGCCACCGTTTTTCACCTACTTTTCCGCGGATTTTTCGTCAACAATTACATAAATTTCAGCGCTCTGTCGGGATTGTACTTCTCGTCAAGCAACTTCTCGTCTACTCTGTCCAGCTCGCTTCTCGGTAGCGCGCAAAGCAAGTCCCAGCCCAAATCCAGCGTTTCATCAAGAGTTCTGTTCTCGTCAAAGCCTTGGTTGAGGAAATTCTCCTCGAACAACTTGCCGAATTTCATATACGCGCGGTCTGCCTCGGAAAGCTCGTCCTCGCCGATAACCGATGCCAAGCTCCGCGCTTCCTGAACTCTCGCGTAAGCCGCGAAAAGCTGGTTGGAAACAGCCGCGTGGTCGCCGCGCGTAAAGCCCTCGCCGATGCCGTCCTTCATCAATCTCGACAGCGACAGCAAAACCGATACGCCCGGGTAAATTCCCTTACGGTCAAGTTCGCGGTCAAAAACAATCTGCCCCTCTGTGATATACGCCGTGAGGTCGGGTATCGGGTGAGTGATGTCATCGTTCGGCATTGTCAAAATCGGAATTTGAGTAACCGAACCCGAACTGCCCTTGATAATTCCCGCACGCTCGTAAATTGCCGCCAAGTTCGAGTACAAATAGCCCGGATAACCCTTTCTGCCGGGAATTTCACCCTTCGATGACGAGAACTCGCGCAGTGCCTCGGCGTAGGACGTCATATCGGTCATAATAACCAGAATGTGCATATTTTTCTCGAACGCGAGGTACTCTGCCGCGGTCAGCGCACAAAGCGGCGTGAGCAGACGCTCGATAATCGGGTCGCTCGAAAGGTTGAGGAACATACAAACGCGCTCGATTGCGCCCGTGTCCTCGAACGAACGGCGGAAATAGTCGGCAACATCGTTCTGTACGCCCATTGCCGCGAAAACAACGCCGAAATCCTTCGCGCCCTCGCCGGTGATTTTCGCTTGCTTTACGATTTGCACGGCGAGCTTGTTATGCAACATACCCGAGCCCGAGAATATCGGCAGCTTCTGACCGCGAATCAGCGTCATAAGCGCGTCAATCGAGCTTATGCCCGTGTGGATATAGTTTTTCGGATAATCGCGCGAATAGGGGTTCAGCGCGCGCCCGTTGACATCGCCCATCTTCTCGGGGAACACATCGCCGAGGTTGTCGATAGGCTTTCCCGCACCGTTGAACACTCTTCCGAGTATCTCGGGCGAGAGCGGGATTTCAAGCGGTTTTCCCGAAAAAATCGTGCGCGTGTTCTTGAGAGAAATTCCGTTCGTTCCCTCGAACACCTGCAAAATAACCTTCTCGCCCTCCATCTGCACAACGCGCCCGATTCTCTCCGAGCCGTCGTCGAGGCGAATTTTCGCAATCTCGTCAAACGCCGCGCCCTTTACGCCGTCAAGCGCAACCAGCGGGCCGTTTATATCCGTCAATCCAACATACTGTACACTCATTTTCAAACCTCTTATCAACCCGCGGCAAGCGCGTCAATCTTCTCGTTTATCTCCGAAATCAGCTCGTCAAACAAGTCAAGCCGGTTGTTCGGGATATCGTATTTCACCTTCGTTGCCTTTTCAAACAGCCCGAGCGCGAAGATGTCCGAGAGAGTTGCGCTCGCGTTGAGCCGCTTCATCAACCGCACGTTCGTTCCCTTTTATCAACCCGCGGCAAGCGCGTCAATCTTCTCGTTTATCTCCGAAATCAGCTCGTCAAACAAGTCAAGCCGGTTGTTCGGGATATCGTATTTCACCTTCGTTGCCTTTTCAAACAGCCCGAGCGAGAAGATGTCCGAGAGCACCACGCCCGTTTTCAGCGCGTCAAGCGACTTGTGGTAAAGCACGGAAATTACCTTCATCATCAGCCGCTGTTTCATCAGCGGAACATAGGTGTCCTCGGTGTGTCGCGCGTTTTGTTGCAGAAAACCAACGCGCACAACCCTCGCCGTTTCAATCGTCAGCTTTTGGTCATCGGGCAAAACGTCCGCGCCAATCAGCTTTACAATCTCCATCAGCTTGGCTTCTTCCTGCAAAATGTTGGAAATTTCCTGCCGAAGCGCCATATAATCGGGCGCAATGTTGTTGTAATAATCAGCCAAATCCTCGACATACTCGGAGTAACTGCTGTTCCAGTCAATCGCGGGATAGTGACGCGCATAGGCAAGCGACTTGTCCAGCGCCCAGAAACAGCGCACGAAACGCTTTGTGTTCTGCGTAACCGGCTCAGAAAAATCCGAGCCCTGCGGCGAAACCGCGCCGATTATGGTAACCGAGCCTTCGGTGCCGTTCAAATTCTTGACATAGCCCGCGCGCTCGTAAAACTCCGACAATCTTGACGGCAAATACGCGGGAAAACCCTCCTCAGCGGGCATTTCCTCAAGTCGTCCCGAAATCTCGCGCAGTGCCTCAGCCCAGCGTGACGTGGAATCCGCCATTATCGCGATGTGATAACCCATATCTCGGTAATACTCAGCGAGCGTAATTCCCGTATAAATAGACGCTTCGCGCGCCGCCACGGGCATATTTGAGGTGTTCGCGATGAGGACGGTTCTGTCGGTGAGCGGGCGGTTGGACTTCGGGTCAATCAGCTCGCTGAATTCCTCGAGAACCTGCGTCATTTCGTTTCCACGCTCGCCGCAACCGATGTACACGATAATATCCGCATCGCACCACTTCGCGATTT
>CALZUA010000023.1 GCA_945829235.1 uncultured Clostridia bacterium | reverse complement strand
TCTCAAAATCAACCCTTGAAGCTGAACGCGCAAACAAGGCGAAATCCGATTTCCTCTTCAATATGTCCCACGATATCCGTACACCGATGAACGCAATTCTCGGCTTTGCCGCGCTTATGGAGAAGGATATCGACGACAAGGAAAAGCTCCGTGATTACCTCACGAAAATCAAATCCTCGGGTGACTTTTTGCTGTCGCTTATCAACAACGTTCTTGAAATGGCTAAAATTGAGAGCGGAAAAGCTGAGCTTGACGAAACAGCCGTTGACTTGGTTGCCACAAACAAGGAGTTTATGTCCGTATTTGACGCGGAAATCAAGAAGAAAAATCTCAACTATAGCTACACGGTTGATATTCAACACGAGTGCGTTTATCTGGACGAAACAAAGGTGCGCGAGATTTTCTCAAACCTTATCAGCAACGCGATTAAGTACACAACAGCCGGCGGGAAAATCGATATCTCAATGACCGAGCTTCCGCAGACCGATGCCAAACGTGCAACCTTTAAGGTTGTGGTTGCCGATACCGGTATCGGAATGAGCCCCGACTTCCTGCCGCACCTGTTCGACTCGTTTGTCCGTGAACACAACTCAACCGAGAGCAAAATTGCCGGCACGGGACTTGGGTTGCCGATTGTAAAGAGCTTGGTTGAGCTTATGGGAGGAACGATTGAGGTTGAAAGCGAGCTTGGAAAGGGCACGAAATTCACCGTTGTTATCTCGTACAGAATTTGCGATAAATCGCAGACCGAAAAGCAACACGCTTTGGCTCCCGCAGACAGCTTTGAGCTGAACAACCGCAGGATTTTGCTCGCCGAGGACAACGATTTGAACGCGGAAATTGCCACGGCTTTGCTCGAAAATGTCGGTTGCACCGTGGAACGCGCGGTTGACGGAATTGTGTGCGTTGATATGGTGGAAAAGGCTGAGGCGGGGTATTATGACATTGTGCTGATGGATATTCAGATGCCGAATATGAACGGCTTCAAGGCAACCGAGGTTATCCGAAAGTTGCCCGACAAGGCGAAGGCGAATATCCCCATCGTCGCAATGACCGCAAACGCTTTCGACGAGGACAAAAAAGCCGCTCTCGATGCGGGTATGAACGGGTTTGTCGCAAAGCCGATAAATATCGCGGAAATTTTGTCCGCTTTACAGGACGTGCTCGGGGAGGAAAAATAACCAAGCGAAACCGCTTGAGTTCTCGACCATAGCCGTGTCTTTTGCGTTAATTTTACCATCGCCGTTCATATCGGCAACAAGCGGGTTCGCGCTCTCAATCTAATAGTAGCCGAAGCTTTTCTCGTTTTAACAAATTCCGGCAAGAACAACGGGCGTACATTTCTGCACGCCCGATTTTTTATTCAATTCCGAGGAATTTTTGCACGATAATAAGCGCGTCTTTTGCGTTGATTCTACCATCGCCGTTCATATCGGCAACAAGCGGGTTCGCGCCTTCCTCAATCTCGAGGAAATTATTGATGACAGCGAAAGAATCCTTCTTGTCCATAATGCCATCGTTGTCCATATCGCCAGCGCGGTCGCTGAACTTGCCGAGCATTACAACATATTCGCCCGCTTCACTTACCTCAAGTCCGATTGCCGCGCCGTTTTCATCAATCCTCACGTTATCCACGAAAACGAGCTTTCCGTCAACCTTTTTGTAAAGATTTGCAAATTCCTGCTCGTGTCCTTTTTTAAAGTTGATATTAAGCAACGCATTGCCGGTTATCTCGCCGATTATGAAGCTTGTTCCGACATCTCCGCGAAGAATTTCCGTGCCTGTTGCCGTCACCATCTCAATCGTGAAATCATAGTCGTGAATATCGCCGTCCGTGAGCGTTGAACCGTCAACCGTCCAGCTGAAAGCGCTGTTTATCTTGAACGTAACAACCGCTTCGCTGTCCTTGATTGCCTTGATAACATCGGCAGGGACTTTCCTATCGCCGAACAGAGAGATAGTTTTGGTTCCGCCCTTGGGGAGCTTTCCTATCTCCTTTTCAACATCAGACCAGCTCTTTTCAACGCCGTCAATCATCGGCTTGTTGGGATCGTAGGAAGGTTCAGGTCTTGACGATGAACCGCCGCTGTTTCCGCCGGTGTTGCTACCGGTGTTGCCGCTGTTGCCGCCGGTATTGCCGCCGGTGCTACCACTGCCGCCGTTTCCGCCGCCGCCGTTTCCGCCGCCGCTGTTTCCGCCGCCGCTTTGTGTTTCGTCAACCTGCGGGAAATAAATTACAGGGTACTTAGAACCTGCCTTATCAAACATATCTGCGGTGACGCCGGTGACGCCGCTAGTGTTGAAATTGGTTTTTTCTAAATTAACAAGTGTGCCGCAGTTTATACCAGCGCTCCAAAGCTCCCAGCCGGTCACGTCGTACTTTTTACCCGAAGCCGGCGGTTTTTCTTCAGCCAACTCCGCCAAAAGTTCGCTTATCGTTTGTAGCGAATCATCTTTCAATGTCTCAGCTAAGAATTTATTTTCGGAAGCTATACTGCCGTCTGCAGTGGGAGTTGTTCCGGTCACATAGATAAATGGATACTCGGTAAATGCAATCTCCCTTACGTTGGGCTTATAGGTCAGACAAGAGTTGATTGCATCTCCAATTTTATCTTTTGTTGCGAAAAAACACTTGTCAGAACCATTTGCTACTACTCTCCAAATGCTTTTGGCGGGTGCTTCCTCATACAGGTATCTTAACGCAGAATTTCCGGCAATGTTGCCGGTAATAAAGTCTTTTGTGGTGAATAGTTCGTCTTCTCTACCGCGACCGTATACCCTCGCAGTGACGCTTCTGACAAGGCAAAGATTGCGTTCGTCAAAATTTGTGATTCCGCTTATAAAATCGCCAAGCTTATCCCAAACGTCACTTTTGGTACTCATTGTGTTATCACTAATCTTAACGATATTGTTGGTCCTGTCTATGTAGCACAGGTAAAAATCCTCCAGATAGCCGTCAATATTAGCGGTATCTCCATTTGTAATCGAGACTGTTTTGTCGTTGCCCTCCGCGTCTTTTTCCTGTTGGAGAACAGTGTTCAGAACGGGGAGATTAAAGGTCTTGTACGCGGTTTTAAGCTCGATGATGGTTTTGCCGTAGTTTAGCGAATCAATATTACCTTGATATAAATCCTTTATAACATCAGCGTTGATTTGCGTAGATGTTTGGTTAACAAATGTTGAGGATTGTGCGCTATTTGAGCTTGTGTATTGATAAGTAGATACATTTGTGGTATTTTCTCTATCTCTGTTATACCACGCAGTCCAAGAAGTTATCTCCTTTAACGGGTCAACAGTTATTTGGCTTACAACAGTACTGAAATCAAATGGGAAAGTATCGGGATGATATAATTTCATATCACCAATCTTTACTGCCGCCGTACCGCCCGTAAAATCTGCCGTGGTAAAAAGTATGTCGTGATAGTATCTGATTTTGACCTCAGTACAATTCGATGAATTATTCATTGTGTTCAACTTATTCGCCAGTTCATTACCTTCTACGCATTCAAGTTTCTTTGTTAGGAGGCCCAGCTCGTTTTGCTCGTGGTAGTATATAGCCCACAAATTGTTTGCGTTGAGATATCGACTGTAACCGTTAAGAACGCCTTCTATATTTTGATTATCTGTGTTGTTTGCGTTCACTACACTGATATCACCGCAAATCGCCGCCGACGCCGAAAGCGGAATCGCCGTTGTTGCTATCGAGCCGGCAAGCACCATCGCAAGCAGCCCTTTTAGCCTTTTCTTAAACATAAGTAAATCTTCCTTTCTTTCTGATAAGTTAACCTTATGGTTAGTTCCATTATATAACAAAAACAAATTCGTGTCAAGTACTTTTTTGCATTTTAATCGCAGTTCACCCAAAAAGGTGAAGAGAAGTTCAGGCTCATGAGGATTTTGTATTGACATAAAAGCCGATTGTGTGATATAATGGAAACAGTTTATTCTTGCGAGGTATTATATGAAGAAAATTTCTGCTGTATTACGCCGCGCGGCTGTTTTCGCGGTGACGGTGCTGGCGCTCTGGACGGCGCTCACCGCCGCGGCGGCTATCCCGAACGAGCGGATTTATGACAATATGTATTCAAGCGCGATGTTTTTCAAGGACAAAGTCCCCTACGTTTACGACTCGCAAATGCGGCTTGTTCAGGACAACTATGCCGATGCGATTTTGCTCAATGTGGTGTGGAATATGGGAAGCGGTGAGCCGTTTTCAGCCGCGCTGAACACCGCCTATTATGACGGCAACGACGGCACAAATGACTACGGCGAGAACTGGGGGTTTTTCTGCGCCGTTGAGGGAACTGCCGCGCCAAATACCGACTACTCGCGCTACTGGCACGGAATGGGCGCGGTGATACGCCCGCTGATGCTGTTCACCGATGTCGGCGGGATAAAGCTTATCGGCACGATAACAGCATTTGTTCTGCTTGCGGTAAACGCGGCGCTGTTGCTGAAAAAGCGGCAATATTTCGCGGCAGGCGCGCTTGTGGCGGCGTTTTTGTGCGTTCATATGTGGAACATCGGCATTTCTCTTGAATATCAGCCCGCCGTGCTGGTAACGCTTGCTTTGCTTCCGTTTTATATCATAATGGAACGAAATGACGGAGCACTTTCGATTTTCTCGGTAATCTCCGGCGTGATGATAGCATTCTTCGATTTCCTCACCTGCGAAACGCTGACGATACTTGTTCCGCTGATAATTGTTTTTATTATGCGAAAGCAGGAAAATCGGCTTCCCGTGCTGAAAGAGAGCGTTCTGCTGACGGTAAAATGCGGCGCGGCTTGGCTTCTTTCCTACGCGGGAACGTTCCTCGTGAAATGGACAGCCGCGAGCATTGTCACGGGTGAAAACAAATTCGTGACAGCACTCGCGTCCGTTGAGGAAAGATTTGTCGGCGAAGCGGAACAGCTTTCACCCGTTGCACAGTTTTTCCTCGCACCCGCCGCAAACATCTCGACGCTTTTCGGCGGCACGGTCAGAGTTGATTGGAGAGCATTTGCGGCGGGGCTTGCGATATCGGCGGTGGTACTCGGAGCAATATTCTACCTGTTCCGTTACCGCGAGAAATTTGACCGCAATTTTACCCTCATTATGCTAATACTCGGCGCACTGCCTTTCGCGAGATTTTTCCTGCTGAACAACCACTCCTATCTGCACGAATTTTTCACCTACCGCGCGCTTGCATCGAGCATTCTGGCGGTATTTGCGGGAGTGTGGTACACGCTGGAGTTCCGCCCGAAAAAGAAAAAATCCCCCGCAAAAGGAGGGAAAAAGCGTGGACGAAATTGAGCTGACGATACTTATGCCATGCTTGAATGAACAGCAAACCGTTGCTCAATGTGTACGTCTGGCGCGGCAGTTTCTGGAGGAAAACGATGTTTGCGGCGAGGTGCTGGTTGCGGACAACGGCAGTACGGACAATTCCGCTTCTCTCGCGCAAGAAGCGGGAGCACGCGTGGTGAACATAGAAAAGCGCGGCTACGGAAATGCGCTTATCGGCGGAATAAACGTTGCCCGCGGTAAGTACATCATCATGGGCGACTGCGATATGAGCTATGATTTTCTGCACCTTAACGGTTTTGTCGAAAAGCTCCGCGAGGGATATCCGCTTGTTATGGGCTGTCGTCTTGACAATATCGCGCCCGGTGCAATGCCCTTTTCGCACAGATATATCGGCGTGCCTTTTCTGTCGTTTCTGGGCAGGGTGCGCTTTCACACTAAGGTCAGGGATTTTCACTGCGGTCTGCGCGGCTTCGACCGTGAAAAGGCGCTTGGGCTGGGGCTTTCCTGCGGCGGTATGGAGTTCGCGACCGAGATTATCGGGAAATTCGCTCTCTCCGGCGCTGAAATCGCGGAAATCCCCGTTACGCTAAGCCCCGACGGGCGAAGCGGCAAGCCGCATCTTCGGTCAATACGGGACGGTCTGCGGCATATCCGATACATTTTCTTCGGCAACGGGAAATAGTCGGCTGAAAAAACTTTGCGGTCTGCGCGGCTTCGACCGTGAAAAGGCGCTTGGATTGAGGCTTTCCTGCGCGGTATGGAGTTCGCAACCGATTGCCTTGACGGTTGTTGTAGCGGTGATTGTGAAAGGACCGGTGTACCGCGTGCTGTTTGTGGTCGGGGCTGTGGGATTTATTCCATAATTTTCCTTAAGTACATCAAAACTGCCTGTTCAGTCATATTTTTTTCACAAGATATTCTCATTTCCGAGATGTCGAACAGCAAACAGCCGCAGTGCCCCTTGAATGTCGGGAAACAGATTATCCGCAGATACTTGTCGATTTCGGGGCTGTAATCGATAAGCTCCAGCTTTTCGCCGTAAAGCACCGCGCGCTCATAGCTTCTCAGCCACTTCTTGTCCATATTCGGGAAAATGCTGTGAAAGGTGTTGCCTATCATCACTTCAAGCGGACAACCCTCAAGCTTTGCGAGAGCCTCGTTTCCGTAGCGGAAAATCCAGTCCACCGCCTGACTTTCCTCATCAAAAATCATCTCGATGTCCGTGAACGCAATCGGGATTGCGTCAAAGCACTGATAATGCTTGTGATATTCCTCGTTTTCCGTGGGGTTGTCGTTGTCCGCAAGTGCGTCAATAATGGCACGCTGTTTCCTGCGGAATTTCTCCATAATCTCATTACGGTGCTGTGAGGAATACTCGAGAGAATCGCCGTTGCTTAGCATAATTAGTTTGTTTACGCTGTGAACAGCCTTTGCCGCAACAAGACCGCCTCTGTGTATTCTGATAAAATCATCGCCAAGCTCGTCCTGAAACTCGGCAAAGGTCTTTCGCGTTTTAAGCACGCTCCCGTCGGACAGGTGAACATAAGCGTCCTGCTTTTTCATCAAGATATACAAAATGTCGTTAATGGGGATAGTGTAATGCTTTCTGCCTGACATAAAGGATATGGTTTTGTCGGTCATTTTTTTACCTCGTTTCGTTTTTGTGGATTAACTGCTTAATTCTATTATACCACAAATTTCACAAAATGCAATAACCTATTGCTATTGACTTGAACAAGTCTATCAATTTCAAACAACTCCCTCGCGAATGTCGTTGAAAGCCATATTTGCGTAGTAATTGCCTACCGTTGACTTGGAGTTATAGAGCGTTGTGATGAGGTAAGAGCGCATATTCCCGATACGTTTGGAATTGTTATGTAAAGCGTGCAGAACGTAGTCGATTTCTTCATCGGTGAGCTTCAGGAAACGGCTCTTGACAACCTCGTGCGATACCGCTTCACCGTTTACGCGAACAGTCGGTGAGCTTGAGCAAACCACGTCCGTCATTATCGAAACCAACTCGTCAACCTCTTGTTTGTTGCTGAAACTGTGAGCGTATTTTTCATCATAGCAGATATTCCCGCGGATAATCTCGCGGTATAGCTCCCTTTCGGCAAAAGACGAAATATTTTTGCCTTTGTCAATCAATTCAATCCTATCCTCACGCGTCTGCGCGGGAGTGAATGAGTGGATTGATTTGTCGGTATTTGATATATTTTTATTTAATTTTATAATAGTGTCCGCTTGCGTGTTGTCCGCTGTCGGAGTAACCGTTGACGGATTTTCCGCTGACGGAGATACAGAAAAACTGCTTCTTTTCCTCGGCGAAGAACGGCTCGGCTTTTGCTCAGTTGCGTTATTAACAGGAGCGTACTGCTCAGGTGGTACCTGCTCAGGTGGTACCTGCTCAGGTGGTACCTGCTCAGGTGGTACCTGCTCGGGCGATGCCTGCTCGGGTTGAACAAAATCGGGGTTATCGGCGGGGTTTTCGTACACTCTGTACTCGTTTTGTGACATTCGTCCACGCTCGTCACGGAGCTGTGTTCGGGTAACGTAACCGTACCGCTCAAGCTCCTTTACAGCGCTCTTTACGCTGTCAACACCGTCAGCGGCGATAACAGAAAGACCTGTGACCGTATAGTCCCAATCGGGCGGCAGGCTCAAAATTACCGACAGCAACCCCTTTGCCTTGTAGGAGAGCCGCCTGTCTTTCAGGTGCGTGTTCGACATAACCGTGAAATTTGCGTTTTTCTCAACTCTGAATACTGTTGACATAAGTTTCAACCTCCTTTTCACTAATTATAAAACAACCGCAACTGCAAAAAACTGCACACTTTCGGTAGTCGGCTGAAATGCGGCAAATTCGCTCTCCGTGTTGTCTGAACAGATGTTTCTATTAAATTGCAAAGAAAAAGGACGCTCTCATTAAAAAGCGTCCTTTAATCGTTGTTTTTTGCACTACAATTCCTTTTGTAATGCGGGTTTGCGTCCATATTTCTTATTAACCGCCGGTTAATCGAGCGGGTGATTTTGTTTAATTAAAGCCATTTTAATCCGGAAGGACCCTTTTTGGTGGAATCGATGCTGAGGAAATAACCGCCCGCAACCGCTTCCATATCTTCGTCGGACAACTCGCCGTTTTCACTCGTTGCCGAAAGCACCGCAAAGAGCGCGTTTGCCTCGTCATCGGTGAGCGTCCTGCCCATTTCGCTTGCCGTAGCTTTCAAAGCCTCGGCGGTGTCCGAGTTGCCGAGCGCTTTCAGCTCCTCCGCGTCAAACCGCTCCGCAAGCGACTTTACAACAATTTTTTCGTTATTCATAGAACTCTCCTTTCTCAACAATTTCCGATATTATCTGCCCGTTATCAGCGAAACAATGCCGTAAATTATAAGTATCACAGACACTACAATCTGGACTGTCCTTGACTGATTTGTCTTCGGCGGTCTTACAAGCGCGATAATTACGCTTGCAACGCCGAATACGATGGTTAAAATGTTCAAAATAAGTCTGATGGTATCCCACATAATAAACCCTTTCTTTTAGGCAAATCGCGATTTGCCGCGCTTCGCTGTTCAAGCTGTCGATTTACATTCCCATTAACATAAACAACGGGTCGATATTTGAAAAGAAATCCTGAAGCGATTGCCAGAAGCTTTTTCCGCCCGAAACCGCTTCAAGCTCCTCGTCGGACAACTCGCCGGTCGCTCTTGACTTTTCAACAAGCTCACGGAACTGCTCGATTGTTCCCTCGACCTCGTTTGCCTTTAAGAACTCGCCAAGCTCCCCACTAGTCCTTAACCGCTGTGAGCTTTTGTTCAAGCTCCTTGTCTGCCTTAACCTCGCTCCAGAACTGTTCGATTGTTTTCATAATAATTCATCCTTGTTTGTTGAAGTTAACGCCGATCTTTGCGATAAGAGTAAAGCATTTTTCTAAGTTGACTTGACAAAAAGTCGGATCCTCCTGATACTTGTTCAAGCTCTTCATCGGTAAGCTCGCCTCTCGCCTGTGCAACTACAAGCGCCTTGAACTCGTCGGTTGTTCCCGAAACAGAGTTCTCGTTGAGGAACGTTTCAAGAGCCTCATCATTTGTTATCGTTATGAGCTTGTCAAAAAGCTCATCGTTTGTTTCGATCTCGCTAAAAAACTGTTCCAGTGTTTTCATAGAAATTCCTCCTTAATTTAACTTGGTTGTTTTGCCTTTCTGTTAATTTATACGATTGAAAACCGCCTAGGTAATAATGCTTTTTGAAAAAATTCGTGTTTTTCGGCAAACTTATTTTGCACGCAACTTTTTGCCAACCGCAAGCGTTGCCGCCAAAACAGCCGCCGCCAAAGCAACCCAAACGGTTATATCCTCAACGCCTGTCGGAGGAACATCGCTGTCGGCGGGTTTGCTCGTTTTAATCATTCCCTGCTTGTTGACCGCCTGCTCGATTGCCGCGCTGTCCTGCTTGAAGAACTCAATCAGCGCCTCGTCACAAGCGCAAAATTCGCCTGTTTCCGCCGCCTCGGCAAGCTGAGGGTAATATTTCGATACCGCAACAAAATTGTTCGTGGCAACCGTATACAGCTTATTCTCGTCAAGCGGCTCCTCGCCAACCTTTACCGATACAACGCGCTTGCCCGCTTCAAGGCTCGGGTTGTACTCAACCGTCATTCCGCCCGTTTGCAGATAGCTTCCCGAAGATTTCGGCCACGCATCGTAAATTCCGCTGTCGTTTGCCGCGATGCACTGAAGCTGGATATCAATCGAGGTTTCGAGGATTTCCCTGAGCTGTTTTCCGGTAACCTGCTTTGTGACAATGTAGTTGCCGTAAGGACTTACGCTGATTATATCGCCGTAAGTTATCTCGCCCGCCTTCACGCTTGCTCGGATTCCGCCCGCGTTTTCAAAAGCAACGTCCGCGCCGGTTGCCTTGAGATAAGCCGCCGTAACCGCTCTGCCGAGGTTGGTTTCGTCAATTCTCAGGTGTTCCCAAACACCGTCAAGCTCCGCGGGAGAAGAACCGACAACCTTGTTCAAAATCACGCTCTGCTCCTTGTTTATCTCGTCAAGCAATGCCGTTACATCGGCGTTTTTCTCGTATGCGGACGCTTTCTCGTAATCAAGCGCAGTTCTGTTGTAATCGACAGCCGTAATCTCGCCGCTTTCGTTCATCGCAACGTTCAGCTCAATCAGCCCGACTTGATACAAATAATAGCCGTTCTCGATAACAATAGCCGTAGAGCCATTCGGAGTGGTAACGGTGGTGTTGATATCGATATGCTCGTGACCGCAAAGCCACAAATCCACGCCGTCAACCTGCTTTGCAAGCTCTTCGGGCTTATATGTGTGAGCAAGCGCGATTACCACATCGCAGCCCTTGTCTTTAATCGCTTTGGCGGCTTTGTTCGCGAATTCAACGGGGTCTGTAAAGGTAAGTCCCGCGACGTTTGACGGTGCCGTTGACGAATAAACCGCAGGGTCAATCAGCCCGAAAACGCCCACGGTAAGCGTTTTTCCGTCCTTGACGACTTCCGGCATTATGCAGTCGTACCCGAAAAACGGATTTCCGTTTTCATCGACAACATTTCCGCAAAGCATCTCCGCGCCCGACATCTCGACAAGCTCCTTCAATCTGTCCTTGCCGTAGCTCCAGTCGTGGTTGCCCGCCGTCATCGCGTCATAGCCGCACTCCTTCATAAGCCGCGCAATCGACTCGCCCTGAACAAGCGTCGCAATCGACTGCCCGTGGAACATATCGCCCGAATCCAGCGCAAGACTTATATCCGCGTCCTTGCTGTAGTCGTCAATAATCCCGCCGAGGCGCTCCATTCCGATAATCTTGCCGTCCGCGTTCTCGACAACGCGCGCGTGGATATCGTTTGTATGTACAATTTTTATCGTAAAATCCGTAACGTCCGCCGCGCTTGCCGTGAACGGCAAAACAAGCGTAATGCTCATAAGCATAATCAAGCTCACAAGCAAAGTTGAAATTTTCCTCATAGATACTCTTCTCATTGTGTGTTCCTTTCTTCAGTTCAAGTCGCCCAAAAACGCCTGCATTGCGCGAAGCGCTTTCTTATGTATAACCTTTGCGTTTGGGTAGGACATTTGCATTCTGTCGGCAATTTCCTTCAATGTTAAACCGCTGTAATAATGCAGGATTATCAAGTCCCGCGAACGCTCGTCAAGGCTTTCAAGCGCGTCCGCAAGCTGTTCGAGCGTTTCCTCGTTCAGCAGATTTTCGTCAATATTGCTGTCGGTTGCGATATCCTCGGGCAGTTCCGAGAAATCCTTTCGGGTGGCGTAAAAATCGTAGACGGTGTTGCGGGTTATCGTGAAAATCCACGTTGAGAGCGAAGCCTTGCTCTCATCGAAGGTGTCCAGCTTTTGAAAAACCTTCATAAAAACGCAGGAAACCAAATCCTCAGCATCTTGAGGATTTGGGATTTTTCCTGTTACATACCGCGTCACTTTTTTGTGGAAATCGGTATAGATTTTGTTCTTTTCTTCTTCAGAGCAAATCATCACTTGTTCTCCGTATTTCCGAGAGTTTTTTTCTTCGGTAAACCGCTTCCCGCCGCGCTGACATTCTCCACATCTTCGTCGGACAGCTCGTCCTTATAACGGCTTTCGGTGTCGTTTATCATCGCTTCAAGACGCTTGTTGCCCGAAAATCTCTGAAATTCAAACAAAGCCTTGATTTTATTCTCCATACCGGCTCACCTCAATTTTTTTATCATTTTCCGATGTGAAATCTTCCGCCCGCGATTTTCTCCAAATCATCGTCGGACAACTCGCCGCCGCTAATCTGCGAGAACAGCTTTTGTGCGTTCTCCGCGGTGATTTCCGCACCGTTTGCCTTTGCGATTTCAACGAGTTCCTCCGCTGATTTCGCCGCCTTCAGCTTTTCAAAAATTTCGTTTGCCATAGTAAATTCTCCTCTCAAAAAATGTTTTATTAAATTATCTTCTCTTTTTTTTATTATGAGGTCTTAAATTATGATAAACTATCCCGCCTGAAATTTCCTCCAACTCCTCGTCGGAAATCTCTCCGCCGCTAATCTGCGAGAACAGCTTTTGTGCGTTCTCCGCGGTGATTTCCGCACCGTTTGCCTTTGCGATTTCAACGAGTTCCTCCGCTGATTTCGCCTCTTTCAGTTTTGCAAAAATTTCATTGTTCTCCATTGTAAATCCTCCTTGTGGTCAATATTTTTTGCCCTTCTGTATCTTTATACGATGAATTTCGCCGAAGGGATAATATTTTTTCAAGAATTTTTTACTTTTTCTTTTTCATCGGCATCGTCAAGCCGCTGACGGGCAACAAGCTCCGCGAAAAATCCGTCTTTGGCGATAAGTTCATCATAGGTTCCGTCCTCGATGATTTTGCCCTTGTCGAGAACAATAATCCTGTCGCACTGCTTAATCGTTGATAATCTGTGCGCGATAACAATTCTCGTGCATTTCAGCGCGTCAAGCGACTCGGAAACCTTTTTCTGCGTGATGTTGTCGAGAGCGCTTGTTGCCTCGTCAAACATCAGGATTTTCGGCTTCGGTGCAATCGCCCGCGCAATCAGCAATCGTTGGCGCTGTCCGCCGGAAATACCGCCCGAGCCTTCGCTGATTTCGGTTGACATTCCCATCGGCATTCTGCGGATATCCTCGGCAATTCCCGCCTTCTCAGCCGCTTCCCAAGCCTCGTCAAGCGTGAGCCACGGCGCGGATATCACGATATTTGAATAAATGCTCCCCTGAAACAGCTTGCCGTTTTGCATAACAACGCCCATTTTTCTGCGGAGCGACTTGAGGTCAATGGTGTTAATCGACTTGCCATCGTAATAAACCTCGCCCTTCTGCGGCTTCTCAAAGCCGAGAAGTATTCGCATAAGCGTGGATTTTCCGCAGCCCGTTTTCCCGACAATCGCCACATACTGCCCCGCGCGAATTTTCAGCGACAAACCGTCCAGCACAAGCGGCATATTTTCATTATAACGGAACGAAATGTTGTCCAGCTCAATCCCGCCCGAAAGCCGCGTGACAACCTGTTTTCCCTCGGAAATCTCGGGGACGGTCTGCAAAATCGGCTTGACGATTTCCATAATCGGCTTGAGCTGTGAAACCGTGAGCGCAATTCCCGCAAGCGACATAAACGCGCCCGAAACCATTCCATAAGCGCTGTTGAACGCGTAGTAATCGGCAACCGAAATGTTCGTGCTCACCGCCATATAATACATCACAATCGTTCCGATAAGCGAAACCGCCGTGTTCAAAACCGCGTTCACCTTGAGGAACATCGGCGGGTTGTAGGTGAGCTGAGCCTGCTTTGCGTAGAGATTTCCCCATTTCGCAAACGCGCGCTTCTCCGAGCCGGAGAGCTTGATTTTCTGCACGCCGCTGATAAGCGAGTAGCTCAAGCCGCTTGCTTTATCGGACAACTCCATTTGTTGAAGCGTAATCTTCATCTGAACAACCGCCGAGATTACCGACAACACAACCGTTACCAGAATAATAATCAGCGCCGGTACAACAAGACTCGGCGCAAACACGAAAATCTGCCAAATATACACAAGCGAGAACACCGATGTAAGTCCCGTTGAAAACAAAACCGATACCAGTAAATCGCAGATTGAGTTTATGTACTGCGCTTTCTCGGCGAGCTCGCCCGAGCTGAATTTCTTGAAAAAGTCGGTCGGGAGCGACAAAATCCGCATCATTGTCGCCGCCTGTACCGAGATGCTCATTTTGGTTTTGACGCGCGCGGTGAGGAGCGACTGAACCGAGTTCATCAGCATCGTGCCGATTGTCACGCACACCAAAAATGCTGTTATCGCGAAGAAAAGCTGATTGCTCCCCGAGGTGATAACCGTCCCGAAAATGATGTTGTTGAGGCGCGGCACAAACATTCCGAGCAACGCCACAACCAGCGCCGCTATGCCGATTGTGACAAAATCCGCGGGGCAGAGCGTGCCGACAATGTACTTCATCAGCCCCGAAAAGCCCAGCTCCTTCAGCGGAAACGGCTTGTAAAACGCGATTGCCTCCTCATCAAAGAGCTTTTGGCTTTTGCGGTTGATTTTCTTTTTCTTGCCCGTTTTGTAGTCGAAATAGCTGTACCCCGAAAGTCCCGTCGGGATAAGCGCGACAATACGCCCGTCCTCTTTCATTGTCGCAAGCATCGCCCCGACAGCGTCCTTGTACCAACCGTCCGAGAGAACAACATTTCTGCGCATTATCCCGTAAGGTCGGAGCAGAAACTCAAGCGTGTCGTTCATATCCTTGATGTCGCTCGGGACATCGCGCGTTTTGACGTGATAATATTTCAAAATCTCGTCAATCGCGTCCTTTGTGACAATTCGGTCATCGTTGAGCGCTTGGGAGAGCTTTTTCCCCATAATCGCGCCCGCCATATTTATAAAAGTATCGGCGAAAACATAGTTGTCGTTTTGCTTGCGCTGTTTGATTTGCTCGTCAAACCAGCCCATATTTCCGCCCCCTTACTCGTTTGATACAAGCTGTGTGTACAGCCCGCCCTTTGCGTAAAGCTCATCGTGCGTGCCGCGCTCGACAACCTTTCCGTAATCCATCACGATAATTTCATCGCAGTCGCGGATTGTGGAAAGCCTGTGCGCGACAACAATGCAGGTTATCCCTCTGTCCTTTATCGACTGCACAACCTCGCTCTCGGTTTTCGCGTCAAGAGCGCTTGTCGCCTCGTCAAGAATGATAATCGTGGGGTCCTGTGCAAGCACTCGCGCAATCTCCATACGCTGACGCTGTCCGCCCGAAAAGTCCTTGCCGTCCTCGGTTATTTTGTACCGATAACCGCCCTCGCGTTGCATAATATCCTCATGCAAATGCGCGTCGCGCGCCGCCATAATCATCTCAAAATCCTCGATTGTGTCGTCCCACATCTTGATATTCGCGGCAATCGTGTCCTCGAACAAAATTATGTCTTGGTCAACAACCGCAAGCGAGCCTGTGAACACGCTTCTGTCGATATCGGAAATCAGCTTCCCGTCAAACAAAATCTCGCCGCTCCACGGCTTATACAGCCCCGAAATCAGCTTCGCAAGCGTGGATTTTCCGCAACCCGAGCTTCCCACAAACGCAACTCTGCTCCCCGGTTTAAGCGTGAGGTTAAAGTCGGTTATCAGCGGCTCGGCAAGCTTTGAGTAACCGAAAGTCACGTTTTTCATCTCGATATTTCCCGAGAGCTTTTTGTACTTCGTGTCCTCGGAAACCGCGTCATTATCGTAATTCACGTCTGTCGGGTATTTCATAACGTCCTCAACGCGCTCCATTTCGGTTCGCATTTCCTGAAGCGTCTGTCCCGATGAAATAAGGCTCATCGCGGGCGCTGTGAACGAAGTCAGAAAGCCCTGAAACGCCATAATCATACCGACCGTGAACTGCCCGTTCATCGCGAGAAAAACGCCTATCATCATCACGGCAACGCTCGTGAGCGAGTTTACGAGGGACGGAATCATTCCAAGCATCTGGTCAAGCCGCGCGAATTTGACTTGTTGAGTATTCACACTTGCCTGATAGCCCGACCATTTCTCGAAAAATCCGTTTTCCGCGCCGCTCGCCTTTATCGTTTCAATCATCTCGATACCCGAAACGGTTGTTCCCGCGAGCTTTCCCGCGTCACGCATCTGAACTCGGGTTATGTTCACGCGTTTTTTCGAGATAATGTTTGATACAAGCAGGTTGACGAAGATTGAAGCTACGCCGATTAACGTGAGCAAAACGCTGTACCGCAACATCACGACAAGATAGAAAACCATCATAATCGTGTTCAGCGCAAGCGGCGCGAAGGTGCTCACGAGATTTTTGGCGATGCTTGCGTTCGAGGACTGGCGCTGTTGGATATCTCCCGCCATACGTTGCGAGAAAAACTCCATCGGCATTCTCAGAACCTGCCACATAAACGATGAACTTCCCACGATATCGAGCTTTCCGTTTATCCGAAGCGAGTACACCGCACCTATCCACGCCGCGACAAGCTGAATTATCGCAAATCCCGACAGCATTATTATAAACGGCAAGAACCACTCGGGGTTTTCACCCGTGAGCAAACGGTCGAGAAAAACTCTCGAAAACGCGGGATTTATCACGCCGATAAGCGAGGTTATAAGCGAGGTGAGCACGAAAAACTTGACCGCTGTTCCCGCGCCCTTGAGCCTGCTTTTCGCAAACGTGAGCATTGACTTTGGCTTGCCGCTCGGCTGAAACTCCGCGGTCGGCTCGAACATCATGCAAATCCCCGTGAACGCCTCGTCAAACGTTTTCATCGACACGCTTACAGTGCCGCGCGCGGGGTCGTTGATAACAGCCTTGTCGCCGCGAAAGCCGTTCAGCACGACAAAGTGGTTGAACTCCCAGTGGATAATGCACGGGAATTTCCCGACTTTACGCAAATCCTCCGGCTCGTAGCGGTAGCCCTTTGCGGTTAAACCGTAGCTTCTCGCGGCGCGGAGGATATTTCTTGCATTTGAGCCGTCACGCGATACACCGCAGTCCGAGCGCACCTGCTCCAGCGGAATCCACTTCCCGTAATACGCGAGAACCATCGCAAGACAAGCCGCTCCGCACTCGAGCGCCTCCATCTGCATTACCACGGGAACCTTGCACGCGCCCTTTGTGACGGGCTTTTTGACGGCAAACTTTTTTTCCTTCATCGGCATTTCCTCAATTCATCACAAAAGCAATCGGTGAAACGCTTTCCGTGGTAATTTTCACATTGTAGGTTCCGTTTTCAATCGGCGCTTTTGCCGTCACCTCGTACACCCATTCGCCTTCCTTGAGTTCACCGACATACATTGCGTAGGAATCGAAATTCTCGTCCACCTCAATCGGCTTTTTGGCAATCTCCAAAATCTCATATTTCCCGCCGTTAACGTCAACCTTCATTCCGACATTCACCGATTTTATTCTCTCATCGGCAACGTAACAGGTTATCTTCCCGTCACGGCACACACCCGCAGTATCGATAACCGTTTCCAGCCGCCCGAAAATTCCCCAGATGCACACGCCCGCGAGGATAAACGCAACCGCCGCCAAAACCATCCACACCGCGGGGTTTGACACGCGAACATAGTCGTTGAGCTGTTCGGGCGAGGAAATCCGCTCCACGCTCTTTTGTCTGAAAATCTGGCTTTCTGACTTGTTATCCATCTTGCTCTCCCTTTTGTTCGCCGTTAAATCTCAGATAAACCATTGTGATATCGTCAAACTGAGGTGCTTCTCCGACAAACGCGTCCACATCAGCCTTAACCGCTTTGCAGACAGCTTCTGCGGGCAAATCGTGCAAGGTGTTCATAAAATTCAACAGCCGTTCTTCACCGTACAGCTCGTTGTTCGAGTTTGTTGCCTCGGTCACGCCGTCGGTGTACAGGAAAATCTCGTCACCCGCTCCGAGTGCAAGCTCGTTTTTACGGTATTTCAAGCCCTCCATTCCCGCCAGAACAAAGCCCGCGCGGGATTTCAGGTACTCAAAACTGCCGTCCTTATGCCGGACGAGCGGCGGGTTGTGACCTGCGTTTGCAAACTCAACAAGCCCCGTTTTGATGTCAAGAACGCCCATCCAAGCCGTTACGAACATTCCCGCGTCATTGTTTTCGCAGAGCTTTGCGTTGGCGGCGGTAAACACCTCGTTCACCTCGCAACCCGTTTCCGCAAAGCTCTTGAGCAAGGTTTTTGAGGTCATCATAAACATTGCCGCGGGTATTCCCTTGCCCGAAACGTCCGCAATCAGAAACGCCAGTTTATCCTCACCGACAAAGTAAAAATCGTAGAAATCGCCGCCGACTTCCTTCGCGGTATCCATTGACGCGAAAATCTCAAATTCCGTCTTGTTCGGGAACGGCGGGAAAACGCTCGGGAGCGCGGAGTGCTGAATTTCCTTCGCAAATTCCAGCTCCTTGTCAATACGCGCGGCGGCTTCGGCGATGTAGCGCTTGAGCGTGACAACGGTTGAGTTTATATCATCGGAGAGCGACGCAAACTCCGAGTTTGAGCGAACGTCAACCACTACGTTCAGGTCGCCGTTTGTGATTTGAGCAAGCGAGTCGTTCACGCGGTCGATGTTGTCCACAACCAGCTTTTTGATGAGGACATAAACCAGCACAAACAACATTCCGAATATGATGAACTCCATAAACACGGTGACGTAAACCGAAACATCGCGCGAGAACACCGCCTCATCAACAGGCATAAACGCGATTATGTAATAGCCCTCGGTTGTCGTGAACATCATAAAATACTGCTTGCCGCCAATTTCGCAGACCGCGCGCTGTTCCTCGAAAATGTTCTCCCTATCGAACTTACTCCCCGAGAAATCGTGCGGAATTTCATCTTCGTCCGAACGACTGCTAACAATATTTCGGTTCTCATCGGCAATAATGATAAAGCCGTTCTCGCCGATATGACGGTTTCGGGTTGCCCCGAGAACCTGCTCGTCGATATCCTTCTGAAAGCGCTCCGCGTCATAGGCAACCTGCACAAAGCCGCCCCTCTCCAGCACAACACCCGCGTACTTTCGCCAAATATCGGGATTTGACGCGGTGGGCTGATAGCTTTGAACATACTCGGTTGTTTTGCCGTCAAGCAGGACGAGGAACTCCGCGGATTGCTCGCCGCCGTTCATATTGAAATTGAGGAAATCATCGTAGGTTGACGCAGAAATAATGCCGTTTTTGTCGATAACATTTATCTCGGCAATATCAAGCCTTTTGCCAAGCACCTTGAGCGAGTTGCTGTCGGAAGCGCCCGTGCGGTTTATCTCCTCGGCAACCGTTCTCGTTATTGAGAGCAAATTCTTGTCCGACGCGTCCGAGATGTCCTGTTTAACGTCAGCGAGGTTGAGCCTGATAAGATTTTCCGCGTCACTCTCGGACAACTGCGTCTGGAGCACCCACGAGAAAACCGTTGTACACAAAAATCCGATAACCAAGCACACCAGCAACCAGCGCTGAAAGGTCTGCGAGATTTTTTTCAGCTCTTGATGCTTTTTTTGCTTTGGGTTGCCGAGAATTGAAATCAAAAGTACCGCAAGCATTACCGAGAGGCTGTTGAGCGAAACCATCGGTATCGAGCAGAATTCCACGAAAGAAAACGCGTGGTGTACATCGGACATATTCGTGAGGAAAATCATCAGCATATGGATAACCTCGGTTATCATACCGATAGCAAGCCCGAAATACCAAGACGGCTTTTTGTTGTCGAACATATATTTTCGGCAAACCGCCGCAAAAAGTCCCGCGAGGATTGTTGCGACGGTACACGCAAGCCTTGTGTACTCGCCGCCGCCCCACAGCGTTGAAAACCAGCGCTCCACGCCGCCGATAACGCCCGAAATTATACCCGCGGGCGCACCGAAGATAAGTCCCGCGCAAATCGGCGCGCTGTCGCGGACGTTGATGATAGCGCCGCCCATGTCAACGCCAAACTCTGTCGCACAAACCGCAAGCAGTCCAAAAATCAACCCGAACACAATCTGCTTCGGGATATATTTCATCTTGCCGAACGCGGTGTTTTTGTCGATTATGTATAAAATAACGCTAACCGCTACCGGAAGCAGTCCACTAACAACAAGCTTTAAAAAAGTAGTCATTTTCTTCTCTCCGTAACTTCACTAAATATTGTCCAAAATGGTACAAATACACATATTATTATACCACATTTTCACTGTCCTTGTCAAGCAAAACCGCGTGAACTCTCTGTCAAAATATCACAAATCTATATGAAATTTTTCGGAAATATTTGCATATTTTTCAATTTATTGTATAATTAGTCAAAATCAATATTTTTTGTGAAATTTCCCGACAAAACGACTGTTTCAATCGTTATCATAATGTTAGGAGGATTCTCCGATGGAAACAACTTTCAAGACTGATGAAGAATTGAGGCGTTTTACGAGCGCCACTGGAAATACATCTATCGATTATGTATGACTTATATGAAATCGACAGCTGATGCCGAGGATTGCACCGAGGACGTGTTTGTGAAGGTGCTGAACGAGGATTTTGAGTTCACCGATGAGGTTCACGAGCGAAAATGGTTGACGGTAACCGCGATAAATCTCTGCAAGGTTCTTTCAAGGAAATTAAAGTAGCGGAGTTGAAATTCCAAACCCGTTTATGACGGTAAACTGCGCCGATGACTTTGAACAACAGCTTCATTTCCGCGCAGACGCGCCCGCCGGCTCCGAGGATATCGCTTACTCAATCCTTGACGGGAGCATCGCGCAGGTTGACTTCACATACAGCGGGAAATCCTACTGCTTGCGCGCGTCATAGCAAAGCGGCGATTTCTCCGGCATCAACGGAACGCTGATTAAAAGCGACAAAGTTGACGCGCAAACCGATGCGATTTTCGAAACAATTCGCGGAATCGAGTTCAACTATTTCAAGCTGAAATGGACGAACGGCGCGGTGACGTTTATCCTGTCAAACGGAGATGAAACAACCGCTGAGAGTATTACCGAGATTTACCGGAAAATCAAATAAAAAAATTTGTCGGAAAAAACAAAAATTTTTCCGACATTTTCTTTTCCTCGGTCGTTATATGTACAGAAAGACAAAAATTCCGACAACAAGGAAAACAGCTCCGCGCCCTCCGAAAGCTCCTCAACAAGCGATGCTTCAACCCCTGAGAGCAAGCCTGTTCAACCCGAGAGCAAGCCCGAGAGTAAACCGGAAGAAAGCCGTGTTCTTCAACTCAAACCAAGCTGTTACCAAAACCAACGGCAACGGCAACGGAAAAATCCTGATAATCAAGGACTCCTACGCGAATTGTTTCGGGCAGTTTGTTGTTGATGATTACAAGGAAACGCACCTTATCGACCTGCGGTTTTTCACGGGAAAAGTCACGGATTACATTCGGGAAAACGGGATAACCGAGGTTCTCGCGCTGTATAAAATCCCAAATTTCTGCGTTGATATAAGCGCCGCTAGGTGCTTCGGATAAACAAACGGCTGTGTCAAAAGTTCAGCTTTTATCATTTAGTGAAACATGCAGTTTTTTGCAGTTCCTCCCGATTTATAATACAATTACAGCAAAATGCTGAAATTTACAAAAAGGAGGATTTTAATGGACAGCGCAATTATTGTTGCAATAATTTCGGGGCTTTTCACGTTAATCGGGAGCTTCGGCGGAATCATCGCGTCATCTCGCCTCACCGCCTATCGCCTGCAACAGCTTGAAGAAAAGGTCAACAAGCACAACCGAGTCATCGAGCGCGTTTACGCTCTGGAGCGGCACAACGAGGTTCAGGACGAGAAAATCAAGAATTTGGACTGCGAGGTGAAACGCTATGAAAATTGACTGGAAGCGCAAGCTGACGAGCCGCAAATTATGGGTTTCAATCGCTGGATTTGTCGCGGGGCTTGTGATTATCTTCGGGGGAACGCAGGAAACTGCCGATAAAATCACCGGCGCGATAATGTCGGGCGCGGCGGTTGTCGGGTACGTTCTCGGAGAAGGCTTGGCAGACGGCGGGAACAAAGGAAGTGGTACAGATGAGTAATTCGCCGCTCGTTTCTTACACCAAGATTTCACCGCATAAGGACAGTCCGCGTAACCACAAAATCGATACAATCACGATACATTGTGTAGTCGGACAATGCAACGTAGAACCGCTCGGGGAGCTGTTTCAGACGAAAGCGGCAAGCTCGAATTACGGTATCGGCAAGGACGGCAGAATTGCAATGTACGTTGAGGAAAAGGACAGGTCGTATTGCAGTTCAAGTGCCGCGAACGACAACCGCGCGATTACAATCGAGTGCGCGTCTGATACCAAAGAGCCGTTTGCGGTGAACGAAAAAGTTTACGCCGCGATGATTGATTTGCTCACGGACATTTGCAAGCGAAACGATATCAAGAAACTGCTTTGGCGCGCGGACAAGTCGTTAATCGGTCAAGTTGACAAGCAAAATATGACCGTACACCGCTGGTTTCACTCGGGAAAATCTTGCCCGGGAACTTACCTTTACGAGCGCATGGGACAGATTGCCGATGACGTGAACAAACGGCTTGGCGTTGCCGAAAACGCCAAACTTTACCGCGTGCAAATCGGCGCGTTTTCCTCGAAAACAAATGCCGAGAATTATCTCGAAAAAGCGAAAAAAGCCGGCTTTGACGGGTTTATAGTTGAGGTCGAGAAATAACAAAAACAGGCGTTCCCCGATAAGAACGCCTGTTAATTTTAATAATTTTCGGGTTTCATAAGGTCGGCTAAAGTTATCCCGTTGAAAAAATCCTTGGTCAGCTCGCTGTACTTTTTCCACATCGGGAGCGTTCGGCAGTCCTCGGAGCGCTCGCATTTCTCGTCCTTGCACTCAAGGCAGGAAACCGGCGCCAGACTGCCCTCGGTGAGCGAGAGAATTTCCCCGACAACATACTCCTCGGGTGAGCGGACAAGCCGATATCCGCCGCCTTTTCCGCTCATTCCGTCAACGATTTTGTTCTTGATGAGAACCGGCATAATCTGCTCGAGATACTTCTGCGAAAGTCCTTGCCGCGCCGCGATTTCCTTCATCGGCGTGTAGTTTTCGCTCGGGTGCTCGGCAAGGTCGATGAGAACCCGCAATGCATAACGTCCGCGTGTCGTTATCATAAATCAATCCGCAAACAGCGGTGTTGACAGGTATCTGTCGCCCGTGTCGGGAAGCAGAACGACAATGTTCTTGCCCGCGTTTTCGGGACGCTTTGCAAGCTCTATTGCCGCGTGAACAGCCGCTCCCGAGGAAATTCCCACAAGAACACCCTCTTTTCTGCCGATGAGTTTTCCCGTTTCAAAAGCGTCCTCGTTGGCAACAGTTATGATTTCATCGTAAACCTTGGTGTTGAGAATTTCGGGAACAAAGCCCGCGCCGATACCCTGAATTTTGTGCGCTCCCGCAACTCCCTCCGAGAGAACGGGAGAGCTCTTCGGCTCAACCGCGACAACCTTTACGTTCGGATTTTTTGCCTTCAGATACTCGCCGATACCCGTGATTGTACCGCCCGTACCAACGCCCGCGACAAAGATATCAACCGCGCCGTCCGTGTCCTCCCAAATCTCGGGAGCAGTAGTTTTGCGGTGAGCCTCGGGGTTAGCGGGGTTGGTGAACTGCGACGGGATAAAGCCGCCCGGGATTTCCTTGGCAAGCTCCTCCGCTTTGGCAATCGCGCCCTTCATTCCCTTTGCGCCTTCGGTGAGGACAAGCTCCGCGCCGTACGCTTTCATCAGCTGTCTGCGCTCAACAGACATCGTTTCAGGCATTACAATGATAATGCGATAACCGCGCGCCGCCGCAACAGACGCAAGACCGATTCCTGTATTACCGCTTGTAGGCTCGATGATAACGGAGTCCTTCGTGAGCACGCCCTTTGCCTCCGCGTCATCAATCATCGCCTTGGCAATTCTGTCCTTGACAGAACCTGCGGGGTTGAAATACTCAAGCTTTGCGATAAGCTTCGCGTTAAGTCCAAGCTCCTTTTCAATGTGAGCAAGCTCAAGAAGCGGGGTTTTGCCGATAAGTTCATCAGCGGATTTGTAAATGTTAGACATAATAATCTCTCCTTTAAAAATAATTACTGAACAGCTTTAAATGCGGCGTCAAGCGCGGCAATAAGGTCGTTTATGTTCTCAATGCCTATCGAAAGGCGAATGGTGTTGGGCTTGATACCCTGCTCGGCGAGCTCTTCCTCGGTGAGCTGTGAGTGGGTTGTGCTCGCGGGGTGAATAACCAGCGATTTTACATCGGCAACATTCGCGAGAAGCGAGAAAATGCCGAGATTATCGATGAATTTCTGCGCGGTTTTATCGTCGCCCTTGATTTCAAAGGTGAAAATCGAACCGCCGCCGTTCGGGAAATATTTCTTGTACAGCTTGTGGCTTGGCTCGGTTTCAAGCGACGGGTGATGAACCGCCTCAACCTGCGGGTGATTGTTGAGATATTGAACAATTTTCAGCGCGTTCTCAACGTGCCGTTCAACACGAAGCGACAACGTTTCAAGTCCCTGCAGGAAGATAAACGCGTGGAACGGCGAGAGCGTTGCTCCCGTGTCGCGAAGCAAAATTGCGCGAATGTATGTAACGAAAGCGGCTTTTCCCGCGGCTTGTGCGAACGAAACGCCGTGATAGCTGTCATTCGGCTCGGAAATCCACGGATACCTGCCCGAAGCCGCCCAGTCGAAGCCGCCGTCAACGATAACACCGCCGATTGCCGTGCCGTGACCGCCGATAAACTTGGTTGCCGAGTGAACGACAATATCCGCGCCGTATTTCAGCGGGTTGATAAGATAAGGCGTCGCAAACGTTGAGTCAACAACAAGCGGGATTCCGTGCTTATGCGCAACCTTTGCCACTTCCTCGATATCGATAATGTTGGAATTCGGGTTGCCGAGAGTTTCGATGTAAATCGCCTTGGTGTTCGGCTGAATTGCGTTCTCGAAAGCGTTTTCCTCGTCGGGGTCAACAAACGTTGTTGTAATTCCCGAAGAAAGCGGGAGCGTGTGCGCGAGAAGGTTGTATGTACCGCCGTAAATTGTCTTTGAAGCGACAATGTGCTCGCCGCTTCTCGCAAGAGCCAAGATTGTGTAGTTTATCGCGGCAGCGCCCGAAGCGGTTGCCAGAGCGGCTGTACCGCCCTCGAGAGCGGCAATTCTGCGCTCGAAAATATCCTGAGTGGGGTTTGTGAGTCTGCCGTAAATATTGCCCGCGTCACGCAGTCCAAAGCGGTCTGCGGCGTGCTGAGAGTTGTGGAAAACGTAAGAGGTGCTCGCGTAAATCGGCACGGCGCGCGCATCGGTCGCGGGGTCAGCGGTTTCCTGACCAACGTGGAGCTGTTTGGTTTCAAAGCTCCAGTTTTCGGGGTTTTTAATATCGGACATAATGATTTCCTCCTGTAATTTCTGATAATTTTAATTGTAAGTTCTCGCCGTCAACACATTCGGCTATACAAATCAACAAGGGAAATCCTCGGACATCGTTCGTTAAAACGGGTAATTCTCAGGCTTGTCATAAGCAACCTCCTCAATTGAATTTTCCCATCTGTTTAGTAGGTTAATATGATTATATCACTATTTGCCTACTTTGTCAATAGGTATTTGGAAATTTTTTAAAAAATTTTTTGGTTGTCGAAAAAGTACGGGAAAAGATTATGTGAAGGGTGTTTGATATAATTTGTACATAAACAAATCGACCGCAGATAAAATCTTTCTGCGGTCGGTTGCTTTACTTATAATCTCTGCCGTTTCAACGAATAAAAACCTGATAATTCACAATTGTATAAGCGCACTGTTTATGTAAAATCGAATCTGGCAAAATCACAATTAAAGAACTTGAATTTGGTTTTAGTTTTGTCGAAAACTTCATTAAATATATTTTGCGGCAACAGTGAGCATTCGGGAGCAATTTTAAGTATGTCGTTAATAGCATTCTCAAGCTCATTTTCAAAGAACTTGTCAACAAGCTTCTTTTTTTCGTTGTCATCTTTTGGATAAAGCAAATTGATATCTTCGCTATCAAACAAGTATTTTGCCCTGTTTTCCCCGACAGTACGACTCTCAATTGAATAATTATCTTTTAATTTAATTGTTTCCTTTAACGTTGACGGAATATTTTTAATTTTATCATTGTACTGCTTTAAATCATAGGTAAAATAGCTGAGAACTATTCTATATCCTTCCGCTTTTTTGTTCCATTGTTGGGAGGTTATTTCGGGATGTTTGGAAAAGTAGTAGCTTCTAAGCATATTGAAAAACATATCCTGTTTTTGCGTGTAATGCTCGATAATGACGCTTTTCCATCTCTCAATAGCGGCTTCCCTGTCAGCGTCCGACATTTTCTCAACGCATTCTACGAATTTTTTGCAAACATCAATGATTGTTTCAGCATCGCCATCGATAGCTTCAATGCATTCCTTATAATCAATTCCATCTTTTTTCGTGTGCAGGTCGAACCAGCCTTTGATATGGTTAATAACTAAATTATCACCATTTTTATCGGAGATGTTATGAAAAAAGCCCGTCCTCAAATCCCTCACGATTTTATAAATATTTTCAACGTCCTTATTGGAAAACGGTAGGAACTTGGAGTTGGAACTTTCTTTACCGCTGTAAATATAACCGAGCTTCTTTACTACCCACCCCGAATCAACAAGCAATTTATAAAAGTTGCTGACCTTGAGCAAAAAAAGTCCGCAGATATCATCAGTAATTTTAGGGGTGGGCTCGTAATTGCAAAAGACAAACAAGTTAGGGCTAATCTTGCTCTTAACGTCGTCATTGATTATGTTTGCCTCATCATTTTCAAAAAGAATGCTCATAACTTTCTCCCTCCCCTCGAATTGATGTCCTTTCTGCATACCGAGAATGAGGTGTACGACAAGCCTATGGCAAGATCGTTTATAATTTCCCCCTGTTCGGGTATGCTGTTGCGATCTAAATTCTCCGCCCGTATCCTAAATTTAATTTTCAAATCGGATAAGTCCGGATTATTCCACAAAACCAAATATCCGCTGTTTTTCTGATTTACGTCCTCAACCATGAAATTAAAGGTAAACGGACAGCCATTTTCTTTACAAATCATGAACGGTGCAAACATTCTTTTTGAGCCTGAAAAATTTTTTTCAGGGATATTTTTAATAATAACTTTGCAATCTTCAAACCCAGCCGCGACATTATTTCCTGAAATAAGCGCAATCTGAACTTTTGAAAGAGCATAGATATAAGTGATGAAGTATGACCTATAGTTTTCCGGACATTTTTTAACATAATAACAGCATATATCGTTTATTTCCTCCCACTGCTCTAAATTCATATGTGTTGGGCGGAATTCCGTGTAGAAGTCGGAATAAGGATCTTCTTTCTCGTTGCATATCCAACAAACTCTGAACAGGATACGAAGCGCGTTATGATCGTTTTTCACAATGTCGCAATTATCTATCATAAATTTGCGAACTTTTTTGCAAATTTCCAGTTCATCTTGAGTAAATTCTTTTTTGCAGGAGGATTTGTCTTGCCCAATGATTTTGTTTCTCAGCAACTCTGCATTGGCAATAAAGCAGATGGACGAGGCATCTCCCTTCTCCAACATCTTTTTGTGGAACTCCAAAAAGCCGGCAATATCATCGCTGTTGTTCAAAACTCCGTCAAGCGTTACCATGGAACCACACATATCCTCTTTGATTCGGTTAATATGCGTTCCCACTTCATCTTTACCGTGTGCTCCGCGATTTATAATATCGATGATGATGCTGTTCTCGATTATGTTTTCAAGGCGGCTCAAAATATCGTAATCTACCGTTTCGCCTTTCATTTTAACGGTTTCGCTATAACTTTCGTACAGCTTAAAAACAGCATTGTAAAAAAATCCGTTTCGTGGTTCCGAACTGATAATTTGAATAAGATTATCAAACAAATCTTCAAAATCAGATCTTAAACCGAGAGTACTCCATTTATCCGCAGGCATCACATTATTATCTTTACAGGATTTAAGATAATTTTTTTGACGTTCAAACAAAGCAACGTTGCAGTTTGCAAGCTCGGTTATCATTTGGTTTTTTTGTATCTCGTAGTCACACGAATAGTTCGAGCTTTTAATATCCCTTATCCGCCCGTCAGTATAGCATATTGTTTTTTCCAGCATAGCCATATTTTCTTCATATTTATTCTTGTCGTCTGTTTCATCACGACCACGCAAAAGAAAGTCTTTATCGCCATAGTATTCGCGACACAGCGTTATTTTGTTTAATGTCAAGCTGTACTCATAATCTAATTTTTCATTTATCACCTCTTCGAGCTTATCGATTATCATGTCCATATGATTTTTGAAGTATTTTCTAAATCCGTCAGAGAATTCATTGCTCGAATCCAGTACCATTTCCCTGTTTGGCCCCAATTGCTTCACCAGTTCCGAGAAGCATTTTACTATAGTTCTGCTCAGCTGTTTAGAATTTATATATACATCAAACAAGGACAGTATCAGATTCATACATTCCTCGAAGCCATTTTCTGTTGCTTCAAATTGATTTTGAATATACAGCCTCGCTTCCTCTGTATTTCTGAATTCAAAAAAGAGCTCACCGTCGGTCAGAGCACAGCGAATCCACGGTATATCCTCTTCAACAAATCTGTAAATTTTATAGTTGTCTGTGCTGTATGCAACGCCTGTGGTATCAATGTCCAATACCGCCATTGCAAATTCATGCGGAACTTTAATCTTATACTGGCTAAACAGCGCAATACACTCCTGAAATCTCCTAAAGCGCTCTTTAGGATACACATCCTCCGCATCGGAGTTTATATCATCTTCGGAAAGTCCAAGCTCCTCGAGAAGCTCGGGACAAATGTCATCAAATCTGAAACCGGATTTCTTTTCAAATATCTCACGCAACTCGTTGTCGTACATTTTTGAAAAGTTGTTTTGTTCGTCAATTAGACTTCTTTTCAAAGGATTTCTGAGGAAATATGCCAGATGATAAAAATACATAAAAATATCTTTGCCGTCTGTGCCACCATCTAACACGGATTTCAGGTTATCTTTGTCAATATCGATGCCGGCATATTTTTTATATCTGACTTTTATCTCCTCGATTTCACCGGGAGTTACATCTCTATCGGATTCTATTATGAAATCCTGATTTCTGCGATACACCCTAACATACAACGTACTATCCTTGTGTTTTTTGTCATTCCAAGTTTCCCAGCTTCGCTTTGTGTTATCAAAGCACATGTCGAATTCATTGACATTAGGCTTGTAGTATTTGTATGAGCTGCACACCAACACAAATTTACGTCCTCTATTGGAAAGGTTATTCGCAAGAGTGTTTGCCATACTAAGTGTGTCTTTATTTGACGAACCGTCCCAAATAAGCAAGGTTTTGGCATCGCCATTCAATTTATCGATTTTTTCCATCAAGCCTTCCAACATAACAAAAATTTTACTATCAATGGAAAAATCTATGTCATAGTTTTTTATGAAAATTACAGGATTATCATGTTGCATAAAAACCTTATACGCCAACGAACCCAGAGTTATACTTTTGCTCGATGCAGGAGGTCCCATCAAAACTATCGGCTTTGTGGGATCATATCTTTTTGATGTATTGAAAAGTTCTCCCTTCAGAGCCTGTGTTACCATTTTAAACAAAGCGTCTTCAAACGGCCTTTTTACATTGAAACTTGTTTCGGGTAGATACCCGTACCATTGCGGACCATCAGTAGGAGAAAGCTTCAAGAAATTTTCAAAAGCAAGGCTTAATTGAATATCACCTATCGGACGGTTTCCCTCAACAATACCACTTGTCGCAAGTGTAAAGTATCTGCGCGTATT
Organism: uncultured Clostridia bacterium; assembly: GCA_945829235.1. Taxonomy (GTDB): domain Bacteria; phylum Bacillota; class Clostridia; order Oscillospirales; family Ruminococcaceae; genus CAG-115. The sequence continues at coordinate 22,993 of CALZUA010000023.1, read as the reverse complement.
CATGAGTTCCTCGTCAGATAAAGATACACATTTTCCGTTTTTATAAAATATATTTTTATCGGTTAAGTTTTGCTCAAAATCATCATCGTCATCAAGCAAATCAGATTCTGCAAAAAAATCCGCCAGTTCCTCTGTATAGACTTTTAAATTATTTATTGCAATTTTAGGGAGTTTTTTTTGTCCCATATAATATGTGGTTATTTCCTGGCTCAGGTCGCGGATTCTAAGGTCGTATTTTTTAAGCTCGTCTTCATATAGACCGATGGTGTATATAACGCTGGTTACATCTCCAATTTTTTTCATAACATTAGATAATACTCCGACAAAGCTATTGCCAAAGCTACTATCTTCTTCGCAGTACCCTTCACTCGACTCATCAATTTTGTGAAGATAGACTATGGGCATTTTTTCGGTATTCGGTTCAATTGTCATTTTCTCATCGAAAATGCACACAATTTCTCTGTCTTTTTCCTTGAACAATTCCGTAAGTTTTTCGCTATCCGAAGTTGTAATAACCCCGGACCAACGCTGCCTGCACAACTTATCGGGCAACTGTGACTCTTTGAAGCCTTCGCCTATGAACAAAAACTTTTTCCGAAACCCGAACCCGCCTCGTATTTCTTTAGCAAGGATGTCAAATTCCTCATTGTTTAACATAGCAATATCCTTTCTAACACTCAAAAGTGCTCCTCTTTAATTATTTTTATTATAATGCATTTCCGTTTTAATGTCAAGAACATTTATTATCCATTGAAATTTGACAGTAAAATCTCCATTCTAGGGTTAGGGTATCAAAGACGTGCGGTATATTGTACTTTATCACCAATTTATCAATTATACAAAAAATGATGTACCCTACAAAGAGTACATCATTTTTTTAGCTTAGTGTTTAATTTCAGACGTCTTTTCTGGAGTTTGCTTTTGTGCAGTCGTCTGCTTTTCGGTTTGCTTTTCGGTCTGCTTTGTGGTCTGCTTTGGCTTCTCGCTTTGGGTAATCTCGTCAAATGAAATCAGTCGCTTCTCGGAGGCAACTTCCTCATCGTCTTCGAATTCAGAGATTTTGACGTTACTCTCGGGAGCTTTCTCGGCGTAACTCTCGGGGGCTTTTTCGATGTTATTCTCAATATCTAAAATTCTCTTATGAGCGTCAAGCACGCTTGTGTCTTCATCTGCCTTAAACGGACCTATCAATTCTTCCATCATTTCTTTGGCTTTCCGTTCTTCATCGGCGATAGGAACAAAAAAGAGTCTGTTTACCTTTTCTTTTTGTACACCATTTTCAGTGTACTGCTCAACAAGGTCTCCCGCATAGACATCAGTCGGCGAAACAAACTGACCTTCCCTTACGTCCCCTATAAGCTTATCGGGATTGACAAACTTCATATTTGACGTTTCGGGATTGTCGTTATATAAAGTAAATTCAAGGTCAGCTTCCATCACGTTTGTCTCGACATCGGTGTCAGCAGAACTCCTAAAAACTCCGCCGAGTGTTGTACACATTTCTGTATTTTCGATAATGTCACCGATTGTACTGCCTTCGTTTATCCGTTCGGAAGCATATTGAACCGCAGCCTTTCCTTTTGCTGCCCTTGAGAGCCTGAATTCTTCGTTAGTATAATCTATTGTTGCGTAATTCTCGTCTGTAAGGAAACCGAAGTAATTGTCTGCAAAGAACGAGATAAGAGTTAAATTATTCAAATCGCCACAATAATCGTAGACCGTGCAAGCTCTTTCGTTTACCTGATTGATGAGTTGTTTATCGGCATTGTCATATCCGAAATTTAATCTCTGCTCATCATTTTCATTGAGCTTAAACCAATTATATTTGGATATAGGGATTTCAACCTCCTTATCGCCATCTTTAATTGTTTCACGCTCAAAGATTGCAAGCGACTGACTCCAATCCTTCGCCATTGAACCCATCATAGAAAGCATGGGATAATTCTGAATAAACGCTTCTGTGTCGAAGGGACTTACGACGCCAATCGGCTGTTTTTTAAACGCTTCCGCGCTTTCCAGACAGAACCTTTCGAGCTTTTCCCTTCTGTCGATAAGATATTTGCCATAGCTTTTCTGAGAATCCTTGAGGTTGTTCATAATCTCCGCCTTCCTCACTTCTCTCTCAAGCTTATCGGCGTCCTTTTTCACCCTTGCTTCCTTTTCTTTCTTAGTTTCTTCGGTTTTTCCGGCTTGCTTGGCTTTCTTGGCTTCTTCGGATTTCTCTTTATCCTCTTCTTGCCAAATTTCCTTTAATTCTTGGAATTGTTTGTACAAATTCTTGTTCGTGGATTCCAAGTACCAGTCGTATGATTTAACGTGAAGTTCTTCCACAAATTCTTTACCGATTTTCTTGCGAAGCTCGCCGTTTTTGATATCAAGCATCTCGTTCAGCGAATGCCCCTTCGACATACCATAAAGGAGAGCCATATGAACCACTGTGGGTTTTCTGGTCATTGTCAGTAATGCAGGATTTATAGAACCACTAGCGTCGGTATATTGGAATGCTTCCCGCAGATTAAATCCGCGAAAGACTTTGCCGTCAACAGCTATCTCGCCAAAAAAGTCTTTTGCAAAACGGTCATAGTATTCTTCTTTCATGGCGATTGTGGCTCTGGCTTTTGTTGTCACAACTCTTCTTTCAGCGTCATCAATCGACCTGGGCTTTTCCGGTGCTTCGATTCCGGTTTTACCCTCAGCCACCTGCTTTTCATACTCTCTTTTTTGGTTGTAATAGTCGGTGTAATCTCTTTTCGCTTCGTTAGCGTCCTTGATTTTATCCAACATCTCTGTTTTGGATCTAAAGTTAAAGAACTCCATAAGCCAGCGAATGAAAGACCACTTTCTCTCTTTTATGGTTGCGTCCGTTTTTACGGGTACAATTTTATCAGACTCAACCTCGCCCCTGTCGTTAATCTTATACTTGCAGATATCGATTTTCGAGCCTTGAAGAGCCTTTGATACTATCTCAGCCTTGACTTTTGCGTTTTCAAGCGGATTATTTCCCTTGAATTGAGTATCAAACCTATGGCTTCCTTTACCGTACCAGTTTACGGGCTTTCCGTCAACCAAAATGCCCATCGCGGGGTCAATTCCCGCCTGCTTAAGCGCGCGAAGCTCATCTTTTGTATAAAGGCTGTTCACCATTCTGTCTAAGTTGGATTCAGCCCAATCCAATTCGATATGGGAGAGCTTATCGGCTTTCTGATTTTTAACAAACTCTTCCATTCTGATATCAGCAAGCGGGCTTTTGTCAAGCGTCAGATAAACCTCGTCCAAATCCTGCCTGTTGCCTGTCATAGAGAAATCCACAAAATTATCTTTGAAATCCCTGATTCTTTGAGCAATTTCCGACTCCTTGAATATATCTTTTTCGGAAGCAAATTCTTTCGTTAATTCCTCGACATACTCTTTCTCGAATTCATCATCGTAAACACTCACTTCGTGATACTCATTATCACCAAGCACTGCGTCATTATCCATTTGCAAGGCATAGGCGGTTACATCGCCAAGAACTTCGTTTGCCGCCTTGCTCGGCCGGATAACGTTTCCGTTTTCGTCTTTCCAGACCTCGGTGTCAAAAAACGAACTTACGACCTTGTTGTACACATCGGTTTTTTCCTGTGCGTTAAGCTGTCCGAGAGAAGCTTCACTCAAAGGAATGTTTCGATTACGATTTTCACTTGCCTGAAGATATTGGTTGCGGGTATTCTGATAAGCCTGTGCAACTTCTTCGGAGATATCATATTCTTCCGCTATTTGGTCATAGACTTCATCAATACCCGAATAGGTGTACTGATTAAGCAAATCGTTCAAACCCGCCGAAATAACATGTCTTGTCGCAACTGCGGCTGTTTTATGCGCAAGGTCTTTCTCATTTTTTATGTAATCATCAAGACGTTCCATATTGGAAAACAGCTCCAGAACGCCCTTGTCGCGAATAATATTTCCGTTGTCAAATTCGCTTACGCGGAATGAGATTTCATCGTTTTCATAGCGCTTCTTCAACGATTCCTCCCACATTTTTTGGCTGAACTCGGCTTTCTCGCCGAACGCCTTTTCGACAGCGATTCTCTTAAAATCCTCAAAGTTCTTGATGGTTTTCTTTTCCATATCTTCTTCCTCCGTTATTTAGTCAGGGTTTATCGACAAGCAATTTACTTTGCCAAACCTTTTTGCGTCAGCGTCTTTTCATTGGTCTTTTCATTGACCTTTTCGTTGGTTTTTGCAAAGGTCTTTTCAGTGGGAAGTTTTTTCCCGCTTGCTTCGGCTTCCTTTTTCATAAGCTCGTTGAAATCTGTTTTCGTGCGGGAAGACTCGGTCTTTTTCTTTTCATCTGTCTTGTCAGCAGACTTTTCGGCTTCTTTCTGCTTGTTTATTACCTCGTCAAGGTCTATGCCCAAAAATCCCTTAACAAGACTTACCAATATCTTACGCATAAAATTCTCGATAAAAGAAGGCTTCTGATTTATCGTGGTCTTCGCCGAATTTTTCTGTGCATTTCTCTGTGCATTTCTCTGTGCATTTATCGATGCATTTTTCTGTGCATTCTTCACCGCATTTTGCACCTTCGCCATATTTGCCGCGATACGTTGTCTTTGAAGCATTTGCTTTTTCAATCGGAGCATTCTGGCGTTAATATTCTTACGACTTATGTTTTTTGCGGGAATTTTTGCGGGCTGTTTTTTGGAAGGGTCTGTTTTTGCGGGGTCGGTTTTAAAACGAATAACTTTAGCTCGCTCGGTTTTAGCGGGTTCGGTTTTAGCAGGCTCGGTCTTGGTGGGTTCGGTTTTAGCGGGCTCGGTCTTGGCAGGTTCGGTCTTGGTGGGCTCGGTCTTGGCGGGTTCGGTCTTGGCGGGCTCGGTCTTGGCGGGCTCGGTTTTGGCGGGCTCGTCTTTGGTAGGTTCAGCCTGTTCTTTGTCGATTTCGTGGCTCACCTTGATGCTTGACAAGTCAAACGATACAGATTTCTCTTCAATCTCACGGCGAACGGTAACTTTATCACCCGAAGCAAGACTGAAAACAATCTTTGCTTTCAAATTGTCAACATCTTCGGGGCCGGTTTTTGCTAATTCCTCATCAGAGATGATTCGCTGACCGTTCGCACAGAAAGCCTGTATATTTACGGTACTGGGGTCCCAGCCGTTCGACAAATCCATCGAACTTAAGAACATCTTGTCATAAGCCTCGCGCGCCCACTCCTTTTCCTCGGGAGTAAGATTGTTGGGGTCAGCTTTGAAATGCGCAGCGAACGACTCGAGCGTAACGGGAGCCTTTTCGGGATTGATTGCCGCCATATCCTGCGCGTCCATCGTCATCAATTCGAGTTCCTGATTAAACGCAGACACTCTGACAGCTATTTCCGCTCCGGACGCAATCTTCTGGGCAATCAATCTTGAGCAATCCTCAAACGACAAATTCTTACTATTTTCATCGTTCGGAATAATCTGCTTGCCGTCGGCATAAAATCTGTTCACTTCAACCATACCGCCGTTGTAGTTAATCAGATTTGCGGTCACATCTTGCGCCCACTGCTTGTCGGCGGCAGTAAGAGAGTCGGGATAACCGAAAAGGAATTTTTCTGCCGGTGTTTTCGCCTTAATTTCCGCAAGATTTATATTAACGGCTTTTTCGGGTGTTCTGTCAATAACCGAAATCTCCGCTCCGGAAGCCATCTTTGCGACAATCTTCTCTTGAAACTCCTCTAACTTTTCGGGATTGAGAGCGCCGGTCTGGTTTTTGGCATTTTGAAATTCTTCATCAGAAATAATCTGCTCGCCGTTGGCACGGAAGTTTGTCAAATCCATATTGAAAACGTCCCAGCCGCTTTCCATATCCATTGTGTTGAAAATAATTCTGCCAAAAGCCTTTTGTGCCCAGGCTTTTTCATCCTTCGTCAGGTTTTGGGGATTTTTCTCATAACTATAGCTGAACGATTCGGGAGAAACCTCTCTATTATCGATTTCATCCACATAGTTTGCAGAAATATCCTTCATATACAAGTCGTTCTTCTCTTCATCTTTGCCGAGTGAGTCAGCAAGTATGGAAATCTCACTTGAAAGCACCGTGGCGATATCGATATTGCCGCCTGTAAAAGACGCGTCATTGAAAGCCGTAGTAAGCGCGTCCTTTTGACTTGCGCCGTTTTCGATATATCTGCTAACGTTCGAGAGATAATTAAGTGTTTCTTTCAGATAATCGGCGTTGCTGTTGCCCTGATTCATATCAAAAGCGGCGTTAATCTTATCAATAAAAGCGTTTTCTTCTGGAGTGTTCCCCTTGAAACCAATCGAGTCGGAAACCTTTTCCTTGAGCTCCTTGCGATAAGCAGTCTTTTCTTCCTCATTCATACCATACGCATCAAGCAGAGTTTGGTTAACCTCATTCGCAAAGTAATCATCAATCTGCTTATGCAGTTCGCGGGTATGTGCCACGACATTAAACGCGTTAAGAGCAAAAGCCTCCGCGCCGGCAAATCCCTTGCTCTCGGACTTGTTGCCCATAAGCTGAATTCTTGCAAAAGTATCTTCAAAATAATCCTCAAAGCTGGCATTTACGCTATCATTGCCGCTTTTAAACTCCATAGAAAAATCAAAGCTTTTCTTTGCACCATCAAAAACTTTGTCCAAAATGGTCTTGTTTAAATTATTATACCTTTTATCCATAGTATTACCTCCTACGAATTATTTGTTTCTGATTATTTATACGAAAGCCTTTCTTTTTTGTAACAGAATTTCCGAAAAAATCCCGAATGCTCAAAACATTCGGGATTGATTTTATTTTGTTTTGCCGAGAGTGTTGGTTTTCTGCGGCTGTTGTTTAGAAGCGGAAGTTACCTTGTCAAGAGCGCTTTTTCCAAAAAGGTCATTAAACGTAATCTTCTCGCGGCGGGAAACCGAATCAGCGTATTTTGTCTGCGTGTTCTCAATCTCCGTTTTCATATCGTCAATCTTGGCGGCCTTTTCCTTTTCTGAGCCGCCGCCAAAATGGGATTTGAAAAAATCAACGATAAAGTCATACCAATGCTTCTCTTTTTCCTTGCCGTGATTTTCAATCTTCGGCGACAGCAAATATTCTTTGTCATCGGTAAGATTTGCGGTAACTTTCTCTCCCGACATCGCCCTTGCGATAACCTCGCAAATCATCTCATCGGATTTTGTGGCATCACGAAGCTGTTCTTTTGTAAACATCGGCTTTCCGTCAACCTTAATATCACCCAAACCGATATTAAAACGATTATCTTTCTTGACATTTCGGTCGTCAATCAAAGAATCTCTGTAAACATTTATTGCCCAGCGTTTCTCATCATCGGAAAGAGTCGAATTTTTGAAATGCTTAACAAAATCAGCGGGATTTACATCTTTTCCATTGCCGATACCGTAAGCAACCGAAAAACCGCGGATACCTTTTGTAACCGGCTTTTCTTCCTGCGCTATTTCAGCGGAGTGAGCGTTTATTCCGTCAACGATTTTTCTCACAATGCTGTCGGGAGCTTCCTGAAAATAATCCTGCGATGAGGTAAGCTGATTCATACCGCCCTGATATGTCAAAGACTGGTTTATGTTATAAACCCAGCTCATGCCCTTTTCATACGAATCCGCACTAAAGCCGTCCTTGAGGGACTGCGCGTAATCCTTTGCTTCCTGCGAGTTCGTTTTCACCTCAAACGTGTCCTCAACACGCTTTTTCAGGTCACTCTTGAGTTGATTTTTTTCTTCTTCATTGGCATAGAGATGCTCGTTTTCCGGATTTTCAAAGTAATTATCAATATAGTCGCTTAATCTGTTCGTGAGATACAAGCTGTTCAAAACATCAACGGTAAAAAGCGTTGCGCGGGACATATTTCTCGTTTGTTCATCTATTTGTTCTTCCTCGGTATAAACGCCGTTTGTTTCAAAAAAGCCGTTCAGCTCTTTATAGAATGAATTAGCCGTGCGAACCCTCTGTCCGCCCATCATATTTGAAACTTTCAGCTCTTCGGGGAAATTATCCAAAACAGTTTTAGCCGCATCAGAAAGAATTTCATCAAACAATTTTTCCGTATCATTAGCCATAATTCCGCCTCCAAAACTTGTTATTTTTCTTTCACTGTTTTATACGAAAAATTATTTGTTTTGTAACACTTTTTCGCAAAAACTCGCCCCCTGCCATTACAGCAGAGGGCTTGAGGTATGCACACGAATTATTTCTTGTGAAAAACAATCGCGCGGTCATAGATTATCTCGTAATACGACGCGCCAACGCCCGTTTCCGGCTCAAGGTAGGCGCGATATGCAAGCAACAGCGTGTCGCCGTTATCCGCGCCGTAATACTCGCCTTTTTCATTGCCCTCGCTGTACTCGATAACCCTTGTATAATCATCGGTTTGCTTTCTGGCAAATTTGTAGACGTAATAGCTGTCGCGGTTTTCGTGCGACGCGTCAAGGTATTTTTCCGAAGAACCCTCGTAAAGACTGTCATAAACGCTTGCAATTCCGTTCAGCATCGGTCGGCTGTACAGAACCGTGTTTGAATAGGTTGCCTTTTTGGTTTTGGTGTGATTTACGCCGTACACAACGACAAAATCCTCATCGGAATTGAGTGTGAAATCTCGCGTCATAAGATAAGTTGTGTCGCGGTTATCGCCCTGCGCGTTGGTGTCGTTCAAATACGCGGTCATACCCTCGGGAACGGCAATTTCCGCCGAAAGCTCCTCGTAGGTGTAATCTGCGCCATACTCCTCAATCAGCTTTGCGCGGATTTCATCAAGCGTCTGCGGCGCGTCGGGAAGAATGGAAACCTCGCTTTTTCCCGTGCCGCGTTCTCTTGCATATTCCGCTTTATAAGGCGATTTTTCGGCATTTTCGTCTTTGGGTGTAATACGATAAACCTTGAATTTCTCGCCGAGCGAATTTATGTAGCTCTCATAATCGGTCTGATTTGTAGGCTGAGAAATTCGCATAAGCGTGGTGAAGGTGTCCTTGCCCTTTTCAAGTCCCATATTCAGCGTTGCCGCGGGGAGCGGGCTTTCGTTTATGATATTCTCGGCAATTCCCGCAGAAATAAGCGCGTTCTTTGTCTTGGTGAAAGTATTCTTGTCGCCGGTAACAATTATCGCGAACCTTGAACCGTACTTCTCGCCGCCCTGCGACTTGATGTTCACGGGATTTATCGGCGCGCCGAGGCTGCCGAAAATGGGGTGATAAAAGCCGGTTTCCTCCGTGCCTATTTGAAAGAAGCCCTTTTCCTTGCTGTAATCCTTGCCGCTCTTTATCTCGCTGAAGAAAATGTAGTTGATAAACGAATAGTATTTGCACTCGGGCGGAAGCTCTCCAACCAGCACAACCGCCTCGTTTTCCGCGAGCTTATACGACCAGCCGACAGGGCTGAAATAAGGATTTGCGGGGTAATTATCGGCTTTGTTTTCGTCATAGTAAACGGACGGCTTTTCGTCCGCCCAGTCATACACCGCGTTATGAACACCTGCGGAGGGCGCTTGATTTGGCGCGGGCGGGAGGAAAGGCACAACATACGCCGAACCCGCGTTATTTCCGAAGCAGGAGATAAGCTGTTTTTGACTTGCAAGCTCAATCGTGTCAAGAGCAACAAAGCTTCCCTCTTGAACAAAGTTCTCCTTGCTCATTGTTTCGACAAATTTCTGCAAATCGGGCGAGCTTGTTTTTTCGCTGTTTGTGCAACCTGTCACCGCCGTTCCTATCATCACAAACGCCAGCACTGCCGAGAGGATTTTCCTTCGCATAATGACCTCCACCGAAACAATCAAAGATTTTTGACCATTGTGAGATGATTTTGTCCGTCCGAAAACTCGTAAATCACATCGTCCATCGTTTTTTTGACCATATAAATCCCCAGCCCGCCGATTTCACGTTCCTCTGCGGAAAGAGTTACATCGGGATCGGGCTTTTCAAGAGGATTGAACGGTCTGCCGCTGTCGATAAACGTGACAAACACCCTGCGCGGATTTTCCTCGAATTCAACGCAAACCTCAACAATTCCGATTTCGGGGTGATAGGAATAGTGCGCTACATTCACAAAAATTTCCTCGGCGGCAACATCAATCTGCATCTGCGTTTTCATCGGGCAATCGTTCGCTTCGAGCTTGCTGTCGATAAACGCAAGCACCTCGTTGAGATTTATGGTTTCGGCGTTAAATCTCATTTTTTCCATAGTTACCCCTCCGAAAGTGAACTCTTCGATTAACCGAGCGTCAGAATATCCATAAATCCCGTAAGCTCGAAAACCTCTCTGATGGTTTCGCTCGCGTTTACGATAATCATTTTGCCTTGCTTCATCATCGTTTTCTGCGATTTCAAAAGCACGCGCAGTCCCGCAGACGAGATGTATTCAAGCTGTCCGAAATCCAGCACGAGCGTTTTAATTCCGCTGATTGACTTCGTGATTTCCTCTTCCAGAACAGGCGCAGTCGTGGTGTCAAGTCTGCCGATAATCTCAATCGTGAGGGTTGTTCCGTCCAAATTTGTGTTTAATGTCATAATCATTCTCCTTTTATACAATTCTAACCGTTGCAAACGGTAATTGTGCCATCGTAAATTCGCTCTTTGATTGGGACATACCTGTTTCGTTTCCGTCATCGTCAAAGTATCGCACGGTTTTGTCGAACGTAAATCCGTCAAAGCCGATAACCAGCGTTTTCCCGCCGTATCGCGCGGAGCAATAAGCCGCGCCGCTTCGGGACGACCAGTTTGTGTTTCCCGATTCAAAAATATTTCGCATTCCGTCCGTTGTTGACGAGATGTTAACTCCCCACGAGAAATCAAGGATTGACGGGATATCGTCCGATGATAGATAGGTTGAGCAGAATTCGTTGAGTTTGTAGGTTTTCAGGTGAATCGCTCTGTATTCAATAACGAGACCCTGGTAGTATCGCTCAATTTTGTAATATTCAATCCTGTTCTTGAACACAAGCTCCAGCCTTGATTCCTCGTCCGAAACATACTCGTTTCCGTCACTGTCTTTATCGGTATAATCCTTGACCGAGAACGACTGCAAAACATTGTTTTCATCGGTTGTCTTGCCAATCTCAATTTCAAATCTTGTTCTGCGGTCACGGTTATCGATACCGAACTTGATTTTTTCCCTATCTTTACTGTTTGAAGTTATAACGTAAATGCAGTTACCCGAAGTTGGGTTTGAGGAAAGAATATTTCCGCCTTGTACGGTTTTAACGTTGCTCTCCTTTTTCCTCAAAACGATTTCTCTCACGGTTTTGTTGTCCTTGACCTCGCTTTTCAGCTCAACCTCAAACATAACGTTTTTCTGATTGAAACTGTCATCATTCGGAAGCGTCATAAACGTCGCCGCATATTTTTCTTCATTCCTATTTTTTACCGCAAGGTCCGTGCAGCAGAAATTGTTGTTGTCGCCCTTTATTCCGAGCTTTTCGCGGATTTCTTTCTTGTTGTCGTTGCTCAGCTTCCAGATTTCTTTATTGTCGAACATAAATTCTTTAGGCTTGTCAGTATAACAGTTTACGGAAAATTTGATAAAAAAATATCCGACATTGATTACATAATCCCGATAATAAGTGTTCGTATAACGAATAACGGGATTTCCGCTCATTTTGCCCGAGTCACCATTTGCGGGATAATACTCCTGATTATGAATCTCAAAATAATTGCCGGTATTAAAGTTGTATCCGGCAATCGTCCAGAAATATTTGAGCTTTGCGGTTGTCCTGTCGTAGTAGCCTTTTTTGTTCTCGCCGCTTTCGTCGAGCACTTTTATGCCCGTGTAGTAGTAAAGACAAACATCTCCGGCAACGTCAATCAGCTTGAAATCCGAGATATCCGCCTCGTAGGTGCAGTTTTTGAATTTAAACGCTCTCTGTCCATCGGGATATTCGCCGGTAACAGCCTGATTTTTATCGCTCATCATAGAACAGTACATATCTAATGTACCGCTCGCACCATAATCATAGTACTGGTCACTCAAAATTGAATGAATGGGAAAACAGCCGCTCGTAAACACAACACAACAGCAAAGCAAAACCGCAAATATCCTTTTTTTAAGCGAAATCCGCATTTACCTCACCGTCATCTTTCTGTTCTTCTGAATGAAGAAATAAACCAAACCGCCAACCACAAGCACGCCAAAAATTATGATAAAATCAAGCGGATTTATCGCGGAAATCGCCTTGATTTCCACGCGCGCAGAGGTTGTATTTCCCGCCTTATCGGTTGCTGTTATGCGGTAAATTCCCGCGCCGAGAAGCTCGGTTGCATTACCCAAAATCTGCCCGTTTTTGGTCACGCGAAGCGTACATTCCGTGTCCGCTGTAACAACAATTTTCTCGCTGAAAACAACATCGGTTGTTCCGTTGAAAAAAAGCACGGGCGGCGTGGTATCACGCGAAAGCCGAACGCTCCTCGTCAACGCGCCGTTTTTGTATTCAACAAAATACTCGCCCTCGCCTTTTAACACGGCAAAATTCTTGTCCTCAAGGGGCACGCTCTCGCCGTTAAGCTTAACCGAGGTCAACTCATATCCATAAGGCGGCTGATAAACGCCAAGCCGGTTTGTCGCGCTTGTAAACAGGTTGAACGAGAAATAACGCTTCTCCATTCGCCCCTCGTCATCAAAGCAGGAGATTTCCATTTTATACGCGCCGTCCTCTGTGATAAGCCCGCTTGACGGCATCGAGAAAACATTTCCGTCGCGCGTTATCGAGCAGAGCGCCGAGTCCGGTATCGACAGCTTCGGGATAAAACTCACCGTTTCCCCGTCAAGCACGTTTGTGACAAACTCCGTGCCGTTGATGAAAGTATGCCGGAAATTCTCGCCGTCAATGCTCTCAAGCACAACTCGCCCCGTAACCGTCTTTTTCTCGGTTTCAGCAGATTGCTCGCCGATTGTCACGCCAAAACGCGCCTGAACCGGCTCGTTGCTGTTGCGCAGAATATGCGAAACCGAAACCTCGTAAGCGCCTTTTTCCGTGAGAAAATACTCGCTCGATTGCTCAAGAGAGCCGTTTGCGCCGTTCACGAGAATTAAGATGTCGTCCTCCTCGCTTCCCACAAGCAAAACCGTTGCGGAATTTTCGCCGTCGGTCAGGCTCTCGGACGCGTAAAACATCGCGCCATCGGAAAACGTGTACAAAAACATCATCGATTCCTCGTCATAACTGCGCGTAACCGGCGACATATCGCTCGAAAAGCTCGGTTTTTCCTCCTGCAATGAGCTTTCCGCAAAGCACTGAAAGCTAAGCAAAACCGCCGTCAAAACCGCAATAACGAGCGCTGAAAACGCTTTTTTAAAGCTCATGTGAAACCTCTTTTTGACGCGTCATCTCACGCGGCTTTTGCGTGAGCTTTGGCGGCTCATACATATTCGCCTCGCGGAGAAGCTCCTCAAAGGTTATCTTCACGCGATATTCGCTGTCGCCGTGAATGCGCTCCGGACGCGGTTTTGCGGGAGATTTTGCTTCCTTTTCGGACGCGCGGTAAAACGTTGTTTCTTTGAGATTTTCTTCGGCAACATCACGCTGTTGTTCATCGGCAAAGCCAAGCTGTTCCTCATCAACAAAATCGTTCTCGGGAACAATTTTTTCGAGATTTTTGGAAGCCGTGCGTTGCTCCTCGACAGGCGGCAAACCCGCTTGAATACGCGCTTTTTCCATACGGAGCGCGGAAAGCTCCTTCTCCCACTTCGCTCTGTGCTTCGGGTCGTCAAAATATCCCATATCACTTTTCTCCTGTAATCATTTTACCGACAATTCCGTTTACTGCGCCGAATAAAGCGGTTTTGGTCTTCGACACCACAACTCCGTAACGCTCCGGCTCAATGTCCGCGGGAATACAGCACCTCAGCCCGTTATTCCCCGAAATAAGCTCCACTGCCTCTTTCTCAAAGCAGACGTAAGCGTGGATATCGCCCGATTTGAGCAACTCCGCCGCAGTTTTCGCGTTGTTGCAAATCAGATTTCCGTCCGCCACGATTGAAATAAGCGAACGCAGAATGCTCTCGGGAAGCTCCGCGGAAGCGCCGACAACCCGCCCCGTGAGGTCGGTTGAACCGGTAACCGTGAATTCGCCGCCGCAGACGATATAAATTCTGTTTTCCGCGATGGGCATTGTCATCAGATAGTTCAAGCCGGGGGAATTTGAGTCGCTGAACGCGCCGACAGCTATGTCAGCTCTGCCGTTTGCAACCATTTCAAGCGCCGCGCTTCTGTCCGTTTTGCTTATCTCAAGCGGCGCGCCAAGCTCTTTTGCGATGTGTTCGGCAATTTCCTCGGAATTTTCCAGCTCAAACGTAACCGCCGCGCGAAGCTTTCCGCTTTTAAGCAACGGCTCTTTTGGTGTTTCGCAACCGCTCAAAAGCAAAACCGCCGCGATAATTAACAGTGCAAATTTTTTCATAATTATTCTTTGAAAAGTTCCTGCAAATCCTCGGACGCCACGATATCAACGCAGGTTCGGTTAGACGGCGCTGTGACAACAAACGCGCGACCTCTCGGGTTGTTGATAATCTGGTCTTGCTCGGTTTCGTTGATTTCGCCGGCTTTTTCGTACAGCTTGCACAAGTCGTTCATATCATTCGGCGCAAGCGCGAAAATAAACGAGTATTGGCACGCGTTGATAATCGCCGTGGACTTTCGCGCGAGTTCCTCAGTGCCGACAAAGTCCTTGACGTTTTGCGTGATGATAATCTGCATACCGTTGTACTTACGGATACGCTTTGCAAGCTGGTACATAAAGTCGAGCGCAATCGGGTATTTCTCATCGATGAAAACGTGCGCCTCATCGATTACAATGATGATTTTTCTGTTCGCGTGGTGAAGGATATTATAGTCGCGGTTTTTGATAATCTCGTTATCGAGATACTTCAGCACCAAAAGCATCTGCGCGTTTGCAATCGTGTTGTTACGGTTTGCAAGGAGCGACTGGAAGTTGAACGCGATGCAGTTCTCCTTCGTGGTAATCGAGGACGGGCTGTTCCACAAGTGCGAGTTTCTGCCGCCCGTCGAGAATTTCGACACATAGTTGAGCAAAATACGCAGATTGTTCTTGTTGTACTCGCTGGAAGCGCGCTGGAAGTCCGTCAAAATCTTGTCGTAAAGGTCATCGAAAACCGGATAATCCTCGGGCGAAAGCGTCGAGAGGTCGGTGTACGCGTCGATACCCTTTTCCGCGTAAATTCTCGGGAAAAGGTTGTTCAGATACTCAAGCGCATCGTTTTCGGTTTCGGGCAAAATCTGCTTGAAAAACTCCTCGAGGAACTGCAAATGAGCGTTAAAGCTGTTTGACGCGCCCTCCTCATCATCGGAAACGCCCGTGATAATCTGGAACGGATTGAGAGTACCCTCGGTTGCTTTTCCCACGTCAATCATCTTGCCCTTGAGCTTTTTCGCAAGCCCGCCGTACTCGTTCTCGGGGTCGAGAATAAAGATTTTGCTGTTGTCGGCGGCGAGGTTGGACAAAATAGTTTTAGTTGCAAACGATTTACCGGAACCTGACTTACCGATAATCGCCATATTGCTGTTTACGCGCTCGCTGTCGCGCTGGAAGAAGTTGACGAAAACGGGGTTGCCGCCGGTTGTACCGAAGCACATTCCGTCCTTGTCCTGAAGGTACGGGAAAACAAACGGGAAAGCCGCCGCGATAGACGAGGAGTGAATGCCGCGGCTCTTTTTCGTGAACGCGTCATAAGCCGAAATATGCGAGCTTGTGTACACGTCAAACGTCTGCATAAACAAATCCTGCGTCTTAAAGCCCGCTTCCGCGAGAATACGCTTGACGTTCTTTTTGAGCGAAACGTAGGTTGACGAAGCAGCCGTTGAATTGCCCTCGGAAGCGCGTTTTGTGCGCTCGGTGAGCTCGTAATCATAAATCGTAATGTAAGTGTTGACATCGTAGAGCGACTCGTTTTCGCTCTGGAGCATCGAGAGCAACTCAGCAAGCGACTCGATATTCTCGTTGATTTCCATCAAGCGGGAAACCTTGCCGGTCTGCCCCGCCTGACCGCGGAGTTCCTCGAGAGAACGGTCGATACGCTTGATTGACTGATACCGTTCAACCGGCTTGAATTTCATCACAACGCGCGTATTCGGCACGTTGAACAGACGATAACCCCACGCGTTACCCACAACAGACGGGTAATCGAGAATTTTCAGATTGTGCGTAATAAGCCCGTCATATTTCACGGTTCTGCCGGTAAGCTCAATCTTCTTCGGGATAATCCAATCAAGATAATCCTCGGGCTTGATTTTGTCAACCTCGCGCTCATCGAAAACCTGACTGTACTGATATTTCAGGAAAATCGCAAGGTCTTTGCCCTTGAGCTGATGAGCGTCAAGTCCCGCGGCTCTGAACTGCCCGACAGCATTTCTCGTCATCTCGGACAAAATCGGTTTTTTCTTATCGAACAGCACGAGATAGTGAAACGGGCGATAAACCTTATCGTCATAGTTTATCTTCTTGATTTCCTCAATTCTGCCGTAGATTATCTCAACGCGCGTTGTAAGCTCATCTTCGCTGATGATATCGTCAAGATACGCTTGTTTGAGGTCATCGATTTTCTTGTGTTCCGTGCGGATATATTCATCGTAAATCACGGGGCGGTCGATTTTAACGAACGCGCCTGTCTGGTCCTGACCGATTGTGCGGATAATCGAGCCGATGTTGTGGTCGATAATCGAGTCCTGCCGAAACTCCGTCAAAAAGCGAAACTCAATCGACGGTATTTCGATAACCGTTGCATAATACTCCTTGTTGTAGCTTATGTAGCGGTCGTCGATGCCGGTGAAAGGGGTGATGTCCTCAACGCTGATTGCGCCGCTCTTTTTCTTTCTAAAAAAGACGTGAGGTATCGCAAAATGCCGCAAAAAGTGGATAAAGAGCATATAAATCTTTTCATCGTCAAGCGGCATCATAAGGAACACGAACACCACAAACACACCGATTGCAATCCACCATTTGAACGGGATATTCGAGGTAATCAGCGCAACGCAAACAAATGCGCCGAAAAGCCCCACAAGCACGTCAATAATAGAAACGCCCTTGAAAAGCTCGGTTTCAACCTTGGTTTTCTTTGGAATTATTCGCATTGCTAATCACCTTTTCGTTAAAATTTGCCGCTGTCGTTTTTGTGGTCGTTCTTCTTGACCGATGAAACAGGGTCAACCGTCTTTGTTTTTTCAGAAACGGTATTCTGTACAGTTGTCGCACTTGTCGAAGTCGTGCTTGTGTTCTTTGCTATTTCGGAAGCGGTTTTCTGTGCAGACGCCGTGCTTGCCGAAGTCGTGCTTGCGGTCTTTACTGCATCGGCATTTGTCTGATTGTCAGAGAACTTATTCTGCAAACGCTGAGCTCTTGCCGCCTGTCTTCTCTGAATTTCTTCAGCATTGTGCTTAGCATCAATTTCAGTCTGTGGCATATAATTCTTGTTTTTAATCTGCTCACTGAGGTCGGTAACATTATCCATAAATTTAACGGAACTATCAACCTCGGCAGACTCGTGGAACTTGTAATTATTGTCCACAACGTTGTCAAGCATATTGCCGTCAAAATGAGCCGAACCCTCATCCGAATCATCATTGTCATCATCATCATCGAGAAGAGAAGAATAGTCGTTGTTGAACAAGTCGTCGCTGAGGTTGAAATCATTCGTCTTGTTTACAGCACCATCGGCAACCTGCTCACCGTTCATTTTGATAGCGTCCTTCGACAATTCAAACTTATCGACAATGTCGGGCGTGTTGCCCTTCTCGCCAAAGTGCTGAATGCCGGTTGTATCGGCATTTCCGGTGAAATCGCCGTCTTTGCCCATTAAAACTGCATCGGAGATATAATCGTCATCGAAATCAAAGTTCTCAAGCCCATCGAGCTTTGCAAGAGGATTGAGATTCTTTCCTTCCTCCTTCGCCTTTTCCGCGTCAAGAACATTCTTGCTGATGTAATCGTCGTTGATTTGGTCCTTCTTCAGCCCAAGACTGCCCGCGAAATCGGATTTGAAGTTCTTCGAGTAATCCTGAGCCTTGAACGCGTTTGTGCCTCCCGTAAACTTTGAGGATTTATCTTTCTTGGAGCTTATAGAGCTTGTTGAGGTCTTTGACTTTGACTTTGAGCTTAGCTTGCTGAACGCGCTAAGTCCCGCGCCGGCAACAGCTTTCGCGCCCTTCATCATACCGCCCGCAACCATTCCGCCGAGAAGCGCATTGTTCATATTCTCCTCTGCGGCAACACTCGAGCTGATAATTCCCGTGAGCAGCGTCGAGGACTTGTAAACCGCGAACATTCCGCCCAGAACAAACACAAGTCTGATTACATAGCCGCCCGTTATATCTCCCGCAACCGAGTCGAAAATTTTCAGCTCGTCGCTCATTATCACGGGCACCATCATCAGGAAAATTCGCAGTCCGATAACCGAGCCAAAGCCTATCAGAATTCTCGCGATAAAGCTTTCTCGCCATTTCTTGAACTTTTCGCCGTCATCAAGGACAATTGTTGACACGAAATACGGCGAGGTTATGTACAGAATGATGACATCGAAAATTCGCTTGATGAACGTAAACAAGCAGGCAATCATCACAATCATCATAAAGATTATCGAAGCATAGCCGATAAGATAGTCAATATGTGAGATGTGAATTTTCGTGCCGAATGTGATATAATTCATTCCGTTGTAGAGAAGCGAATTCCACGGCTCGTTCATCTGATTTGTGCTTGGGTTGGTGAACGGAGTGGGCGGATTTCCGCGTCCCGCGTCAATTGACGAAATCGCCAGAACCCACCGTCCGAGCGAGGCGTCTGAGCCGCCGCTGATAGCCGAGCAGGTCTGCTTGAGCACGATTGAAACGAGGCTTACTCCGACAAAACAAATCGTCGGTACAAGCAAAAACGCAATCATCGTTTTTCCGACAGCATTCAGCACTTTTCCGACGGGACGTTTCCCCTCGAAATCAAAGTCAAGCGTCGAACGCATAACTGAGTAAATCGCGAAGATTATCGACAAGCCGAGCGCGATAAAGGTTATCGAAAGCACGGCGTTGCGGATAATATCGTTGTTCATAAAGTACTGCAAAAGCGTTGTCTGCGTGTCCTCGCCCGTGGCTTCGGAGTAATATGTGATATCCTTTAGCCCGATAAGCACGTCAAATCCGCTTTGCAGTTGGTCTAACAGCAATAGGAATTGACAGAAGCCGTTGTAAATAAATGTGAAGAAAAGATCGGCAATATTCGCGATGATTATATTCCACAAAAACTCGAAAACCGGCATCAGGACAGGTATTACGATTGTGTTCAAAATCCAGTCAAAAATGGAATTGAGTATTTTCGACAGCCAACTAATAATCGGGTCAAAAATCTTGTCGCAAACCCAGTCGAAAACACTGTCAAAAATTCCGAGCGATTGTATCGGCATTATCGAAAACCTCCTCTCAGCTTAATCTTACTGTTTCTTTTGTTCATCTTCTTTATTGTCGGAACCGCCCGATGAGCCGCCCAAACTCTTGCCTATTTTAGCGACATTTCCAAGACCGCCGCCTCCGCCGCCCGTAAAGGCATTTCCGGAGCCGCCTGCCGCACCCTTAGCAGCGTTTCCTGCCGCAGAAGCCGCACTCTTTGCCGCACTTCCTGCCGCTTTTGCAACGCCTTTGGCAGCAAGACTTCCTCCGCCTGTAACCGCAGCCATTGCCGCGTCTTTAGCGGTGTTCGCAGCCATCTTCACCATTCCCGCGACAACCATCGCCGAAGCGCGGTCTGCCGCGGCAACCTCGGGATTTATTACCTCGAGAATTGTCGTGTTGGACTTCCAAGCCGCGTACATACAGCCAACCACAAAGACTATTTTAATAGTAATATCAAGCGCGATGTTATCCGAGAACGAGAAGTTCGAGCTCATTATCATCGGGATAAAAATCATCACGAGGTTCATCGCAATTACAATTCCAAATCCCGAAAACAGCTTTCCTATAAACATCTCGCGCCATCTTTTGAAGGTTGTGCCTCCGTCAAGCGGCATTGTGGAAACAAACAGCGGCGATGTGACGTACAGAATGACTAACTCGATAATCTTTCGGATAAACACGAACATCGAGCAAAGCATTATCAGAATTACGCCGATACTTGCGAGATAAACCACCGGATAGTTGTAAAGGCTCTCGAACAGGTTCGGGAACGTCTTTGCGTTTTTGGAAAGGTCATCAAGCGAGAAATCCGTATCAATGTCCTTTTTATCCTTGATACCGTTTGCCGTCTTATCGGAAACCTTCACATCGTCTGCCTGACTCTGGAAAACTGCCTGAATATTTTCGAGGTCAAGCGAGGGATACATATTAAAATCAACAAGATAATCGCCCGGGTTATAGATGCTCTTTTTGCCGTTGAAATAATCGGCGCGTTTTCCCGATGTAAAGGACGCGTTTGGCTCATCGTCATCGCCGAAGGTTCCCGAGAGGAACAAAATCGTCGATAGCTTCGGGCTTTCGTCCGAGCCGGTTACTCCGATTATCGCGTTTTCCGTCGAAACCAGAATTGCCGAAGAGAGCTGCGAACCGAAGTACATCATAATCGGCACTATCATAAACGCAATACACGATTTCAGTGCCGTTTTCATAACGTCGCTAATCGGTCGCTTGTGCTCGAGCGCATAAGAGCCCATCGATTTCGCAACCGAGTAAATCGTGAAGATGAAGCAAATCGCAACGCCGATAAACGTTACCGCAATCAGCGCCTGTTTAACACCGTCGTTGGTGAGAAAAACATCGAGAAGATACATTTCATTGCCGTCTTTTTTCACGGTTTGCGTTCCCGCAAAAACGTCGAAGAATTCCTGAAATACATCGACAATGTGCAGAAGGTAAAACAGAATCCACTGCAAAACCACGCCGAACATTATAACAATGCCCTGAAGCGCCACGGAAAACAAGAAGTTGAACAGATATGTAACCAGCGAGGAGAAAAGGCTAAAAGCCCAGCTCAGCGTGTCCGCAATCGCGTCGGTAACGGTTGATACCCAGCCCAAACTGTCCAGCAGCACCGGAGTCATTCTGTTCACCTCCTCTCAAAATCTCTCAAAAAGCTTGTGTTATCTGATGTTGAATTTCTTGCGCGTGATAATAAAGAACACAACTCCCGCGATAATCAGCGCACCGCCGAGAGCAACGGCAACAATCGCCATTGCGTTCATCTGATAAATGATATCAAAGGTCTGCGAGAAGCTGTTTCCCGCCTTGTCGTAAACGGTCACATAATACTTGCCCGCGTCCGTAAGCTCGAGGCTTTTTCTGATGGGTTCTCCGTCCTTGATAATCGTGTAGGTGTCGATATCGTCCGAAATAAGCTCGATGAAAACCGTCACACCCTGAGCTTTTCCCTCGTCGTCAAGCCCGTTCACCTTGAACTCGGGCGGCGTGTTGTCGAGAGTGAAGCTCTCCGTCCACTTGTAAAGTCCGCAGGAAATATCGAAGGTGTACTCACCCTCTTTTCCGAGGTCAACCGAGTTTCCGTTCGCACGGATTTCGCTTTTCCCGAACATTGCCTTTTCGATTTTACAGCCGTCCGGAACGGTGTACTTCGTGATTGCACCGGCGTATTGTCCGATAATCGCGAACTCGAATTTCGCGGGATTTTCGTCGTCGCCATCGTTGATAAGGAGCGTGTATTCGCCCTTTTCGGTCAACGCATTGCCAAAAGCATAGCTCGTCTGTTCCTCGCCGTCTTTCAGCAGTTTGTACTCGATATCGTCCGTTAACTCAAATTTAACATCATTCGTGGTTACCGTTCCCGCGGGAATATTGCAATAAAACTCCGTTCCCCCGTCCGTGACAACGCGGATTTTTTCACTTGTTGCGTACTGCGAAAGAAGGCTTGCTTTGTCGTTTTTCGGGAGCAAAATCCCCTGCTCCTCGGGCTCTTTATCATCGGGCTTTGACGGTTTTTCGCCCTCTCCGCCCGAGCTGTCGGAGCTTGTGTCGGAGCCATCGGAGCTTGTGTTGGAGCCATCGGAGCTTGTGTCGGAATAATCGCTTTCACCGCTCACGTCCGAGCTGTCCGAGCTTTCGTCCTCGGAAAAATCCGAATAATCCGAGTCCTCATCGTCCGAATTATCACCGGACTCGCCCTCCTCAGACGCTTCCGTTATCCAAAAGCGAAACAGCCCGTAGTAAACCTCGTTCTCGTTACCGCCGAGCAAATTTTTGCCATCAACCATCATAGTGAGCGAGTATTTTCCCACCTTTTCGAGCGGTTCGCCGCGCTTGTATTCGGACTTTTTGCCGTCTTTTTCAAGCGTAACGGTTACGGTATCGGGCAGGTCAAGCTCAACGGGATAATCGATAACAGCGCCGTTTGAAACGTTGCTGTAAAACACGATTTGCTTCGCGAGAATTTCCTCGTAAAGACTGTGGGACGGGATTTTGTTCTCGACAATCTCCGAGTAGATATATTCAATTTTCGGCGCGCTTTCCACGGACTGAGCGGAATTTTCGCCCGACTCGGCAAACGCGGTAAGCGAAACTGTTCCAAAAACAGCGCAGGCAAGCGCCGTAGCCAGAATTTTCTTAAACATACCATTTTCCTTTCGGAGATTAGTTTTCGGTTGTTCCGAGCACTTTCTCGTTTCTCTCGGTAAGGTCGTAGTAAACCTCGTCGGGGAAGAACGCGTTGCTCCGTACCTCGGATAAATCCATCGTGCCAAACTTATACAAATCGCACTTGTAGCTCGGCGTGAATTTTGTTTTCAGCGGGTAGTTACCAAAAGTAACGATAATCGCGTTACCCGTATCGGTTTTGTTGTTGATTTTCTGCAACTCGGACGGGTAGATAAGCGGGCGCGTCTGAATGGACGTGCTGTAGCTTGCCTCGCCCTCTTTCGTTCCCATAGAGCGCGAAACGCTGGTTGTGGAAACGGTGCAGTTGCCGCAAAGCTCCGAGAATTCCTTGCAGGTTTCGATATCGTTTGAACCGATAAACATTTTCATACCGCAGTTGGATTTTACGATATCGCCGACGGTTTTTCCGTAAACATTGTCGAGCTG